>CAZGFE010000016.1:0-54703 GCA_964524665.1 uncultured Gemmatimonas sp.
CCGCCGCGCGAAACTGGATCACCGAGTCCAGCCGGACGAACTGACCGTCGAGCCGCGTCGTCGTGGTCGGCCGCACGGTCACCGAGAGCAGATCGGTGGTGCGCTCGATCTCCTCGCGGGCGAAGCGCTCGACGCCGTCGCCCATGGCGAGCACGGAGACCATCGCGGCCACGCCCATGACCACGCCGAGCGTCGAGAGAATGGTCCGCAGGGGGTTCGCGCGAAGCGCGTCGAGGCCGATGGCGAGGGAGGAGCGCATAGAGACGGCGGCCGACCGGAAGAACGTGGAGGAGCGAGCTGCGGGTGCCTCAACTTACGCGCGTCTCCGGGCGCTGTTTCAGCGCTGTTTCAGGTCCGCGCGCCTTGAATGCGGGGGCGCGACCCGGTTACATTCCCAGTTCATTCCCGCGTAGCTCAGTTGGTAGAGCAGGTGACTGTTAATCACCGGGTCACAGGTTCGAGTCCTGTCGCGGGAGCTGCTCGCCATCGCTGGTCCGAAGGCCCGACGCGCCCAAGCGCGCCGGGCCTTCGTCGCACGGTCCACGCCGCGTCTGAGTGGCGGCTTGCCGCCGGACCCTGCGGGGGCGATCATCCGGCCGACCCCACACCCTCCGGACATGCCGCGCCGCTTCCCGCTGCTGCTCGCTCTCATCACGCTCCTCGCGTGCGCGGACCGCGACGCGGCGAGCACGACGCCGACCTGGACACTGGTCGAGACCGTGCGCATCGGCTCCGGCGACGAAGGCCCGACCTCGTTCTCCTGGGTCAAAGGCATCGCCACCGACTCGCTCGGCCGCATCTTCATCTACGAGCACAGCACGCAGGACATCCGCGTGTTCAGCCGTGACGGCCAGTTCCTGAAGACCATCGGTCGTCGTGGACGCGGCCCCGGTGAGCTCGCGAACGCCGAGGGCATCGTCGTCGCGCCGGACGGCGCGCTGTGGATCCGCGACGCGGGCAACGGGCGCTTCTCTCGCCTCACCATCGACGGCGCCTATCTCGACGTGCGCCCCAACTTCTTCTGCACGTCGCAGGGCACGTGGCTGCCCGTCCTCGCGCCCGATGGCATCGTGGACGAGGACTGCGTGGTGGTGCCTGACGGCGTCGAGTACCGCGTCTTCAAGTACCGCACGGATCGGCCGATGATCGACACGCTCGGCGTCCGCCCGGAGTGCGGAACGCGCGCACTGGCCGAGTCGGCCACGTGGATCACCAGGCACCAGAACGGAACGACCTACCGGCAGATCCCCTTCGCTCCCCGCGCGCACTACGCCGTGACCGCCGACGGCGCCACGTGGTGCGTACCGAACTCGGCCGCGTACGAACTCACGCGCCGATCGCTCGCGGGCGACACGGTGCGTGTGGCACGGGCGGTCACAGCCGTGCCGGTCACTGCGCCCGAGCGCGACTCCATCATCGCCGACATCGAGTCCCGCGGACCCACCGGGGTGGACTTCAGCCGCCTTCCGGCGCAGAAGCCCGCCATCACGCGCCTGACGATGGACGATGCTGACCGGCTCTGGGTGCGGCGGGACCTCGGCGTGCGAGACGTCCTGTTCGACCTCATTCGTCCCGACGGCACGCTCGAGGCTACGGTCTCCCTCAGCGGCGTGCGCACCAGCACGTGGTCCCCGTTCGTGGTCCGCGGAGACGATGTGTATCTCGTGATCCTCGGCGAGGATGACGTCCCGCAGGTCGGCCGGTTCCGCATCACGCGCAACAAGTAGTGCCCACGCACATTGCGCTGCTGCGCGCCATCAACGTCACCGGCACGGGCAAACTGCTGATGACCGACCTCCGCGCGCTCTGCGAGCGGATCGGGTTCCGTGACGTGCGCACGTACATTCAGTCGGGCAACGTCGTGTTCTCCAGCCGCGCGGCGGTGGCGCGTGTGAAGGCCGACCTGGAGTCCGCGCTCGCGAAGAAGCTCGGCAAGCACCACACCGTCATCGTGCGCTCGCTGCCAGATCTCGAAGCCGTTGAGCGCGCGAACCCGTTTCCCGATGCCGAGTCCCGCTTCACACTCGTCGTCTTCCTCGACGAACCGCCTTCGAAGGCGTCGCTCGCCAGCGTGAAGACGCCCGGCGGCGAGCAGCTGAAGCTCATTGGCCGCGAACTGTACGTGGCGTTTCCGAATGGCCAGGGCAAGTCGAAGCTCAAGGTGCCGTTCCTCGACATCGGCACGGGCCGCAACTTCAACACGATCCGCGCGCTGATCGCAATGGCGCGAGACGCGTCGTGACCCGCATATTTCTGCGATGACTCCCTCGCCCACCCCGCTCGTCGGCGTCATCATGGGCTCCAAGTCCGACTACGAGCACCTCGCGCCCGCCTGCGAGATCCTGACGCACCTCGGTGTGCCGTACGAGGCGAAGGTCGTCTCCGCCCACCGCACGCCGGACGAGATGTTCGCGTACGCGGAGCAGGCCGAGGGCCGCGGCCTGATGGTCATCATCGCCGCCGCGGGCGGCGCGGCGCATCTCCCGGGCATGGTCGCTGCCAAGACACTCGTGCCGGTGCTTGGCGTGCCGGTGCCCGCGACCACGCTCAGCGGACTCGACGCGCTGCTCAGCATCGTCCAGATGCCCGCTGGCGTGCCCGTGGGGACGCTCGCGATCGGCAAGCCAGGCGCGACCAACGCCGCGATCCTCGCTGCGGAGATCGTCGGCACGCACCGGCCGGAGGTGCGGGAGAAGCTCCGCGCCTGGCGCGCCAGCCGCGCCGCGGACGTTCGCGCCCAGACGCTGCCGTGAGCGGGGTCCGCGCTCCGGTCCCGCCGGGCGCCACGATCGGCTTCTTGGGCGGCGGACAGCTTGGACGCATGGCCGCGATGGCGGCGCGCACACTGGGCTACGATGTGCGCGTGCTCGACCCCGAACGGGAGTGCCCGGCACGCGGCGTCGCGAGCGTGACCATCACGGCGCCGTGGGCTGACGCCCAGGCGGCAGCAGAACTCGCCACCGGCTGCGCGGCGGTGACGCTCGAGATCGAACAGATCCCCCGCCCCTCGCTCGAAGCCGCCGCACACGCGGCCCCACTGTATCCGGGCGTGGACGCCGTGTACGTGATCCAGGAGCGCGCGCGCCAGAAGGCGTGGCTCGAGATGCACCATTTTCCGCTCGGCCCGTTCGTCACCGTCACCTCCGCGGCGGACGCGAGCGCGGCGGTGGAGCGCCTCGGCCCCAGCATCGTGAAGAGCGCAATGGGCGGCTATGACGGTCGCGGTCAGGTGCGCGTGCGCACTGCCGCCGAGGGCGGCGCCGCGTTCACATCACTCAAGGCGCCCGTCTGTGTCGTGGAGGCCTTTCTCGATATCGAGACCGAGATCTCGGTGCTCGTCGCGCGCCGCGCGGACGGCCAGAGTGTGGCGTACCCGCCGTCGAGGAACCTGCACACGGATGGCGTGCTCACGTGGGCGGTCACGCCGAGTGGCGTCTCCGCCGACCTCGCGGCGCGGGCAGAGGCACTGGGCACTGCGATCGCCGAGGCGCTTGGAGTGGTCGGCCTGCTCGCGGTGGAGCTCTTCGTGCTGCGCGACGGCACACTGCTGGTCAATGAGCTTGCCCCGCGCCCGCACAACACCTTTCATCATTCCGAGCGCGCGCATCCCACGAGCCAGTTCGAGCAGCTCGTGCGCGCCATCTGCCATCTGCCGCTGGGCAGCGTGGAGATCGTCCGCCCAGTGGCGATCCACAACCTGCTGGGCGATCTGTGGAGTAAGGGAACGCCTGAATTTTCGCGCGCGCTGGCGGTGGACGGGGTCCGTGTGCATCTCTACGGGAAGCGAGAGGCGCGCCCCGGACGCAAGATGGGCCACCTCTCGGCGGATGGAGCCACACCGGAGCAAGCACTCGAGCGCGTGCTCACCGCGTATCGGGCACTCTCGGCCTGACGAGAGGAGAGAACGGATGCCAACGGCCAAGCAGCCTCTCATCCACGAACTCGACGCCAAGACCTGTCACGAGATCCTCGCGGCGCACCGCGTGGGGCGACTGGCCCTCTCGCACAAGGACCGCGTCGAGATCTTCCCGATCCACTACGTGCACGACGATGGGTGGCTCTACGGTCGCACCGCCGCCGGCAACAAACTCGAGATGGTCACGCACAACCGGTGGGTGGCCTTCGAGGTGGACGAGATCGAGGCGTTGTTCTCCTGGCGCTCGGTGGTCGTGAAGGGTGGCCTGTATCTCCTCAGGCACGACGGCAGCGCCCAGGAGCAGGCGGCTTATCAGCGCGGGGTGACGATGATGCGCACCCTCACGCCGACGGCCTTCACGCCGGACGATCCGCTGCCGGAGCGTGCGTTCCTGTTCCGGATCCACGTGGACGAGATCACGGGGCGCGAGGCGCGCAGCTGACGGCGCGGTATCTTTCGCACGTGCCTCTCGCCCCGCTCTACGGACACCGCGACCTCCGCGCGCGACTCGCCGACCAGGCGGATCGTGGCGCGCTGCCCGCCAGCCTCCTGCTGCACGGACCGGCCGGAGTCGGCAAACAGCGCCTCGCGCTGTGGCTGGCGCAGCGGCTGCTCTGTGAGGCGGAGCCGAAGCCGTGCGGCGAGTGCCAGCCGTGCCGCTACGTCCTCTCGCTGCAGCATCCGGACGTCCAGTGGTTCTTCCCGCATCCGAATCTCAAGGACGGGAACACCATGGACGTGGAGGCGTTGCAGAGCGCGCATGACGAGCAGATGCAGGAGCGCGCGAGCGCCAACGGCCTCTACGCGCGCCCCGATGGATCGTGCGGCATCTACCGGTACGACACCAAGCTGCTGGTGCACATGGCCTCGCGGTCACCGGCGATGGCCAAGCGCCGGGTCCTGATCGTGGGTGACGCCGAACGGATGGTGCCCCAGGCCGCGAATCCCGAGGCAGCGAACGCGTTCCTCAAGCTGCTCGAAGAACCGCCGGCGAACACGATGCTCATCCTGACGTCGAGCGAGCCGGGCGCCTTGCTGGCGACCATTCGCTCGCGCGTCGTGGCCGTGCGGGTCGCGCCGGTGCCGGAGGAGGTCGTCGAGGAGTTCCTCGCGGATCCGCTCGTGGCCGCGACCGTGAATGCGGGCCGCTCCAGCGAGTTGGTCCGACTCGCGGGCGGCGCGCCGGGCGCGCTGATCGGCTCGGACGACCGCGCCGCCGCCATCACCCGCGCCAAGACGCTGCTCGCGGCAGCCGACGGCGGGCTCGAAATGCGCTTGCGCGTGGCCTTCACCGCAGGCTCCGCCAAGTCGCGCGGCGCCTTCTCCGACGTGCTCGACGCGCTCACGCTCCTCGTGCACGACCGCGTGCGCGACGCGGCCACCCGCGGAGACGAGTCCACCGCGCGCCGCGCCGCGCGGCTCGTCCCCGCGATCGAAGAGGCCAAGCGCGCGGCCGAGGGCAACGCCAACCCGCAGCTCGTGACCGCGCAGCTGCTCGAGACCTTCGCCGGAGGACGCGCGTGAGCGACCGAGCCAAGCTCTCCCACGTGAACGCCGGCGGAGAGGCGGCCATGGTGGATGTGAGCGCCAAGCCGTCCGTGCCGCGCCGCGCGGTCGCTGCCGGGGAGATCACCATGGCGCCGGCCGCCTTCGCCGCCGTGCGCGACGCGCAAGCGCCCAAAGGCGACGTGCTCGGCGCAGCGCGGCTCGCCGGCGTGATGGCCGCCAAGCGGACGTCGGACCTGATCCCGCTCTGCCACCCGATCGCGCTCACGGATGTGCAGGTGGACTGCGTGCTCGACGAGGCGCTGCCTGGCGTGCGATGCACCGCCACGGTGCGCACGGTCGGCCCCACCGGGGTCGAGATGGAGGCGCTCACCGCGGTCAGCGTGGCGCTCCTCACCATCTACGACATGGCGAAGGCCATGGACCGCGGGATGGTGATCAGCGGCGTGCGGCTGCTCGAGAAGTCGAAGGGCGCGCCGACCGGCGCCTAACGCACGCGGAGCCGCTGCCCGACCCGGATCACGTCGGTCCGCAGGCGATTGATCTGCTTGAGCCGGGCCACGGTGGTCCCGTGCCGCCGCGCAATGAGGGAGAGATTGTCGCCCCGCTTCACCGTGTACGTCGAGCCCACGCCGTAGCGTTCGATCGACGGGTTCGGCACGTCGCGCGCGGCGTCCACGACGTCGCGGCGCGGCACGAGAATGCGCTGCCCGGCGTGCAGGTTCCCGTTGGGGAGCCGGGTCGCGCTCGGGTTGTACCAGTTGAGTTCCTTGGCGGTCAGCCCGTTGGCCCGGGCGATCTTCGTGATGAAGTCACCCTCCTTGGTCACCACGCGCTTGGTCCCGGTGCGTTCGGCCTCGGGCAGCGCGGCGAACGCGGCGTCGAACCCGTCCGTGCTCCCGAGCGGCATGCGCAGGGAGACGGGCGCGCCGACCGGCGGCGTCATCCCGCGGAGGATCTGCGGGTTGTAGTCCAGCAGGGTGTCGAGGGCGATCCCCGCGGCCTTCGCCACCGCCGCCAACGGCGTCGCATTGGGCACCGTCACCGAGTCCCACGTGAAGGGCAGCACACGCCGCACTTCCACGCCGTAGCGCGCGGGATCCTTTCCCACGAGCGCCGCCGCGATGAGCTTCGGCACGTAGTCGCGCGTCTCGGGCCGCAGCGCGCGCGTGTTGTCGGAGAGCGCGAAGAAGAGCTCCTCACCAGCCGCCCCTTCGAGCGCCGAGGCATTCGCCTCGAGGCCGCGTGAGACGCGACCCGGGCCGCCGTTGTAGGCCGCCGCCGCGAGGTACGTCGACCCGAAACTCGCGCGCAGCTGGTTCAGGTAGATCACCGCAGCCTCGGTCGAGCGCACGGGGTCCCGACGCTCATCGAGCCACCAGTCGATCCGCAGCCCGACGCCGCGTCCAGTGGAGGTCATGAACTGCCACATGCCCACCGCCGCCGCCACAGAGTACGCGTGCGGGTCATACCAGCTCTCGATCAGCGAGAGGTAGATCATGTCCTCCGGCAGACCTCCCGCGCGGAGGCGCTCGAGGATCACCGGCGCGTACCGCGACTGCCGCTCCATCGCCACCTCGAAACTCTCCTTCACCGGCCCCGTGAAGCGGCCGACGAAATACTCGACGCGCGCGTGGGACTCGAACGGCGCGACCTCGATGTCCCAGGCCGGCGGCGGGTCCGGCAGTTCGGTCTCGTCGTTGGGCGCCGGCTGATGGTGCGCCGGCGAGCCGACCAGCGGCGGCCCGTGCGCGTCAGCGCCGGTCGCACCTGCGGCGGTGCCGCGGTGGGCGTCCGCGGCCGCCGCCGTGGTTGAAGCCGTCGGGCCACTCGGCATCTCGCCTGGGAGCGGCGATGCCACGACCACGCCCGCCGCCATCGGGTCGGGCGCCGCGCCGGGCCTCGCGCCCATCGCGCCACACGCCGCCGTGCTCACGGCAAGCGTCGTGCCCCCCAACATCGCGATGAGTCGTGAACCCGCCATACACACTCCGTGAGGATGCTGTCCCGCGCCCCTGCGCGTTCCCGGGACCCCGGAATATCTGGATGCCCGGCCGCCGATGCTACCCCTGAAAGTGATTTCGCCCACACTCGCAGGCTTTGGGAGGACGCGCTCCCCCCGCGCCGTGCAACCGGTCAGCCGCTACCGGAGGCCGACCACCGCCGCCGCCGTCAGCAGGGCGATCACCTGGCCCGCCATCACGTCCCCCGGGTAGTGCACGCCAAGCCGCACGCGGGAGAACCCGACCAGGAGCGAGAGCGCGAGGAGCGGCCACGCCAGTCCCGGCGCGGCCATCGCGTACACCGCGGCCACGCTCATCACCGCACAGGAATGCCCCGAGGGGAAGGAGAAGCGGTCTGGGATCACCACGAGCTCCTCTCCAGCCGCACCCCGAGGCGGCCGCTCACGACCGACGCTGCGCTTGATGAGCTGGACCACCACGTGCGAGACGGCGAGCGCCATGGCGGCGGCGAGCGCGGCACGGCGCGTCAGCGCATCGCCGAGCGCTGCCGGTACGAGGATCGCGGCCAGACTGACGCGCAGCCCGCCGAGATGGGTGAGCGCGCGCCAGAGCCTCAGCGACCGCTGGGGAGTCGCCGCCCCAAGCACCCAGCGCAAAAAGAGCGCGCGGTCACCCGCGTCGAGTCGCGACAGCAGCAATGAGGCTCGGATGCTCACGCCCGAACGATCGGGCCAACGTGTCGCGGAACGTCCACCGTCGTGCCACGATCACGTAACGAAGCGCCCTGCGTTCAGGCGGCGCGCAAGGTGAACCGGAACACGCTCCCCTTGCCGACCTCGCTCTCGGCCCAAAGGCGACCCCCGTGTGCTTCCACGATGCCGCGCGCGATCGCCAGTCCCAGTCCGGTGCCGCCTTTCGGCGCCGTCCCACGCACCGTCCAGTAGCGTTCGAAGATCCGCGGCAGTTCGCTCGGCGCAATGCCTGAGCCCGTGTCCTCCACCGACACCTCGATCTCGTCGCCCACCCGGATCGCGCGCACCGTGACCTGGCCGCCGCGCTCCGTGAAGCGCATGGCGTTGCCCAGGAGATTCGCGAGGACCTGCACGAGGCGCTCTTCGTCGCCTGTGATCGTCGGCAGATCGTCCATCGGCTCGCTGCCGAGCGTCACACCGCGTTCGTCGGCCTCGCGGGCGAAGAGGTCGAGTGCGCGCTCCACCACGGTGGCCATGGAGACGTCGCGGCGCTCCACCGAGAGCCGCCCCACCTCGATGCTCGCCACGTCGAGCAGATCGCGGATCATCCGCTGCGTGAGTTCGGTCGAGTCCACGATGGTGTTCACGAGACCCCGGCGTTCGGTGTCGTTCTCGGCGGTGGCAGCGAGCAGCGCCCGCGCACACATCCCGATCGCCGACAGCGGATTCCGGAGGTCGTGGGACACCACGCCGAGCGCGTGGTCCCGCGCGATCGTGGCCTGCCGCGCCTGCTCGTACAACCGCGCGTTGTCGAGCGCGAAGGCGGCGCGCAGCGCGAGTTCCTCGGCGGTGACCTGCTCCGCTTCGGTGAACGGCCGCACGGCGCCGACGCGGATGATCTTGAGCACACCAAGCACGTGCTCGCGCGCCACCAGCGGGAGGAGCATCAGCGAGCGCATGCCGAGCGCACGCAGGCGCTCCATTTCCGCGCGGTCACTGCTGTGCGCCTCCAGCCACTCGTCCGTCACCTCTGGCACGTGCTCGGTCACGCCACGCCGGAGCACATCCACGACGCGCGACGGGGAGTCGAGATCGAGCGGATGCGCCGCCACCTGCGCGAGCGCCTCCGCGAGCCCGCCGTCCGCCGGCACAGAGGCCACGCGGCGAAGTGTGCCTTGTCCGGTGAGCACGTCGAGGAGCGCGGCATCGCCGAGCCAGCCCACCGGGAGCTGGGCGATGGATCGCTCCGTGACGGCGACCTCGAGTGTCTCCCCCAGCGACGAGACCGCCTCGCGCAGGTGGCGTTCGGCGGTCTCGCGAGCGCGGCGGTCGGTCACGTCGCGCAAGACGACCGTGTAGAGGTGCTCGCCCGACGCGAGCTCGAGCTTGGAGATGGACGCCTCGGCCGGAAACTCCGTGCCATCGCGTCGGAGTCCCGAGATCGCGCGTCGCTCTCCCATCTGCCGCGAGCGTCCCGCGCTGCGACCGAATTCCCGCACGTGCTCCGCGTGGGAGTCGCGGTGGCGATGCGGCAGCAGGACGGTGAGCGGCTGCCCGAGGGCGTCGGACGCCGGCCACCCGAAGATCCGCTCGGCCCCGTTGTTGTAGTGGACGATCCGCTGGCGCTCGTCCACCGAGATGATCGCGTCGGCGGCGATCTCCAGAATGCCGGCGAACTTGGACTCCGATGCGCGCAGCGCGTCCTCGGCCGCGGTGCGCCGGTCGAGGTCCGAGCGGAGGCTTGCATAGGCGAACCACGCGAGCACAGCCGCCAGCAGCACGAGCACCCCGAGAAGCGCCTGCGCGAGGCGGAGATTCGGATCTGCCGATCCGCCGCCACCGATCCGCTCTGTCGCAACGAATGCCACGCTGCCAACGATCAACAGCGCGAGCACGCCTGCGCCCACCACGTACCGGAGCTTGGTCTGGGTGCTCAGCATCAGGCGGGAATATGCCCCCGCGGTTCAGGCGTGGAGAAGCCCGAGCCTCAGGGCGAAGGCCACGTACTCGTGCCGGTGCGAGAGGCCGAGTTTGTCCTGGATCCGCCCCTTGTACGTGTCCACCGTCTTCGGGGAGATGAACAGCTTCTCGCCGATCTCGGGTGCGGAGTAGCCCTGCGCGGTGAACTTGAGCACGTCGCGCTCTCGGTCCGTGAGCTTGTCGTACCGTGCACGGTCCTCGTGCATCGGATCCTTCTTCTGATAGCCCTTGGCGAGGATCTTGGCGGCCTCAGGCCGGACGAAGATCTCCCCGCGCGCCACGGTGCGGACCGCCTCCAGCAGGTCACGGTCTGCGGCGGTCTTGGGGAGGAATCCGCTCGCGCCCGCTTCGAGCATCGGCACCAGGTAATCCTCCTCCGGATGCATCGTGAGGATCAGGACGCGCGACGGGATCCCCTTCTCGATCAGCATCTTCGTGGACTCGCCGCCGTCCACTTCGCCGATGGAAAGGTCCATCACGACGACCTGCGGCTTGAGGCGTTCCGCCAGCGCCACCGCCTCCGGCCCCGTGGCGGCCTCGCCCACGACGTGCATGTCCTTGGCCGTACCCAGCACGGCCTTGAGGCCGGCGCGGACCACGCTGTGGTCGTCGGCGAGGATCACTCGGATCAGGTCGTCACTCATGACTCTGAAGGTGCTCCGCGAGGAGCCGCCGAACCATCAGGAAGCGTCTGGTCCTGAGTGGGGGTTTCCCCTACCACGGTACTCGATGGCAAACCCGGCCTCCGTCGGAGCCTCTGCCGCGTCCCTCGCGCCCACACATTCAGTAGCCCGGGTGGGAATCGAACCCACGACCTGCGGATTAAAAGTCCGTTGCTCTGCCAATTGAGCTACCGGGCCGCGTGCCGCGCGCGGCGCGGCACCCAACGCAATCTATTCACCTTCCTGGATGCCGAACACCATCGCGGCGACCCAGGCGCCGGCCAGCGGCCCCACGATGTACAGGAGCAGCGCGCTCCAGCCACCACCGCCAAAGGTCGCGTGCACCAGCGTCGGCCCGACGCCGACCGCCGGATTGAAGGCGCCCCCCGAGATCCCGCCGCCCACCGCAGCGCCCGCCGCGACCGTGAGACCGATCGCCGCACCGTAGTACGCGTTTCCCGCTGTGCGCTTGGAGACCGCGACGTTCAGGATCACGAGCACCAGCAGGAACGTGAAGAGTGCCTCGACCAACAGCGCGGCGACGGTCGTCGCGGACTCGCCCGGCAGCGGCGCGAACGTCTGCCCCGTGATCACGCGCACGAGCAACCCGCCGGCTACTGCGCCGGCCACCTGACTCCCCACGTAGCCGGCGAGGTCGCGTCCGGGAAGCGCACCGCGCATCACCATCGCCACGGAGACCGCCGGGTTGTAGTGCGCCCCGGAGATGCTGCCGCCCATATAGACCAGCGCGGTCAGCCCGAGGCCGATGATCACCGCGCCGTTGGCCACGCCGGTGGTCGTGACGAGCCCGATGATGAGCACGAGGAAGAGAGTTCCGACGAATTCGGTCAGCAGCTGGCGCATCGGCGAGGGGACGAGTGAAGGGAACGAGACCTAGTGCGTGAGAAACAGCGGCGCGCCCGGCCCGGTCGGCCACCGGAGCCAGACCCAGACGACGAGCATCGCCGTCCAGGCAAAGAAGTTCATGATCGAGTAGGGCAGCATCGTCGCCGTGAGCGTGCCGATCCCCGCCGACGGACGATACTTCTGGAAGAACAGCAGCACGAGCGGGAAGTTGGAGCTGAGCGGCGTGATGATGTTCGTGAGACTGTCCCCCACGCGGTAGGCCGTTTGCGTCAGCTCGGGCGAGTAGCCGAGCAGCATCAGCATCGGCACCACCACCGGCCCGAGCATCGCCCACTTCGCCGACGACGAGCCGAGGAGCACGTTGATCGTGCCCGTCATCGCGATGAACGTGATGAGCAGCGGGATCGGTCCCAGGTCGAGGGCGCGCAGGAACGTCGCCCCGTTCACGGCGAGGATCACGCCGATGTTCGACCAGTTGAAGATGTTGACGAACTGCGCGATGAAGAAGATCACCACCGTGTAGCCGGCGATCAGCTCCATGTTCTTCTGCATCCCGGCGTAGACGTCGCGGTCACTCTTGATCGTGCGCGCGACGATGCCGTACACGAGGCCCGGGATCACACCGAACGTGAAGATCCAGAACACGAGGCCGCGCAGGAAGAACGAGCCGATGAATCCCGGGCGCTCCTGGTCCTGCAGGAATCCGTCGGCGGGAAGGAGGCCCCACAACACCACGCCCGTGAGCAGAAGCGTTGTGGCGAGCGCCCATCCGAGCGCGCGCCACTCCACGGGCTCCAGCGGCTTGGAGGGCTCGGGGACGATGTCGCCGTCGTACGTGCCGAGGCGCGGCTCGACGACCCGCTCGGTGATGAACGTGCCCGTGAGCGTCACGAGGAACACGGACGAGGCGAGAAAGAAGTAGCTCGCCATCGGCGTCACGGTATAGCCGGGCTCGAGGATCCGCGCGGACTCCTGCGTCAGGCCGGCGAGGATCACGTCGGTCGGCGAGAGCAGGAGGTTCGCCGCGAACCCGCCCGACACGCCGGAGAACGCGGCCGCAAGGCCCGCGATGGGATTCCGGCCCGCCGCATGGAAGAGCGCCGCTGAGAGCGGAAGAAGCAGGACGTAGCCCACGTCGCCGGCCGTGCTCGAGGTGGCACCCACGAACACGATCACCAGCGTGAGGAGCCGCGCCGGCGTCGCGCCCACGACCACGCGCACGATCGCGCCGAGGAATCCGCTGTGCTCCGCGACCGAGAGCCCGAGCAGACACACGAGCACCGGGCCGAACGGCGCGAAGTTCATGAAGTTGGGCAGCAGTCCCATCACCAGTCGCTGCGCACCGGCGGCGGAGAGCAGGTTGGTCACCTGCACCGCAGCGCCGGTGCTGGGGTGCTCCACGCTCACGCCCGCGACGGACATCACCCACGAGAGCAGCGCGACGAGCGCCGCGAGGATCACGAACAGCGAGGCGGGATGCGGCAGCAGATTCCCGACCCGCTCGACGGCGTCGAGCGAGCGGAGCAGCCAGCTGCGGCGCGGCGTGGCGGCGGTGCTCACGACCCGACCCGCGGGCGGACGTGCGCGGCGAGCGCATGCACGAGATCGCCGCACAGCGCACGCATCGCGCCGAAGCGCGGTCCGCGCGCGAACGCCGCTTCGTCCAGGTACAGCCGGCGGTTGATCTCGATCTGAATACTGTGCCGTCCAGCGGCCGGCGCGCCGAAGCTCCTCACGAGATCTCCGCCTTGGTAGGGAGTGTTCACGGACACCGAGTGCCCGCGCGCGCGCAGCCATTCGGCGATCCACTGGGTGTATGCAGGATCGGCCGTGGTGCCCGTCTGGTCGCTCACGACGAAGTCCACGCGTTCCGCGCCCGCATCCACGTTCATCGCATTGCCGCGGGACTTCATCGAGTGGCAGTCAAGGTGCCAGACCGCGCCGAAGCGCGCGCGCGTGGCGTCCATTTGCTCGGCCAGAGCGCGTCGGTAGGGCCGGTAGTAGCCGTCGATCCGACGCTGGACCTCCGCCACCGCGAGCTTGCGGGCATACATCGGAATGTCTGGGAGCGCGTTCCGGCGGATCAGTCCCATCCCGCGCTGCGTGTAGGCGGTCGGCGTGAGCGGGCTGGGCCACCGCTCCGCGAGCAGCTCGGGATCGATGTCGTCCGCCGCGCGATTCACGTCGATGTAGGCGCGCGGGAATGTCGCCGCGAGCAACGAGGCCCCCGCCGCCGGCGCCTCGCCCCAGAGGTCGTCCACGAACGCGTCCCACGTGGTGAGGATCGCCTCGCGTGGCGCGGCAGGGTCGAAGTCCGGGGGCCACTCCATGCCGCTGTGCGGCGAGTCCACGACGATCGGCGCCGGGGCGGCCGAAGGCGTCACGAGGTGGACTGGTGCCGGAGCTGGGGTCACGAGGTGGGGAAAGAGGTAACGGTGCGGAGGCAACCTAGCCCCCGCACCGCCCCTCTGGCCATCTCCCGCCGGGCCGCTGTGCGGCCGCTGCGTCTAAGGACGTCGCGGGGATGGCGTGGTCGGACGTCCAGGATTCGTCGGCACGTTGCCGGGCCGGGTCCCCGTCTCGGTCGGACGGCGGGTCGGCGGCGTCACTTCCGGTCGGCCCCGGCCCTGTTCCCCGGGCAGGCGCTCGAGTTCCGCATCGGTGGCTCGCGCGAGGAGCCGCTCCTGAACGCGCGCCAGTGCCGCGTCCGAGGGCAGGCCTCGCTCCACCAGACTGCCGATCACGAAGAGCGGCACCGCGAGCGAGCGTCCGGACGGCGCGGACTTCGCCAGCGCACTCACGGCCGCACCGTCCACGCCTTGCCGCATGGCCTCGGCACCCGCCTCCACCTCCGGCCCGGTCGGGCGCTCCGGTCGCGCGTCCCGCAGCGCGTCGCGCGACTGCGCCAGCCGATCCGCGTGCTCGTTGATCGCCACCTCGATCTCGGCCGGCGGTACTCCGCGCGCGGCGAACTTGAGGACGCGATTCTCGAGCGCCTGCGTAGGCAGCTCCACGGCCCGCGCCGCCGCGATGCGCGCGATCACGCGCTCGGCCACCTCAGCGGGCAGCACCTCACGCAAGCGTGCGGTCGGGTCCGCAGCGGGGGTCTGGGCCCGCAGCGCGGCTCCCGGCAGCAACATCGCCGCGGCGAACACGGCGAGGACAGGGACACGGTTCAGGATCTTCGGCATTGCTCCTCCAGTTGATATCCACCTTCGACGTTCTGCACTGCTTCGACTGCACCCACCCGCGTGCGCGTCACATCGCACGGCCGCCGGGCTCATGGGAGGACGAGGCGACCCACCCGTCCGCCGAACTCGTCGGTGACCACGATCGTGCCGGGCGGAACCGTCCACGCACCGCCGTCCGCCCGCAGGAGCAGTTCCGTGGAACCCTGGGCGCGGATCTCCAGCGTCCACCAGCCGTCGGCCGCGCGCGTGAACGCCGCTGGCTGCCACAGTGTCGCGTCACCCATCATCTCCACGCCAGCGGCAAGCGGCGCGTGAACGCGCAGCACGAAGCGCTCGTCGCCCACGCGCTCCACTTGCAGCCGAGCGATCCCGGCGGCGGCGGCCTCGCGACGGACCGCCCGCGCGCTGGAGGCCTCTGCCATCCGAACCGCGCGCCAGCCGCCCACCCGCAGCGAGACCGAGACATACCGTCCCGAGGGAAACCCTTCTGTGGGGTCCGACGGATAGACGCCCGCTGCGCCGACCAGCGCGACCCGCGGTGCCACCCACAGCGCGAGCGACGTTCCGCCCCAGATCTCTCGTGCCTCGTCGGGCGCGACGCCCACCGCGCCGACGCGGGCGCCGATCGCGAGTGAGAGATCCAGCGCTCCCACGGCGCCATCGGCGCTCGCGGTCAGATCGGTGAAGCGCACCTGGTCGGCGGTCCGCGTCGGCGTCGCGCGCAGGAAGAACGTCGCGGCCTCGCGCTGGACCATGCCGCCGAACTCCCCGGCACGAAATCCGCGCCGATCGGTTCCGGTCCACGTGGTGCCCGCCGAGCCGCCGATCCATCCCCCGACCCGCGATCCCACCCAGTGGAGCCGCGCGTTCGCACTCCCGTTCCCGGACGAGAGGCCCGCCGTGTGCCCGCTGCCGCCGGCAGCGAACCCCAGTTCACCCGAGAAGCCCGACGCCGTGGTCGGGGTGAAGGTCGAGACGACCAGCGTCGCCTGCGGCGACCACTCGCCAGACTTCAGCCTGGCCGCGCTGCCAAGCGCCGCGAGGAACGCCGTCGGAGCACGGAGCACGAACGCTGGGCTGATCGTGAGCGCGCTTGTCGCGTCCGCATCGGTGTAGCGCACGCTCACGGTACCCACCGCGAGCGAGGCGGTGGCGTGCTGCGCGTGGCTGGCGGCAGGGGCCACCGCCGCCGCGATCAGCGCCGCCGCCGTTCGCCCGAGCCGTCCGCTCCACCGCGGGCGTGCAGCACGAACGGGCAGCGACCTCACGTCCCGCGTCGGCTCCCGCCAACGCTGAGCACGGAACTCTCGTTCCCGAACTCGTCGCGGACTCCCGCCGCCGCCGGATCCGCGACCCAACGCTCCCCGTCCACGACGAAGGCGTACTCGTGTCGGCCGCCCGGCACCTCCAGCGTCACGCTCCACTGTCCGGGGATCCCGCTCGGCAGCAACGGCGTTGCGGTCCGTGACCAGCCGTTGAAATCGCCCGCGAGCGAGACCGTCTGTGCCTCGGGCGCCGCGAGCACGAACCGCACGACGAAGACCGTGTCGGACGCTGCGGCGGGGACAGACGGCGCGAAGAACGCTCGGGTGACTCCAACCGTCCCCCCGGCCAGCAGGACCAGACCCGCGGCTGCGGCGACGATCCAGCGCGGCGCCAGCGACACGCGCCGCTCCGCGTGCCACCACGGGCGCGATGCGGACTCGACGGCCCGCATCACGCGCTGCTCGAAATCCGGCCGCGCCTGCATCGGCCGCTTGAGCGGCTCCGCCACCCGAGCGGCGAACTCGTCCGTCGGCATGCGGGCGCGTCCCGATGCGTCGTGTCCCCTCGGCGTCTCAGTCATCGATCACTCCCTCCAGCTGCTCCCGCAGCTGCTCGCAGGCCCGCTTCACTCGCATCTTGAGCGCGGAGACTCCCGCGCCGGTCACGTCGCGCATCTCCTCGTACTCCAGCCCTTCCACATGTTTCAGCAGGAAGGCCTCGCGCAGCTCGGGCGTCAGCCGCGCGAGCGCTCCCTCGATCCGCTGGCGCAGCGCGACATCCGCCGCGCCGTGCCCGTCCGCCTCCAACGTCTCCAGCACCCGGTCGTCGCGTACCAGCCGCAGCTCACGCCGCCCGCGTCGCGAGGCGCGGGTCCGCGCCTCGTTGACCACGATCCGGTGGAGCCACGCACCGAACCGATCCGGGTCGGCACAGCTCCGGACGTGCCGATGCGCACGCACGAACGCCGACTGCAGCACGTCCTCGGCCTCGTCCGCATCGCCCAGCAGGTGCGCCACGAACCGCACGTGGCGATCCCGATACCGGTGCACCAGCTCGGCGAACGCGCGCTGGTCGCCCCGCTGAGTGGCGGTCACGAGTGCCCCGTCACTCAGCTCGCTCATATGAGAGGGACTGCGCGGAGGCGCGTTCACGTCACAATCCGGTCGTCGAGAGGGCGGTGCGGCAGAATGCCGCCCGATGGTGAGGGGTCAATCCCGCCGTGCGGAGGCCGGCCAGGTGGGCCGGCGTGCCGTAGCCCGCATTCCGCTCCCACGCGTACCCCGGATACCGCCGTGCGAGGTTGTGCATCAGCCGGTCACGCGTGACCTTGGCGACGATGCTCGCGCAGGCAATGGAGTAGCACGTGGCGTCCCCGTTCACGACCGCCTGGTGCTCGACGGAGAGGGTCCGGATCGGTTTGCCATCCACGAGCACGTGCTCTGGCGCGACGCCGAGACGCTGGATCGCTCGTCCCATGGCGCGCGCCGTGGCCTGATAGATGTTCCAGCGCGCGATCTCCGCCACCGAGGCCGCGGCGAGCGAGAGGGCGACCGCCTGACTCCGGATCTTGGCCGCGAGGCGTTCGCGCTCGCCCGCGCGGAGCTCCTTGGAGTCGCGCACACCGGCGATCGCGCGGGCCCTCAGCGGCATCACGATGGCACAAACGACAACGGGGCCCGCCAAGGGGCCCCGTCCGACCTCATCCACGCCTGCGATATGGACCACTCCTGCGGCGCGCAGCGACTTCTCGAGAGCGCTCCAGCCGCCGGCCATCGCTCGTGGTTGCTTACGCCTCGGCCGGCTCGCCGGTCACCGGGACCACCACGCGCACCTTCTTCTCGGCGATACGCGCGGCCTTGCCGGTCACGTTGCGGAGATAGAAGAGCTTGGCGCGACGCACGCGGCCACGACGCACGACCTTGATCTCGGCCAGCATCGGGGAATGGAGCGGGAAGATGCGCTCGACACCCACCCCGTTCGAGATCTTGCGGACCGCGAAGGTCGCGCTGACCCCAGCCCCGCTGCGGGCGATGCACACGCCCTCGAACGCCTGCAGACGCTCCTTCTCGCCTTCCTTCACGCGGACATTCACGCGAAGTGTGTCGCCGGCGCGGAACGGCGGGACGTCCTTCAGATATTCCTTCTGGGTCTCAGTGAACGGATGCATATGGGGCTCCGAGTCCGACGAGGACTCGCAAAGGGGTCGTGGTGAGCCTTCTAAGTTAGTGTGGCTTAGGGCGTTGTGCAACACCCGGAACCTGTCGTTCGCGGGTCAGGCGCTCCCCTTCCTCCCGCCTCCATTTCTCGATGGCGGCGTGGTTGCCCGAGAGCAGCACGTCCGGCACCCCGTAGCCCCGATACTCTGCCGGCCGGGTGTAACTAGGCGCCGAAAGTCCCCGATCGAAGAACGAATCCGTCCGGGCGCTTTCGATGTCGCTCATGGCCCCCGGGAGGAGGCGCACGACGGCATCGACCACCGCCAGCGCCGCCGGCTCGCCACCAGACAGCACAAAGTCGCCGAGCGAGATCTCCTCGGTGGCCAGATGGTCGGCGACCCGCTGATCCACATCCTTGTAATGGCCGCAGAGGAGCGTCAACTCGGTGCCCGCGGCAAAGCGCTCGGCGTCGGCGTGCGAGAACACGCGACCGCGCGGCGACAGGAGAACGATCGGCGCCTTGGCACCGATGGACTCCACGGCGTCGAAGAAGGGCTGCGGCTTCATCACCATCCCGGGGCCGCCGCCGAACGGCGCGTCGTCCACGGTCTTGTGCTTGTCGGTGGCGAAGGCACGCAGGTCCACGCAGCGGTAGCTGACCAGGCCCGCTTCGGCGGCGCGCTTGGGGATGCTCAGGCCAAGCGGGCCGATGAAGAAGTCGGGGAAGATCGAGATGAGATTGATCTGCAGCACGGGATCTGGTCGAAGGTCAGGTCGGCGGACGCGGCGCGGCGCGCCCAGTCGCAAGATACGGCGTGAGCGCGAGGCCGAGGTCCGCTTCCAGCCAGTCGGCGGCCTTCCCCTCCCGATAGAAAGCGTACGACATCATCGAACCCGTCACCACCGCCTGCACCAGCCGCGCGACGGCCTGCGCGTCGATGCCCTGCCGGAGCTCGCCGCACGCCACTGCCTCCGCCACCCACTCGGCGAGCACGTCGCGCGTCTCGATCGTGTGCGCACGCACGTGCTTGTACATCACCGGGTCCGCGATGTCGGCCTGCAGGTACGCCAGGTGGTGAGCGAGCCGCTTGGGCGCACCCACCATGGGCGCGAACGAGCGCGCGTAGGTCCGCAGCGCCGCGAGGGGCGAGTCCGATGCGGCGCGGTGCTCCGCCATCAGGTCGCGCGTACCGCCGGCGAAGTGCGCATTGAGCGCGCGCATCAACTCCAGCTTGGAGCCGAAGCGCTGCACGAGGGCACTGGCCGAGACCCCGGCCTCGGCGCCAACGGCGGCGAGGGTGAGCCCGGCCGGCGGCACGCGCTGCATCACCCGCATCGCGGCGAGGAAGATCTCGTCGTCTGAGGCCTTTCTGGGCCGTGGACTCATCAGGGACTCTGGGCTGGGGCCAAGGACGCCTGCGGCGGTGCCTTGACAGTTTCTAAATGACCATTAAGATAATAACTGCACAAGCATTCAGAAACTACACTCTTGGCGAGGGAATGGAAGATGGGACGCGGAAAGTTGACGGGGACAGTGGCGGTGGTCGCGGGTGCGAGCCGGGGGGCGGGACGCGGGATCGCCCTCGCGCTGGGCGACGCGGGAGCGACGGTGTACGTGGTGGGCCGGACGTCGCGCAGCGGCCCCAAGCCGAGCGACGGCGCGCCCGGCAGCATCGAAGAGACCGCAGAGGGCGTGACGGCACGCGGCGGGGTGGGCATTCCTGTGCAGGTGGACTGCACCGACGAGGAACAGGTGGCCGAGCTCTTTGTGCGCGTCGAGCGAGAGCAGAGTCGTGTGGACCTCCTCGCCAACGCCGTCTGGGGCGTGGCCGACGGCACGGGGAGCACCGAAGAGTCCATCGCCGGCTGGGGGACGCCGTTCTGGGAGCGCAGCACGAGCGAGTGGCGGCGCCAGATGGATGCGGGTCCGCGCGCCTACTACCTGTGCAGCTTCCACGCGGCGCGGATGATGGCGGGCGCGGGCGGCGGCCTGATCGTCGGGGTGACGGACGGCTACATCGAGGGCACGCGCGACGCCGTGCTCGAGGGCCGCGAGACGGGGGACTACAACGGGATGCTGCTCTGGGACCTTGCCCACACGACGATCGACCGGCTGCTCTTCGGGATGAGCGCGGACGGGAAGAAGCACAAGATCGCGGTGGTGACGTTGATGCCGGGGTTCATGCAGACCGAGCGCGTGGCGGCAGCGATGACCACGGAGAAGGCGCGGAAGCAGATGCGCTATGACCTGAGCGAGTCCACGGAGTACGTCGGTCGCGCGGTCGCGGCGCTCGCGGCTGACCCGAAGGTGATGAAGAAGTCGGGACGCATCCACTTTGTCGCCGATCTTGCGGCGGAGTACGACTTCACGGACGTGGACGGTCGGCGGGTGCCGCGGTTCAAGCCGTTCTAGGCGAACGGCAGATGAGAGAGGGGAGACGTGAGATGAGAGAGACTACGACAGCAGGCCGTCGGGGAGCGTGACGGTGATGCGGCGGGCTTCGCGGTCGATCGCCGTCACGAACTCGTCCACGAACGGGAGGTTCGCGAGGCCGCTCTCGCTCTTGAACTCGAGCAGGAGGCCCTGCGGGAGGTCGTAGAACTCGACCACGGGGCCGATCTCCTTTCCCGTCGCCGCGTCCACGAGCGTCATCCCCACGAGCTCGTGCGCGAAGACCTCGCCCTCCTCGGGCTCGGAGAGCTCTTCGAGTGGGACCAGCAGGTGCCGGCCGTTCCACTTGTCCGCCTCGGTGCGATCCGCGATCTCGGCGAACGAGACGAGCCACCCTTCCTTGAACGGACGGAGCGCGGTCACGGTCAGCTCGGCGGGCTGCTTGGATCCGGGCGCCAGATAGAGATCGCCGCTGGCCGTGCCCCGAAAAACGCGACGGCCGGGCGCGAAGATCGCGTCCGGCTCGTCGGTCAGTGCTTCCACGACCAGCTCGCCCTTGAGACCGTGCGGGCGGCGGACCCGCCCGACGCTTGCGACGTCGGGAGGCGTCACGTGGGTGCTTACTCCTTCACCGGGACGGCCTTGCCCGCGAGCTTCGCGGCGAGACGCGTCTCGTGACGGACCTTGAGGACCCCGGCCTTCCGGAGGAGCGAGCGCACGGTGTCGGACGGCTGCGCGCCGACGTCGAGCCAGTAGTTGGCGCGCTCGACATTGAGCTGGAGCGCCTGCTCACCGGACCGCGGGGCGTACTGCCCGAGGATCTCGAGGAACTTGCCATCGCGCGGCGAACGGCCATCGGCGACGACGATGCGGTACGTGGGGGCCTTCTTGCGGCCCTGACGGCGGAGACGGATACGGACTGCCATGCTGGAATTCCTCGGTACTCGGGTTGCGGTCCTGCGCCCTGGCTCATCGCGCGGTCCGGGATATCCGGTGCGCACCTGGGTCCTACAACTGCAGGTAGCTGGTGGCAGGTGTCTGGTGTCAGGGACGGCCGAGCGGCCGTCCCCCTGATACCTGCCACCTTCCACCTGCCGTTCAACGCTGCTTCACTGCCATGCGCTTCATCATCTTCTGCATCTCGCGGAACTGCTCCAGCAGCCGGTTCACTTCGCTCACCGGCCGCCCTGCGCCCTTCGCCACGCGCGCGCGCCGCGACCCGTTGATCACTTCCGGCTTCCGACGCTCCTCGGCGGTCATCGACAGGACGATCGCCTCAAGGTGCTTCATCCGCTTCGGGTCCACCTGCTGCGCCTGCTTGAGCATCTTGCTGTTCACGCCGGGGAGCATCTTCAGCACCGACTGCATGGACCCCAGCTTCTCCATCTGCTTCATCGCGCCCAGGAAGTCCTGCAGGTCCATCCCTTCCTTGCGCATCTTCTTCTCGAGCCGCTTCGACTCATCGGCGTCGAACGCGCCCTGGGCCTTCTCGACGAGTGTGAGGACGTCGCCCTGCTGCAGGATCCGTCCCGCCATGCGGTCCGGGTGGAACTCCTCCAGCGCGTCCGTCTTCTCGCCCACACCGATGTACTTGATCGGCTTCTGCGTGACGCCGTAGATCGACAGCGCCGCGCCACCGCGCGCGTCGCCATCCATCTTCGTGAGGATCACGCCCGTCAGCGTCAGGGCCTGGTCGAACCCCTGCGCGATGCGCACGGCGTCCTGACCCGTCATCCCGTCGGCCACGAGCATGATCTCGTCGGGCTGCACCGCCGCCTTCACGCGGCGCAGCTCGTCCATCATCGCTTCGTCGATCTGGAGCCGGCCCGCCGTGTCGAGGATGACCAGGCGATCCCGCTCCCTGCGGCCCTGCTCGATCCCCGCCTTCGCGATCTTCACCACGTCCTGCGTGGTGCGATCCGCGTACACCGGGATCTGCAGCTCCTTGCCCAACGTCTCCAGCTGGTCGATCGCCGCAGGGCGATACACGTCGCCCGCGATGAGTCGGACCGGCCGGCCTTCCTGCTTCATCTTCCGCGCCAGCTTCGCCGCGGTCGTCGTCTTGCCCGACCCCTGCAACCCGACGAGCATCACCACCGTGGGCGGGACGGAGGAGAGCTTGAGCCCCTCCTTCCGCTCGCCGAGCATCTGGGTGAGCTCGTCGTGCACGATCTTCACCAGCTGCTGCGCCGGAGAGACCGTCTTGAGCTGGGCGATCCCGACCGCGCGCTTCTCGACGCGTTCGAGGAACTGACCGGTCAGCTGGAACGAAACGTCGGCTTCGAGGAGCACCCGGCGGATCTCGCGCAGGCCATCCTTGATGTCGGCTTCCGTGAGGACGCCCCGTCCGCGCAACCGCGCGAAGGTGGCTTCCAGTTTCTCGGTCAGCTCAGTGAACATAGAGCCTTGAAGGATAACCACTTCCGGGGCGGCTTCCAAGGGTCGGGAGTGCGAAAAAGGCCGGGGAGCGCTCGGCCCCCCGGCCTATCGGTTGCCGTACCGACCGGCTCGCTCAGCGCACCGTGAACGGAGTGCTCTCCAGCCGCTGCGCCGTCGCCTCTGGCGCGTCGACGAACACGGTGAAGACGAACCGATGCGTTCCCGTCGTCGCATCGACCGGCACATCGACCGTCCGCTCGACCGTGCCGTTCGCTGGCAGCGAATAGACCTCGGCGGTGCAAAGCCGAAGCTCGGCCGGGAGCGGCTGCCATTCCCCGGCGACCTGACGTTCGACCGTGCGTGAGCACGTGGTGAACCAGTACCGGGAGCTCGTGGCGTTCTGAAAGCGAACGTCGATCGCAGCGCCAGCTGACGTCTCGCTGACCTGTGGGGTCGCAGTCACCCTCCGATCCACAAACCTCGGCGCGTCCCCACTGGCCGCGGGTCCTTCGGAACAGCCGGCGAGAAGGCAGAGCGCGCCACCGATCGCGAGCAATGTGCGTGGAGTCATGGGATACTCGGTTTGACGTGCCGAAGGCCGTCGCTGCGGGGGTCACGCGGGAATCCGCCGCCATCCCAAATTACCCGCTGACCCCGAATGATGTGACCAGCTGGCACGGCGCGCCACTCGGCAACGCTCCGTGGCGGGTACTGCGCGAAAGCGAGCAAGCACCGTACATTAGACCACGTGAGCGAGCGCCCCGCCCCCGAGCGTCCGAGAGCGAGTGCCCCCCCGGCCCTCCCGGCCGACCTGCCTCTGCTGGCGCTCCGCTCGACCATCGTGTTTCCGCACGGGCGCATCGCGGTACAGGTCTCTTCCGCCGACAACCTCGCCCTCCTCCTTGCGCATCCCGACGAAGGCGCGGTGGTGATCTGCGCCCTGGAGCCCGAAGAGCAGGAACGCGCGCTCGCCGTCCTCGAAGGCCGCGTGGGTGTGATCGCGCGCCTGACGGACCGACGGCCCGTGGGAAGCGGCATCGCGCAGGTGACGCTCGAAGGCATCGCGCGGGTCCTGATCAGCGGCGCGGTGCGCGACGAGGTCGCCGGGTACCCCACGGCGCGCGCGAGCGCCGCGCCCGAGACGCCGATCGAGGCCGAGGTGGCCCGCACGCTCATGCAGCGGATCGCGGTCGCCGCCGACACCCGCGCAGAGCTCGACGCCACGTTCCCCGCCGAGCTCGCCGCACTGCTCAGGCGCGAGGCCAACGATCCGTCGCGCTTCGCCGATCTCGCCGCGGCGCGCGGCACGCTCCGCGCGATCGAGAAGGACGCGATCGTCCAGCGCCTCGATCCGCGCGACCGCCTGGAGTTCCTCGCCGAGCGCTGGGAACGCGAGGTGGCCAAGGCGCGCGTGAACGAAGAGGTCCGGCAGAAGACCGAGCGCCGCGTGGACCAGCATCACCGCGAGTTCTTCCTCCGCCAACAGATGCAGGCGATCCGCGCGGAACTCGGCGAAAGCGATGCCGGAGAAGGCGAGACCGCCGAGCTGTTGCGACGGGTGGAGGAGGCCAAGCTCCCGGCCACCGTCGCCACCGAAGCCAAGCGCGAGATCGAGCGGCTGCGCGCGCTCTCCAGCGCGTCGAGCGAGCATCAGGTCCTGCGCAACTATCTCGAGTGGGTGCTCACGCTTCCGTGGGGGACGCGCTCCGGCGACGACCAGATCGCACTCGAGAAGGTCGAGGCGGCGCTGGACGACCGGCACTACGGGCTGCACGAGGCCAAGGAGCGGATCCTCGAGTACCTCGCGGTGCGCAGGCTGCGCGGCGACCGCGGCCGTGATCCGCACGGACCGATCCTCTGCTTCGTCGGACCGCCAGGCACCGGCAAGACATCCTTGGGCGAGGCGATCGCGGCGAGCATCGGGCGCGCGTTCTACCGGATCTCCGTGGGCGGCGTGCGGGACGAAGCCGAGATCCGCGGGCACCGCCGCACGTACGTGGGGTCGCTGCCCGGCCTGCTGCTGCAGGCGCTTCGCCGGGTGCAGGTGAACGACCCGGTGCTGATGATCGACGAGATCGACAAGATGTCGGCGGGTGGTCCGACCGGGGACCCGACGGCCGCGATGCTCGAGGTCTTGGACCCCGGGCAGAACGCGACCTTCACCGACCACTACCTCAATCACCCGTTCGATCTCTCGTCGGTGCTGTTCATCTGCACCGCGAACAATCTCTTCGACATTCCGCACGCGCTGCGGGACCGGCTCGAGGTGATCCGCATCGCCGGGTACACGGTGGAGGAGAAGGTGGAGATCGCGTGGCGCTACCTGCTGCCGCGCCTCTTCGACGAGCACGGGATCACGGACCACGATCTGCAGTTCACCGACGAGTCGCTCTCGCTGATCGCGAACCGCTACGCCCGCGAGGCGGGACTGCGCACGTTCGAGCGCCAGATCGCCGCGCTGATGCGCCGCCGCGCACGCCGAAAGGCCGAAGGCGAACAAGGCGCGTGGATCGTGGACCAGCCGCGCATCGAGGACGTGCTTGGCCCGCCGCGCTACGCGCCCGAGGCCGCCGAGCAGGAAGCCGAGGTTGGGACGGTGACGGGCCTCGCGTGGACGGCGAACGGCGGCGAGCTGATGACGATCGAAGCATTGATGATGCCGGGCACGGGCAAGCTTACCGTCACCGGGCAACTCGGCGACGTGATGCGCGAGTCAGTGGATGCGGCGTGTTCCTACGTGCGTTCGCGCGGCACAGCCCTCCGCGTCGCCGACCCCGAACTGCGCGCGAGCGACCTGCACGTGCACTTCCCGGCGGGCTCGGTGCCCAAGGACGGCCCCAGCGCCGGCGTGGCCGTGACGCTCGCGATCGCGAGCGTGATGAGCCGTCGCCCGGTGCGGCGCGATGTGGCGGTGACCGGCGAGGTGACGCTGCGCGGCCGCGTGCTCGAGATCGGCGGCGTGAAGGAAAAGGTGCTCGCCGCGTACCGCGCGGGGTTGCGCACGCTGGTACTGCCGGCCGCGAACGAGAAGGACCTGCGCGATATTCCCGCCGAGGTGCGACAGGCCGTGACGTTCCGCTGTGTGGCGACGATGGACGAGGTGCTCGAGGTGATGCTGCTCCCGCCGCGGCCGAACGCCTTCGCGGATGGCCTGCCGCTGTTCGACGAAGTAGCGCGAGGGCCCGCCGACGCCGCGCGGGCGCGTGAGGCGCCGGACGCGCCCGAACCCGGAGCGCGCTGACCCGTGGCGCGCGCGTGTGTGGTGCGCCGCTCGCCGCGGCACGGGCGCGGCGTCTATGCCACGCGGGCGATCCCGGCTGGCACGAAGATCATCGAGTACACCGGCGAACTCATCAGCGAGGCCGAAGGCGAGCGGCGCTACCCGACCCTCCCGGACGGGCACGAGGAGCCGGAGCACACATACCTCCTCACCCTGGACGAGAACCGGGTGATCGACGCGAACGTCGGCGGGAACGCGGCTCGGTTCATCAACCATTCTTGTGAACCGAATTGCGAGCCGATCGCGTATGGCGACCATATGTGGATCGTCGCCGTGCGCCAGATCAGTCCCGGAGAAGAGCTCGCGTACGACTACGCGATCGAGCTCGACGAACCGCACACGCCCGCGCGGAAGCGGCGGTTCCCGTGCTTCTGCGAGGCCCAGACGTGCCGAGGGTCGCTGCTCAAGCCCAAGCGACAGCCGCTGCACCCGCTCGTGCGCCGTGCAGTGGCGCGGTTCGGACCTCGCGGGTCGGCGGACCGCGGCGCGGCATCGGGAGCGCGCGCGTGAGCCCGCTCCTCAAGGAGTTCCTGCTCTCCGTCGCCGTCGGCACCGTCGCGGGCGGCGTGACGAACGCGATCGCGGTGTGGATGCTGTTCCATCCCTACGAGCGAACGTGGGGATTCCACGGCGCGATCCCAAAGAACAAGGCGCGGCTCGCCAAGAGCATCGGGCGCACCGTGGGCGAGAAGCTGCTGACGCCCAAGGACCTGCTCGACGAACTGCAGCGCGCCGGATTCCGCGAGACCCTCGACGCGCGGCTCGCCGAACTCATTGCGGCCATGCTGGAGGTGGAACGCGGGTCACTGCGCGAGCTGCTGCCGCCTCCGGTCCTCGAAGAGGTCGAGCGCGCGCTCGCCGGGCTCGGCCCGGCCGTCGCCGACCGCGTGGATGCGTGGACGCTCACGCCCGCGTTCGAGGTGCGCGTGCGCGAGGCGCTCGTCCGCCTCCGCGCCGAGGTCGGCGACCGGACGGTGGACGAGGTGCTCACGGAAGAGCGCCGTCGAGAGCTCGCGGCGCAGGCCGCCACGCTCGCCACGCAACTCCTGGAAGAGACGCGTCGCGGCGGCGACCGCGGCGCGGCCGCGATGGTCGGCGACCTGCTGCTCCAGATGGCGGGCCCGGAGCGCACACGGGCGTTCGTGGAGCGCACCATCCGTGAAGCGCTCGGCCGCGCGGGCAATCGCACGTGGTCGAGCGTGCTCGACGCGATCGGTGAGGACGCGGTGGTGAAGTGGGTGATCGAAGGCGCGCGCAGCAAGCGGCTGCACCAGCTGGCCGCCGAAGGCGCTTCGACCGGCGCGACGGCGCTCCTCGATCGGCCGATCGGTCGACCGGCGCGTTTCTTCGCGGACGACGCCTCGGCGCGACTGGCCGCCATGGCCGGTCCGGCGATCTGGAACTGGCTCGAGACCCAACTCCCCAAGTTCGTCGAGCAGCTCGACATTCCGGCCATGGTCGAGCGCAAGGTGCTCGGGTTCAGCACCGCGCGCATCGAAGAGATCATTCGCGGCGTCACGCAGCGCGAGCTCACGATGATCGTGAACCTCGGCTACGTTCTCGGCGCGATGATCGGCGTGCTCACGTTCCTCGGGCGGCGACTGCTCGGGACCTGACCGGTGCTGACGGATCGCGTCGCGCGCACGCCGCGACGCGCCTCATCGGTCACTCCTCGCGCAGTACCACCGCACCCACGTCGAGCACGCTTCCGGCCACAGCCGCTGGGAGATCCTCCCAGATGACCACCGGGCGACCTGCGATCGTCGCCGTCGTGAGTGAGAGCCGGCGCCCGGCCGCGGTCCAACGCCGCGACTCGCCGCTGCCACCACTGCTTGTGGCCGTGCGGAACCGGCGCTCGACCATACGCTCCATCAGGTCCCGGAACTCGGCGGCCTCCACACTCGAGTCCCAGACCGTGAGCCACGCGATCCCGTTCCCGGCACGGGTGTTCACCAGCTGGTAGCGATCGCCGTCCCAGCCGGCGGCTCCCTGCGCCGCCGAGCCCACGTCGCCCAGGTGCTGGTACAGGAAGAGCCGCGTCTCGAACTCGCCGAGGTTGTCCTCGTGCACAAGCGACGCGCCGCGCGGCGCGCCCAGCGTGATGCGCGTCGGAAGATCCGGCACCGAGTCGAGGTACTTCTCCGGGTTCAGGATCTGTTCGGTCGAGGACGCCATGGGCCGGAAGGGCACCTGACCCGGCCGCAGCCGCTTGAACTGGCGGTTGAACTCGGCGCCCGCGAGGTACGGGAACAGCAGCGTCTCCTGGATCAGCGTCGGCGCGTTGGCGAAGAGCGGCATTGACTGCTGCTCGTTGCGGATCATCTCGCGCACCTGCTCCCAGCCGCCGGGGATCCGCAGCCCGAAGTCCGACCCGCCGAGCATCGACGACATCTGCTCGTAGACCGCCTGTCCCTCGATCACCGCCTGCATCGCGACCTGGCGATCATTGTCGCCCTTGAGCGCCTGCGCGGAATCCAGCGGATAGTGCTGGTCCTGCAGTGCGTGCATCAGCTCGTGCGTGATGGTGACGTTGATGATCTCCGGCGCGCCGCCCTTCACCACGTACAGGACCTTCGTCGCGGGGTCGTAGTAGCCAGCCACCTGTTCCGTGAGCAGGTCGAGCAGAAAGCGTCGCAGGTCGAGCGAGTCGGGCAGCAGCCCGAACCGCTTGTAGGCCTGCTCGAGGCCGGAGAGTTCGAGTGGCGTGAGCTGTTCGTTGAACTGCCGCTCGAGGAACTCGCGCACTTGGTCGCGGTCGCGTTCCTCGAGCACGGGCGGCGTCAGGAAGCGCAGCCCGGTGGCAGACTCGAGCTGTGGGATCGCGCGCCGCACTTCGCGCTCGTAGGGCCCCGTGTAGCCGGTGGTGTCACTCGCACATCCCGCGAGCAGCAGCGCGGGAAGGAGGGCGCGTCGGAAGGTCATCGCGTCGAGTAAGGGGATCCGAAAGGAGCGCGTTCGCCGGCTCAGGCGAGCAGGAACGCGAAATACCAGTCGAGGAGTTCGGCTCCCCAAAGCAAGGTGAGGAGTCCGGCAGGCGCAAGGAATACCCCGAACGGCACGAGCGGCATCTCGAACTCGACGTTCCGCTTGGACGCGCGCCACTTGGCGATCGGCGCGACGAGGAGCACGAAGACCACCGAGCCGAGCGCCGCCGCTACGAACACGGTGAGGAACGCGCGCGAGGGCCCGACCATCGCGCCGACGAACGCCATCAGCGTGACGTCGCCCTGCCCCATCGCCTCCTTGCCGAGCGCGATCTCGCCGAGCCACCCGACGATCGCGATCACGCCTGCGCCCGCGCAGGCACCCACGATCGCGTCCCACGGGCCGGCGAACGGCCCGAGGTCGCCCAGGTACAGCGCGAGCGGCGCCGTGAGGACCGCGAAGAGGAAGCCGGTAAGCGTGAATCCGTCGGGGATCAGATAGCGCTGCAGGTCGGTGAGTGTCACACCGGCGAGGATCGTCGCTGCCACGCCAACTCGGAACGCCGTGAAGCCGAAGCCGAAGGCGGCCACGCTCCACAGCCACGCGAGTGCGATCGTCAGCTCGACCAGCGGGTATTGGACGCTGATGGGCAGCGCGCAGTGTCGGCACTTGGCGCGCAGCACGAGCCACGAGACCAGCGGCAGGTTGTCGTACCACGCAATGGGCTTCTCGCAGCGCGGGCAGCGCGACCGCGGCGAGACGACCGACAAGTTGTCCGGCCAGCGCGCCACGCAAACGTTCAGAAACGAGCCGACGCTCGCCCCAAAGAGCGCCACCACCACCCACGCTACGACGAGAAAGGGATCCATCACGTGCCCGGAAGAGGACGCAGTGCGTAGAGGAGAATGCCCGCCGCAACGGCCACATTCAATGACTCCGCGCCCGGAGCCATCGGGATCGAGACAAGCGCGTCGCACGCCGCGCGGAGGTCGGGCCTGAGTCCGGCGCCTTCGTTCCCGACCATCAACGCGAGCTTGTCGGGCGCACGCGTCGCACCGAGCGGCTGGCCCTCTGCGGCAGCACCCCAGAGCGCCACGCCGCGCGACTTGAGGAACCCGAGCAGCGCCGGTTCTGTGCAACTGACGGTGACGTGCGTGAACTGCATCCCGACCGCGCTCCGCACGACCTTGGCGTTCCAGACGTCCGCGGTGCCGGGGAGGACCAACGTCGCGCGCACGCCGAGCGCCGCGGCAGTCCGCAGCAGCGTGCCGACATTGCCGGGATCCTGCACCCCGTCGAGCACGAGCAGGCGGTCTCCGGTCGAGAGCTTGAGCGACTCCAGCGTTGCGGCCGGCTGCTCCGCGATGGCGAGCACGCCCTGCGGGTTCTCCGTGTCACTGGCCGAGAGGAACTCCCGTTCGCTCACGCGCAGGACCTCCACGTCGCGCCCCAGGAGCGCGGCGGCAAGGACGGATCCGCGCGGCGTGCGGTCGATCAGATCGCAGGTGAGCGCCGCGCGAACGGTGAGCGGCGAGGCGAGCAGCGCCTCCACCGTCCGGATCCCTTCGGCGACGAAGAGCCCGTTCCGCTCGCGCGCCTTGCGACGCAACAGATCCCTCGCTAGGGTCAACACTCGCATGCGTACTCTCGTGATTCTCGCTCTGAGCGCCGCCCTCGGCGGTTGCGCGATCTCGACCCAGGAAGAGGTCGCGATGGGCGCGTCCTACGCCGCCGAGATCAACCGCGAACTGCCGATGGTGCAGGATGTGGAGCTCGTACGGTACATCAACGTACTCGGCGACTCCATTGCCCGTATCGCCGACACCCGCGGGCTGGAGTGGCACTTCAATATCGTGAACAGCATGGACGTGAATGCCTTCGCGGTGCCGGGGGGCTTCATCTATATCAATCGCGGGCTGATCGAGCGCGCCCAGAACCTCTCGCAGGTCGCCGGCGTGATCGGGCACGAGATCGGCCACGTGACCAAACGCCATTCGGTGAAGCAGATGCAGAAGGCCCAGGGAGCGAACATCGGCGCGCTCGGGATCTGCATCTTCACCAACATGTGCGGCAGCCAGACGGGCCAGGCCATGATCAATCTTGGGGCGGGCGCCGCGATGGCGAGCTTCTCACGGGCCGACGAGGACGAGGCCGACGCCGCCGGGCTCACCTACATGGTCCGCTCCGGCATCGACCCGAACGGCATTCCGGAGATGTTCCAGATCCTGCTCGAGGAACGAAAGGGGAAGCCGGACGCGCTCGACAGCTGGTTCCGGTCGCACCCGCTCGAGGAATCGCGCATCGCCGCAGGACGCGCGCGGATCGCGAAGCTCGACCCGAACTCGCTGGTCGGGCTCACGCGGGATTCGCCGAACTTCCAGGCGTTCAAGCGCCGGTTGGCGGCGCTTCCTCCGCCGCCCGGCGGCCGCTAGCGGCACGCGAGCGGCACGCCTGCAAGACGGGCACGCGAACTTGCGCTCGCCCGCGTCGCGGCTGCGTTCTAGAGCAGACCGACCCAGCGCTCCACAAGGCCGCAGAAGCTCTTGGCGGCGCGTTGGCCGACCTCCATCACTTCCGCGTGCGCCAACGGCGCGTCCGAGAGCCCAGCCGCCGGATTCGTGATGCACGAGACCCCGGCGGCCTCCATGCCGATCGCCGCAGCCATGATCACCTCGGGCACCGTGCTCATCCCGACGGCATCTGCGCCGAGTCGTTCCAGCATCCGCACCTCGGCCGGTGTCTCGTAGGTCGGCCCCAGCAGGCCCGCGTATACGCCTTCGCCGAGCGTGAGTCCACCGGCGGCAGCCGCTTGATGCAGCAACGAGCGCAAGCGCGGCGCGTACGGCGCGCTCATGTCGGGGAATCGCACATCGCCCGGCTCGACCGGCCCGGTGAGCGGATTCCGGAACTGCAGATTCAGGTGGTCCCGGATCGCCATCAGCGTGCCCGGCACGAACTCGCGCTTGATCCCGCCAGCGGCGTTCGAGACGAACAGCACCTTGGCGCCGAGCGCGTGCACGACGCGCACGGGGAAGGCCGCGACCTGTGCGCTGTGCCCTTCGTACATATGAAAGCGGCCCGCGAGGAGCAGCACCTCGCGTCCAGCGAGTTCGCCCGCGAGCAGCTCCCCGCGGTGACCTTCGACGCCCGGCGCGTGGAAGCCCGGGATCTCAGCGTACGGCACACGGCGCGGCTTCGCGAGTTGGTCGGCGAGGGCGCCGAGCCCGGAACCGAGGACGATCGCGGCGACTGGCGCCTTCGCGCCCAACCGCGATCGAACGGAGTCCGCCGCCGCGCGCGCGGCACTCGCGCCGTGGGTGCTGGCGTCGGACGCGGCGCGCGCGTCGGGCGTCTGCGGCTTGGCGGTCAAGCAACACTCCGGCGAAGGGTCTGAAACTCCTGGTCCATGCGAGCCACGAGCGCCGTCCGCTCTGCCTCCGGCAGGAACGCATTGGTGAAGCCGGTGCGCGCCACCGTGCACAGTTCGTCAAACGTGAAATCGAGATGCTTGGCGGCGAGCCCGTACTCGGTCACGAGGTCTGTGCCGCTCATCAGCCGGTTGTCGGTGTTGAGCGAGACCTGCAGTCCGGCGTCGAAGTAGGCGCGGAACGGGTGCGTGTCAAAGGACGCCGCCGCGTGCGTCTGCACGTTGCTCGTGAGGCAGCACTCCACGGCGATCCCGCGGTCGCGGACCTCGGCCAGCAGCGCTGGGTCCTCTCCCAACCGCGTGCCGTGTCCGATGCGGTGCGCGTTGCAGTTGTGGAGCGCGTCCGCGACGGACTCGGCCCCCGCGCCCTCGCCCGCGTGACAGGTGCACGGCAGTCCGTTCTCCTGCGCGTGCGCAAAGGCCGCCGCGTGCACCGAGGCGGGGTTGCCTGCTTCGCCGCCGGCGAGATCGAAGCCGACGACGCCGTGGCCGTGGAACTCCACGGCCAGCCGCGCGAGCTGGAGCGAGGTGACCGCCGGCTGATTGCGCAGCGCGGTCACGATCACCCGCGCGACGATCCCCGTCTCCAGCTCAGCGCGGCGGAGCCCGCGCAGCGGGGCCTCGACCGCCTCGCCCATCGACAGGCCACTGCGAATGTTCAACACCGGCGCGTAGCGCGTCTCGAGGTACCGCACGCCCTCGGCGGCACAGTCCACGGCGAGTTCGTACGCGACCCGCTCCATCGCTTCCGCCGTCTGCATCACGCTCAACGTGGTCTCGAAGCGCGCCAGATAGTCCTCGAGGTTGCGCGCGTCGTCCACGCGCATGTGGTCACGCAGCGCCTCGGCGTCGTCCGCGGGCATCAGCACGCGCTGATCGCGGGCGAGCTCGAGCAATGTCGCTGGGCGGACGGACCCGTCGAGATGGCAGTGCAGCTCGGCCTTCGGGATCCGCCGCAGCAGATCGGAGGTGAGCTTGGCCATTAGCTGGGATCCTCTCGAAGCGCGCGGGCGCTTACGAGTCGCATCACATAGCCGCCCGAGACGACCGTGTCGGACCGCACCGTGATCCCGCGGCTGTCGGCCACGGCGCGCGAACCCGCCGCGACCGCCGCGGCAGCCTCGGCATCCACCGCCCGCACCGCGTCGAGCACCGTGCTCCCCACCGGGACCGTGACACCGGTGCCGTTCACGAACACGCGGATCGAGTCGCTCATCGGCGCGCCCGGAAGCGGGGCGTCTTCAGTGCGTCCGTTTGTTCGAGCCGACCGTTGGGCATCGCGCGCAGCATGTCCACCAGCGCATCGAGATCCACGATGCCGATGTCTTCGAACGGCGACGAGCTGCCAAGCGAGACCCCTTCTCCGCCGCCAGCCAGGAAGTCGCTGAGCACCACGCGGTAGCGCTTCGTGTCGCTGAGCACCGCGCCGTCCGCGAAGACCACGCGGCGCAGGCGTTGCCGCGCCGGGGCGGTGGGGTCGTAGTCGACCGTCGCCCCGCTGATGTGCCACGACACCGTCGAGCGCGCCACGAGACCCTCCAGGTACGTCCGGAGCTCTGCACCAGTGACCGTCGCCACCATCAGGCGGTTCGCGAACGGCTGCACCTCGAAGAGATCCCACCAGCGGATCGTCCCGGGACGCAGCGCGACGCGGATCCCGCCGTTGTTCATCACGGCGATGTCGCCCCGCCCAGCCGCGCGCTGGGCGTCGGCGATCAGATTGCCGAGCGCGTACTGCTCACCTTCACGGGGCCACGCCACGTCCGTCGTGACGATCGGCTCCATGATCTGCGCCTCGACCCGAGCAAAGGCGCGCGCGACCAACGCGGCCACCGTGGAGTCCGGCGTGACACTGTCGCTGACCACCGGACGCACCTCGGGGCGACGCGGCGCGGCGCCTTCGACGGGAGCACCGAGCGGCAGGTCGATGATCCCAAGCGCGCGCGCACTCACGCGCGCCTGCACGATCGGTGTGCCCGCCACCACCGTGCGCACCTCGGAGTGCGTGTGCCCCGAGACGATCGCGTCCACCACCCCCGGACCGAGCGCGCGCGCCATGTCGAAGATCTCGCCGCGACAGTCATCGGGATTGTTGCGGTCACAGAATCCGCCGAGGTGTGCGACCACGAGCACCACCTCCGCGCCGCGCGCACGCAGGGCCGCCGCACGCGCGCGGACCACTGGCGCCGGATCCACGAAGCGCAGGTCCGCCACGTGCCGCGCCATGGTCGTGCGCGGGGTCGCCGGGTCCGCGATCCCGATCACCCCGATCCGCACGCCGTCGCGCACGAGGAGCGTGTCGTCCGGGATCCACGGGACGTTCGTGCCGTCCGCGTACGTGACGTTCGCGCCAAGGATCGGTGCCCGAAGGTCGCGCATGCGAGCGCGCAGCGTGTCCTGCCCCCAGTCGAACTCGTGATTGCCGAGCGCGTGCGCGTCCACGCCGATCAGGTCGAGCGCCTGCGCCGTCGGCGCACCGAACGCAAAGTTGGAGACGGGCGTTCCCTGAAAGAGATCTCCACCGTTCAGCAGGATGATCGTGCACACCGGCGCACACTCGACGCGCGCCGCCCGGACCACCGCGGCCAGCTCAGCCGCGCCACCACGGTTTCCCGCGTTGGCGTCCGGCCGCTTGATCAGCGCGCCGTGAAAGTCGTTCATGCCGAGCACGCGGAGGGTGCGCGCTGGCGGCAGCAATCGCCAGTTGCGCGTGAAGACGTCCGCGGGCTCGATCGCGCCGCGCCGCTGGATCTCCTCCACGATGAGCGTGCGTACCTCCTCGGTTCCCTCGTAGACCACCGGGGCGCCGCGCAGCATGTCGTAGCCGCCACCGCCCGTCGCGCGGTAGCTGTTGAACGCGACCGTGAACGTGTCCGAGTCTGCAACGGGGACGCCTTGCTTCTCGAGCGCGGTGATCCGCGAGCCGGCCGGACGCGAGAGGTCGATCGTGTAGTCGAGTCCGGCAAGCATGTCGTAGTTGTAGCCGGGGATCTGCGGGTTGGCGGCCACGTGGAGACTGCCGTCGGACGCGCGTTGCACGACCCAGTAGCGCGCGCTGTGCTCGAGGAATGCGCGGATCTGCGCTCCCGAAAGTCGCAGCGCGCGAAGCGTGTTCTCGTACGGATACAGCGGCAGCACCTTCTCCACCGTGATCGGCCCCGGATCGAATCGAGCGGTGAGAGTGAACGCCGATGTCACACTCAGCTCGGCGCCGCTGACCTTACGCTGGACCTCCTGAATGAGGTCGATGATCGGCGTGTCCGTGATCCGCGCGGAGTCGCTGCTCCAGATCGAGGCGGTCGCGCCGATGCGCGCGGCGGAGTACCGGACGGCGGCTTCGTGCGCGCGTGCCACGGCAGCGACCACGTCGCGACGCTCGGGATGGCCGCGGGTCGGGACCACCGCGCCACGACTCGCGGTGACGCGCCACGCGGCGCCGGCCCGCTCGAACACCAGCGTTGCGACCGCCACACTGCCGGCCCACTGGCGCGGCTGGATCACGCGGACGCCGTGGATCAACGTGTCCGCGATCTCCTGGTGTGAATGTCCGATCACGATCAGGTCGATCCCCGGCACCTCGCGCGCCACCCTCGCCATGGGATTCTCGCTCGGCATGCCGGTGCCGACCGTGTCGTACGAGGAGACCTCACCAAGTCCCGCGTGCGCGACCACGACCACTGCGTCCGCGCCCTCGGCGCGCGCCGCTCGGATCTGCTCCGGCAACGCAGCGACGATGTCATCGATCTCCACGCGGCCGCGCAGATGGTCGCGGTCCCAGACCATCGCGCCGGGGTTGGTGATGCCGATGACGGCGACCTTCACTCCGGCGCGCGTGAGCAGCACCCGCCCTGGATATTGCGCGTGCCCGTCCACTCGCCGCGCGTTGGCGGCGAGGAACGGGAACCGTGCCTGCGCGATCGCGCGGTCGAGATGATCGACGCCGTAGTTGTACTCGTGATTCCCGATCGCCGCGGCGTCGTATCGCATGGCGTTCATGGCGGCGATCACCGGACTGGGCGCGAGCGAGTCCAGGCGGCCCGCCACGTACGTCATGGCGTTCCCCTGCAGGAGATCGCCGGCATCCACGAGGATCACCCGGCCGGACGCCGCACGGCGCAGCGAGTCCACAACGGTCGCGGCGCGCGCGAGCCCTCGCAGCGTGTCTGGCGCAGCGGCCGCGTAGTCCCACGCCCGCAGGCGCCCGTGCACGTCCGTGGTGGCGGCGATCGTGAGCTCGACCCGCTGCTGGGCCGCCATCGACGGCGGGACGACCAGAAGCGCGAGCGCCGCCAGGGCGCCGCCACGGAGGGGCGAGTTGAGTCGCATCTATAAGGATATCGCATTCGCGCCGGGGGACGGGAGGGCCGCTTGGTTGACGCGCTCGGTGGCCCGCCCCAACGTTCCCGGACCCCGCCTCCCGATACAGAACCGTGACAGCCTCGATGCTTCTCGACCGCCCGCGCTGCGGCCAGATTACGCGCGTGCCCCACTTCTTGCGACGACCGTGACCCGACCTCTGATCATCGGCATCGCCGGCGGCAGCGGTTCCGGCAAGTCCACCGTGGCGCGGAGCATTGCCGAGTCGCTCCACGGGGCGCAGGTCGCGTTCATCGACATGGACGCGTACTACCGCGACCATCAGGAGCTCACGCTGGACCAGCGTCGCGCGCTCAACTGGGATCACCCGGACGCGTTCGACCTCGACCTCCTTGCCGCGCACCTGACGCAGCTCGCGGCGGGACAGGCCGTGGACAAGCCCGTCTACGATTTCACGGCGCACCTGCGGTCCAAGGAGACCGTGCGGATCGAGCCCGCAGACGTGATCGTCATCGACGGCATCCTCCTCCTCGTGGACGAGGCCGTGCGCGCGCGGTGTGATGTGAAAGTGTTCGTCGACACCGACGCCGACACGCGGCTCATTCGGCGCATTCGCCGCGACCTGGCGGAGCGCGGCCGACCGCTGGAGGAGATCCTCGACCAGTATCTCTCCACGGTGCAGCCCATGCATCTCCAGTTCGTCGAGCCGAGCAAGCGGTACGCCGACCTGATCATCCCGCGCGGCGGAGAGAACACGATCGCGATCGACCTGCTGCTTGCCTCCATCACGCGGCGACTCGCCGGGACGATCGCGTGAACGCTGCGGCGCAGGGTGAACGGATCCTCGTCGTCGACGACGAACCGGACATCGTTGCGCTCGTCGTCTACCATCTGGCCAAGGCGGGATACCGCGTTTCGTCAGCCTCCACCGGGCCCGATGCACTCGTGCTCGCGAAGAAGGACCGCCCGGCGCTCGTTGTTCTCGATCTGATGCTCCCGGGGATGTCCGGGTTCGACGTGCTCAAGGCGTTGCGGGCGGACGCAGGCACTGCGTCACTCGCCGTGCTCATGCTCACCGCGCGCAAGGACGAGCCCGACCGGATCAAGGGACTGGAGCTTGGGGCAGACGACTACCTCACCAAGCCGTTCAGTCCGCAAGAGCTCGTGCTCCGGGTAGGGGCGATCCTCCGGCGCGCCGTCGCCTCCGAACCAGCCGACGTGATGGAGATCGGCCCGATCCGCATCGATCGCAGTGCGCACCGCGTGACCGTGAAAGGGCACGAGGTCGAACTCACGCCCACGGAGTTCAAGCTGCTGCTCACGCTCGCCGAGCGCCGGGGGCGCGTGCAGGCGCGCGCCCACTTGCTCGAGACGGTGTGGGAGTCGGCGCCGGACATCCAGACGCGCACCGTGGACATGCACGTGCAGCGGCTGCGCACCAAGCTCCATCCCGCGGGTGACCTGATCGAGACCGTGCGGGGCTTTGGCTATCGCCTGCAGGTGCCGGAGTCGCGCGGCGCGCAGCGCAAGACCGGGAAATGAGACTCGCGCAGCGCCTGCTCCTCGGCGCCCTGATCGTCGTCGGCGTGCTCTCGACCCTGATCTTCGTGATCGTGGACCGTCAGATGCGCGAGCGACTGCGTGCCGACGCGCGCGCCTTCCTCGCGAGCGAAGCACGTCTCGCGGGCGAACTCTGGACACGGCAGCCCGCGTTCCCGGATTCCGTGGCGGACCGCATGGGCGCCGCGCTCGGACGACGGGTCACGTTGATCGCGCGCGACGGGACCGTGGTCGGCGACTCGGAGTTCGACGGCGCAGCGCTCCGGCAACTGCAGAACCACGCGTCGCGCCCAGAAGTGGCCGAGGCGCTGGCCGGGCGGACCGGCGCCGCGCGCCGTCCGTCGCCGTCGACGCGCGAGATCCGGACATATGTGGCGATCCCCGTCGAGGGGCTCGGTGTCTCACGCGTGTCGCAGCCCACGGCCACGCTCGACGCGGTGATGGACGAGGCGCGCCGCGATCTGCTCGCGGCGGCGCTGATCGCGCTGCTGATCGCCCTCGTGATCGCCTGGTTCTTCTCGCGGAGCGTCACGCACCCCGTCGAGGAGCTCCGCGATGTGGCCAAGGCACTCGCTGCCGGCGATCTCTCCCGCCGGCCCACTATGGGCGCGCCAGGCGAGGTCGGCGAACTCGCGACGGCGCTGCGCCAACTCGCGGATCAGCTTTCGACCCGGCTGCGGGCCATCGAGTCCGACGAGCTGCTGCTCGAGCAGCTGACGGATGCGTTGAATGAAGGCGTGGTGGCGGTGGACACGCAGCGCAATGTGGTGCGGATCAACGAGCGTGCTCGGCGACTGCTCGGCATCCGGACGCCTGTTCCCTTCCCCGCCGAAGAACTGCCGCGGGACGTGGTCCTCCGAGAGGCGCTGCAAGCGGCATTCTCGGGCGACCTCACCGAAGGTGCCGAACTCGTCGTCGGCAGCCGCACGCTCGCGGTGACGGCGCGCCCCCTCGCGGGCGTCGGGGCCGTGCTGGCCCTGTTCGATCTCACCACCGTGCGGAGGCTGGAGAGCGTGCGGCGCGATTTCGTGGCGAACGTCTCGCACGAGCTGCGCACCCCGCTCACCGTCATCGGCGGATTCGCCGAGACCCTCGCGACGGACGATGTGCCCTCCGATGCGCGGCAGCAGTTCGCGGAGCGCATCCTCGGCAACACGCGGCGCATGCAGCGCATCGTCGACGATCTGCTGGATCTTTCGCGGATCGAGTCCGGTGGCTGGGTCCCGAACCCGGAGGAGCTGCCGCTCGCTCCGCTCGCCGAGGAGCTGTTCGCGACGTCGCGCGAGGCGGCGCGCACCAAGGGCGTCGCTCTCGTCCACCGCATCTCGCCCGCCACGACGCACGTCTTCGCGGACCCGACGGCGATCCGCCAGGTGCTGGGCAATCTCGTCGACAACGCCGTGCGTCACACGGCGCGCGGCGAGGTCGTGCTCTTCGCGGAGCCGCACGAGCGCGGCGTCACCGTGGGCGTTCGCGATACGGGGAGCGGGATCGCGGCGGAGCACCTGCCGCGTGTCTTCGAACGCTTCTACCGCGTGGATCCCGGCCGATCGCGGGACGAAGGCGGCACCGGCCTCGGACTCGCGATCGTGAAGCATCTGGTCGAGGCGCACGGCGGCCGGCTCCACGCCGAATCCACGCCCGGCCGCGGCACGAGCATCCGCGCGTTCTTCCCGCACCAGGGGCACTGAGCGGACGTCGTCGCTGAACCGTTACGCGATCGTCGCACGGTCGTGGGAGCGCGGTGACGAAGGCAGGGAAGATTGTCGGCATCCGGTCCGCGTACGGCGGTTCGGTCTGCTCACTCCGACCTCTTCCGAGTTGCCCATGCGACGTCTCCTGTCCACTCTCTGCCTTCTTTCGACCTTCAGTGCTCCGTCGCTGCGCGCGCAAGCCGCAGAGACGGGTCGGATCGTCGGTCGCGTGCTCGACGCGACCACCGGCGGGGGTCTCGTCGGCGCCGGTGTGCAGGTCACCGGCACGACGCTTGGCACGCTCACGAGTGCTGGGGGTCGATTCCAGATCATCGGGGTCCCGCCCGGCACGGTCTCGCTCACGGTCCGCCGCATCGGCTATGCGCCGAAGACGATCACGGGAATCCTGATCGAGCGCGGAGCCGTGGCAGAGCAAGAGATCGCGCTGACCGAGGCCACGCTCGTCCTGACCGCACAGATCGTCACGGCCGAGGCGGAACGGGGCACGGTGGACGCGGCACTCGCAGAGCAGCGCTCGGCGATCGGGATCGTGACCGCGGTGACGTCCGAACAGATGAGCCGCAGTCCGGACAGCGACGCCGCCAAGGCCGTGCAGCGCGTCAGCGGTGTGACCGTGCAGGACGGGCGCAGCGTGTACGTGCGAGGCCTCGGGGAGCGCTACACGGTCACCACTCTCAACGGGTCCCGGCTCCCGAGCCCCGAGCCGGAGAAGCGATTCGTCCCGCTTGACCTCTTTCCGTCCGCCCTGCTCGGCTCGGTGACGCTGAGCAAGACCTTCACGCCCGACTTGGCGGGCGACTTCTCCGGCGCGTCGGTGGATCTGCGCACACGGGAGTTCCCGGTCCGCCGCACATTCAGCTTCTCCACCTCACTCGGCATGAACGATGCCGTGACGGGCCAGCAGGTGATCGCCGCGCCGCGTGAGGGATCGGAGTGGCTGGGGTACGGCGGTCGCGCGCGTGCGTTGCCCGCCTCCTTGGCATCAGCGGGCGCAGTGGCGCAGCTCGGTTCGCGTGAAGAGATCAATGCGGCGATCAATGGACTGCGGAACGCGTGGACGCCCACGAGCACCACGGGGCTGCCCAACGGTTCGCTTGGCATCTCAGTCGGTGGCCAGGATCCGGTCGGCGCGCTCAATGTCGGGTACCTGGGGTCGCTCACGTACGCCGCGTCGCAGGAGATCCGCGCGGAGGATTATCAGGCGAATCCGATCCAACGCGACGGGCGGCCCGAGGTCCTGGAGTCATGGCGGGGCGAAGGGAGCTCGCAGAGCACCTCGTGGGGAGCGCTGCTCAACGTCAGCTCCCTGATCACTCCTCGCGCCCGCTTCTCGCTCAACAACTCTTACACGCGCAGCGCTGACAACGACGCGCGTCGCACGACAGGGTCGGCCTACAGCTTTGGCTCGGCGAACGTCGAACGCATGACACTGCGCTTCGTGGAACGCGCGGTCCGCAGCACGCAGCTCAAGGGCGAGCACGCCCTGAGTGCGCGGCAGCAGCTGGACTGGTCGATCGCGAACTCCGGCGTCTCCCGCAAGGAACCTGATCGCTCGGATCTCGTGTACGTGCAGTTCAGCGGCGACGGCCCCTTCGCCTGGAGCGACGGCAACCCGGATGTCGCGCGCCGCACCTTCGGCGACCTGCAGGAGCGCAACGTCGTCGGCGAGGTCAGCTATCGCTATGCGTTCGGCGATCGGCCAGACGCACCGTCCGTGAAGACCGGGATCTCGCACCGCACGACCCGCCGCGCGGCCTTCAACCGGCAGTTCAGCATCGTCTCGACCGCCGTGCCAGTCGCCGACCGCGCGCTGGAGGCAGAGTATCTGTTCGATGGGCGATTCACCTCCGGCAGCGACAACGTCTTCACGATCCAGAACGTCTCCGACGACGGGGTCTATGACGCCACCGAGCGACTCACGGCCGCGTTCGCGATGGCCGAATTCCCGGTCGGCCACCGTGCGCGATTGATCGCCGGCGCGCGCGTCGAGGATGCCGACATCGCGGTGAGCACGGCCCTTTCCAACAACAGCCGGTTCCTCTCGCGACTGCAGGATGTCGATGTGCTGCCGGCGCTCGTCCTGAACATCGAGCTCGGATCGCGCTCACAGCTCCGGCTGTCCGCGTCGCAGACGCTCGCGCGTCCGGAGTACCGCGAGCTCTCGCCCGTGCAGTACCTCGAGATCGTCGGCGGTCAGATCACGCGGGGCAACGGCGATCTGGAGCGCTCGCTGATCCAGAACTACGACATCAAGTACGAGAGGTTCCTCGCTACCGGCGAGCTCGTCAGCGTCGGGCTTTTTGCCAAGCAGTTCCAGCGGCCGATCGAGCGGATCGACCTGGCGACTGGCGGCCAGCCCTTCGTCTCGTTCTTCAACGCGCGGTCTGCGCGCAACGTCGGCATCGAGTTGGAGCTCCGCAAGGAACTTGGCGGTTGGGCCGAGGCACTCCAGGCGTACTCCACGTTCACGAACGTGACCCTGATGCAGAGCCGGATCGACGTGGGCAGCGGCGCGTCGGCCAACACCAATGCCGATCGCCCGATGATGGGCCAGGCGCCGTGGGTGGTGAACGTTGGTCTCACGCGCGAGGGAGCGGTCACCGGGAGCTCCGCTACGCTGCTGTATTCGGCGGTGGGGCCGCGCATCCACAGCGCAGGCACGATCCCCTTTCCCGACGTGATGGAGGCGCCGCGCCATCTGGTGGATCTGTCCGTGCGCGTACCGCTCGGCGATCGGTGGTCGTGGAAGATGGATGCACGCAATCTGCTGGACGCGCCGTATCAACTGACCCAAGGCCCGGTCACGCGGGAGCGCTACCGGAGCGGGCGCCAGCTCTCCATGGGTGTCCAGTGGCGGTGATCGCGAGCGCAGAGTGACAGAGTCGTGACCTCGCCGTCGCGGGAGGTTGACAGGGAGTCCGCATTCTGAAGGCCAGTGCACCGCACGTGCACTGGCCTTCTTCCTTCTCCACTTCTCAGTCGAGCTTCGAATGACCCACGATCTCTCGCGCAGGACCGCTCGTCGGCCGTTCTCGTCGGCCGCGCTGGCGCTGATCGCCCTTCTGTTCACCGGCGCGTGCGCCGAGGACGGGCCGACCGGGCCGCGCGCGCTCGTCGCGCCGCTCAACGTGACCGCCGCCTCCACGGCACCGACCTCGGTCACCCTCACGTGGACCGCCGTGACCGACGCGGGCGCCTACGAGATCGAACGCGCCGTCGGCGCCACGGGCGGCGCCTTCACCAGTGTCGACGTGACGACGGCCACGATGTACCTCGACAACGGCCGCGCACCAGAGACGGCGTATCGCTACCGCGTACGGGCGGTGCGCGGCAGCGACAACGGGCCCTACTCCGCAGAAGCGAGCGTCACCACCTCTGATCGACCGGTAGTCCAGGTAACTGCCGACATCACGACGAACACCGCGTGGCTCTCGACGAACATCTATCAGCTCACCAAGGTCATCTCCGTCGCCAACGGCGCGATCCTCACGATCCAGCCGGGCACGAAGATCATCGGCGGGGCCATCCCGGGAGCTGGTGCGCCCCCGGTCACGGCGCTGATGGTGCTGCGCGGCTCGCGCATCGAGGCCGTGGGCACGGCGGCAGATCCGATCGTGCTCACCTCGTCTGCGGCGGCCGGCAATCGGTTTCCGGGAGACTGGGGCGGTCTGATCCTCGTCGGGAACGCCAGCTCCAACCGGACGGGTCGCACGGTCGTGGAAGGTCCTGCGCCCGCCGACACCGTCAGCTGGAACGGGGGCAATCTCGATAACGACAACTCGGGCTCCGTGGTCTACACGCGCGTCGAGTTCGCCGGCGCCGCAGCCATCCTGAACGTCGAGCTCAACGCGTACTCGCTCTACGCGGTCGGACGCAGCACGCGCTTCGAGTACAACCAGGCGGTGCGCGGACTCGACGACCAGTTCGAGTTCTTTGGGGGCACCGTGGACTCGCGCTATCTCGTCTCGTACGAGTCAGGCGACGATCACTTCGACGCGGCCGAGGGCCATCGCGGTCGGCACCAGCACTTGATCGCACTGCAGACTGGACCGCGCGTGCATCCGCGCGCTGGCAACCCGGGCGCGCTCTCGGGCGAGCAGAACGGCTTCGAGGTGGACGGCTGCGGCTCGGCCGCCGGCACCTGCGCCGCCGGGTTCAACTCCACGCCGTATTCGATGCCGGTCTTCGCGAACTTCACCGTCATCGGTCCGGGTCCCGGCGTGATCCCAGTGCGCGCGGGCGGGGACGGCGGTGTGGGTATGCTCCTGCGCCGCGGCGTGGGCGGCGTCTGGTTGAACGGTGTCGTGGGACGCTGGCCCGAGGCCGGACTTTCGATCTTCGACCCGGAGACCGACACGCGCATCACACAAGACTCGCTGGACATCTTCAACGTGCTCTCGATCGACAACCAGCGAACGTTCGATACGACCGGAATGACCAACCGGTACGGCACGGCGGCGAAGTTTGCCGGCGCCAACATCACGAGTAGCGCGGACGCGGCGCACACGCTCTTCGTGAATGTGCCGTCCGCCGCAACCACGATCGCGAGCGGCTTTGCGTTCGACTGGCGGCCCGCCGCGGCGACCTCGATCCGCAGCGGCGGCACGGGCGCCACGCTCCCGGGGCTCACCGCCAGCCGCGTCGCCGGATTCTTCGGCGGCACGCTGCAGGGCACCGCGTATCAGGGTGCCGTTGCCCCTGATGATCCGGCGCCTTGGTACACGGGCTGGACCGTCTACTATCGCAACTGAAGACCCGACCGTCGCGAGGCCGGAGCGCATGTTCGGCTCCGGCTCCGCGTCGCAGGGGTCATTACCCGAACCAGATCTGATGCCGAATCGATCCTTCATCGTGTGCGGCGCTCTCGTCTGCCTGCTCGCAGCGGCCTGCACCGATCGACCCGTCGACGCCGTGGCCGCTGGGCTCCCGGCCGGTGTGAACGCGCGCATGGTCGAACGCCGCAGTGACGGGGTGATCATTCCCTCGCTCGACTCGCTCCGCAAGACGGCGGGCTACGTGATCGACAGCGTGTTCTCGCCGGCTGAGAACCTGAGGCGGTTCCAACGCACCGTCGCCACGGCGCCGCCGTCGCGCCTCGAGGGGGGTGCGCCCAGCACGGAGGCGCTGCTCCGGCGCTACTGGGCACTCCTCGCGATCGGCGACACACTCGGTGTGGCGCCGCTGGTCGTCTCGCGAGCGGAGTACGCCTTTCTCTATGCCCCCGCGAGCGCCGAGTTCGCCGCCGGGATGCCGCCGCACATCGGTTGGGAGATCATTCTCAGCCAGTCGGGACGTGGGCTGACCCGGGCACTGCGCACGGCGCAGCGCGAGCCGGCCCCGATCCTTGCCACGTTGTGCTCCGACACCGCGCGTACCGTGGGCACGGGCACGCTCTACGGCCCTTGTGGCGTCGTCGTCCGCCGTGCGTCGTCGACGGACACCGTGTGGATCGCCAAGTCACTCTTTGCGCGCGACGGTCGGCACAAGTTGCTCGGTCTCCAGAACGAGCTCGGCGCACAGTAGCGGACGCGGCGCAGACGCGGACCGTTGCCCCGCCCCGTGCGGGGTCACAACTTCGGGGGAGTAGCATCCCTCCCCGCCAGACTTCGTGACCGCTTCCGCACCGCGCATCGCCGCCATCGACATCGGATCCAATTCGATCCGTCAGATCGTCGCCGACGTCTCCGACGACGGCACGATCCGCGTGGTCGACGAAATGAAGGCCGCGCCGCGCCTTGGCGCGGGCCTCGACGACACGGGACGCCTCGATGACGAGCACATGGACGAGGCGGTCGAAGCGCTCCGCCGCATGGCGGATCTCGCCGGGCAGATCGGTGCGCATCGGGTGGAGGCCGTGGCCACCAGCGCCGTCCGCGACGCCAAGAACGGCAAGAGCTTCCTCGCGCGAGTGCGACGTGAGACCGGACTCAAGGTGCGCGTGCTCGTGGGCGAAGAAGAGGCGCGACTCGCGTACCGCAGCGCCCTCGCGCACTTCGAACTCGGCGTGGGCCGTACGGTGGTGATGGACATCGGCGGCGGATCGCTCGAACTCGCGCTGGTGGCCGAGGGGCTCGTGGAGCGGCTGATCTCGTTTCCGTTCGGCGCGATCCGGCTGACGGAACAGTTCCTCCGCGACCGGCCGGCGCCGAAGGGCGTCCGCAAGTTGCGCAAGCACGTGCGCGCCGACATTCGCGCGGCACTGCCGGTGCGCGACTGGCGGGGCGCAGAGGTGATCGGCTCCGGCGGCACCTTCACGAACCTCGCGGGCATGCATCTCGCGCGGCAAGGCGTGCGCGTGCGGAGCGTGCACGGCACCCGCGTGCCGCGCGCCGACGTCGAACACATCCTCGAACAGCTCACGGCGCTCACCCCCGAAGAACGCCTTGGCGTGGACGGCCTCAACCCCGGGCGCGCCGACATCATCGTCGCTGGACTCGCGGTCGTGGCGGAGGTGCTCGCCCGCGTGGAGCCCCGCGAGGTCGCGGCGAGCGGCTACGGCATCCGGGAGGGGATCCTGCTCGAGTCCGCGCGCGTGATGCCGGTGATCGCGGACCCCGGCGAGGCGCGGCGACGGTCGGTCGAGGCGTTCGCGGAACGCTGTCATTACGAGGCGGCGCACTCGCTGCAGGTGCAGCGGCTCGCGCTTCAGCTCTTCGATGCGCTTGGGGCGAGGCTCGGGTGTGCTCCGGAGGAGCGGCAGACGCTCTCCGACGCCGCGCTCCTCCACGACGTGGGTTACCACATCAACTACGAAGGCCATCACAAGCACTCGTTCCATCTCATCCAGCACGCAGACCTGCTCGGCATCGGACCGGAGGAGCAGATGGTGATCGCCCACGTGGCGCGCTACCACCGTGGGCGCGAGCCGCGGCGGAAGCACGCCGCCTACTGGGCGCTCGATGAGGCGACGCGCGAGCGCGTGCGCCGGCTCAGCGCGCTGCTTCGGGTGGCCGATGGCCTCGACCGCGGCCACGTGAGCGCGGTGGCTGAGGTGAAGGTGCGTTGGGTGAAGCGAGCGATCCGGATCACACCGGTCGCCAAGCGCGCCAACGCGCCGCTGCGCCTTGAACTGTGGGGCGGGAGTCGAAAGGCCGGACTGCTGGCCGATGTGGCGGGGACCGAGGTCGAGCTGGTCGGGCCGGACGGCGCGGTGTACACGCCGGACGGCGACTAGAGCCCGACCTCCATCGACGCGCGCACGCTCCAGCCGACCTGGGTCGCGCGCGTCATCCGATCGCGCCGCGCATCCCGCAGGAGTTCGGCCTGCATCTTCACGCGGTGGCCTTGCAGATATCGCGTCACGCCCACCGACGCCTGCCGATGCCGCGGCGCGAGAGCTCCAAGCGACCGATGCGGATCCACGACGCTGAACCGCACGGCGGGCTCGAGATCGCTCCGCGTCAGGAACGAGGCCTGCGCGCTGTACCCGGAGCCAGCGAGCACGAAGCTCGTGTCGCTGCCGGACGCCGTGATCGGATCGGCCGCGTTCCGACGCGCCGCCTCGACGCTCGCAGCGAAGCCACGGTACTTGAACACCACGTCCAGGAAGGACGTCTCCATGTCGCGCGCAGCAAAGAGGGGGGTGCCGGTCTGCCCCGCCGTGCGCGTCGCGCCCTGGTTCACCGAGAGCGCTGCCCCGATCGCAACGCGGGGCGCCGCCTCGCGCGCAAGATCACCTTCCACGTACTCGCCCCCCGCGGTGAACGCACCCAGCGGGAGGAACTCCACGCGCGCCGTGTACGCGAGCCCCCCGTCGCCCCTCGCCGCGTTCCGTCCCTCGCCGCCCGAGACGGCTGCGCGGAGCCGCACGGGCCGTGCGCCCCGCGACACGTGGTCCACCCACACGCCCACGTCGCGGTCCACGTTGAACGCCCCGTTGAGGATCGACCGATCCGCGAACTGCAGCGCCCCGGACGACACGAGCCGCTGGCGGTTGCCGGGCAGCTTGGTCTGTCCCGCCATCAGCGTCAGCTGCTCCGTCGCGGCCCAGCGCACCGTGGCGTCGCGCAGAATGTTCGGGGTGCCGGAGTTCTCGAGGTCCAGATCCCCGCGCGAGAACGAGAGCTGCACGTTCACGGCGAGCCGCGGGTCCAGCACCACAGATTCCATCAGGAACCGCGCGTGGCGGAGCGCGAAGGTCGTCTCACTGATCCCACCGCCGTCCTCGTCCGCGGTGAGCACCATCCACGGCTGCAGGCGGAATCGGAACGCAACACTGGTGACGCCGTCTGCCCCGCGCACGACGAGCCCGCGCTCGCCGAGCTCCACCGTGGCGGGCGGCGCTGCCTCCGGCGCCTGCTGGGCCGCCGCCGCGCCCGCGTACAGCAGCGTGCACAGCAGCGCGCACACCGCAGCCAGTAACCTCACCCGTGGAACGCCGCGTGCTCGGCCGTGGAGGACGGCGGCCGTCCCTGCCCTCGCTCGCGCATCAGCGCGCTCACTTCGATGTTGAACGCGCCGCTCTCGCGGCTGCCGCCATAGGCGTCGCGCAGGAGCATGCGGTGTGTGGCGCGCTCTCCGCGCTCGCCCGGCGTCCGCTGCACGTAGCTCCCGTCGCTCCGCAGCTCCCAGGCCTGCCGGTTGTCGCCGAGGCAGATGTCGAGGATGCCTTGCAGCCGGCGCTGAAAGAGCGGGTTCGCCACGGGCGTGACGACCTCGACCCGGCGGTCCAGATTGCGCGGCATCCAGTCCGCGGAGCCAAAGTAGTACTCCGGCTGGTCGGCATTGCCGAACATCCAGAGCCGCGAGTGCTCCAGGAATCGCCCGATGATGCTGATGACGCGGATGCGCTCGGAGAGCCCGTCCACGCCGGGGCGCAGACAGCAGATGCCGCGCACGATGAGGTCCACCTCGACGCCCGCGGCCGACGCGTCGTAGAGCGCACGGATGCACTCCTCGTCCACGAGCGAGTTCATCTTGGCGATGATCCGTCCGGGCCGGCCGGCCGCGGCGTGGGCCGTCTCCCGGCGAATGAGGTCGAGCACGCGCTCCCGCATGTTCACCGGCGCCACCAACAGGCGCCGATACTCACGCTGCCGCGAGTACCCAGTGAGCGCGTTGAACAGATCGCTGATGTCCGCGCCGATCGCCTCGTCGCAGGTGATGAGCCCCAGGTCCGTGTAGAGGCGCGCGGTCCGCGTGTTGTAGTTGCCGGTGCCGATGTGCACGTAGCGCCGGATCCCGTCGCCTTCCTTGCGGACGACGAGCGCGGTCTTGGTGTGCGTCTTGAGGCCGGGCAGTCCGTAGACGACGTGCACGCCGAAGGATTCCAGCGTCCGCGCCCACGCGATGTTGTTCACCTCGTCGAACCGCGCCTGCAGCTCGACGAGCACGGCGACCTGCTTGCCGCGCTGCGCCGCCTCAGTGAGCGCCTGCACGATCGCGCCGTCGCCCGAGGTGCGATACAGCGTCATCTTGATCGCAAGCGTGTGTTCGTCGCGCGCAGCGCTCTCGATGAACGTCTCGACCGACGCGCCGAACGACTCGAACGGATGATGCACGAGGATCTCGTTCTCGCGGATCACGTCGAAGATCGACCGGGTCGTGTCGCGCAGTTCGGGCGGCACCACCGGGATGAGCGGCGGGTCGCGGTGCTCGGGGAAGTCGAGCGTGGCGATCGCCATCAGGTCGCTCACGTCCAGGAAGGGACCCAGCTCCTGCACATCGCGGTCCGTGAGCGGCGCCATCTCGGGCGCCTCGCTGGCGCGCAGCTCGTCCAGCAGCAGCGCGCGCAGATGGTGGGGCGTGCCGCGCTCCACCTCGAGCCGCACCACCTCGCCGAAGCGGCGCTGGAAGAGCTGCTCTTCGATGGTCGCCAGCAGGTCCTCGGGCTCCTCCGTGTGCGCGATGTCGAGGTCCGAGTAGCGCGTGAGCCGGAAGGTGTAGCAGCCCAGCACGTCCATGCCCGGAAAGAGCTGGTCGAGTCGCGCGGCCATCAGCTGCTCCAGCGGCACGTACGTGAACGGCGCGCCGGTCGGCACCCACCGCGGAAGGCTCTTCGGCACCTTCACGCGCGCGAACCGCACCTCGCCGCGCTCCGGGTCGCGGAGTTCGACGGCCAGCGAGATCGTCAGATTCGAGATGTACGGGAACGGATGGCCGGGATCCACCGCGAGCGGCGTGAGCACCGGGAACGCCTGCTGATCGAAGAAGGTCTTCACGGTCTCCTCTTCGCGCTCGGTCAGCTCCTCCGGGGACTTGATCCGGATGCCGACCTCGGCGAGCCGCGGCAGCAGCGTGCCTTCGAGCAGCACCCGAGCCCGCTCGGTGAGCGTGCGAACGCGCGCGTCGATGTGCTCCAGCTGCTCGGCGGCGGTCAGGCCGTCCGGCGGAGTGACCGTGACGCCCGCGGCCAGCTGCCGGCGCAGGCCGGCGACCCGCACCATGTAGAACTCGTCGAGGTTCGAGCCGAAGATCGCGAGGAACTTGCACCGCTCGAGGAGCGGCGTTCGTTCGTCTTCCGCCTCGTGGAGCACGCGCGCATTGAACTCGAGCCACGAGAGCTCGCGGCTCAGGAACGCGGGATCCTTCGAGACGAAGGCGTTCATAAGCCGACGCCCGCCCTCAGGTGCGGATGGCCGCGACCAGCCAGTAGCTGAGGGCGGCGACGAGGGCCGACGCCGGAATGGTCACGACCCACGCCCAGACCATGCGACTGGCCACGCCCCACCGTACGGCCGAGAGGCGGCTGGTGGCGCCGACGCCAACGATCGCGCCGGAGATCGTGTGGGTGGTGCTCACGGGCACGCCGAGCCAGGTCGCCAGAAAGATCGCGCTCGCGCCGCCGGTCTCCGCGCTGAACCCACCGATCGGGCGCAGCTTCGTCACGCGCGACCCGAGCGTGTGCACGATCCGCCAGCCGCCCATCAGCGTGCCCATCGCGATCGCGAAGTGCGCACCGAACTTGATCCAGAAGGGGATCTCGTCGCCCACGGGGACATAGAAGTGCCGCAGAAATCCCGTCTCGTTCACGAAGTACGCCTGCCCCGCGACGAGCAGCGAGACGATGATGCCCATGGTCTTCTGGGCGTCGTTGGCGCCGTGCGAGAGCGAGAAGAGCGCGGAGCTTGAGATCTGCATCCAGCGGAAGAGCGGCTCCACCGCCGCCCGGCGCGCCTTTCGGAAGGCCCACGTCGTCCCGATCATCAGCGACCAGCCGGCCGCCATGCCGATCATCGGCGAGAGCACGATGAAGATGATCGGCTTCACCCAGCCGGAGAGGAGCAGCGCGCCGAACCCCGCTTTGGCGATCGCCGCGCCGCCGTAGCCGCCGATCAGCGCGTGCGAGGAGCTTGAGGGGATCCCGTACCACCAGGTGATGAGATTCCACGTGATCGCTCCGATGAGCCCGGCGAGAATGACGTCCGGATTCACGATCGCGAGATCGATCATCCCCTTGCCGATCGTCTTGGCGACGTTCGTCTCGAAGATGAACAACGCCAGGAAGTTGAAGCTCGCGGCCCAGGCCACGGCGACGAACGGACTGAGCACCCGCGTCCCCACGATCGTCGCGATGGAGTTCGCGGAATCGTGGAATCCGTTGATGTAGTCGAAGATGAACGCCACCCCGACGATGGCGAGGATGTACCAGACCACGGTCAGGAGTTCTTGAGGGAGATGCTCTCGAGCACGTTCGCGACATCCTCGCACTCGTCCACGGCGTGCTCGAGGTTGTCGTAGATCTCCTTCCACTTGATCACTTCGAGCGCATCGGGCGTCCCCGAGAACAGGGCGCCGATCGCCTTGGCGTAGAGCGCATCGGCCTTCTCCTCGAGTTCCTTCACCTGCCGGGCCGTCTTGTAGACCGCCGCCGGCGTGCGGATCTCGTTCACGCCCTTGCTCAGCGTCTCTGCACAGGCGACGAGCACGTCGATCAACGCCACGGCCATGTCGCGGCGATCCGTGATGTGGAACATTGTCGCGCGGCGGGCCGTCCCGTCGATCAGGTCCACGACGTTGTCGAGACGGTTCGCGAGCAGGTGAATGTCTTCGCGGTCGAGCGGCGTCACGAAGCTCCGGTCGATCCGCTGCATGATGTCGTAGGTCAGCGCGTCGGCGGCGTGTTCCTCCGCCTTGATCTTTCCCGCGAGCTCCTCCAGCCGCTCGGGCTGGTCGAACAGCTGGCGGAGGAGGGTCGCGGAGGTCGTCAGTCGCGCAGAGAGTTGGTCGAAGAGACCGAAGAAGCCTTCATCCTTGGGGAGGAATCTCACGTCGGCACCGCGTGCGGCGGCTCGGTAGAAGAAAGAGGGGTGGGGGCGATCAACATCCGATGCCACACCGGCGCAGCACCGTCAGGCAGCGTGAAATTACGCCGCGGTGGAGCACGACGGCAAACCGCGCTGCGCCCCGGCGCGCGCGGGCGGCGGCCGCGAGGCCTTACGCAGCGTCCAAGAGACCGCGCCGCAACAACATAGAGCGTCGTTGTGCGACCAGATCGCGACGCTCGAAGACCCGGATCAGGACGACCCCGGCCACGAACCCGCCGACGTGCGCCCACACCGCCACGCCCCCGCCGAAGTCGCCGGCCCCGGCCAGATCGGGAAGCCCCATCAGCACCTGCAGGCCGAACCACCACGCGAGCACCAACCACGCGGGCAGCGGGATGACCCGGAAGAAGATCAGGAAGATGAAGAGCATGCGCACGCGGACTCTGGGAAAGAGCACCAGGTACGCGCCCATCACGCCAGAGACCGCTCCGGATGCTCCCACCGTCGGAACCGGAGAGCCGGGCTGAACCAGCACGTGCGCCAACGCGGCCGCCACACCGCAGATCAGGAAGAACAACAGGAACCGCCCGCGCCCCATCACATCCTCGATGTTGTTGCCGAACACCCAGAAGAAGAGGGCATTCCCGAGCAGATGCCCCCACCCGCCATGGAGGAAGATCGAGAGCACCGGCGTCGCCCAGTTGAGCGGATCGGCGTCCACCACGCACACGAGATCCCGGGTCAGCGGGATGCTCGTCCCGAGGGCCGCGGCCCCACTCAGCTCTCCTGGCACCAGTCCGAGGTTGCAGACGCTCATCGCCAGCGCCTCGTGGTCGAATCCCGCGCCCTGCACGACCACCCAGACGACCCCCATCGTCGCCAAGAGGAGGATCGTCATGACCGGAGGCCGGACGGTCGGATTGTCGTCGCTCAGAGGGATCATTTGTCGTTGTGTCAGTCCACTTCAGACGAGGAATTGCCCTCTGATGCCAAAATGACGTGAATCTCTGGCCCCGCACTTGCCGTTACGGAAGCGCAGATGGCCAAAAGATAAACTCAAGAGGAGCCAATGGCAGACAAAGTGATCGGTATCGACCTGGGCACCACGAACTCCGTCGTGGCAGTGATGGAGGGCGGCGACCCGGTCGTCATCCCCAACGCCGAGGGCGGGCGCACCACGCCGTCCGTGGTGGGCTTCAGCAAGGACGGCGATCGACTCGTCGGCCAGATCGCCAAGCGACAGGCCGTGACGAACCCGACCAACACGGTCTTCTCCATCAAGCGCTTCATGGGCGGCAAGATGGCGGAGATGCAGACGGAGATCGCGCGCGTCCCGTACAAGGTCGTCCGCGGCCAGAACGACGTTGCCGCCATCGAGGTGCAGGGCAAGACGTTCACGCCCCCCGAAATCTCGGCGATGATCCTGCAAAAGATGAAGCAGACCGCCGAGGACTATCTGGGCCACACGGTGACGAAGGCCGTGATCACGGTGCCTGCATACTTCAACGACTCGCAGCGCCAGGCCACCAAGGACGCCGGCAAGATCGCCGGGCTCGAGGTGCTCCGCATCGTGAACGAGCCCACGGCCGCCGCGCTCGCCTACGGTCTCGACAAGGACAAGAAGAAGGACGAGAAGGTCGCCGTGTTCGACCTGGGCGGCGGCACGTACGACATCTCGGTGCTCGAGCTCTACGAGGTGGACGGCACGCGCCAGTTCGAGGTGAAGTCCACGAACGGCGACACGCACTTGGGCGGTGACGACTTCGACCAGCGCGTGATCGACTGGCTCGTGGCCGAGTTCAAGAAGGACCAGGCGATCGACCTCTCCAAGGACCCGATGGCGCTCCAGCGCCTGAAGGAGGCCGCGGAGAAGGCCAAGATCGAGCTCTCCGGCACGATGAGCACCGACATCAACCTGCCGTTCATCACGGCCGACCAGTCGGGGCCGAAGCATCTCAACTATCAGCTCACGCGGGCCAAGTTCGAGCAATTGGTGGACGACCTCGTGCAGCGCACGATCCCGCCGATGCAGAAGGCGCTCAAGGACGCCGGGCTCGACCCGTCGACCATCGACGAGGTGATCCTCGTGGGCGGCTCGACGCGCATCCCGAAGATCCAGGAAGTGGTGAAGGAGTTCTTCAAGAAGGAGCCGCACAAGGGCGTGAACCCTGACGAAGTGGTGGCGGTTGGTGCCGCCATTCAGGGCGCCGTCCTCACCGGCGAGCAGAAGGACGTGCTCCTGCTCGACGTCACCCCGCTGTCGCTGGGCATCGAGACGCTGGGCGGCGTGACCACGGTGCTC
>CAZGFE010000017.1:0-10501 GCA_964524665.1 uncultured Gemmatimonas sp.
ATCTGCAGCTCGTCTCGGGGCCGGTGAACTCGGAGAACCGGCAGCAGGAGGTCTCGGCGATCTCGCGCTCGCTCAAGGCGCTTGCCAAGGAACTCGACATTCCGGTGCTGGCGCTCTCGCAGCTCTCGCGTGCCTCCGAACAGCGCGGCGGCGAGAACCGGAAACCGCAGCTCTCCGACCTTCGCGACTCGGGCGCGATCGAGCAGGACGCCGACGTCGTACTGTTCATCTACCGGCCCGAGATGAACGAGCGCCCGTACGACGAGTCCGGCAACGCGCGGCTGGTGCCCGGCACGACGGACATTCCGCTCGACGGCTACGCCGAGGTCATCGTCGGCAAGCAGCGTAACGGGCCCACGGGGCACATCCGGCTGCATTTCCGCAAGAACCACACGCGATTCGAGAACTGGACCGCGCGTCAGCCGGAGTGACCGTGAGCTTCGCTGACCTTTCCGTGCTCTGCCGCACCCGGACGGCGCAGTGCCGGTGAAGACGCGTTCTGTCTACCGCTGCACGGAGTGCGGCGCCGAGTCGCTCAAGTGGGCGGGGAAGTGCGAGACGTGCGGCGAGTGGAACACCCTGGTGGAGGAGATCGCCGCGCCCAAGGTGAGCGCGAGTAAGGGCGCTGGCGCGGCGCGGCGGCGGGCGGGTGCCTCCGCGTTCGGCGACGGCGGTGCGGTGGCACCCACACCCAGGCTCAGCGAGGTCGTCGGCACGGAGTCCAACCGGCTCATCACCGGACTTCGCGAGTTCGATTTCGTGCTCGGCGGCGGTCTCGTGCCCGGTTCGATGGTCTTGGTCGGCGGTGAGCCGGGGATCGGCAAGAGCACGATCCTCCTGCAGGTCGCCGCGCGGCTCGAACAGGCCAAGCATCGCACGCTCTACGTGAGTGGCGAAGAGTCGCCGCTCCAAGTGAAGCTCCGTGCGGACCGGCTGGGTGAGACCGCAGGCTCTGTCTCTCTCCTGGGCGAAACGAACCTCGAGACGATCCTCGCCACCGCGAGCGAGATGCGCCCCGCCGTGATGGTCGTGGATTCGATCCAGACCGTGTTCACGGGCGATCTCGAGGGCGCGCCTGGCAACGTGGGGCAGGTGCGCGAATGCGCCGCGCGTCTGATGCGATTTGCCAAGGAGAGCGGCACGGCGGTCTTCGTCGTCGGCCACGTCACGAAGGGCGGCGGCATCGCAGGCCCCAAGACGCTCGAGCACATCGTGGACACGGTGCTGTACTTCGAAGGCGAGGGCTCAGCGGATCACCGCGTGCTGCGCGCCACGAAGAACCGGTTCGGGTCCGTGGACGAGATCGGCGTCTTCCGCATGACGGTGCAAGGGCTCGAGGCGGTCGAGAATCCGTCGGCGCTCTTTCTCGGGGAACGCTCGGAGTCCCCAGCGTCCGGCAGCGCGGTGACCTGTCTGCTCGAGGGTACGCGTCCGATGCTGCTCGAGGTGCAGGGACTCGCGGCCAAGGCGGGGTTCGGCACACCGCAGCGTGTGAGCACCGGCTACGATGGGCGTCGGCTGGCGTTGCTGCTCGCGGTGCTCGACAAGCGGGCGGGGCTCTCGTTCGCGCAGCTCGACGTGTTCCTGAACGTGGTCGGCGGCGTCCGCGTGCAGGAGCCGGGCGGCGACCTGGCCGTGGCCGCCGCACTCGCGTCGAGCTTCTACGACAAGCCGCTGCCTGCTGACGCGATCTTCCTCGGCGAGATCGGACTTGGCGGCGAGATCCGTGCGGTCTCGCAGGCCGAGCGCCGGCTGCTCGAAGCGGAGAAGATGGGCATGCGCACGGCGTACCTGAGCGCGCGCAGCGCACCTAAGCGTGCACCCAAACACCTGAAGGTCGTCCCGGTGAACGATCTGCCTGCGCTCTTCAAGGCGCTCTTCCGATGAGCGTGGTCCGGGACGTCGGCGTGGTGATCGTCGCCGGGGGCGGCGGCACGCGCGTGGGCGGTGGGGAGCTCAAACAACTGCGCTGGGTGGCGGGGAAGCCCATGCTGCTGCACTCGCTGCAGACGTTCCAGTCGCGTGACGACGTGGCCATGGTCGTCTGTGTGCTCCCCAAGCAGTACGCGGGCGATCCGCCGCCGTGGCTCTTTCAGTGCGACACGGACCGCATGCTGCTCTCGGTGGGCGGGCGCACCCGCGCGGAGTCGGTGGCGAACGGTCTGGAGGATCTTCCGCCTGAGTGCCGGACGGTGCTGATCCACGACGCCGCCCGTCCGCTGGTGACCGCCGCGATGATCGCGCGAGTGGTCGCGGAGGCACGCAAGGGGCACGGCGCCTTGGCCGCGCTGCCGGTGGTGGACACCCTGAAGCGCGTGGACGGCAGTGCTCGGGTTGCCGAGACCGTCTCGCGCGAATCGCTGTGGCGCGCGCAGACCCCGCAGGGATTCCCCCGCGACGTGATCGAGCGCGCACACGCCGCGGCCAAGCGCGACGGCGTGCACGCCGATGCCACCGATGACGCGGCGCTCTGCGAACGGATCGGGGTGCCGGTCGTGGTGGTCGGCGGAAGCGAGCGGGCGATGAAGATCACGACCGCGGCCGATTTTGCGCGCGCCGAGGCGCTGGCCGCGCTTCCGGAGCTCGACGACGGCGCGCCCGATGCCTGAACCGCGCGGCATCCCGTTCTGGTCCGCCGAGGAGATCGAGGCGTCGCTCACGGCGACCATTCAGCATCTTCAGGAAGGAAAGGTCCTCGCGTATCCCACCGAGACCGTGTACGGATTCGGGACGATGATCGACCGCGACGCGGTGGAGCGTCTCGTGACGCTCAAGCGGCGTCCGCCGAACAAGCCGTTCCTTCTGCTGATCTCCGACACCCCGATGCTCACGCGGATCGGCCTTCAGCTCACGCGGACGGCCTCGATGCTCGCGGCGAAGCACTGGCCGGGGCCGCTCACGCTCGTGCTGCCAGGCGGCGAGCGACGCATTCCGGATCGTCTGCGCGGCCCGGAGGGCGGCGTCGCGGTCCGCTGGACGCCGCACAAGGGACTGCAGCGCCTCATCGGCGCGCTCGGCGACCCCATCACCTCGACCTCGGTGAATCTGCCGGGCAACCCGGCGGCGACCAGTGCACGCGAGGTGGTGAGCGACTGGGGCGCGGAGATCGCGCGCGGCACGCTCCGCCTGCTCGATGCCGGTGCGCTGCCGGCGTCGCCGCCCTCGACCGTGGTGGACTGCACCGGGCGGCATCCGCGCGTGGTGCGGCCGGGCGCGTTCAGCGCCGCCGTCCTGCGCGAGACCGTGCCGGACCTCGTGGGCGACAAGTAGGTTTCGACCGACGCCATGCATCTTCTCTTCGTCTGCACCGGGAACACGTGTCGCTCGCCGATGGCGGAGGCGATCGGTCGTCGCCTCGCGGCCGAGCGCGGGTTCACCGATCTGACCGTCTCGAGTGCGGGTACGAGCGCGTGGGAAGGGGCGCCGGCAAGCGACGGCGCGCTGCTCGTCGCGATGGAACATGAGTTGGACCTCAATGCCCATCGCGCCCGCGTGCTCTCGCGCGAGATCGTCACCGGCGCGGACCTGATCCTCGTCATGGGGCCGCACCACCTTGAGCGCGCTCAGGTGCTCGGTGGTGAGGGGCGGTCGCACCTGCTGACCGCCTACGCGTCGCGCGACAACACGGCCGAGGCCATCGCCGACCCCTTTGGCGGCGATCTGGAACAGTATCGCGCGACCTTCGACGACCTCGAGCGTACCGTCGGCCTCGCACTCGAGCGGCTGGCGGCCGAGCGCGGCTCGGGAGGGCAGTAGCTCGTGGCGCCCACCCGTCTGGTGCTGCTCGGCGATCCGGTCGCGCATTCGCTGTCGCCCGTCTTTCAACGCGCGGCGTTGGCCGCCGCCGGTCTCGACGTCACCTACGAACCGGTACAGGTCCGCGAGCAGGATCTTCCCGCACTGCTCAAGGCGCTGGTGCGCGATCGCGCGGGCGGCAATGTCACGCTGCCGCACAAAGAGCGTGTGGCGGCCCTCTGTGACGTGCGCACGCCGTTGGCGGAGAAGGTGCAGGCGGTGAACACCTTCTGGACCGACGCGACCGGTCGCCTCGTCGGGCACAACACGGACGTCGAAGGGTTCAGCAGGGCGGCGGCACGCCTGCTCGAACGCGAGTTGAGTGGATTGCGGGTGGCGGTGCTCGGAGCCGGTGGCGCTGCGGTGGCGGTGTGCGAGGCCGTCTCGCAGTGGCCGGGGAGCACGATCGTGCTGCACGCACGCACCCGGGCGCGCGCGGAACAGGTGGCGTCGCGGTACGTCGATCGTGCGTCGACCGTCGCCAGCGAGTTCGAAGCGATGGACGGCGCGGACCTGCTCGTGAACGCCACCCCGCTCGGGCTCGAGGGCTCTTTGATGCCGATCGCACCGGGAATGATCCCGAAGTCGGTCGCGGTCATGGACCTCACGTACCGACGGGGGCGCACGCCGTGGGCGAGCGCGTGCCGCAGCCGCGGCCTGCGCGCCGAGGACGGACTGCCGATGCTGATCGAGCAAGGGGCGCTCGCGTTCGAGTGCTGGTTCGGCGTGCCGCCAGACCGCGAGGCCATGTGGGCGTCGGTGAGGAGCTGACGACCGCGCCTCAGCGGACGGGCGCGCCTCGCTGGCGGCGCGCGGCCGCGGCACTCGGCCAACTCTGTTTCCCGCGGGTGTGCGCCGCCTGCGAGGCGCTGCTCGACGACACCGATCGCGGGATCGTCTGTGGGCGGTGCTGGGCGCGCCTGCCGCTGCTGCGCGCGCCGCAGTGCGCGCGCTGTGGTCATCCGCGGGCGGCCCGTGGCGAGTGCGTGGGGTGTACGCGATTGCCGGCGTACGTGCGCGCGTCGCGTTCGCTGTGTTGGGTGCCGCATGAAACGAGCAGCGGCATCGTGGGCGCGCTCAAGTATCACGGCTGGCCCGCGGTGGCCGCCGGGATGGCGGAACGCATGGCGCGGCTCTCGTGGCCGGAGGATGTGGTACGCGAGCGCGTGGCGCTCGTCCCGGTGCCGCTGGCTCCCGTGAAGCAGCGCGCTCGCGGCTACAACCAGGCGGAACGTCTGGCGCGTGCCCTCGCGCCCCACTTCGGCATCCCCGTCTGGGAACACGCGCTTACGCGCACGCGCGCCACGCCGTCACAGACCAGATTGACTCCGGGGGAACGGTTGGCGAACGTTCACGGCGCGTTCGCCCTCGGCGACTGCGACGTCCGCGGACGGCATCTCGTGCTCGTGGACGACGTCTTCACCACCGGCGCGACGCTGGGCGCCTGCGCCGCGACGCTCTTTGCGGCGGGCGCGCGTACCTTGAGCTATCTCACCTTCGGTCGAGCCCGCGCGCAAGCGGACGACCGCTGACCCTCCGACACTCCGCTCAACCACAGGACCACCCGCCTCATGGCCATTCGCGTAGGGATCAACGGCTTCGGCCGCATCGGACGTCAGGTCGTGCGTGCCGCCAAGGAGCGCGGCGCCGCCATCGACTTCGTCGCCATCAATGACCTCACGGATACGAAGACCCTCGCGCACCTCTTCAAGTACGACTCCGTGCATGGCCAGTTCGGCGGCTCCGTGTCCTTCGATGCGGACTCGATCTCCATCAACAAGGACAAGATCAAGGTCCTGAAGGAGAAGGATCCGGCGCTGCTGCCGTGGAAGGATCTCGGCGTGGATGTCGTGCTCGAGAGCACTGGGCGCTTCCCCAAGGCCGATGACGCCGGCGAGGACATCACCGTGGTGCTCGGCGTGAACTCCGACAAGTACGACGCCAAGAAGCACACGATCATCTCCAACGCGTCGTGCACCACCAACTGCCTTGCGCCGATGGTCAAGGTCGTTCGCGATGCGTTCGGCTTCAGGCACGGTGCAATGGTCACGATCCACAGCTACACCAACGATCAGAGCATCCTCGACCTGCCGCACAAGGATCTTCGTCGCGCGCGCGCGGCGGCCGTCTCGATGATCCCGACCACGACCGGGGCCGCCAAGGCGACCGCGCTCGTGATCCCGGAGGTGAAGGGGTTGATCGACGGCATCGCGATCCGCGTGCCCACGCCCGACGTGTCACTCACCGAACTGACGGTGGAGGTCGAGCAGAAGACCACCATCGCCGAAGTGAACGCGGCGTTCAAGGCGGCCGCCGACGGGGCGCTCAAGGGCATCCTCGCCGTCTCCGAGGAGGAGCTCGTCTCGGTGGACTACATCGGCAATCCGTTCTCGTGCACGCTCGATGCCAAGAGCACGAACGTGATCGACGGGACGCTCGTGAAGCTCTCCGGCTGGTACGACAACGAGTGGGGCTACTCCTCGCGCTGCGTGGATCTCGTCGAGATGGTCGGCAAGGGTCTCTGAGCGCCGACCGCGGAATGACGACGAGGACGATCGCCGACCTCAAGGCGAGTGAGCTGAAGGGCAAGCGGGCGCTGGTGCGCGTGGACTTCAATGTGCCGCTCGCGGACGACGGCAGCATCAGCGACGACACGAGGATCCGCGCCGCGCTGCCGACGATCCGCGCGCTGCGGAAGGCGGGAGCGCGCGTGGTCCTGTGCTCGCATCTCGGACGCCCGAAGGGCAAGCCGGACGCCAAATACACGCTCGCGCCCGTTGCGCCGCGGCTGGCCGAGCTGCTGGACGCGCCGGTGTCGTTCGTGCCGCACGTCGTGGGCAAGGACGCCGAGGCCGCTGTGGCCAAGCTGGCGGACGGCGACGTGTGCCTGCTGGAGAACACGCGCTTCGAGGCGGGCGAAGAGAAGAACGACGCCGCGCTCTCCAAGGCCTTTGCGCGGCTTGGCGATCTCTACGTGAACGATGCATTCGGCGCGGCGCATCGGGCACACGCCAGCACTGAAGGCGTGGCACAGCTGCTCAAGCCCGCGGTGGCGGGCCTGCTGATGCAGAAGGAGCTCGACTACCTCGGCGGCGCGCTCGAGAAGCCGAAGCGCCCCTTCATCGCGATCCTTGGCGGCTCCAAGATCTCTGGCAAGATCGACGTGATCGAGGCGCTGCTGCCCAAGGTGGACGGCATCCTGATCGGCGGCGCGATGGCGTGCACGTTCTACAAGGCCATGGACTTCGAGACGGGCAAGTCGCTGGTGGAGCCCGACCGTGTGGAGATGGCGAAGGATCTCATGGACCGCGCCGCATTCCGGCTCACGCTCCCGCACGATGCGACGGTCGCGCCCGCGATCGCTGAGGGAAAGAAGGCGCACGCGGTGAAGCGCGACGCGATCCCCGCGGGCGAAGCGATGCTGGATATCGGGCCGGAGACGGCGACTTCGTACGCGCGCGCGATCGCCGTGGCCAAGACGATCATCTGGAACGGGCCGATGGGCGTGTTCGAAACGCCGCCGTTCGACAAGGGCACGAGCGCGATCGCCGAAGCGATGGTGAAGGCGACCGCGGCGGGCGCGACGACGATCGTGGGCGGGGGTGATTCCGCGGCAGCAGTCGAGGCCGCAGGACTCTCCTCGAAGATGAGCCACGTGAGCACAGGCGGCGGGGCGTCGCTCGAGTTCCTCGAGGGGAAGGTCCTGCCTGGCGTGGCCGCGCTCGATCAGCGGTAGCTGCTGGGAAACTGCTTCACCACGAAGGCACGAAGGCACGAAGACTGCGGCGTTGGTGCTCGCTGCGGTAAACTTCGCGCGACGGACCCCCAAAGAATAGAATTGAACGAGCGCGCCATGGGCTATGGGCGCGCCGATCCCTTCGTGGCTTCGTGTCTTCGTGGTGAAAGCTGTTTCGGACCCCTCAGAACCCAATGAAATCCTTCGTATTCGCCGCCAACTGGAAGATGAACCAAGCGCCCGCCGACGCGGAGGCGTTCATGCGCACGTTCACGGACCAGTACAGCCGGCAGCAGGACCGACGCGTGATCTTCTTTCCGTCGGATGTCTCGCTGTACGCGGTGGTGGCGGCGGTCAAGACGCGGCCCGACCTCTACTCCGGGGTGCAGAACATCTACTGGGAGGACAAGGGCGCGTTCACTGGGGAGACCTCGGCGACGCTCGCGCGCGCGGCCGGGGCTCGCTACGTGCTCGTGGGGCACTCCGAGCGCCGGCACGTGTTCGGTGAGACCGACGAGGAGACGGGGAAGAAGGTCGTCGCCGCGGTGAAGGCGGGACTGACGCCGGTGGTGTGCGTGGGCGAGACGCTCGCGCAGCGTGAGGGCGGAGAGACGATCGCCGTGGTGCTGCGGCAGCTGCGCGCGGCCGTGGAAGGGATCGAACCCGCGCAGCTCGCGAGCTCGGTCGTGGCGTACGAACCCGTGTGGGCCATCGGCACGGGAAAGAACGCCACACCGGAGGACGCCGCGGCCGTGCACACCGAGCTGCGCAAGGAACTCGTTACCGTCTGTGGCGAGCGCGGCGCGGCGATCCCGATCCTCTATGGCGGAAGCGTGAATCGCACGAACGTGGCGGCGCTGCTGGCCGTGGATGAGGTGGACGGCGTGCTGGTCGGCGGTGCGAGCCTGGAGGCGGAGCATTGGCTGGCGATCGTCCGGAGCATGTCGGGGGCTTGAACGAGGTCTCTAACTCCAGTATTCTTAGAGGCTTACCACTACTCAGCGACCCCGGATCACCGTGTATTCCTTTCTCGTCGTAGTACTTATCCTCGACGCCCTCATTCTCGCCGCCGCGATCCTGCTGCAGGCTGGGAAGGGCGGTGGGCTCGCGTCGAGCTTTGGCGGCACGTCGTCCTCCACCGATTCTCTCCTTGGCACGCGGCAGGCTGGCAACATCCTGACCAAGGCCAGCTGGTGGGGCGGCGCGATCTTCATCGGGCTCGCGTTCATTCTGCAGATCATGTCGAGCCGCTCGCGCGTCCCGACCTCGATCCTCGATCAGGCACTCACGCCGACGACCGCGCCGGCTCCGGCGCCGGGTCTCGGCACCGCGCCCGAGCCGGGCATCCAGTCGGCCGTTCCGCTCGAGCCTGCCCCCGCCGCGCCCGCGAAGCAGCCTTGACGCGCGCGCTGTGACGATCCCAGGGTACGACGAACCAGGGTTCCTCCTCCTCGAGGACGGAACCCTTTTTCTCGGTCGGTTGCACGCTCCCCTCGCCGCTGCGGCCACGGCGGAAGTGGTGTTCACCACGGGCATGAGCGGCTACCAAGAGACGTTCACCGACCCCTCGTTCCGGGGGCAGATCGTCGTCATGACCGCGCCGATGATCGGGAACTACGGGGTGAACACGGAGGACCCCGAATCCGAGCGTCCGCAGGTGGCCGGCGTGATCGCTCGCGAGATCTCGCAGTCGTACTCCAACTGGCGCGCCGAGCAGGGACTGATTCCGTGGCTAGCAGAGTCGCAAGTACCTGTCCTGTCAGAAGTTGACACTCGCCGTCTCACGCGTCACTTGAGGACTGGCGGGGTGCTGCGCGGCCTCATCGGGCCAGGCGTGGAGCCCACCGCCGCGCATCGCGCTGAGCTCGACGCCTGTCCCTCCATGTCTGGGCTGGACCTGGCATCGCGCGTGTCCACCAAGCAGCGCTACCTCTGGGGCGACAAGCGGGCCAAGCACCACATCGTCGCGTACGACTACGGGATCAAGCGGAACATCCTGCGGATGTTCGAGGCACGCGATTGTCGCATCACCGTCGTGCCCTCCGCCACGTCGGCGAAGGACGTGCTCGCGGAAAAGCCGGATGGGGTCTTTCTCTCGAACGGCCCGGGGGATCCGGAGGCCGTGGCGTACGCACCGGCGGCGATCCGGGAGATCGTGGCGTCGGGAGTGCCGGTCTTCGGGATCTGTCTTGGCCATCAGCTGCTGGGCATCTCCTTCGGCGGGCGCACGACAAAGCTGCCCTACGGCCACCGCGGCGGGAATCACCCGGTCAAGGACCTCGCCACCGGCGACGTGCTGATCACCAGCCAAAATCACGGGTTCGCGGTGGAAGGGTCTGCTGAGGGGATCCCGGGCGCGCCCGACCTCGAGGTCACGCACCTGAATCTGAACGACGGCACGGTGGAAGGGCTTCGCCACCGCTCGAAGCCGGTCTTTGGGGTCCAGTACCACCCCGAGGCGGCGCCCGGGCCCCACGATGCCGTCCCGCATTTCGACGAGTTCCTCAGCGCCGTAGGTGGTCGGCGGTAGGCTCGCAACCGCTTGACACACAACAGCTAAGGTCCTAACCTTTGGGCACTTACGGCACTCGGGACGCCAACCAAAATACGGTATGTCGATGACCAAAGCCGATCTCGTGGAGCGCGTCACGGACGCCATCGCCCAGACGTCGGGGCCGATGATCTCCAAGAAGGATTGCGCCCGAGTGGTGGATTCCTTCCTCGACGCGATCAAAGAGGCGCTGAAGGAACAGAAGAACATCGAGGTGCGTGGGTTCGGCACCTTCAAGATCCGGAATCGGAAGACCCGCATGGCCCGGAATCCGCGGACGGGGGCGCCCGTGGAGGTGTCTGCGCGGCCGGTGCCTGTCTTCAAGCCCAGCAAGGAGTTGCGGACGCTCGTGGCGGACCTGGAGATGGAGCCGGATAACGCCTAGGGCGGTTGCTCTGCTTCACCACGAAGGCACGAAG
>CAZGFE010000017.1:10601-48579 GCA_964524665.1 uncultured Gemmatimonas sp.
AGTGAACTCACCGCGCGCTTAGTGTATTGTTCACAACAAGATGACCCACAACGTCCTTCTCTTTGCCTCGTGGGCGGATGCGCTGGGGACTTCGGTCGTGGTGGACCTCCCGACGGGAGCGCGCGTCGCTGACCTCCTCAGCGAGCTGACGGCGCGTGCGGACGGTCGGGCGCTCCCGAAGCCGCTCGTCGCGATCAATCAGGTGTACGCGCGCCCCGACGCGGTCATCGCCGCCGGCGACGAGGTGGCGATCATTCCGCCCGTGGCAGGGGGCTGACGGTGCGCGCGGCGATCGTCTCGCGACCGCTGGATCCATCGTCGCTGCTCGCCGAAGTAGCGGACCACGGTTCCGGGGCGTCGACGCTGTTCGTGGGCACGGTGCGCCGGACCAACCAGGGGCGCGAGGTCGAGGGGATCGAATACTCCGCCTACGACGCGATGGCCGAGCGCGAGATGCGGACGATCGTCGCGGAGGCGGCCGCGCGGTTCGGCACCGAACGGATCGTCGTCGAGCATCGGATCGGTGAACTGGCGCTGGGCGAGGCGAGCATCGTGATCGCCGTGTCGCACGAGCGGCGCGGCGCCGCGATGGACGCCCAGCGGTTCTTGATCGAGGAACTCAAGAAGCGTGTGCCGATCTGGAAGCGCGAGCAGTATGTGGACGGCACGCGCGAGTGGGTGGATCCGACCGGAACGGCAGCGTCCGCGCCGACCGCGGCGGCTGCGGATGCCGCGCGCGAGACCCACGAGGCCGGCGCATGAGGGACCAGCACGGGCGCTCCATCGAATACCTCCGGATCTCGGTGACGGACCGGTGCAACTTCCGGTGCGTGTACTGCATGCCGGAGCAGGGACTCGACTGGCTGCCGAAGCAGCACATCCTCTCGTACGAGGAGATCACAGGCGTCGTCCGCGAGCTCGCGCCGCTGGGGCTTCGCCGGCTGCGGATCACGGGCGGCGAGCCGACGATCCGTCCGGATCTCGTGCGCCTCATTGCGATGCTGCGCGCGGTGGACGGGATCGAGGACATCGCGCTCTCGACGAATGGCGTGAAGCTCCCGGCGATGGCGCGGGAGCTCAAGGCGGCGGGGCTCGACCGCGTGAACATCTCCGCGGACTCCCTGCAGCCTGAGCGCATCGCCAGGATCGCACGGCGCAACCTCGGGTTCGAGCCAGAGGTCGCCGTGCGTGCCGCCCTCGACGCGGGGCTCGAGCCGGTCAAGCTCAACGTGGTCGTGATGCGCGGCATCAACGACGACGAGATCACGGCCTTTGCCGCGCTCACGCAGCGGCTGGCGGTGCACGTGCGGTTCATCGAGCTGATGCCCGTGGGAGAGATGGCGCATCTGACCGACGAGCACATCGTGCCGAGCAGTGAAGTGCTTGCGCGCGTCGCGACGCTGGGCGCGCTCGCGGCGGCGGATGGACCGAAGCGCGGCAACGGGCCCGCGACCTACCATCGACTCGACGGAGCGCCGGGAACGGTCGGGGTGATCACGCCAATGACGCACACGTACTGCGGCACCTGCAACCGCGTGCGGCTCACGGCCGACGGACGGCTGCGGACGTGTCTGTACGGCGATCACGAGGTCAACCTGCGCGAGCCGCTGAGGGCGGGTGAGGCGCTGGGGCCGCTGTTCGTGAAGGCGCTTGCTGAAAAGCCGCTGGAGCATGACCTGCTGCAGCTCAAGGTGGGCGGCTTGAAGGCGCTCTCTCAGGTGGGCGGCTGACCTGCTGGGTGGCAGGTGGCAGGTGTCTGGAGTCAGGTGGGGATCAGGTGACCACGGTGTGAGGTTGTCGCAGTCCCTGCCACCAGATACCAGACACCTGCCACCTGCAGTTCTCAGGTGAAACGCACTAACTTGAGGGCGCCCCACCCACCTCCGCCTCCACCACCGCACATGGTCAACAAGATCACCGTAGTCGGCGCCGGAAATGTCGGCGCGACGGCTGCCCAGCGTATCGCCGAGAAGGAACTCGCCCGCACCGTCGTGATGGTGGACGTCGTCGAGGGGATCCCGCAGGGGAAGGGCCTCGACCAGTGGCAGTCCGCGCCCATCGAAGGCTTCGACTCCCGCGTCATCGGGACAAACAGCTACGACGAGAGCGCCGGCTCCGACATCGTCGTCATCACCGCCGGCATTGCCCGCAAGCCGGGCATGAGCCGCGACGATCTCCTCAACACGAACGCCGGCATCGTGAAGTCCGTCGGCGAGAGCATCAAGAAGACGTCGCCCAAGGCGATCCTCATCGTGGTCTCCAACCCGCTCGACGTGATGTGCTGGGTCGCGAAGGAAGCGACCGGATTCCCGCGGGAGCGGGTGATCGGCATGGCGGGTGTGCTCGACACGGCGCGGTACCGCGCGTTCCTCGCTACGGCGCTCGACGTCTCCACGCGCGACATCCAGGCGATGGTCCTCGGCGGTCACGGCGATACGATGGTGCCGCTGATCTCCTACACGACGGTCTCCGGCATTCCGATCACGCAGCTGATGGACAAGGCGACGCTCGACGCGATCGTCGACCGCACGCGCTCGGGTGGTGCGGAGATCGTGAAGCATCTCAAGACCGGCTCGGCGTACTACGCGCCATCGTCCGGCGCCGTGCAGATGGTCGAGGCGATCGTGAACGACCAGAAGCGGATCCTTCCGTGCTCCGCGTGGCTCGAAGGCGAGTATGGCATGAAGGGGCTCTTCCTCGGCGTGCCGTGCAAGCTCGGTGCCAAGGGGCTCGAGAAGGTCCTCGAGGTGACGCTCACGGCCGATGAACGCGCCGCGCTCGAGAAGAGTGCCGACGCCGTGCGCGAGCCGATGTCCGTGGTGAAGCTCTAACCGGCGCCCGCGATGCGCTGGCTCTGGGAGTTCTGGGACTCGACGATCGGAAAAAAGGTCGTGATGGCCGCGACCGGCATCGCACTTGTCGGGTTCCTCGTGATGCACATGTCGGGCAATCTCCTGGTCTTCGCCGGGGCCGACGCCATTCGCGAGTACGCTGAGTTGTTGCGGACGATCCCCGAGCTGCTCTACCTGGCGCGCGCGGGACTCGTCGTGGCCCTCGTGCTGCACGTGATCGCTGCCGTGCAACTCACGATGCGGAATCGCGCCTCGCGGCCGGTGGGCTACGCCAAACAGGATGCCCAGGCGAGCACCTTCGCGTCCCGGTGGATGCGGATCGGGGGCGCATTCCTGTTCGTCTTCGTCATCATCCACCTCGGCCACTTCACCACTGGGTGGTTCAACGAGTCGATGGTGCACCTGCAGCCCTACAGCAACGTCGTGCTGCTCTTCAAGCACTCGTTCTTCTGGGTGGCCTTCTATGTGCTGGCCATGGTCGTACTCGGCCTGCATCTCTACCACGGCATCTGGGCTGGCGCGCGGACGCTCGGTCTGCACCAGCAGAGCGCCGACCCGCAGCATCACGGGTTCGCGTTCTGGCTCGCCGTGCTCGTCTGGGCCGGATTCACCGTCGTGCCGGTGGCGGTGGCCCTCGGCTTCCTCGACTGACATCACACTCAGCGGATCGGATCCTTACGTGACGCTCAAGCTCGACGCGAAGATCCCCAGCGGTCCACTGGCCCAGAAGTGGGACAAGCACCGCTTCGAAATGAAGCTTGTGAACCCCGCGAACAAGCGAAAGCATCACGTCATCGTCGTGGGCTCGGGACTCGCCGGCGCGTCCGCGGCCGCCACGCTCTCCGAACTCGGCTACAAGGTCTCCTGCTTCTGCTTCCAGGATTCACCGCGCCGCGCGCACTCGATCGCCGCGCAGGGTGGGATCAACGCCGCCAAGAACTACCGGAACGACGGCGACTCGGTGCAGCGCCTCTTCTACGACACGGTGAAGGGCGGGGACTTCCGCGCGCGCGAGGCGAACGTGTATCGGCTGGCGCAGGTCTCGGTGAACATCATCGACCAGTGCGTCGCGCAGGGCGTGCCGTTCGCGCGCGAGTACGGCGGCATGCTGGCCAACCGATCGTTCGGCGGCGCGCAGGTCTCGCGCACGTTCTACGCGCGCGGGCAGACGGGCCAGCAGCTCCTGCTGGGCGCGTACCAAGCGCTGGAGAAGGAGATCGCGCGCGGCGGCGTGACGATGTTCGAGCGGCACGAGATGCTCGAACTCGTCCTCGTCGACGGCAAGGCGCGCGGGATCATCGTGCGCGACATGGTCACCGGCGAGATCGAGTCGCACGCCGGCGACGCCGTGATCCTCGCCACCGGCGGCTACGGCAACGTCTTCTACCTCTCGACCAACGCCAAGGGCTGCAACGTCACGGCCACCTATCGCGCGTACAAGAAGGGCGCGGCGTTCGGAAACCCGTGCTTCACGCAGATCCATCCCACGTGCATTCCGGTGGCCGGCGAGCATCAGTCCAAGCTCACGCTGATGTCCGAGTCGCTGCGCAACGATGGGCGCGTGTGGGTGCCGAAGCGCAAGGAAGACTGCGGCAAGGAGCCGTCCGAGATCGCCGAGGCGGACCGCGACTACTATCTCGAGCGGAAGTATCCGAGCTTCGGGAATCTGTCGCCGCGCGACATTGCGTCCCGGGCCGCCAAGGAAGCGTGCGACGACGGACGCGGCGTGGGGCCCGGCGGGCGCGGCGTGTATCTCGACTTCGCGGATGCCATCGCGCGGCTCGGCCGTCAGGCCATCGAAGAACGCTACGGCAACCTGTTCGAGATGTATCAACGCATCACCGACGAGGATCCGTACACGCGCCCGATGCGCATCTATCCCGCCGTGCACTACACCATGGGCGGGCTCTGGGTGGACTACAACCTGATGAGTTCGATCCCCGGCTTGCACGTGCTGGGCGAGGCGAACTTCTCCGACCACGGGGCCAACCGCCTGGGCGCCAGCGCGCTCATGCAGGGGCTCGCCGACGGCTACTTCGTGATCCCGTACACCCTCGGCGACTATCTCGCGAGCAACAAGCTCACGCCGGTCACGACGGAGCATCCCGAGTTCGTCGCGGCGCGCACGGCCGTCGAGGAGCGCACGAACCGCCTCCTCGCGATCAACGGCACGCGGACGGTGGACTCGTTCCATCGCGAGCTTGGCCGGATCATGTGGGAGCACTGCGGCATGGCACGCACGGCGGAAGGGCTCAAGCAGGCGCTCGAGGAGATCCCCAAGCTGCGCGCCGAGTTCTGGCGCGATGTGAAAGTGCCAGGGACCGGCGCCGAGTTGAATCAGTCGCTGGAGAAGGCTGGCCGCGTGGCGGACTTCCTGGAGTTCGGGGAGTTGATGTGTCTGGACGCGCTGCACCGCGAGGAGAGCTGTGGTGGGCATTTCCGCGTGGAGCACCAGACGCCCGATGGCGAAGCCAAGCGCAATGACGACGAGTTCGCGTACGTGGCCGCGTGGGAGTACGCCGGAGAAGGGAAGCCGCCGATCCTCAACAAGGAGCCGTTGGTGTTCGAGAACGTCCACCTGAGCACGCGGAGCTACAAGTGAGCCACGCGCACGCGGCCACCGCCAAGGGGATGGATCTCACGCTGCACGTCTGGCGGCAGCCGGCGGCGGGTCAGCCTGGCCGGATGGTGGAGTATCCGGCCAAGAACATCAGCCCCGACATGAGCTTCCTCGAGATGCTCGACGTGGTGAACGAGGGGTTGATCGAGTCGGGGGCGGACCCGATCGCGTTCGATCACGACTGCCGCGAGGGCATCTGTGGCAGCTGCGGGATGATGATCAACGGCGCCGCGCACGGACCGATGAAGCTCACGACCGCGTGCCAGCTGCACATGCGCTCGTTCAAGGACGGCGACGAGATCTGGATCGAACCGTGGCGCGCGAAGGCGTTCCCGGTGGTGAAGGACCTCGTGGTGGACCGGAGCGCCTTTGACCGGATCATCCAGGCGGGCGGATACATCTCCGCGCCGACGGGCACGCCACAGGACGCGAACGCGCTGCCGATCGGCAAGCCGGACGCGGACCTCGCGATGGACAACGCGGCGTGCATCGGGTGTGGCGCGTGCGTGGCGGCGTGCCCGAATGCCTCGGCGTCGCTGTTCACGGCGGCCAAGATCACGCATCTCGGCGTGCTGCCTCAGGGCCAGCCGGAGCGCCACAAGCGGGCCCTGGCCATGGTCGCGCAGATGGATCTGGAGGACTTCGGCGGGTGCTCGCTGTACGGCGAGTGCATGGCGGCGTGTCCGAAGGGGATCTCGCTCGACGCGATCCAGCAGATGAATCGGGACTACTTGCTGGCCACGGCGATGAAGCGCGATCTGGTGGAGGTTGGCGGAGGGGAGTAGGGCCTCTGGCCCCCGCTGTCTCGCGGCGCCACTCTTGAGCATGCTCCGGGTTCCCGCAGCGGGCCTGCTCGCCGTTCCACTCTTGCTCGTCGGTGCCTGCCGCGGACCGTCGGGGCCGAGTGCTCGCGCCTCGATCGATGCCGCGACTCCCGCGGGACTCGCTGATTTCGCGTATCACGACTTCGGCGCGCTGACGCGTGCAGGGTTTGACCGCTCGCTCGTCCCCTGGAAGCTGTCCGCCGTGGGTCTGCTGCAGCGCGCTGAGCGGGCGCGCGGGCACGCCCTCACGGTGGACTCACTCCCTTCCGTGCTGCGCGAGTACGGGTTTCTCGACGCGCGGCAGGCCAGGAACTGGATGGGACCGGTGCCGCGCGAGCTGCCTCCCGCGCTCGGGCTCCTCACAGGGCCGGTGCCCTTGGGATTCTTCGGCCTGCAGGTCGAGGGCGGCGGGATCGGGTGTGCGGCCTGCCACTCCTCCACGCTCTACGATGCCTCCGGTCGGCCAACGCTCGAGGCGTGGATCGGCGCACCCTCTCGCGCGATCTATCTCGAGGCGTACGTCGCCGACCTCTTCGCGGCCACCGAGGAGGCGCTGCGGGATCCGAAGGCGCTGCTCGCCCGCATCGAACGGGAGTATCCCGGCACCGGGTGGCATGAGCGGTTCACGCTGCGGCGATTCGTGATCCCGAGCGCCAAGAAGCGCTTCCGGGAGTTGCGCGCCGCCTACGGGGGCGCCGTTCCGTTCTACTCCGGGTCGCCGGGACACACGAACGGCGTGGCGGCGATCAAGTTCTACCTCGCCCCCGACGCCGCGAGCATTGACTGGAGCCAGGAGCGTGCGCTCGTCGGGATCCCCGATCTGTATGCGCGGCATCTGCGCTCCGCGGTGCTGGTGGACGGCGTCTACAGCGCGCGCGGCGGTGATCGCGCGGCGGCGCGGACCCCGGGTCCGCTCTCTCCGTCGTACCGGGACTCGCTCGCTCCGGTCATCGCCTTCTTCGCGGTCCCGGCCTTGGGCGTGCCGCCCGCGACGGTCGTCCGGCACGTGAACCGGGCGGGCAACGTGCTCGATTGGCTCACGGCATACCGGCCGCCGCGATTCCCGGGACCGGTGGACGCGACGCTCGCCGCGGCGGGTGCCGCGCTGTACACCGCCGAGTGTGCCTCCTGCCATGGCGCGTACGCCAGCACAGGCGCGTGGCCGCGGGAGATCCGGTCGTATCCCAATCATCGGGTGCCGATCGAGGAGATCGGCACGGACGCCGTGCGACTCCAACTTGCTGACGATCGCACGCGTCGCGCGATCGAACGTTCGCCGTTCGGGCCGCTGCTCAGTGTCGAGCCGGGCGATGGCTACGTCGCACCAATGCTGAACGGGGTGTGGATGCGCGCGCCGTACCTGCACAACGGCAGCGTGCCGACGGTCTGGCATCTGCTCACGCCGGACGCGCGACCCGCGCAGTTCGAGTTCGGCGGGCACGCGCTGGACTACGACCGGCTGGGAATCGCCCTTGAGCAAGATCCGACGGGGGTCTGGCGTTACCCGTCGACCGTGCGCGCATGGTCGCGTTCGGCATTGTACGACACGCAAGCGCACGCGCAGCGGAACAGCGGCCATCGCTACCCCGCGCGCGCTCTCTCTGAGTTGGAGAAGCGTCAGTTGATCGAGTATCTCAAGACGCTCTGAACGTCAGACGATCAACTCGTCCACCGGCAGGCGCGGACTGCGCGCGGGCGCGCGGGGGGCGACACCCACGCGCAGCAGATTGCGGAGGACGCGATCCCGCGGGAGCGAGAGCTGCGCCGCGATCCAGGCTGCGGTCTCCGGATCGTCGCACACCGCGGACATCGGCACGGCGGCGAGACCGATCCGCTCCAGCGCGAGCCAGAGGCGATAGAACGCCCGGCCGCTCTCGAACTCCGAGCGGGAGCGCCGCGGCGTGAAGGCGACGAGTGCGTGCGCGCTCTCCACCTGCGCGCTTTCGGACACGAACACGCGGTCTGCCCCCACGACGCCGAGCGTGCGGAACGCGCCCCACCGGAGCGCCAGACGCGCAGAGAGACGCTCGGCGGGCGCGAGCGCCAGCGCATCGGCCGTCAGACCGTCGCGGTGCCAGCGGGGATCCGTCGGAGAGAGCCGCAGCCAGCGCGCCGTCTCTTCGAAGTAGTCGCGCTGTCGCATGACGCGCAGTGTTGCCGCGTCGTGGAGGCGAGCGACCTCGCGGATGGTCACGGCATCGGTGATGAGACGTTGATCGTCGGACGAGAGATGCGCGAGGGCTGACCGTTGGTCGGCCGACGGCTCGAGGAACGTACCGCGCCAGGAGCGTCGTGCGCCTGCTGCGGCGGCATCGGGATCGGGCGCCGGCGCAGGCGCGGCGCGGATCGTGCCCCGGCAGACCGCCTCGCAACCAGGGGGCATCGCGCCGTCTGCGCCGCCGGCGCCGTGCTCGGGCTGCGTGATGCTCAGCCCATGCTCCGACAGCGCGATGACGAGGCCTTCCCAGGCAGCGCCGAGCGATGCGGCGAGGTCACGGCCCGTGGGATCCGCCACCGGCAGCGCGCGATCGGTTGCCCGGAAGAGTGTGACGTCACCGTCGGCGCCGAAGCGCCAGCGCGCGGGCTGGATGTTGTGCACCGTCGGTGCGCGCGACGCGGCGGCCACGACCGCCCGGATGCGCGGCGCGTCGAGCAGCGCGGTCACGGGGTGATGGTCTTTTGGAACAGCATGGTGCGGTGCATGGGCGTGGCCCGCAGGCGCCGCATCTGCGCGAGACTCGCCTTGTTGTCGTCCGAGATCCACGTCACGCCCAGCGTGCGGTAGCCGCGCTCGCGCAGGGCGCGCGCGACCACCGTGATGATAGCGCCAGCGATCTTGCGTCCCTGATGGCGCTGGACGACGCCGCCGAACACCACGACCGCGCGGTCCCGACGCGTCTTGAGGCGCCAGAAGGCGGGCAAGGTGCGCCAGCCGAGGCGCGACCGCGTGGCGCGGAAGAACGGATTCAGGTCGGGGATGCAGACCATCACGCCCGCCGGGCCAGACGCATCGTGGACCAGCCGAGTGATCGCCGGATCGATCACGTGTGAGAGTCCGTCGGTCTGGAACTGCATCTCCTCGGGCGTGAGCGGGACGAACATCGGGTTGCGGTCGAAGGAGTCGTTGAGGATCGCGCGGATCTCCTCCAGCTGCCGCGGCAGCGTCCGCTTGGAGAGCGAGCGCCACGTGAACTCAGGCTCCATGGTGTGCACGAAGTGCGCCTCCAACTCCTCGAGCGGGACGCGCGCGAGCTCCACCTCGAACGTGCGCATGCCGAACGTCGCCTTGTACCCGTTGGCGGTGAGCAGTCGCGGGATGTGGGCGGGATTCCACACCTGATCCGCGTACGCGCCGTGCTCGAAGCCTTCCGTGACGACGCCGATCATCTGCATCGCGGTGAGGTTGAAGTTGCCCATCAGGGTGTCACACCCCTGCGCTCGGGCGAAGCTCTCGCTGCGGTGCAGGAGTCCGGCCGCCACGGTGAGATCGTCCGGCGCGTCGAACATGCCGAAGTATGCGCGCCGCCATCCGTGTCGCGCGTTCGACGCGGGGTGCACGTGGCAGATGATGCGGCCGATCGCCACGCCGTCGCGATGCGCCGTCCAGAGCTCGCGCGGCGCGCCCTGCGCAAAGAGGGGGTTCTTGCGTGCGTCCACGAGCCGCATCAGGTCACCGCGAAGCGGCTGGACGAACCGCGGATCGTCACCATAGGCACCGTACGGCGCTTCGAAGAACGCGGTCGGGTCGTCCCGCCGGAATTCAAGCACGCGCGAGACGCTCGGTCGCATCGCGCGCGACCGCCTCCTGGCCCGTGCGCAGGAGCACCTGCATCTGCAGCATCGCGTCGCGGCCGGCCAGGCCCGGAACGTTCGCACCCACCAGACGCAGCGGCTCCTCGGTGAGCAGGCCGACGTGCGTCAGGTCGTACCGATGCACGAGGTCGAGCATCTCCTCGGTGGCGAGCAGCGGATCACCACTGAGTGAAGGCAGCTCTGCCCGCAACGCCGGCTCCGTGACGAGTTCGTCGTGCGCGCGCATCACCGAGCGGAGCCGCGCCGCGTCGTACTTGGCGAGCGTCGGGCCTTCGAGGATCAGCGCATCGCCGAGGAGTGGCGCGTGGCGCAGGGCGCGCCGCCATTCCTGCAGCGAGCCGCGAGGTGCCGTGGCGAGCCAGTGGAGCAGCTGCACATCCCCCTCGTCTCGCCGCCGACGGCGCAGCCGGTCGAGGATCGCGAAGAGCAGGAGCGCGGAGAGCGACACGGTGAACGCGAGGAGCGCATACTCCGGGGTGTGGGGCAGCAGCGCCAACACCACGGCAGTCGTGAGCACGGCCGCACGCCAGACGTGTCGGACGATGCCGACCAGCGTCTCACGCAGTCCGTGGACGCTCGCCTGACCCACGAGGACCCACGCGAGCAGGAGGCCGGCGATCGCGCCGAGGCGGTTGGGCAGCATCGGCGTCATGCCGCGGCCATCAGTGAAGACGAGCGGGATCCCGATGATCGCGACCGCGGTCACCGCGGCCAGCGTCTGCCGCTCCTCGCGGGAGAGCCCGGCATCGCGCATCACCCACATGTGACGGGCGAGCAGGGCCATCATCAGGACGACGCCGATCGGCCACGGATAGAAGAGCAGGGTCTCGCGGGTCGGTGAGGGCAGCACCTGCACCACCAGGAAGTACGCCGTCATCAGCAGCGCGGTCCACTTGAGCCAGAGCGGCAAGTGGCGCCGGAGCAGTCCCTCCACGAGCAGCGCCATCACCAGCGGGTGCAGCGTGGCCGGCCAGAAGGCCAGCCAGCGCGCAAAGGAGTCGAACTCGTCCAGCCAGCCGTAGATGCGCAGCAGATAGACCGCGCTCAGCGTTACGAGGATGGGGATGCTGCGGCGCTCGAGGAATGAGCTCGTCGGCGCCCGGAGGATCCAGAGGACCACGAGCAAGCAGCCCGTGCCCGCGAGGATCGACGACACGAGATCGGTCGCGAGCCCTGGCGGGATCTGCTGAAAGAACTCGAGGTTCATCCGGCGCTTCCCCCGAACGCACGCAGGGCGGCGCGCACGAGGCGCCGCCGCACCGCAGCCACCAGTGCGGACCGCGGACGCTCGGCGCGTCCCGTCCAGATGTCGTAGAACACGCCGCGATGGTCCACGCCGGTGCGCTTATCGAGCACGACCTGCATGGCGTGGAACGCCATCAGCGAACCGGAGATCCAGACGACCGGCGCGAACGACGGGCGCGCGCGCTTGCCGCTCACGACTTCGGCCGCGACCTGCCGGTCGAAGTGATCGAGCGACGACGAATGCGTGAGGACGTACTCGATCTCGGCCTCGCGGCACGCGTCCTTCTGCGCGGCCGTGATCGCGCGCCAGTCGGTGCTGGCGGTGCCGAAGCCGAGGCGGACCTCGGGCCGGGGATCCGTCGGTCCAACGACCGTCACGTTGGGCAGCGGCGACGTGTAGGCATCGATCACCGTCGCCCCCGCCGCGGCAGCGCGCCGGTAGAGATGCAGGCCGCAGGCCAGATCGTCCATGGCGTTGATCACCACGGGAGCGGTCGAGAGGATCCCGTCGAGCGCGTCGGGCCACTCGGCGCCGTGGACGGTCAGCCCCAGGGACGGATTGATCGCGCGCAGGCGCTCGGCCGTCACCGCGGCCTTGCTGGCACCCAGCGTCGACGTCTCCGCGTAGACCTGTCGGTTGAGATTGGAGGCTTCGAACTGATCCAGGTCCGCGATGACGAGTCGGCCAACGCCCGCGCGCACGAGCTGCTGGGCGGCGACGCCGCCCATGCCACCGGTCCCGCAGACGAACACCGAGGCGCGGCGCAGCCGCTCCTGCTCAGCGGCAGAGACGAAGCCGGGATGCCGCGAGACCATCGCGGCGTATGCGGGAGTCCAGTCGCGATTCACGGGGGTGTCACGCCCGGTTCCGTCGCGGTGCGCAGGGCGCCCATCGCTCGGGACGGAGTGAGCCACTGCGCCACCGGGGCGACCACGCCTTCCACAAAGAGCATGGCGCCCCGCAGCACGAGCATCGCCGGCGAGATCATCGAGCCGGAGCGGGTGAGGTAGCGCCGCGCGACCGCGAAGGTGAATCGGCCGAGCTGGACGAAGTCATCGCCGCGGTCGTAGTCGAGCTGGGCGGCGCAGAGCGCATTCACGCGCTCGTCGCGATACTTGGGTGCCTCGTCGTACGACTTCTTGAGATTGTCGGAGCCGCCCGTGTACGAGTTGGTCAGGATGAAGCGCTCCTCATCGAACTCCGCCTCCGGCCCCGTCCCGTAGACGTGCCGCCACGTACTCGTCACCTGGCGCGCCAGCTGCAGGTGATCGAAGGAGCGCCGTGCCCCGGGATGCACGGACGGATACGCGTCCTCGATGAAATCGCCGACGATCCCGAAGACGACCGGCACCTGCGTGACGTTGCTCACCCAGAAGGGCCGCATCTGCCGGCGCATGCTGAGCAGAAAGCAGGTGATCCCGTAGAGCGCGCCCGTGAGGCCCTGCTGGCGCACTCCCGGCGCGATCATCAGCAGACCCAGATGGACCACCTGCTCGGGACGCCCCCGGAGTTCGCACGGCAGCAGGTGCAGCGCGTTGAAGGCGATCGGCGCGCCATCGCTCTCGCGGTGGATCAGCGTGATGACGCAGCGGTCGAGCGACGCGGGGTCGCTCATCACGCCGTAGTCGAGCTCGCCTGCCGGCACGCTGGCGCGCACCACGGTGCGCACGTCCTCGACGAGTTGCGCGAGCTCGTCCTTCGGCATCCAACGGCCTGGTGCCTCGACGATCCGGGCCCGCGTCCCGCCGCGGGTCCGGAACCGGACGTTGAGATACTGGCCGCGAAGTGCGTCGAGAGCGAGCGTAGAGGCTCCGGGGCGCGAAGAGGCTAGGGCATCGAGTCGAGCCGCGCCTTGAGTCGCGCGTTCTGCGGGAACGCCGTCACCGCGCGGGTCAGTTCGGCCTTCGCACTGTCGGTCTGGCCAAGGGCCAGCAAGATGTTCGTGCGCAGCGTGGCCCGCTGCACCTTGAGCCGGTCCGCCGACTCCTCCATCTGGATCGCATCCACGGCCGCCAACGCGCCCGCCGCGTCGCCACGGTCGAGGAGCCTCGACTCCGCCACGAGCAATCGGACGGTGTTCCCGGTCGAGAAGCGCCGTTCCATCTCGTCGAAGAGCCGCGCGGCGTCCTCCTTTCTACCGGCCCGCCGATCTGCCATGGCCTGCTGGTAGAGGCCCGCGAGCAGCAACCGCTCCACATCCTCCGGATCGCCCGTGCGAAGCCCAGGGCCGCCGGCATACTCGTACACGATCTCACCGCCGTGTTCCGCCGCGTGGTACAGTTCGGCACCGCCGTAGAGACCGACCACGGCCGAGGCGGCCTGCGCCCAACGCGTGAACTTGGCGGTCGAGCCGCGCGCCGCGAGCCCGAGCGCGAGGAGTTCGATCACCGCCACGGCGAGGAAGATGTCGCGCGCCTTCTCCCCGGAGGTCCGATGCTCCACGACGAGATCGCGAAGCCCCGGGATGGCCTCGACCGGGTCGTGCGCCTCCACGCCGGACCGGACGGCGAACACGGCGGCAACGGCACCGAGGATCAGGAGCGTGGTCGCGGCGTGATTCGTGAACTTGAACCGCCCCGTGAGCGAGACGATCCGGAAGACCACGCCCATCAGCAGGAAGCCGATGACGAGGTGGACGATCTGCGGGTGGTAGGCGGCGATGTTTGGCATGGATCGGCGGATGGGGGAGCGCGCCCCTCGTGGGGCGCTCGCCCGAATCTCGCGCGGTCCGCCGGTAGCCGCCAGCCGCCGCTCGCGTTCTCTCCTGTGGATCAGCGCCGGAGGCGCGTCGCCCTGGCTAGAAGCGGATCCTGACCATCAGTCCAGCCCCGCGCTCCCGTGAGGGAAGGATCGGCGTGAACGCGGCGCGCGATGCACGACCGGCGGCCTCCTCAGGGCTCCACGTGTTCGGCCTCGCCAGCCGCCGGGCGGCGAGGATCGCTCCGGTGCCCGTCACGATCGCCATGCCAGCGGTCACCGCGTCGGGACCTGAGGTACGCGACCCGGCGGGCAGTCCAGTCAGGCCCACGCCGACCGACAGGATCCCCGCCGTGAGCGTGAGCGCGGACGCGGGACTGAATCCCAGCTGCGGCTCGCGCGTCAGGCCGAACATCGCCGCGCCGAGGCTGACGCCGATCATCGAGACGGTCAGGGACTTGGAAGGTACCCACAGGTCATTCGCTGGGCCGGGGTCGTCGATGGGACCGTACGTCGGCTGAATGCGCGCAGCCTCGGTCAGCGTAAGCCCGTGGTGGTCGAGCCAGCGGCGGAGGTCGACATCGTCCCGGAGTTCAGGCACGCGCACGAGATTGTCGCGTGCGACGATGCGCGCCACGAGCGCCTCTTCGCCGGTGAGGGCGAGCAGATGCCCGACCGCACAGTGTACACCCGTGACTGGGTCAACGAACACCGGCACGCGGATGCCCGGCACATCGCGATTCACCGGGAAGCGTCCCGCGTTGCGATACGCAGTGAGCGCCGTGACCAACGCGGCGCGTCGAGCGCGTTGATCGGCCGAGAGCGCCGAAACGTCTCGCGACTCGAGCAGCGCCAGCGCCCCATCGAGGTGCTGCTGCACGCGCCGCACCTCTGCGAGTTCGCCCCGAACGCCGGGCGCTGGCAAGACGCCGTCAGCGGGTGGCGACACGATGGAGAACGCGAGTGCCAATAGGATAGGGATCAGCTGCATACGCTCGGTCCGGGAGGAGGTGACGCCTGTCTTACCCGACGCCTGAGCGGCTCCGTCACGCGGACGCGCGGCGTCGCGGACCGGGGGCTATCGCGCGAGGCGCAGATCTCCGGCGCCGGTCGGCCCGCTGACTCGCAGGGTCGTCAACTGCGCTTCGACCGCCTCAGTGAGCGGCACCGTTAGCCCGAACGGCCGGCGCGTGGCACTGTGATCCCATCGCCCCAAGGCGAACCGATGCGTGAAGAGCACCCGACCCGCTGCATCGAGTCCCTGCAGCGACCACGCGCCGAACGCGTCCGTTCCGCCTGCCTCCGCGCGGATCACGGCGGCGTTCGTGACGCGCACGTCGCCTGACTCCTCCTCGCCCTGCACGAGCAGGACCCGCTCGATCACCGACGGGGCGCGCACGGCGCTGCCGATGCTGCCGCGGAAGGTGAGCATCGCATCGTACGTGTACGCGCTCACCCAGGGGTTCGCACAATAGCTCATCACGTCGCCGACGCTCTCTGCGACGGGCAACGCCGACGAAGTAAGGCCCTGTTCCCACGCGTAGGTGTTGTGACCGCCCGGGCCGATGGTTCCGTCTGCGCGTGGATACGTCGGGTCGGCGCCGGCCACGCCGCACGGCGCGTGCTGCCGTCCGAGATTATGACCAAGTTCGTGCACGACCAGCTGGCGCGTCGCGGCGGTGTTCGCGAACCAGCCCACGTTCACGAGCGCGAAGGTGCGGCTGTTCGGCCCCGTGTAGCCGCCGTTCGGCGGAATGAATCCCCAGCCGCCGTTGGTGACGAAGTTGAACCCGGCCGGGGGCGCCACGACGCCGATCCAGTGCGCGTCCTGATTGGGCACGTCGGCCACGCGCGCCGCGTCGATCGCCTGGATGAGCGGCACCCAGAACGCGGACGAGCCTCCCTGAGGCGCCGTACCGAAGCTGCCGCTGAACGAGAAGGGGGCAGCGACGGTCACTTCGACCTCGCTGTACGGGATCACCGCGCGCAGGAACTCGAGATACTGGTCGATGTTCGCCCCGCTGACATTGCCGGTGACGCCTCCGTGGTTCGAGAGCGAGACCGGTACGAACCGGAGCCGGAGCAGCGGCGCGGTGATCAGGTTCACCGCGGCGTGCGCGCCGCGCGGGAACCGATCGTTCGCGGCGTCGGCGTCAGGCGCGACCCCACGCGGATCGCGCACGACCTCCCATCGGACGCCCGGCTGCAGGAACGAGGACGGTACAAGGAACTGCGCCGTGGGCTGCGAGTACGCGGTGGGCGCGGCGGGCGTCGAGAGGCCGACCGTGTCCGCGTAGAGGAGCGTGCCGCCGCTGTCGAAGAGGCGGAGCGCGTATTCGCCCGGCGACGGCAGCCCGGAGTTGGTCGAGGTGATGACGTTCACGACGGCGGCGCGACTCAAGCGAAGCACCGGTATCGTCCCGGCTGCATTCTGCGCGGCCTGCGTCCACTGGGCTCCGACGATCTGCAGGTCCACGCCCGCCGGGAACCCGGTGGTTCCGGTGACGGTCACGAGCACGGAGTCCATGCGTCCCTCCACGGCCGCGCGGGCGTAGGCACTGCCCACGGCGATCGCCGTGACAAGGCCGGTCCCACTCACCGAGGCGACGCCGGGGTTCGAAGAGCTCCAGGTGACGACACGCCCGAGCAGGGTCGCGCCGGTGGAGTCACGCACGACGGCCCCAAGCTGCTGCGTCCCAGCGCCGAACGCGGAGATCTCCAGCCCGAGCGGAGCGGGGGAGAGCGTGACGCTTGCCGCCGGCACGTTCTGCACCAGCACATCCAGCGAGTCCGCGCGCTTGCCGACGGTTGCCACGACCCGCCCGGCGCCGGCCGCGAGCGCGGTGACGATCCCGGTGGGCGCCACGGCGATCACGGACGGCGTGGTCACGCTCCACGCCACGATCGACGGCACGGGGTCACCGCTGGCATTCAAGGCGGCGGCCGAGAGCTGGCGCGTTTGTCCGCCTCCGGGGCCGACGAGGAGCGGCGCGGTGGACGGCGTGGAGATCAGCACACTCTCCACACGATTCGGGGACACCTGCTCCGCGCATCCTGCGAGCAGGGCCGCGAGGGCCCAGAGTTGCGCGCGTCCCAGTGGTCGCATGTGTGCGTCAGTCCCCGCGGTGGTCCGCGTCGGTGGGAGCGTCTAGATCTTCGGGAGCGTGACCCCGACCTGCCCCTGGTACTTTCCCTTCTTGTCCTTGTAGCTCACCTGCGGCTCTTCATCGCCTTCAAAGAAGAGCACCTGGGCGATCCCTTCATTGGAATAGATCTTGGCCGGCAGCGGCGTGGTGTTCGAGATCTCAAGCGTCACGTAGCCCTCCCACTCCGGCTCGAAGGGTGTGACGTTCGTGATGATCCCGCACCGTGCGTATGTGGACTTGCCCACGGTGATCGTCATGACCTTGCGCGGGATCCGGAAGTACTCGACGCTCCGCGCGAGCGCAAAGGAGTTGGGCGGCACGATGCAGACGTCGCCTTCGAACTCCACGAACGACTTGGGATCGAAATGCTTGGGGTCCACGATCGAGCTCAGGACGTTCGTGAAGATCCGGTACTCGGGTGCGACCCGCATGTCGTAGCCGTACGCCGAGACGCCATAGGAAACGACGCCTTCGCGCTTCTGCGAGCTCTCGAAGGGCTCGATCATGCCGTGCTTCGTGGCCATCTCGGTGATCCAACGGTCGTTCTTGATCGACACTGTGGGGCGATTGGAGGGAGGGGGACGAGCGGTCGACGCATTCTACGCAGAAGACCGCCCCCCCGCGACTACCTCCGCCCGCCGAAGTTCAGCGTCACCCCGAGCCCGAAGATCAGATCCTCGTTGGCGGCGCTGATCCGCTGCGTGATGGACGGCTTGAGCGAGAGCCGGTTCCCGAGCACGATCCCGACGCCCGCGCCGATCGAGCCGAAGCTGTCGCTCACATCGGAATCGGGCGACTCGGTCCGCGTCTGCAGGTGGTTGAACCCAACTATGAGCGTGGGGATCAGGCGGAACTCGCTGCGGACCATCGTCTCGCCGCCGATCGCCAGCGCGAGTTGGGCGCCGCGCGTCGTCTGGTCCGAGCCGGGAGCGATCAGATCCTTCGGACCGGTCCCATACTCCAGCGCCAGGAGAGGGCACACCTGCACGCCACCGCCCGACGAGGCGCGGACCTGGTAGCCGGCGCTTCCATGGAAGGTCGTCGCCGCGCTCCCATCCAGGTTCACGCCGCCCACGCCCAGGCCAGCGAACCCGGACTCCGACCCGCCAGTGAAGGTGACGCCGAAGGTGCTCACGTCCTGCGAGAACGCGACGCCGCCCGCGAGTTGGAGGTGGTTCACGGCGAAGGACGGGTTCCCAAGGCAGGCCTGCGCAACGGCGGTGGCCGGCAAGAGTCCGAGCGCGACGAGGGCGGTGCCGAACATCGAGGATCGAGTCATGTGCGGTCGAGTGAGGGAGAGAGTGAGATGGCGAAGCGCACTCGTACACGCCGCGCGGCGAACCGTTCACCGACCATCCCACTCGGGATTCACTGTTGCAACTCGCTCGCGCATCGCGACTTGCCGTTGCCGAGCATTTGCACCGCGGCTACTTTCCCCGACACGAATCGCGCTCGTGAAATATTTCACGAACTCACGCCTGACACCCCGCCATCCCGCATGGAACGGACGTACCTCCCAGTCCTGCTCCTCCTCGGTTTCGTCGCCGTCAACGCGGTCGCGATCCTCGCGCTCTCGCACTTCCTGACCCGCGCGCGTCCTTCGCCGGTCAAGCAAGAGCCCTACGAGTCAGGCATGCCCGTCCTTGGCGACGCGCGAGAGCGCTTCTCCGTGAAGTTCTATATGGTTGCGATGCTGTTCATCGTCTTCGACATCGAAACCGTGTTCATGCTGCCGTGGGCCGCGTACTACCAGCAGCTCTCCTGCAGCGTCGACGTGGTCGGCCGGATGTGTCCGCCCGGCTATCTCTCGTTCTTTGGCCTGGGGGAGATGCTCGTGTTCGTGGGCATTCTCTTCGCCGGGTTCATCTATGTCTGGAAGAAGGGAGCGCTCCAATGGGATTGACCCCCATGCCGGACGTGCCGCGGGCCGTCTCGTACAACCCGCAGGCGCAGGAAGGCTGGATCACCACGCGCCTGGATTTCCTCGTCAACTGGGGCCGGGCCAACTCGCTCTGGCCGATGCCGTTCGGCACCGCGTGCTGCGCGATCGAGTTCATGGCCACCGCCGCGAGCAAGTTCGACCTCGCGCGCTTCGGCATGGAGCGCATGAGCTTCTCGCCTCGGCAGAGTGACGTGCTCATCTGCGCCGGCCGCGTGCCGTTCAAGCTCGCGCCGGTCATTCGGCGCATCTATCAGCAGATGCATCAGCCCAAGTGGGTGATCTCGATGGGCGCCTGCGCGTCGTCGGGCGGGATGTTCGACTCGTACGCGGTGGTGCAGGGGATCGACACGATCATTCCAGTGGACGTGTACGTGCCGGGATGCCCGCCGCGTCCTGAAGGCCTCATCTACGGCATCATGATGCTGCAGAAGAAGATCATGGAGGAGCGGATGTCCAACGCGTCGCTCCGCGACGAGATGATGCCGGACCCGACCTCGCAGCTCTACATCCCGGCGTCGCGCATCGACGAGCTCTCCGAGCCGTTCGGGAACTCGGTCCATCAGACGCGGTCGGCGCCGTGAGTTCCATCCATCAGTCGCCCAGCTTCCAGATCGTATATCCTGGGCAGCCGGGAGAGGCTCCGGCGACGCCGAAGCAGATCCCGTACAAGGGGGGGGCGATCAATCCCTCCGTGGCGGCGCTGCGCACCAAGTTCGGCGCGGCGATCCTGCGCTCGGACGTGGTCTGGGGCGAGACCACGGTCTTCGTAGCGCGCGAGAAGGTCGCGGAGATCTGCGCGTGGCTTCAGAGCGACGCCGACCAGTCGTACGAATACCTCAGCGACGTCACCGCGGTCGAGTACCGCGATGCGATGCGGCCGATCGAGGTCGTGTGGCATCTGCGGTCCATCAAGTACCGCCGGTTCCTGCGTCTCAAGACCGAACTCCCGAAGGACGGCAAGACGCCGCTCGAAGTGCCGAGCGTCTGGGGCGTGTGGAAGGGCGCGGATTGGCTCGAGCGCGAATGCTACGACATGTTCGGCATTCGGTTCACGGGCCACCCGGACCTGCGCCGCATCCTGATGTGGGAGCAGTACAAGGAAGGCCATCCGCTGCGAAAGGATTTCCCCATGCGCGGCCGGTTCTCGCGCTCCGAGCAGCTGAAGCAGGCGCTCGCCGCGAACCCCGAGGCGCGCTACTCCATGGAAGAACTCTCGATCGCCGACGCCTTCGAGGATCTCCCCTCCGACATGCGCCGTCGCCTGGGCGGCGGCGAGAAGACGGGAGAGTAACCGACCATGCCTACCGTGACTGACAAGCGCACCGTCGAGGTCGCGCTCTCCACCACCGGACTTGGGCCCGACGGCAAGCCGATCCGCGTGCCGCTCGGCGCCGAAGGCCTCGTGACGCCGCATCCGGCGATGGAGCCCGATCTCGAAGGCGAGCACATGCTCATCAACATCGGGCCGCAGCATCCGGCGACGCACGGCGTGCTCCGCCTGGTGCTCGAGCTCGACGGCGAGACCGTGGTGCGCTGCATCCCGCATGTCGGCTATCTGCACTGCGGCTTTGAGAAGATCGGCGAGTATCGCCAGTACAATCAGATCATCCCGTGGACGGACCGCGAGGATTATCTGAACTCGATGGGGAACAACGTCGCATTCGTGCTCGGCGCGGAGCGGCTGTTCGGTGTGGAGATCACACCGCGTGCCACGGTGCTCCGCGTGATCGCGATGGAGCTCTCGCGCATCATCTCGCACTTGGTCTGGCTCGGCACGACCTGCATCGACATCGGCGCGTTCACGCCGTTCCTGTGGAGCTTCCAGGAGCGCGAGAACGTCTACAACCTCCTCGAGCGCTGGACGGGCGCGCGGCTCACGACGAGCGGCACGCGCATCGGCGGCATGATCGCGGACGTGCCCGAGGGGTGGACGGACCAGCTCCGGCATTTCATCGACACGTTCCCGCGCACGCTGGATCAGGTCGAGGGCATGCTCAACAAGAACGCCATTTGGGTCGGCCGTACGGTCGGACTCGGCGTGATGAGCCCGGAGGAGGCGCTCAACTACGGCCTGTCGGGTCCGATGCTGCGTGCGTCCGGCGTGGCCTACGATGTGCGCAAGGACTTCCCGTACCTCGACTACGAGACGTACGACTTCGACGTTCCGGTCGGTACGAACGGCGACGTGTACGACCGCTTCCTCGTGCGGCAGGAAGAGCTGCGGCAGTCGGTGCGGATCCTCGATCAGGCGCTCAAGCGGCTGCCCGACGGTCCGGTGAACGTGGACGACCCGCGCGTGATCCTGCCGCCCAAGGGCAAGGCCACGAACGAGATGGAATCCATGATCCATCACTTCAAACTCGTGATGGAAGGCCCGCGCCCGCCGATCGGCGAGACGTACGTGCCGATTGAGAGCCCGAAGGGCGAGAAGGGCTACTACTTCGTGTCTGACGGCACGGCCAAGCCGGTGCGTTGGCGCATCCGGCCGCCGAGCTATGTGAATCTCTCCGCGATCCCGAAGATGGTGGAGGGCCACCTGCTCTCCGACGTGATCGCGATCAACGCTTCGATCGACATCGTGATGGGAGAGATCGACCGATGAGCCACGGCCCTTCTGCTCCGGCCATGGCCGGCGGCCACGCGCACGACCACGCGCCCTACGAGCCGGTCTTCACGCCCGGCTCCAAGCGCAAGGCGGAGCTCGACGACCTGATCACGCGGTACCCCGACAAGCGCGCCGGTCTGCTGCCCGCGCTGTGGATGGTGCAGCAGGATCGCGGCTGGATCAGCGAGGACGCCATGCGCGAGGTCGGCGACCAACTCGGTTGCACGGCCGCGTACGTCAAGGGAGTGGTGACGTTCTACACGATGTACCACCAGCATCCGGTGGGAAAGAACTTCATCCAGATCTGCACGACGTCGCCGTGCCTCTGCGCCGGCGCGGACAAGGTGGTCGAGGCCTTCCTCGAGCACACGGGCTGCAAGGAACTCGGCATCACCTCCGCCGACGGCAAGTACACGGTGATCGAGGTCGAATGCCTCGGCGCCTGCGGCTTCGCCACCCCGGTGCAGATCAACGAGGACTACGTCGAGAACGTGACGCCCGAGAAAGTGCCAGAGATCCTCGCTGGACTGAAGTGACCTGACACCAGATACCTGACTCCAGACACCTGCCGTCAATGGGCTATCCCCACAAGAGCCATCCACGCGAAACCCCCGTCCTGAGCAAGCACTTCGGCGACGCCGAAGCCCGCACGCTCGACGGCTGGAAGGCGCGCGGCGGCTACAAGGCGCTGCAGCAGGCGCTCTCCATGGACCCGCTCGCCATCCAGGAGATCGTGAAGGCCTCGGGTCTCCGTGGCCGCGGCGGCGCCGGCTTCCCGACGGGCCTCAAGTGGTCGTTCATGAAGCTCGGCGACGGCAAGCCGCACTACCTCTGCTGCAACGCCGACGAGTCCGAGCCGGGCACGTTCAAGGACCGCGAGATCATGCGCTGGACGCCGCACGCGTTGATCGAAGGCTGCGCGATCGCCGCGCACGCGATCGGGGCGGAGACGGCCTACATCTATATCAGAGGCGAGTTCACCGAGCCCATCACGGTGATGGAGGCGGCGCTCGCGGAGGCGCGCGCGGCCGGCATCATTGGAAAGAACGCAATGGGCTCCGGCAAGACGGTGAACGTGTGGGTGCACAAGGGCGCGGGTGCGTACATCTGCGGCGAAGAGACCGCGCTGATGAACTCGCTCGAGGGCAAGCGCGGCAACCCGCGTATCAAGCCGCCGTTCCCGGCCGTCAGCGGCGTATTCGGGATGCCGACGACGATCAACAACGTCGAGACGCTGGCCGCCGAGCCGCACATCCTGAATAACGGCGCCGAGTGGTACAAGGCGATGTGCCTCTCGTCGCCGAAGAGCACGGGGAGCAAGCTGTACTCGGTGTGCGGCAACGTGTCGAAGCCGGGCAACTACGAGGTCGTGATGGGCTTCTCCTTCAAGGAGTTCCTGTACGATCTCTGCGGCGGCCCGCTGCCCGGCCGGAAGTTCAAGGCGATCATCCCGGGCGGTTCCTCCGTGCCCACGATCACGATCGCCGAGGCTGAAGAGATCAAGATGGACTACGAGGGATTCGTCGCCCAGAACACGATGCTCGGGTCCGGCGGCGTCATCATCTTCGACGATGCCCAGTCCATGCCGCGCCAACTGGCGCGCATTGCGCGTTTCTACGCGCACGAGAGCTGCGCGCAATGTACGCAGTGCCGTGAGGGCACCGCGTGGATGACCAAGATCCTCGAGCGCATCGTCGCGGGGCAGGGCACGTTCGAGGACCTCGACACGATCTTCGATCTGGCGGAGCAGATGACCGGCAAGACGATCTGCGTGTTGAGCGATTCGTGCGCGGCGCCCGTCACGAGCGGCATCCAGCGCTTCCGCGGCGAGTTCGAGGCGCTGATCAAGGGCAAGCGCTCATCCACCGTCGCGGTGGGGTCGTAGTCCATGGCCGAGACCAAGATGGTGAATCTGACGATCGAAGGGCGCGCCGTCTCGGTGCCCGAAGGCACGAACATCCTCGAGGCCGCCAAGGTCGCGGGCGTGCTCGTGCCGCACTACTGCTACCACCCGGGTCTCCCCGTGGCCGGCGTCTGCCGCATGTGCCTGGTGGAGGTCGAGAAGATGCCGAAGCTCGCGCCGTCCTGCGCGACATCGGTGGCCGAAGGGCAGGTGGTGCACGTGCATTCGGAGAAGGCGCTCGAAGCGCGCAAGGGCGTGCTCGAGATGCTGCTCATCAATCATCCGCTCGACTGCCCCATCTGTGACCAGGCCGGTGAGTGCGAGCTGCAGGACTACACGTTCCAGGAAGGACGCGCGGACTCGCGCTACCGCGAACCAAAGCGCTTCAACCCGGTCGAGGATTTCGGCGGGGACGTGCTGTACGTGACCAATCGCTGCATCCTGTGCACGCGGTGCGTGCGCTTCATGGAGGACGTGCACGAGGCGCCGGTGCTCAACGTCTCCGAGCGCGGCGACCGTGCGGTGATCGGCAAGGCGCCGGACGCAGACCTCACGCAGCCGTGGGCCGCGAACGTGATCGACCTCTGCCCGGTGGGCGCGCTGGTCTCCAAGGATTTCCTGAACAAGGCGCGTGCATGGGAGCTCGACCGCACCGCGTCGGTCTGCACCGGCTGCTCGCAGGGCTGCAACAGCATCCTCGAGACGCGCGACAACATGGTCGTGCGCCAGAAGCCGCGCTCGAACGAAGAGGTGAACCACTTCTACCTCTGCGACGAAGGCCGCGCGGACTACCGCTGGATGAATCGGCAGGACCGCATGGAAGTGCCGAAGATCAAGATGCACGACGTCCTGTCGCCGGTGGATTGGGAGCTGGCGTACGCGGAGACCGCCAAGGCGCTGAAGGGCAAGCGCGCCTATGTGGTCGCGTCGCCCAGACTCTCCAACGAGGCGCTGTTCCTGCTCAAGGCCATCATTGCGCATACCAAGGGTGAAGGCGTGTTCCGCTGCGCCACAGGTCCTGAGGCGCCGTTGCCGGGCGTGCCGGACCTCGCGCTCCGCGCGGACCGCGCGCCGAACGTGAAGGGCGCCGAGCTCCTTGGCTTCGCGCGGCGGGATGGCGATCCATTGAGCGGCCTGAAGGACGGGGACGTGCTGATCCTCGCCGACGACGAGTTGGGTGGAGTGAAGATCGACGCCGCGAAGCGCGCGAGCGCGGTGATCGTGATCGGAACGACGCTGCCCATCGGCATTCCGACGCCGACCGCCGTGCTGCCGATCGCGAATGTGGCGGAAGAGGAGGGGACCTACACCAACCTCCGCGGCCGCGTGCAGCGGTTCTTGCAGGCCAAGGCCGCGCCGGGGCTCGCGCGCCCGAGCTGGTTCGCGCTGGCGGACCTGCAGATCGCGCTCGGGCTCAAGGCCGAGTACTTCCTGCCGGGCGCCGTGTTCTCCGCGATGGCGAAGAGTGAGCCTGCGTTCGACGGGCTGAGCTACGAGTCGATCGGTCTGCGCGGCGGGATGACCGCTGGCGCGACGGCGGGTGCCGCGTGACGCCACTGGATCCGATGCAGCTCGAACCGACGTTCCTGCCGTTCATCGTCTTCACCGTGGTGAAGATGCTGTTGATCTTCACGCTCTACATGGTCGGCGTCGCGTACACGACCTTCGCCGAGCGCAAGATCTCCGCGTGGATCCAGGACCGGCACGGGCCGAACCGCGTGGGGCCGTGGGGCCTGTTCCAGGTCCTCGCCGACGGCGTGAAGAACATCATGAAGGAAGAGACGATGCCCGGCGGCGTGAACAAGCCGCTGTTCATCCTGGCGCCGGCGCTCGCCTTCGTGCCCGCGTTGATGGCCTGGGCGGTCATCCCGTTCGGCGCGCCGATGCCGACGCCGTGGGGCAAGGTGGACCTCGTGGTCGCCGACCTCCCGATCGGCCTGCTGTTCACGCTGGGCATCACGTCGCTCGGCGTGTACGGGATCGTGATCGCGGGCTGGGCCTCGAACAACAAGTACTCGTTGCTGGGCGGCCTCCGCGCCTCGGCGCAGATGGTGAGCTACGAGATCTCCATGGGCATGTCGATCGTGGCCGTGCTGCTGATGTCGGGGAACGTCTCGCTGCCGGTCGTGGTCGCGCAGCAGCAGCACGTGGGGTGGAACATCATCGTGCTGACGGTGGCCGGGCTGATCTTCCTGGTCGCGGCCTTCGCGGAGACCAACCGGGTGCCGTTCGACCTGCCGGAGGCGGAGTCGGAGCTGATCGCCGGCTACCACAGCGAATACAGTGCCATGAAGTTCTCGATGTTCCCGATCTCCGAGTACGCCAACATGGTCACGGCGAGTGCCATGTTCGTGACGCTGTTCTTCGGCGGCTGGGACATTCCGTTCACCGACTGGGACAACTCGGGCCCGGCGACGGTGCTCAAGTCGCTCGCCACGTTCGGCATGTTCAGCGGCAAGGTGATCTTCTTCGTCTTCTTCTACATCTGGATCCGCTGGACGCTGCCGCGATTCCGCTATGACCAGCTGATGTCGCTCGGGTGGAAGATCATGCTTCCGGCGGCGCTCAGTTACATCGTGATCGTCGCGTCCGCGATCCTGGCGCTCGACATGGCCGGCGTGGCCCGCGGCACGAGCTTCGCCCTCGCCATGGGCGGCATCAACGTGGTGCTCGTGGGCATCCTGCTCTGGATCGCGGACCGCGGCCGGCTGATCAGCCCGGCGTACTCGCGGCTCGACCGCGCCGAGATGGCCCGACTGCGCGAACGCGCTCCGGCGCGCACGTCGCTCGAACCTGGGGAGATCCGCTGAGATGGCGATCAACGTGAAGGTGATGGAACGACCGATCCACGACGTGAGCTACCTCCGCGCAACGCTGAGCGGACTGGGGCTGACCATCAAGCATCTGGTCAATCCACACAAGGTCACCGTGCAGTACCCGGACCAGACCTGGGACATCGGGCCGCGCTGGCGCGGCACGCACCGCATGCTCACCACCGAGGACGGCGCCGCTAAGTGCGTGGCCTGCGGTCTCTGCCCGACGGTGTGCCCGGCCAACTGCATCAAACTCGTGCCGGGCGAGGACGAGAGCGGGAATCGGTACCCGCTCGTGTTCGAGATCGACGAGTTTCGCTGCATCTTCTGCGGCTACTGTCAGGAGGTCTGCCCGGAGGAGGCGATCCACATGGGTCGTCACTACGAGAACGCGGAGTTCAACCGTGCGCGCTTCGTCTACGACCTCGAGCGGCTCACGGCGCAGACGCATCCGGTGAGCGAGTTGTGGGATCCCGCCGACCCGCGGGGTGAGTGAGATGAGCAACGAGTTCCTGCCGCTCTTCTTCTCGTTCCACTTCTATCTCTTCGGGCTGATCGCCTTGGCGTCGGCCTTGCTGTTCGTGACCCGCAAGAGTCCCGTCGCGGCCGCCCTTTGGCTCGTGAACGTGATGTTCTGCCTCGCCGCGCTCTACGTGATGCTCGACGCACAGTTCATCGGCGCCATCCAGGTGCTGGTCTACGCGGGCGCGATCATGGTCGTCTTCCTGTTCGTGGTGATGCTGCTCAATCTCGGGCACCCCGAGGAGCTCAGCGACATCCGCGGCAATGCGGGGCGGATGGCGGCCGGCGCGGTGGGCCTCGCGCTGCTCGCCGAGGTGATGGTGCTGGCGCGGGCCAAGTTCCCGGCGCAGCTCAAGCTCGCCGCGGCACCGGCCGAGGAGGTCACGCGCGGACCGGGCGGGATCATCGGGCCGATCGCGGAGCCGCTCTTCCGCGATTACCTGCTGGCCTTTGAACTCACGTCGATGCTCCTGCTCGCCGCGATCGTCGGCGCAGTGGTCATCGGCCGGAAGAGGACCTGACCCGATGCTCGCGGAATCGCTCGCGCTCTCGGCGCTCCTCTTCACGATCGGCGTGGTCGGCGTGCTCACCCGCCGGAACGCGATCATCATCTTCATGTGCGTCGAGCTCATGCTCAATGCGGTGAATCTCTCATTCGTGGCGCTCTCCAAGCTCTATGGGGCCACGGGGCAGGTCTTCGTCGTCTTCGTGATGACCGTCGCGGCCGCTGAGGCGGCGGTGGGGCTCGCGATCATCATCGCGATCTTCCGGCATCGCAAGTCGGTGGACCTCGCGGACATCTCGCTGTTGAAGGGCTGATGCTCATCCAGACTGACTCTCCGATGACGGGCCACCCGCTCGCCGACACGGTCGCGCGGTTCGCGTGGCTTCTGCCGGTGCTGCCGCTGCTCGGATTCCTGGTGAACGGATGGCTGTCGCTCAAGGCGGCCGGGAAGTTCGGGCCCGCCGATCCAAGCGCAGGCGGGCACGAGGACCACGGAGGCCACGACGCGCACGGCGCCGGAGCCGCGCATGGGCATGACGCCCACGATGCCCATCATCCCGTGCGGCACCCATCGGCGAAGCTCGTCACGCTGATCGGCCCGGGTGTGCTGGCGCTGTCGTTCTCACTGGCCGCCGCCATCTTCGGCGCGATGCTCGGGGCCGGCGACGGCATGCACGCGCCCTACGTGCTCACGCTCTTCCAGTGGATGCCCACCGGCAAGCTCGCGATCGACGTGGCGCTGCAGCTGGATCAGCTCTCGATGGTGATGACGCTGATCATCACCGGCGTTGGCATGCTGATCCACATCTTCTCCGTCGGCTACATGCAGGACGACCCGGGGTACCCGCGCTACTTCGCGTACCTGAACCTGTTCGTCTTCTTCATGCTGCTGCTCGTGCTCGGCTCCTCCTACCCGCTGATGTTCGTGGGCTGGGAAGGCGTCGGGCTCTGCTCGTATCTCTTGATCGGTTTCTGGTTCAGCGACAAGGCCAACGCGGACGCGGGCAAGAAGGCGTTCATCGTGAACCGCATCGGCGACTTTGGCTTCCTGGTCGCGATGTTCCTGATGTTCGCGAACTTCGGCACGATGTCGTTCACGGGCGTCGAGAACGCGGCGGGCGGTCTGGAGGTCGGTTCGCTGGTCGCCACGGCCATCTGCCTGTTCCTCTTCCTGGGCGCCACCGGCAAGAGCGCGCAGATCCCGCTCTTCACTTGGCTGCCGGACGCGATGGCGGGCCCGACGCCGGTCTCTGCGCTGATCCACGCGGCGACGATGGTCACGGCGGGCGTGTACTTGATCGCCCGCACGGCGACGCTCTTTGCGCTCGCGCCCACGGCGCAGCTCACGGTGGCGGTCATCGGCGCGCTCACCGCGGTCTTTGCGGCGACGATCGGCCTCAAGCAGTGGGACATCAAGAAGGTGCTCGCATACTCCACCGTCTCCCAGCTCGGCTACATGTTCGTGGGTGTGGGCGTGGGGGCGTACACGGCGGGCGTGTTCCACCTCATGACGCACGCGTTCTTCAAGGCGCTCCTCTTCCTCGGCGCGGGCTCCGTGATCTACGCCATGCACCAGGCATACCACGCGACGCACAACCACGAGGATGCGCAGGACATGCGCAACATGGGTGGGCTGCGCCACAAGATGCCCATCACGTTCGTGCTGATGTGGATCGCGACGCTGGCGATCGCCGGCATCCCGGTCTTCTCCGGGTTCTTCTCCAAGGACGAGATCCTCGCGTCGGTCTTCGCCCGCGCGCACGGCTCGACGCTCGCCGACGCCAGTTGGCTCGGGATCCCGGGCGGCGTGGTGCTCTACGGCGTCTACGCGCTCGGCCTCGCGGCCGCGCTGATGACGGCCATCTATATGACGCGCATGATGCTCTACACCTTCCACGGCCCGAGCCGGAGCGGGGAGAAGGAGCAGCCGCATCTCAAGGAAGCCCCTTGGGTGATGACGGGTCCGCTCGTCGTCCTCGGCGTGCTCTCGCTCGTCGGCGGCTGGGTCAACCTGCCGCTCATCACGGGCGGCGCGATCGGTCCGGTGGAGATCCTGCATCACTGGCTGGAGCCGGTGGTGGGCACGGGCACGCTCACCGTGACGTATGGCGAAGCGGCGCACCTCTCGCACGCCACGGAGTACGTGCTGATCGGCGCGGCGGTCACCATCGCCGTCGTTGGCATCCTCTTCGCTGTGTGGCGGCTCAAGCCGGCCGCGCTCGTCGCCGCCAAGGACGCGCCGGCGGAGCAGGGCATCCAGCGCACGCTGCTCAACAAGTGGTACGTGGACGAAGCGTACGACACGGTGGTCGTGAAGCCCACCTTGGTCGTCTCGCGCAACGTCCTTTGGGAAGGCCTCGATGCCGGGTTGATCGACGGTCTCTTCGTGAATGGGAGCGCGCTCCTGGCGCGCGCCTTCGGGTGGATGGGCTCACGGCTGCAGTCCGGCCGAGTGGGCACGTACGCCTGGGTCCTCGTGCTGGGCGCCCTGGCGGTGCTGAGCGCCTTCTCCGTCCGTTGAGGAAGAGCCAACCGTGACCGCATTCCTCGACTCGATCGGCTACAACGGCTGGATCCTTCCGGTGCTGCTCGGGCTTCCGCTCGTGGGCGCCTTTGCGCTGTTCGTGCAGGGCCTGCGCGCGCCGAAGCACCAGAGTGCGGAGGCCGCGATGGCCGCGAGCCGCCGGCTCGCCTTTGGCATCTTCATGGCCGAAGCCGTGCTCGCGCTCGGCCTCTGGTGGTCGGTGGACGCCGCCAGCCCCGACTGGCAGGCCTACATCGACCTCGCGTGGATCCCGCAGTGGGGTGCGCGCTTCACGCTGGGGCTCGACGGCATCGCGCTGATGCTGGTGCTGCTCACGACCTGCTTGATGCCGCTCGCCGTGCTGGGCGGATGGACGTCGATCCGCACGCGCACGCACGCGTACTACGCGCTGCTCCTGATCCTCACGACGGGCATGCTCGGCGTCTTCATGGCGCTCGACCTGGTGCTCTTCTACGTGATGTGGGAAGTCATGCTCGTCCCGATGTACTTGATCATCGGGATGTGGGGCGGGCAGCGCCGCATCTATGCGAGCATCAAGTTCTTCATCTATACGATGCTCGGGTCGCTGCTGATGCTCGTGGCCGTGATCTGGCTCGGCATGGAGACGATGCAGGCCGGCGTCCCCGACTTCAGCTACGACGCCATTCTCCTGCTCGCGCGCGAGGGCGGCGTCTCCGGCACCTTCTGGCTCTTCCTCGCGTTCGCCGTGGCATTCGCAATGAAGGTCCCGATGTTCCCGTTCCACACGTGGCTTCCCGATGCGCACGTCGAGGCCCCGACCGCCGGCTCGGTGATCCTGGCCGCGATCATGCTCAAGATGGGCACGTTCGGCTTCCTGCGGTTCGCCGTGCCGCTCTTCCCGGAGGTCGCGATGCATCCGACCGTCCGGATGGTGGTGCTGGTGCTGGCCGTGGTGGGCATCGTGTACGGCGCGCTCGTCGCACTGGTCCAGCCGGACTTCAAGAAGCTCGTGGCCTACTCGTCGGTGAGCCACCTGGGCTTCGTGATGCTCGGCATTTTTGCGATGACGGTGGAGAGCGTGCAGGGTGCGCTGGTGGTGACCATCAGCCACGGCATCTCCACGGGTGCGCTCTTCTTGCTCATCGGCATGATCTACGAGCGCCGTCACACGCGGCTCATCGAGGACTTCGGCGGCATCGCCAAGGTGATGCCGATCTTCTCCGTGTTCCTGACCATCGTCGCGCTCTCGAGCATCGGCGTGCCAGGCACCAACGGATTCGTCGGCGAGTTCCTCGTGCTCGTCGGCTCGTTCCCGACGCAGCCGTTCTTCACCTTCGTTGCTGCGACCAGCGTGATCTTCGCGGCGGCGTATCTCCTCTGGGCCATCCAGCGGATCATCTACAACCCGCTCGTGCGTCCGGAGAACGAACGCCTGCGCGGCATGGACCTGAACCGGCGCGAGGTCGCGCTCCTGGTGCCTTTCGTGATCGCGATCCTCTGGATCGGCGTGTACCCGAAGCCGGTGCTCGAGAAGACCGAGGCAGCGGCGGATCGTCTCGTCCGCCTCGTCGAGTCCGCCCGGATGGGCGATCTCGACGCCCCGATGCCGGGAGGGCGTTGAGATGAACTTCGATCTGCAGATCCCCGGAGAGCTCCTCGCGGCGCTGATGCCGGACATCGTGCTCATGGGTGGCGCGATCGTGTTGATGCTCTGGGCCGCGTGGAAGCCCGAATCCGTGCAGCATCAGCGGTCGGTGGGCATCGGCTCGATGGTTCTGGTCGTGATCACCATGGCGGCCGTCCTCTACATGGCCGGACGCGGGGACACTTCGACCGCCGGCGTGATCGCGGTGGACCCGTTCCGCTGGGCCGTGGATATCGTCATCCTGCTGGCCACGCTCGGAACGCTCGCGCTCTCGATCGAGCACAATGAGCGCGAAGGGATCCCGCAGGCGGAGATGCACGTCCTCGTGCTCCTCGCCGCGAGCGGCATGATGATCCTGGCTGCTGGGCGCGACCTGATGATCGTCTTCCTCGGCATCGAGATCATGTCGGTGGCGACCTACGTGCTCGCGGGGCTCAACCGGCGGTCGCCGCGGGCCGCCGAGGCGTCGCTCAAGTACTTCCTGCTCGGCGCGTTCGCGACCGGGTTCCTGCTCTATGGCATCGCGCTGATTTACGGCGCCACCGGGCACACGCAGTTCCTGGCGATCGCGCGCACGGTGAGCGCCTACAGCCTGTTCGGCGACCCGATGCTGCTCATCGGCATCGGCCTGCTGACCATCGGCATGGGCTTCAAAGTGGCGGCCGTGCCGTTCCACATGTGGGCGCCCGACGTGTACGACGGCGCGCCGACGCCCATCACGGGCTTCATGGCGGCCGCGGTGAAGGCGGCGGCCTTCGCGACCATCGCGCGGATCTGGTACGAAAGCTTCCAGCACTCGCTCATCTCGTGGGCGCCGGTGCTCTGGTGGATCGCCGCGGCCACGATGATCGTGGGCAACCTGGTGGCGCTCGCGCAGCAGAACCTCAAGCGCATGCTGGCGTACTCGAGCATCGCGCATACCGGCTATCTGCTCGTCGCCGTGCTCGCGAACTCGCAGATCGCCACGGCGGCGCTGGTGTTCTATCTGATCGCGTACAGCGTGGCCACGCTCGGCGCCTTCGCGGTCCTCGCGGCGGTGCAGACCGGCGGCGAGCGTCAGCCGACGCTCTCGGACCTGACCGGACTGTGGCAGACCCGTCCGTGGCTCGCGGCCGGCATGGCGGTCTTCGTGCTCGCGCTCCTCGGCTTCCCGGTCTTCGGCGGCGTTGGGTTCTTCGCCAAGTGGTACGTGATCCGCGCCGCGATGACGTCCATGGTCGCGCTCGCGCCGCTGGTCGTGATCCTCGTGCTCACCTCGGTGGTCTCGGCGGGCTACTACCTGCAGGTCGTGCGTGTGATGTTCATGCAGCCAGCGGTCGAGGGCGCGACCCCGACCCCCGCGACCGGGCCGTTCACGCGGGCCGTGCTGGTGGCTTCGGCGGCATTCATTCTCGGGTTCGGCCTGCTGCCGTCGGCGTTGACGGCGTGGAGCACGCGCGGCGCCATGGAGCTGCACAGCGACCTGCCGCGACTCACGGACGCGCGCGGGAGCGGCGGAAGCGTGTCGGGGCGATGATCGCCCCCGGGATCTTCCGGCAGTACGACATTCGCGGCGTGGTCGGAGCGGACCTCACGCTCGAGGCGGCGGAGGGGATCGGGCGCGCGTTCGCCGCGCTGCTTTCCGAGCGCAAGATCGCAGGCGCGGTCGCCGTGGGCCGCGACAATCGGCCCAGCGGCGACACCCTCCGTGAGGCGCTCGTCCGCGGCCTCACGACGTGTGGCCGCGACGTCGTCGATATCGGCGTGGTACCGACGCCGCTGCTCTACTGGTCGCTCCACCATCTGCCGGTGGTGGCGGGCATCCAGATCACGGGCTCACACAATCCGCCTGAGTACAACGGCTTCAAGTGCTGCGTCGGTAAGGGCTCGCTCCACGGGAGCGGGATCCAGCGGCTGCGGGAGCTGATCGAGGCCGGCGCGTTCCCGAGCGGGAAGGGCAGCGTGCGCTCTGAGACGATCATCGATCGCTATGTGGCGGACATCGCGCAGCGCATCGGGCCGCTCCCCAAGGACCTCAAGGTCGTCGTCGACTGCGGCAACGGCGTCGGTGCCGTGGTCGCGCCGCAGCTCTTCAAGGCGCTCGGCGTGACGCCCACGTGGCTGTTCGCGGAGAGCGACGGCAGCTTCCCGAATCACCATCCGGATCCCACGGTCGTCGAGAACCTGCAGGACCTGATCCACGCGGTGCGCAAGACGCAGAGCGAAGTGGGCATCGGATTCGACGGCGACGCGGACCGGATCGGCATCGTCGACGGCGACGGCACGATCATCTGGGGCGACTATCTGCTGCTCCTCTACGCCCGCGATGTCCTGAAGCGCACCGGGACCGGACAGTCGATCATCTTCGACGTGAAGTGCTCACAGGCGCTGCCGGACGGGATCGCGAAGGCGGGCGGCGCGCCGGTGATGTGGAAGACCGGCCACTCGCTCATCAAGGACAAGATGAAGGAGCTCGCGGCGCCGGTGGCGGGTGAGATGTCCGGGCACATGTTCTTTACGGAAGGCTTCTACGGCCACGACGATGCGCTGTACGCTGCGGCGCGGCTGCTGCGGATCGTCGCCGACGCCGGGCAGCCGGTGAAGGCGCTCCTCGCGGACGTGCCGCGCTTCGTGTCCACACCGGAGATCCGCGTGGATTGCCCGGACGACCGAAAGGAGCAGGTGGTGCGTGACGCGCTCGCGCACTTCAGGGCCCGGTACCCCGTGAGCGACGTGGACGGTGTGCGGATCCTCTTCGAGGGCGGCTGGGGCCTGATCCGCAGCTCGAACACGCAGCCGATCCTCGTGATGCGGTTCGAGGCCGATACTGAGGCCCGACTCGCGCAGCTGCGTGGCGAGGTCGAGGCCTGGCTCTCCTCGCAGGGCGTCTCGCTCGGAGCGGCGGGGCACTGAGATGACCCCGCGCCGGCGGATCGGCCCATTCTGGCTGCTCGCCGGATTGGCGCTCGGTCTGCTCGCGGGACGCTGGCTGGCGGGGCTGTTGGCGGAGCGCGCCTTCTTCGAGGCGCTGGGCTTCGGTGCTCGCTGGCAGACCGAGATGTTCTATCGGGGCACGCTCGCCCTTGTCGCGTTCATTGCCGCCTTCGGATTCGCCTTTGCGAATCTCTTCGCCGTGCGACAGTCGATCGTCTCGCTGATCCTGCCGCGGCAGCTGCTCAACGTCGAGTTCGGTGAGGCGATCCCCACGACGCGTCTCACGCTCCTGGCGGTGGGACTTTCCCTCGTGATCGCGCTGGTCGCCGCGCTGCTGCCGCACGACTGGTCGTTGGCGGCCATGGCCCTGGACGGCGTGCCGTTCAACGAGTTCGATCCGTATCTCGAGCGCGACCTCGGATTCTACGTTGTGCAGCTCCCGTGGGAACGCGGGCTGCTGTCGCGCTGCATTCTCATCTTCACGGCCGTGAGCACGCTCGTCGTTCTGCTGTACGCGGGGACGCCGAGCGTGCGCTGGAGCGAGGAGGGACTCTACGTCTCGACCTGGGTCCGGCGGCATCTCGCGGTCCTCACGTCCGGGGCGATCCTGCTCGTCGGCTGGGACTGGCGACTGGATCGGTACCTGCGGCTGAGCGAAGGCAGCGGCATTTGGGGCGACCGCGCGTGGGACACCGCGTTCGCAGCGTACGATCATCGCATCGCCCTGCCGTATCTGGCGGTGATCTCGTTCGCGACGATCCCCATCGCTGCGGTCTTTCTCTGGTCGGCGTGGCGCGACCACCGCCGCGTGGCCTTTGCGCTGCTGTCAGCACTGATCCTGATCGGACCGGTGGCGAACGCGCTCTTGCCACTGGCGGCGCGCGGCGAGCTCTCCACACCGGCGGCTCGGGAGCGCGAGCAGCCGTACCTCAGCACCATCGCATTGTTCACGCGACGCGCCTACGGCGTGGACGACATCGCGCGGGACGATGCTGTGCCGCGCGCCGTGCTGCGTCCCGTGGACGCCGCCTTGAACGTGAGCGTCTGGGACCCCGCAGCCCTCGCGGCAGCGACCGAATCGCGTCGCGTGGCGGATGCGCGCACGTTGATCGCGTGGCGCGCCAGCGCTGCCGGACTCGAGGCCGTCGCGCTGCGGCTGCCGCCGTCCAGCACGGACGCGCCTGCCCCTTGGCCGGTGCACCGGTTCGCCGCCTCGCGCGCGACGGAAGAAGGTGCGCCCCTTGGCGTCTTGGGCGCGCTGCCGCAGCGCCTCGCCCCCGTGGTCGTGGCCCCTGGCGCACGCAGCACGGTCGTGCTCGTCGACAGCGCAGCGAGACTGGCGGCCCCCGCGTTCGGATCCACCTGGCAGCGCGTGGTGCACGCCTGGGCCGAGCAATCGCCGCGGCTGCTGATGGCCGCGGCGCCTCCAGATGGCGGCCGGATCGTCACCCTGCGCGACGTACGGGCGCGCGTCGCGCTCCTCGTGCCCGCGCTGACCGTGGGGAACACCGTGACGCCCGTCGTCCGTGGTGACTCGCTGCATTGGGCCGTCGAACTCTTCGTCACGTCGGCGACGTACCCGCTCACGCACGCCCTTGGGCCGTTCGGCGAGCGTACGCATCTGGCCCGACACGCGGCCACGGCCTTGGTGCAGGCGCAGACCGGGCGCGTGCGCATCGTGCCGGCGGACGATCCGGATCCCGTGACGAAGTTCTGGATGCGCACCGTTCCCGATCTCTTTGGCATCGACGAGGCGCCCCCCGCATGGTTCGAGGCGGAACGTCCTCCCGCGATCGATCTGGCCCTGGTGCAGGGTGCGGCGCTCGCGCAGGTGGGCCTCCGCGGCGACTCCATCCCGCGCCGCGTGATGGCGCGGTCGGATGATGCCGATGTGCTGCTCGCGATCGGGCCGGCGACGCTGTTCCAGGTGGATGCCCTTGGCGGGCTCGGCTGGGGCGTCCCGCTCGATCTTCCGGCGACGGACCGTACGCTGGGCGTTTTGGTGAGCCGCGGCGGCTCCGAGCGCCGGACCGAGCTGCACGATTGGCCGGGGCCCCGGTGGACCACCGTGCTCGAGGAGCTGCAGCGGGCGGCGAACACGGCCGGATTCGGACGCGGTCGGCCGGACCTACACCGCGGTCGCGTGCAGGCGCTGCCGGGCGAGCAGGGCGTGCTCTACGCGCAGTCCTCGTACGAGTGGGCGGCCGAGGGCGCACCGCGTCTCGCCGGTGTGGTGGCCCTGCGCGACGGCGCACCGCGGGCGGCGACTACGCTCGCCGAGGCGCTGGCCGTGCGATTGCCGCCTGGGCCCGACCTCCCCGCGGCGCTCTTCCGCGCGCGTGTCGAGTCGCTCTACGACGCAATGCGGAACGCGCAGCGGAACGGCGATTGGGTGGCGTACGCCGAGGCGTGGAATGCGCTCGGGCGACTCCTCGGGCGGCCGACGCCCGGTCCCGGTCGCGACTGAGCACGCGGCGGTGCGGTCCGACGCGCAGATCGCCAGACGCGCGCGGCTACCGATATCTGCTGCGCTCCGCGTATCTTTCGATGCTGAACTCTTCCAATTTCCGACTGGAGCGCGTGTGAACATCCACGAATATCAGGCCAAGGAGATCCTGCGGGCCCACGGCGTGCCGATCCCCCCGGGGGAGGTCGCGACGACGCCCGCGGAGGCCGAGGCCTTGGCGAAGAAGTACGGGACGGCCGTGATGGTCAAGGCGCAGGTGCACGCTGGCGGCCGCGGCAAGGCGGGCGGCGTGAAGTTCTGCAAGACGCCCGCCGACGCCAAGGAAAAGGCGACGGCGATCCTCGGCATGAAGATCAAGGGCCTGACCGTCGAGAAGGTCCTCGTCACCGTCGCGGCCGACATCGGCAGCGAAGCGTACGTGGGGATCATCGTCGACCGTGCCACCAAGAAGCCGGTCTTCATGGTCAGCGCTGCTGGTGGCATTGACATCGAAGAAGTGGCGGCGACCACGCCGGAGAAGATCCTCTACCTGCCGGTGGACGTCCGCTACGGACTCCCGATGCACGACGCCATGCGCATGGGATTCTTCCTCTACAACGACGGCAAGCAGGCCCGCGCCGCCGCAAAGATCATGCAGGCGCTCTACACGGCGTTCATGGCGAGCGGCTGCTCGCTCGCCGAGATCAATCCACTGGTCGTCACGCCCACCGGTGAACTGATCGCCGTGGACGGCAAGATGGTGATCGACGACAACGAGCTGGACCGGCTGCCCGAGATCGCCGCGCTCCGCGACGAGTCGAGTGAGGAGCCGAGCGAAGTGGATGCGCGCAACGCCAACCTCACGTTCATCAAGCTGGACGGCAACGTGGGCTGCGTGGTGAACGGCGCCGGCCTCGCGATGGCCACGATGGACCTCGTGAAGTACTACGGCGGCGAGCCGGCGAACTTCCTCGACATCG
>CAZGFE010000018.1:0-46190 GCA_964524665.1 uncultured Gemmatimonas sp.
CGATCATCGTGTCCACGTGCTTGACCATCTCGGCGATGCCTTCGTCAGCCTGCCGCATGCGCTTGCGGCCTTCGAAGAGGAATGGCTTGGTGACGACGCCGACGGTGAGCGCACCGGCTTCGCGCGCGAGCTCGCAGATGATGGGCGCCGCCCCGGTGCCGGTGCCGCCGCCCATGCCGCAGGTGACAAAGACGAGATCCGCACCCGCCAGCGTGCGCGCGACCTCGTCACGATTCTCTTCGATCGCCTGACGTCCGATCTCGGGGCGCGCGCCGGCTCCAAGGCCGCGCGTCAGCTTCTTCCCGATCTGGATCTTCACGTCGGACTTGGAGTTGAGCAGCGCCTGCGCGTCCGTGTTCACCGAGATGAACTCCACGCCCTCGAGCTGCTCCTCGATCATGCGATTCACCGCGTTCCCACCGCCGCCACCAACCCCCACGACCTTCATGCGGGCGTTCTGAGCGTTCGGCTCCTCGAATTCGAAGGTGCTCATCGCGGATGGTGCTCCAGGGATCGGTCAGGTGAACGCAAACGGGGGCTCAAGCGCCGAAATATAACCGCCGCAGGCTCTTCCCCCACAGGGAGATGACGACCGTCCCCAAAAACGGAAACGCCGGCCGGACAAGGAGTTTGTCCACCGGCGTAGAGGAGAGAAATCAGATTTGTGACACCCCTTCCGTCTCCCGTCTTCCGTCTCAGAAGAAGTCCTGCAGCCACGTCTTGAATCGCGCCGCCAGATTGTCCATCGAAGGGGTCGCGTTCGAGAGACTGAGCCGCCGCCCCTTCCCCGCACTCGCGCCGATCGCCACCCGGTGCGCCCCGTACTGCACCAGCCCGGTCACGGTCGAGAATCGCGGCGACTGCACAGAGTCCGCGAGCCCGCCCAGGTACTCGCCCGGCACGCCCACACGGGCGCCGGTGCCGAACACGTCGCTGGCCAAGCGGTCCGTCCCCGGCTGCGCCGCCGCGCCGCCGGTGACCACGACGCCGGCCGCCAGCCGCGCGATCAACCCCGCCTCCTCGACCTCACGCAGGACCATCTCGAAGATCTCCTGCGTCCGCTGGTGGATGATGTGCGCCAGCAGCTCGCGCGGGATCTCACGGTCGCCCTGCGCCACCGTACTCGGGAGCTTGATGATCTCGCCCGTGTGCTTCACCAGCGGCTCGTAGGCCGCCCCGTGCAATTCCTTGAGCCGCTCGGCGTCCACCTGCGTCACGCCCAGCCCGTGGACGATGTCGCTCGTGACGTTGAGCCCGCCGTACCCGACCGTACCGAGATAGCGGATCTTGCCCTCGTGAAAAACGGCGACGTCCGTGGTGCCCGCGCCGATCTCCACGAGCGCCACGCCGAGTTCCTTCTCGTCGTCGGTCAGCACGGAGAGCGCGCTCGCCAACGGCTCGAGCACCAGCTCACCGACCTTGTATCCCGCACGCTCGACGGCCTTCCGCAGGTTCATCGCGGGCGAGGAACCGATCGTGACCAGATACATCTCCGTCTCGAGCCGCGTGCCGATCATGCCGACCGGGTCACGCACGCCCTGATTCTTGTCGACCGTGTACTCCTGCGGGATCGCGTGGATCAGCTCACGGTCCTGCGGGATCGCCTGCGCGCGGGCGACCGCGTTGGCGCGGTCCACGTCGGCGCGCGTGATCTCGTGCCCGGTCACCGACGCAATGCCGGTGCTCGTCATCGCCTGTACGTGCTCGCCGGCGATGCCCGCGTACACCGTTTCGACCCGCGCGCCCGCCATCCGCTCGGCGTCCTGCATGGCCTTGGTGATCGAGCGCTGCGTCTCCTCGATGTCCGCGACCACGCCCTTCCGGAGCCCGGTCGTGCGGGCCTGCCCCACGCCGAGGATGTTCACCGTGGGGTGCTTCGGCAGGTCGCCGACCACCTCCGCGATGACCGCGGTGGTCTTGGCGGAGCCGATGTCGAGGCCTGCGACGAGTCGATCGAGATTCATGGAGTGGCTATGGAGTGCGAAGTCGGGCAATGACCTGATCACGGAAGCGGACGTCGAGCTCGGTCGCTCGCCATCCACGGCGCGCGAGGTCGAGCTCCACCGGCAAGAGATCCGCGAGCCGCTCCGTGGTGACCGACGCGTCCGCGAGAACTCGGTGCTCCTGCAGGACGAGGACCACATCACCTCGGGTGGTCCGCTGCGCCTCGCTCACCCGAGCGAAGAGCGCCGGATCCCCCGCCAGCACCTCCCCGAGCAGGCGGAGGAGCAGCGTATCCCGCGACGCGAGCACCGGCAGGTCCACATCCATCGCCGTGGGATCCACCGGCAACGAGTCCCCCGCCGCGTCCGTGACCACCAACCCGCGCGCGCCGTTCACCAGCGCCACCGGCGGATTCTCCGTCACGAGCACCACGAGGGTTCCGGGGAGCTTCCGCCGGATGCGCACGCTGCGCACCTGCGGATGTTCCGCGACCCGCGCCTCGAGCGGCGACGCGTCATCCCAGATGGATGCGGACGTGTCGACGCTCAACCGCGAAACGATTTCATCGGGTGCGGCGTAACGGATGCCCTCGATCTCCACGCGCCGAACGCGGAAGAAATCCATCTGCTGGAGGAGCGCACGGCCCCACCAGGGGCTCGTGAGGATCGCGAGCACTGCGAGCAGGCGCGACCACGCCCGCAACCGGCGTCGCCACGGCGGGAGTTCGGGGGCGCCGGCCTTGGCGTCGACGATCATCGCTCCACCCTCATCCGCCTGATCGCCGGGCGCGGCGACGGGCGATCACGTCGAGCCCCCGGCGCGGAGGAGTGCGAGCACTTCCGGTCCGGTGCGCGTGATGTCTCCGGCGCCGAGCGTGATGAGCACGTCGCCGTCGCGCAGCTCGCTGGCAAGCGCGGCCGCCATCCCGGCGCGCGGTCCCGTCCACGCGGGGGAACGCTTCTCCGCGGCCAGGCGGTCGGCGATTAACGCGCTCGTCACGCCCGCGATCGGCTGCTCACGCGCCGGATAGATGTCCGCGAGGAACACCGCATCCGCGTGCGCCAGCGCCGTCGCGAACTCCGCGGCGAAATCGCGCGTGCGGCTGAAGAGGTGCGGCTGGAACGCCGCCACGATCCGTCGCCCCGGGAACGCCGAGCGCGCGGCGGTGAGCGTCGCGTCCACTTCGGTGGGGTGGTGCGCGTAGTCATCCACGACCTCCACCCCGCGCGCGTTCCCGAGTCGCTCGAACCGGCGCTCCGCACCCACGAACGCCGCCAAGCCCGGCGCCATCTGCGGCACGGTGAGCCCCCAGGGCCCGATCCCACACGCAAGCGCAGCGAGCGCGTTGCGAACGTTGTGCAGTCCCGGGACCCCAAGGTGCACGTCACCGAGTGGCTTTCCGTCGTAGCGCACCGTGAAGCGACTCCCCGCCGCGTCCGTCCGCACGTCCGTCGCGACCAACCGCGCGTCCGAGCTCGTGATCCCGTAGCGGATCACTTCCGCCGTCGCGGGCGAGGGCAGCGCGTTCGCGCCCGGATCGTCCGCGCACAGCACCACGTAGCGCGCGCGGGAGACATACGTCGCGAACGCGGCGCGGATGTCGTCCAGGTCGCGATAGATGTCGAGATGATCCGCCTCGACGTTCGTCACGACGGCGACGGTCGGCCAGAGTGCCAGGAACGAACGGTCATACTCGTCCGCCTCCACGACGAAGATCTCGTGCTCGCCGCGCGAGAGATTCCCGTCCCACGCCCGCACGCGTGCTCCGACCACACCGGTCGGCGCCATTCCTGCGGCCGTGAGCGCCTCGGTGGCCATGACCGTGGTGGTGCTCTTGCCGTGCGTCCCCGCGATCCCAACGAGCGTGGCATTCGCCGTCGCTTCGGCCAGCGCCTCGGCACGGCGGATCACCGGGATGCCGGCCGCGCGGGCCGCGGCGAGTTCGGGATGGTCCTTCGGCACGGCGCTCGTCACGACCACCGCGCGATGTCCCGCGCAGTGCGCGGCGGCGTGGCCGCTCGTCACCTCGATCCCCAGCGCCCGCAGATCGCTCGCACCGTCGGCGTGCTGGTCGCAGCCGGTGATCCGCGCCCCGCGCCGATGTAGCAGCTCGGCCAACGCACTCATTCCCGCGCCGGCGATCCCCATGAAGTGGACCGGGCGCGGATCGGAAGGATCAAGCAGTGGCATCAGGAGGAAAGATACTTGGCGATCCGCGTGGCGATCTCACGCGCCGCGGCGGGGCGCCCGCGCCCGCGCGCTGCGGCAGCCATGGCCGTGAGCGCCACCGGCCGATCCAGCAGCCCCTGGATCGTGCGATCCAACTCGTCGACGGTCAGCATCGGCTGCGGCAGGTGCAAGGCAGCCCCCGCCGCCGCGAGCACGCGCGCGTTCGCACTCTGATGGTCGTTCGCCGCACTGGGCAGCGGGACGATCACCATCGGCACGCCCCACGCACAGAGTTCGCTCGTCCCCATCATGCCGCCGCGCACGAGCGCCATGTCCGCCGCCGCATACGCCTCGGCGATCGGCGCGAGGTACGGCACCACGCGCACGTCCGCGCGGTCGAGGTGCTTGTACGCGTCGTGGTGCGCGCGTCCGGTGGCCCACAGCACGCAGAGCCCGCGCGGTACCCCACGCTCCACCCAGCTTGCCACGACCTGATTCAGCGCACGCGCCCCCTGCGAGCCGCCAAAGACCAGCAGCACCTTGGCGTGCGCCGGAAATCTCCACCGCGCACGCGACTCAGCGGCGCCGGGCTGGATGTCCGGCGGCGGCTCGATCGGGTTCCCGGTGTCCACGTACGCTCCGCGACCGACGGGGAGATGCGCGGCCGCTTCGGGGAATCCCAAGTACGACTCACTCGTGAAGCGCGCCGACCATCGTGCGGTGATCCCCGGGATCGCATCCCCCACGTGCTGCACGGCGCGCACCCCGTGCCGCGAGGCCCAGTAGAGGGTGAGTCCAGAGGCGTAGCCGCCCGTCCCCACGACCACCTTGGGTGCACGCTCCGTCGCGAGCGCACCCAGCTGCGACCATCCGCGCCACGCCCCGCGCACCGTGCGCCAGTTCTTCCAGACCTGCGGCCGGTACAGCGGGTGCAGGTCGAGCAGCGCGTGCGGGAACTCCGTCGTGGGCAGGACGTCTCGCTCGATGCCGCGCGCCGCGCCGACAAAGAACGGTTTCACGTCGGACCGCACCTGGACGAGCGCCCGGGCGATCGCGAGTGCCGGATACAGATGCCCGCCCGTGCCGCCCCCCGTGAACCAGACGTTCACCGAGACGCCACCAGTGGGTCCGACCCACCGCCCGCGCGAACCATCGCGCGGGTGCTGCCGATGTTCACAAGGATCCCCGTCAGCACGAGCGAGAGCAGGATGTTGGACCGGCCGTACGAGACGAACGGCAGCGTCAGGCCCGTGGTCGGCAAGAGGCCGATCACCACGCCGATATGCAGATACGCGGTCACCACCATGGTCACGGTGACGCCGATCGCGACCAGCTGCAGGAACGGTGACCGCGCCTGCTTGGCGATGCGGAATCCGAGCCAACCCCAGAGCGCAAAGAGCAGTACCACGCCGAACAGTCCGATGAATCCCCACTCCTCGCCGATATTGCTGCCGATGAAGTCGTTGTACGGCAGCGGGAGGAATCCGTATTGCTGGCGGCCCTGGCCGAAGCCCACGCCGAAGAGTCCGCCCGACCCGACCGCGATCAGCGACTGCGTGAGCTGATAGTTCACCTCAGCCTCCGCCCCCGAGGCGCCCGTGAAGCCGAGGATGCGCCGCATCACGTACTCCAGGCGATGCATCTCCTTCCACGCGAGCGGCAGCATGGCGAGCCCAAGCAGGACGAAGTGCCCGATCCGCGCGCCCGCCGCGAACAGCATCACGAACATCACCAGCGTGTAGAAGAGCGGCACCGAGAAGTCCGGCTCGAGGACCGCGAGCACGCTGAGCACACCGAGGATCACGAGGAACGGAAAGAGGCCCTTCGACAGGCGCCGCAGCCCCTCTTCACCGCCCTTCTTCACGATCAGCATCGCCGTCCAGATCACGAGCGCGAGCTTGCCGAACTCCGAGGGCTGGACCGAACCGCCGAACAGGAACCGCCGCGAGCCGTTGATCGGCGGCGCGATCGACGCCGTGAAGGGAAGCACCGTAAGCAGCATCGCAAAGACCGCGAGCCCCATCATCGGCCAAGCAAGCGGCCGCCAGCGCTCCGCGTCCCACTTGGCCGCGAAGGCGAAGGCCACCAGACCGACAGCCACACCCGTGAGCTGCCGCGCGAGGAAGTGCCACCCGGGGCGCCCCCCCTGCATCGCCACGATCGAACTCGCCGAGTAGAGCGTCACGAGCCCAAAGACCAGCAGCGTGGCCGTGAGCACGACCAGGATCCGCGCCTCGAGGCTCATCTGCCAGCGCATGCGCGGGCTGTGCGCGCCGGCGACGCCGGCCGCGCCTCGTGTCGGCGTCCCCGCGGTGGACCGGGGCGCGAAGACGTCGCTGACGGCCGTCATGCGCCGAGCGCGAGTTGCCGGAAGGCGGCGCCGCGTTCCTCGTAGTTCGTGAACATGTCGTAGCTGGAGCAGGCGGGAGCAAGCAGGACCACGTCGCCTGGACGCGCGATCTCGCGCGCGCGGGCGATCACCGAGGAGAAGGACGATCCGCACTCCTCCACCGCCACGCGCCCCTGCAGGTCGGCCTTCACCTTGGACGACGCTTCGCCGAACGCCAGCACGGTCCGCACCTTGCCCGCGATCGCGTCCAGCAGCCCGGTATACGGTTCGCCCTTGTGCCGCCCGCCAAGCAGCAGGATCGTCGGCCGCTCCATCGCGGCGATCGCCACGCGCGCCGCGCCCACGTTGGTCGCCTTGGAGTCGTTCACCCACAGCACGCCGTCGCGCTCGCCGATCGGCTCCAGGCGATGCGGCAACGCGCGGAAGCTGCGCAGCCCGCCGGCCAGGCGGGCGCGGCCGGCCGTGGTGCGCTCCGTGGGCAAGGCCTGCCACACCGCGAGCGCCGCCGCGAGCGCGTTCGCCACGTTGTGCGCGCCGAGCAGCGGCCAGAGCGCGCGCTCGAGCAGTGGCGAGCCGTCGAGCATCAGGGTCTGCGTGGCCGCATCGTAGGCGGCGTCGGCCCGCGCCCCGTCCACGGAGAAGCTCCGCGCGATCCCCGGCACCCCGGCCGTGAGCCGGAGCGAGTCCGGATCCTCGGCGTTCACCACCCGCACCGACGTGGCGGTGGCGTTCTTGAAGAGCAGCGCCTTGTCCGCGTAGTACGCCTCCAGCGAGTCGTACCGGTCGAGGTGATCGGGCGCGAGGTTCGTGAGCACGGCCACCACCGGCGCCACCGACGGGGTGTCGTGCAGCTGAAAGCTCGAGAGCTCGAGCGACACCCACGCGGGACGCGTCGCGCCGAGCGCGACGGCGGAGAGCGGCGTGCCGATGTTGCCCGCCTCGACCGCCGCGTGCCCCATCGCCCGCAGCAAGTGCGCGATCAGCGCCGTGACGGTCGTCTTGCCGTTCGTGCCAGTGACCGCGATGCACGGCACGCCCGGCATAGCCTGGAGCGCCAGCTCGACCTCGCTGATCACGGTCACGCCCGCGCTGCGCGCGGCCACGAGGGGCGCCGCCTGCGGCGGCACCCCGGGACTCACGACCAGCGCGGCCGAGCGCGTGATCCGTTCGAGATCATGCTTGCCGACCTCGGCGGAGACGCCCAGCGCGGAGAGCGATGCGGCGGCGGCACGAAGCGCGTCGCCTGTCCCGGCATCACTCGCGTACACGCGCGCTCCGTGGCGATGCAGCAGTTCGGCCGCCGCGACCCCGCTCCGCCCCAGCCCCAGCACCGCGATCTCGCCTTGCGCCGCGAATGACGCGAGCGCGGTCCCGCCCGAGGTGCGGTCCGCGCTCACCGGATCTTGAGCGTCGAGAGCGCGACGAACGCGCAGAGGATCCCGATGATCCAGAAGCGCACCACCACCTGCGTCTCCGGCCAGCCCTTCAGCTCGAAGTGGTGATGGATCGGCGCGCGGAGAAAGACGCGGTTCCGCTGCGCGTACTCGATCCCGTAGCGCGCCTTCCGGTACTTGAAGACGCCGCGCTGGAGGATCACCGACACGGTCTCGGCCACGAAGACCCCGCCGAGGATCAGCACGAGGAACTCGCTCTTGAGCAGGATCGCCACCGCCCCGAGCGACCCGCCCAGCGCCAGCGACCCCGTATCACCCATGAAGACCTGCGCCGGGTGCGCGTTGTACCAGAGGAATCCGACCGCCGCGCCGAAGACCGCCGAGCAGAAGACCGTGAGTTCGCCCGCGCCACGCAGATAGATCAGCCCCAGATACTCCGAGGCGTCGAAGCGGCCCATGACGTACGCGAACACGGCCAGGGTGAGCATCGCGATCGCCATCAGCCCGGTCGCGAGTCCGTCGAGCCCGTCGGTGAGGTTCACGGCGTTGCTCGTGCCGGTCATCACGAAGGTCACGAACGGCACGTAAAGCCACGCCCACGTGGGGACGATCAGCACGTACTTGTAGAACGGCAGCGTCGTGGACGCGCCCGGCAGCGAGTTCACCGGGAGGAGCCACAGATAGAGCGCGAGCGCCACGCCGATGGTGATCTGCCCGGCGAGCTTGTAGCGCTCCACAAGCCCGCGGTTCTCCTTGCCGTCGCGCTTCTGCGTGTACTTGAGGTAGTCGTCAAGGAAGCCGATCGCGCCCATCAGGACGGTCACCGCGAGCGCGAGCAGCACGTAACGGCTGCGCAGCTGCATCCAAAGCACCGTCGAGCCGACGATCGCGGACAGGATGATCAAGCCGCCCATGGTCGGCGTGCCGCCCTTCTCCGCGTGCGAGTCCGGCGTGCCGGCGCGCACCACCTGATGCATCTGCATGCGTTGCAGACGCCGCAGGATCCACGGGCCCACCACGAACGAGATGAGCAGCGACGTGATCGCCGCCCCCGCCGCGCGGAAGGAGATGTAGCGGAAGATGTTGAACCCACTCTCGTACTGCGTGAGCGGGAGCAGGAACTCGTACAGCATCAGGTCGACGCCCAGATGGTGAGGAGGGGGACGAGGCGCTCGAGCCGAACGCCCCGCGAAGCCTTGAGCAGGATCGCCGCGTCTCCCGCGAGGCGCGGCTGGAGCTGCGGCCAGAGATCATCTACGTCGTCGGCGGTCACCACACGGGAGGCGTCGGGAGCGAGCGCACTGAACGCTGCGCGAAACTCTCCGATCCCGCAGACGAGCTCCGCGCCGCTTGCGAGGGCCGCTTCCGCGATCTCGCGATGGGCGCGCGCGCTCTCCGCACCGAGCTCCCGCATGGTGCCCAGCACCGCAACTCGTTGACGCCCCGCGCCGACCTCCCGCAACAGCGCCAACGCCGCGCGCGCGGAGCCCGGATTGCTGTTGTAGGCGTCGTGCACCAGGAGCGCCTTGCCCAGCGGCGAGACCGCGGAGCGCATCGCCGGCTGCGCGACGCCTTGGATGCCGCGCGCCGCATCGTCCGCGCGCACACCGAACTCCCGCGCGACCGCCATCGCCAACGCCGCGTTCTGCAGATTGTGGCGCCCAGGAAGCGGGACCTCCACGCGCACGCCTTCCCACGTCATCCAGCCACGCCCGTCGGCGGCGAGTCCATCGGCGGACGACGCACGGTCTCCCGCCCCGAGCCCCGCGCGCACCACCCGCCCGGCGCGCGCCCTGGCCGCCGCCACCACGTCCGGCTCCCCCGCCGGCACGATCGCCAGCGGCACGTCCACCGCGAGCGACAGCTCTTCGGCGAGTACCCCCGCCAGGTCGCCCAGCCCTTCGAGATGTTCCTCCTGCACCGTCGTGATCACCGCCACGTCGGGGCGGATGATCTCCCGGAGCAGCGCGATCTCGCCGGGCTCGTTCGTCCCCGCCTCAACGATCGCAAGCTCCGCGGCATCATCCAGCGCAAGCAGTGTGAGCGGCACGCCGATCCGATTGTTCAGATTGCCCGTGGTGGCATGCACGCGGAACCGGCTCCCGAGGGCGGCACGCAGCAGCTCCTTGGTGCTCGTCTTGCCGTTCGAGCCGCCGACGGCGATCACCGGCCGCGCCCAGGCCTCGCGCCGAAACCGCGCGAGTGCGCCGAGCGCGACCAGAGTGTCCGGAACCTCGAAGACCGGCACACCCGGCACGGGCGCCCGGCGAGCATCCGAGACCACCACAGCCGCCGCCCCGGCGCGGACCGCGTCCGCCAGAAAGTCGTGGCCGTCGAAGCGCTCCCCACGCAACGCGACGAAGCACTCCCCCGCACGCACACTGCGCGTGTCCGTGGTGATCCCCGTGATCTCGCGTCCGTCGGCCGGCCCGGTGCCGAGCGCCTGCGCGACCCGCTCCAGCGTCCAGAAACTCATTGCACTTCCTCACGCGCGCCCGCAGCGCGGCTGGCCGCACCGCCCGCCGCGCCCGCACGAGTCGCGGCGAGCAACGCGCGCACGATCTCCGCCTCGTCAAAGTGGAGCCGCGTCGTACCGCGGATCTGATACGTCTCGTGCCCCTTGCCCGCGAGCAGCACGAGGTCGCGCGCGGGGTCGGCGATCCGGATCGCATGTGCGATCGCCGCGCGGCGATCCTCGATCCGGTCGTAGCTCCCCGCCGCGAGCGGCGCGACGATCTCGTCGAGGATCTGCTCCGGATCTTCCGTGCGCGGATTGTCGCTCGTGACCACCAGATGGTCAGCCCCATCGCGCGCCGCGATCGCCATCAGCGGACGCTTCCCCCGGTCGCGGTCGCCGCCGCAGCCGAAGAGCGCGATCAACCGGCCCGGGGTGAAGGGCCGCAGCGCCCCGAGCGCGCGCGTGAGCGCATCTGGCGTGTGCGCGTAGTCGCGCAGGACCGTCGGATGCTCCGACAGGAGCTCCAGCCGTCCCGGCACCTGCGGCACGGTGGCCAGCCGCTGCGCGACCTGCGCCAACGGCATCCCCACCGCGAGTGCGGCGCCAGCGGCGGCCAGCGCGTTCGCCACGTTGAAGTCGCCGATCAGCGGCAGCGCCACCGGGTGCGACTGTCCGCCTGATTCCAGCAGCCACGCGCTCCCGCGCGGCGTGAAGCGGATCTCTCGGGCGTGCAGGTCTGCCTCGCCGCCCACGCTGCTGAACCGCAGCTGACGCGGAGCCCGGGGCAGCGCGCGCCACGACGCGTCGTCCGCATTCACCACGGCGGCGCCGTCCGCGGCGAGCGCCTCGACCAGCAGCGCCTTCGCCCCGAAGTACGCCTCCATGGTGCCGTGATAGTCCAGATGGTCACGGGTGAGATTCGTGAAGACGCCGGCGGCGAACCGCACGCCGCCAACCCGCCCCTGTTCGAGTGCGTGCGACGACACCTCCATGGCCACGCGCCGCACGCCGGCATCCACGAGCGCGCGCAGCAGCCGCTGCAGTTCGATCGGACCCGGCGTCGTGAGCCCCGCGCCGCCCGGGAACGGCGACCCATCACCCAGCAGCACGCCCAGCGTGCCAATGCTGGCCGCGGGCGCAACATCCGTGTGCAGCAGGTGCCGCAGGATGCCGACCGTCGTCGTCTTGCCGTTGGTGCCCGTCACGCCGACGAGCAGCAGCGCGTTCGCCGGCGCGCCGTAGAACGCCGCCGCCGCAACGGCCGCCGCACGGCGCGCGTCGCGCACGACCAGCGCGGATGTGCGCGCCGGCACCGCTGCGGCGCGCTCCACGATCACGCAGCCCGCCCCCGCCTGCACCGCCGCCTCGAGGAACGCGTGCCCGTCCGCCGCCGTGCCCGGCACGGCCACGAAGCACGCACCGGTCGTCACCTGACGACTGTCGTCGGTGAGTGCGCCGATCGCCGCGGGGAGCGTGCCCAGCACCTCGACAAGGAGGCCCGCACCTTCGAGCGCCTCGCGGAGCGCCGGCGCGCCGAGCGTGCGTGTCATCGACCTGCCGCGAGCTGCACGAGCGACCCCGTCCGCAGCACCGCGCCCGCCGACGGCGCCGTCCCCGTGGAGCCGCCGCGGACCAGTCGCACACGGAAGCCCGCACGATGGAGCGCACGCACCGCTTCGCGCGTGTCCATTCCGCGCACGTCGGGCACGACGCGATCGCTCACGACGCGACGCGGGGGTTCCGGGAGCTCGCCGAGCTCCACGACGTACGCACTGCGCGTCTCGGCCGCGCGCGCCTCGTCGGCCCCGGCGGCGCGCACAGAATCGGTCACCTCGGCGCGCACGGTGTCGCGCCGCCGCGGCGCAGCCGCAAGCTGTCGGCGGTCCAGCGCGCCGTCGCGCGCGGCGATCGCCGCTTCGAGGACGACCTTCGTGAGCGGCGCCGCCGTGCGTCCGCCGTAGTACTGCCCACTCGGATTGTCGAGCTTGACCAGGATCACCAGCTGCGGCGCGTCGGCGGGAAAGAGTCCCACAAAGCTCGCCGTGTACGCGCCGGTCTCGTAGCCGCGTCCGTCGCTCGACGTGCGCCGGGCCGTTCCCGACTTGCCCGCGAGTTCGAACGTCGCGAGATCCGCTGTGGTCGCCGTGCCCTCCGTGACCACGTCGCGGAGCAGCGCCCGGAGCTTGAGCGAGGTCTCCTCCGACATCAACCGGCGCACCGTGCGCGGCGCGCTGCGCCAGACGATCCGGCCGTCCGGTGCGCGCACCTCCTTCACGAGTGTCGGCTGCAACAACACGCCTCCATTGGCAAACGCTGCGTACGCCGCGGCCAGTTGCACGGGCGTCACGGAGATCTCATACCCCATCGCCAGCGAGGCGGGTGAGAGCCGCGACCACTCCTTCACCGGGTAGAGCCGGCCGGGCGATTCGCTCGGGTATGGCAGCCCGGTCGTCATGCCGAAGCCGGCGTCGCGCAGCGTTTCGTACTCCTCGCGCGGCGTGAGCCGGGCGGCGAACTGCACCATGCCGATGTTCGACGAGAAGCGGATCACGTCCGCGAACGTCATCCGGTCGGCCTTGTGCACGTCGCGGATCACGCGGCCCTGAAAGGAGTGCACGCCATTGAAGGTCGGCACCACTTCATCCAGCCGCGCGAGGCCGCGCTCGAAGAGGGCCGCCGCGAGGAACGGTTTCAGCGTCGAGCCCGGCTCGAACGGCTCCGTGAGCGCCGTCGCGCCGGTCGCGTTCGCCACGGACCGCGTGCTGGCCAAGGCGCGGATCTCTCCCGTGTGCGGGTCGAGCACCACGATGTCCCCGCCCGTCGCCCCCATCCGCGTCACGGCGTCCGCCAGCGCGCGCTCCACTATCCCCTGCAGTCCCTCGTGCAGCGTGAGCACCACGTCGTGCCCTCGCACCGCGTCCTGCCGTTCCTCTTCTGGCGTGCTGAACCGGCCGCCGCGGCCGTCCCGACGCAGCGCCGAGCGTCCGGCGGTCCCGCGGAGCAGCGAGTCGAGCGCGAACTCCACGCCGCCCACGGCATCTCCCTCGGCGTCCACGACTCCGAGCAGCCGGCGCAGGCCGTCCGTGGCGGGGGGCACCCGCTCGGTCGTGCGCCGGGGGTGCACCCCGCGCATGGCCATGAGGTCGGCAACATCCGTCGTCAGAAAGCGTCCCGGGAGCTCGACCCACTTGCGCGTTCTGTCCGTGGCCCGCGCCACCGCCTCGCGCGGAACGTCGATGCGGCGCAGAGCGGCACGCAGCTTCGCCATGTCCCGGATCTCCGTCGGCGCGATGTCGAGGCGCACCATCTCGCGGCTCACGACCAACGTCGCGCCCGAGGCGTCGAGGATCCTCCCGCGCGACGCGGGGATCTCGGCGGTGGCCACCTGTTGCCCGCGCGCGCGCGCGCGCCACTCGTCCGTTTCGCCCAGCTGGACCCAGGCGGCACGGCCAACGAGTGCGACGGCGAAGAGCAGAAAGGCGCCGTGCACGAGACCGACGCGGCTGACACGGATCACTGAGGCGGCGTGCGGGTGGGGCGCGGGAGAAGGATCACGAGACTCTCGGCGGGAATGCGCATACCGAGACGTTCCTCGGCGATGCGCGCGAGCCGGGCCCTGCTCGACGCGTCGCGGATCGCCCCTTCCAGGGCGGCCGCCTGCGCTTCGAGCGCGGTCCGGCGTTCTTCGAGTTCCCGGAGCGCGCGCGCGTTGGCGATGCCCACGCTCCGTCTCCATATGACGCCTGACGCCACGACGAAGAAACCAATGAGCGCGAGGAAGACCATCGTCCGGCCGCGCATCGTCAGCGCCCCTCCCCCGCGCGCCGCCAGACGCGCAGGTGCGCGCTCCGGGCCCGCGGATTCCGTGCCACCTCCTCCTCCCCCGCCACGATCGGCTTGCGGGTCACGAGCGTGCCCTCCGCCACCCCGCCGCAGGTACAGATCGGATGCCGCGGCGGACATACGCAGTCGCGGCTCCATTCACGGAACGCGTGCTTCACGATCCGGTCCTCCCCGGAGTGATACGCGATCACCGCCAGCACGCCCCCCGGCGTGAGGCGCGCCCGCAGCGACTCGAGTCCCCGCGCGAGTCCGCCCAGCTCGTCATTCACCGCGATCCGCACCGCCTGAAAGAGGCGCGCGAAGTCCGGCGCACCGCTCCGGGGGCCGAGCACGGCGCGGATCGCGCCGACGAGGTCGTCGCTCACCGCGAATGGTGCGCGCTCCCGGCGGTGCACGATCTCGCGCGCCATGCGCCGCGCCTTCGGTTCGTCGCCGGCCTCCTTGAGGACGCGCGCGAGCTCTGCCTCCTCGGTCTCGTTCAGCCACTGTGCGGCCGTTCGCGCGGACGCGGGGTCCATCCGCATGTCGAGCGGGACCCCAGGACGGAACGAGAACCCGCGCGCGTCGTCGTCGATCTGGTGCGAGGAAACGCCGAGGTCGAGCAGAATGCCGTCGAACGAGCGTCCGTCGAGCGCGCGGACCGCATCGACGGCGTCGTGATTGCCTTCCACCGGCTCGAAGCTCCCACGTTGACGATACGCTGAGAGCCGCGCGGTCGCCTCGGCGAGCGCTGCGGCGTCACGGTCGAGGCCCACGACGTGGTGGCCGCGTTCGAGGAGCGCCGCCGCGTGTCCGCCACCGCCGAGTGTGCCGTCGAGCACGAGGTCGGCGCCGCGCAACGCGTCGCAAACCTCGTGCACGAGAACGGGAGCGTGGTAGGCGGTATCGTGGGCGCCGGGCGCGCTGGACGGGGAGGTCACGGAGTGAAAGATGTCACGGCGCGCTCCGAAATGCGGACGCCCGCCGTCGCGCGAAGCGACGGCGGGCGTCCGACCACTGGAGGCCGCGCTACTTACAGAAGGCGGCGATCTGCTGCTGGATGTACGTCGAGAACTCCGGGATGGACTGCAACAGCTGCACCGTGGCCGCCTGCTGGAACGCCGCTCCACCGGGGAGCGCGATCTGCGCCGTGATCAGCGCCTGATCCGCACGCCGCGAGAGCGCGCAGTTCTTGGAGGGCCCGGCCTCGGTCGCGGCCGTCTGTGCCAGCGTGACCGCGGTCGCCCCCAGAATGAACTTCACACGCGACCGCGTATCGGGCGTGGCCTGCGCACGAGGACGACGAGCACCCGCCGGTCCGACGGAGTCGGCAAGCGTCGCCACCGTGTCCGCCCACTGCAGGATGGCGATGCCCTGTTCGAGCACCGGCACGCTCTTCTCCGCCGCTCCGGTGACTCGCTTCTGGTTGCCGATCCCCGACGCCAGCGCCGCAATGAAGTCCGCGTTGTCGCCAGCCGCGAGCGCCATCCGAAGCGCCGACATCACGCTGTCCGGCTGCTGCAACTCGCCGTACGCCTGCGCGACCTGGATCCAGCCATTCGGGATATTCGGATTGATGGCCAGCGCCTGCTTCGCCGCGTCGATCGACTGCGCGACCTGCCCATTCGTGCGCAGGAGCTGCGAGTACGTCTGCCAGAGGTCCGGATTGCGTGGGAACTTCGCGGTGGCGCGGCGCGCCGCATCCACGGCCTTCGCCGGCTGGCTGTCGGCCACGTAGAGCGCCGTGAGCCGCGTGAAGAACGCCACGTCTGCCATCGACGTGTCGAGCTGGATCATCTCCTCACCCGTCGCGATCGCCGGCTTGTAGTCGCCGGCGCTCGAGAGGATCAAGAACTGCAGTCGCACGAGCGAGACGTCGCCCGGGTTGTTCTGCACGGCCGTCGCGACGATCTGCTTGGCCACGTCGTACCGGCGGCTCGCCGCCAAGGCGTCCACGACCTGCGTCGCCAGCGTCGCGTTCGTGGGATCCGCCGCCAGCAGGCGCACGAGCAGATCGTTCGCCACGTCGACGTTCCCCTCCGCCTTCTGTGCATCCGCCGCGATCGCCAGGGCGGCGCGGTTGTTCTCGTCGAGCGCCAGGATCTCGTCGGCGACCTTGATGATCTCCGCGTTGGACGCCTTGCGCGCGACAAGCACGTTCAGCTTGCAGTAGCGGACCAGCGTCGCCTCGGGATACCGCGAGATCGCCTCGTCGGCCTCGGCGATCGCCTGGTCGTACCGATTGGCGCGCGCATGCTCCATGCACTTCTTCTCGTTGTCGATTTGGCGCCGCGCGTCCTGGATCGAACGCACGAGGCCGGCGGCGGCACGTTCCGGGCTCCGGCCGCGCGACACGGGCAGCGGTTGGACCAACGCCGCGTCGCGCGTCAGCACCAGCTGCGCGTCGATCCGGTACTGGCCATCGGCCTCGCGGGTCACCGACCCGCGAATGTACTCGTCGGCACGCACCTGACGCGCCAGGGCGTTCTCGTCGGCGCGGGCCAGCTGCTGATTGGTCTCATAACCAGACTGCTGCAACAGCTCCATGATGATCGGCTTGTCGATCACCCAAAGCACCGGGCCCGGATAGACCTGAATGAGCCGCTCGCGCAGGGCGTCCGAAGCCTCGGGACCCGCGATCCGGTCCGCCGAGCGGAAGACCTGCACGGTGAGGAATGGGGTGTCCGGGCGCGGGGGGCGCCGCACGGGCTGCGCCTGGACGGCCGCGGCACCAAAGGCCAGCGCCGCAGCGAGCAGCAGGGGACGCGCATAGATCCGAGCCGTCACAGTCAACTCCTCCAAAGAGCGGTAAGGTCTTTACCCCGTTGGACCTCCGGACGGTTCCCGACCCGTGTCCCTCGGGCATGGGCGAAGAGGGATTCGAACCCCCGACACCCTGCGTGTAAGGCAGGTGCTCTAACCAGCTGAGCTATTCGCCCGGCGCTTCGAGCATCGACGCGCCGTGGCGCGTCACTTCAGTATCGCGATCGGAACGAGGATGCAGTAGGCGATCACCAGCAAGACCGGGGCCAGCGTCTCCCCGCCTCGCCACAGATCCGCGTAGCCAAGGACCAGCGTGGCCGCCGAGGCCCCCCACCAAACGGAGGGGCGCTGCCAGAGTCGCGCTGGGGTCGATTCGCGGGTGGGCATAGGCGAGGGAGTTTAGGCCACTATATAGATGCTGTCAACCAAAATCGGGGGCCTTCACGAACCCTTAATGCCGCCCTCACGTGGTCCGTCGTCCACCACCTCTCCAAGGAGCGCCGTGAGGGCGCTCTCCCGTTCCCGCGCCTCCGCGAGCGCATCCGCGGCGCGCATGCGTTCCAGCCGCAGCAGCTGACGCTTGCGCCGCTGCCACCAGAGCGGCCCCAACAGGAACACGAGGAAGATCGAAAGGATCGAGAGGTCGGCCGCCAGCGCCAGCGCGCCGTATTGCCGCCGGATCCGCGACCGCCAATGCCGTTCGAACTCGGCTGTGGACATGCCGTGTGCGCGGCGCAGGGCGCGCTCGAACGTTCCCTCGTGGTGCCAGTGCGCAAAGAGCAGATCGAGCCCGACGGTCGGATCGATCCGCGCGAGTTCCGCCACGGCACGGTGCGCGAGGGCATACGCGCGCGTGGCGGACTCCGCCCCGTAGTAGAAGCCCGAGTCCAGACCGGCGAGCGTCGGCAGGCCCCGCCAGACCAACCCGAGGCTCGTGGCGAGGACCTCCTCCCGCCCCCACTCGCCGGCCGCGTACGACGCATAGCCCTCGTCGAACCATCGGGGCGTGGCGGGGCCCAATGCTTCGTAGAGCGCCAGGTGCGCAAGCTCGTGCCGCAGCGTGACGACCGGGTCCCCAGCGTCGGGCCCGGCATCGCGGCCCTGCATGATGATCCGCTGCTGCGCCGGGAACGCGATGGCCGCCCCCCACTCCGGTGCGCCGTCTCCCACCCATGCGCGGAACGTGTCCGCGTCCGGCGCGAGCGCGATCACGACCGGCGCCGCGGGACGCGCAAGTCCGGGAAACGTGTCTGCGGCAAGCGCCGCCGCGAGCAACGTGCGTGCGAGTCGTGCCTCCGCCGGATACGCGAGGATGCTCACGCGCCCCTCGGTGAGCCGGGCGGCTCCGTCCGGCGCCCACGCTTGCGACTCGGTGATCGCCTCGGGGCGCACCCACTCCCCGAAGGGGCCGCGCTGCTGCGCGCCAAGCGGCGACCGCGCCACGACGGCGAGGAGCAGGGCGCTGAGTACGACGGCCGCGGTGCGTCGCACACGCTGGCGCAGCGTCCGGCGCGCGGCGCCTCGCACGCTCCGGATCGCGCGCGCGCTCACCGCGATCGCGGCAACTCCCCGCCCGATTCCACGAGCTGCAGCGTCTCCGCGCACTTCTTGCCCCACGGATTGAACTTGTTCGCGGCGAATCCCTTCTTCCACACCGCCTTGGCCTCCTCCTGCTCGTCGTTCAGCCAGTGGGCGCGCCCAAGTTCGTAGTACGCCTCGATCAAGTTCGGCCCGAGCACGAGCGTCTTGTTGAAGAAGGTCTGCGCGTCCTCATACATCTCGCGCTCCAGATACACGAGCCCCAGATAGAAGTGCGCATAGAGCGTGGCCTTCTTGTCGTTGTCGAGCCGGATGGCCTTGGAGAGATGCTCGATCGCCTCGCCGAAGATCTCCTTCTTGAGGCAGATGTATCCCACGTTGATCCGCGCGAGCGCATTCGACGGCTCCTTCATGAGCACCTTCTGGAAGCTCATCAGCGCGTCATCGTACTTCTCCTGGAGCATCATCGCCCAGCCCAAAAGCGCTTCGCTCTGCGGGTCACCCGGCGAGAGTTCGATCGCCTTCTTGAGCGCCTGCTCGGCGCCCTCGTAATCGCCGAGTGAAAGCCGGCTCCAGCCCTTCTCGATGAACGTCGAAGCACCGATGTGGTCCGCGTGGACCACCGGTCGCTCGCCGGCGAACTGCGGGGCGGCCGTTCCTTCGGCCGACTGCTGCGACTTCCACTTCTCGACGAGCTGTTTGATGTCGTCCTTCAGCGCGGAGAGATCGGCCACCTGCGATTCGATCGACTTGAAGAGCGAGACGATCTCGACCTTCACCTGGGAGCGCTGCTCCGCGGCAAGCCCGGCCTCGAGCTTCGCATCGATCGCTGCGTATTGCGCCTTGAACGACGCGTACGTCTCATCCGCCATCTCTACCCCCGGCCGCAACGGCCTTCCGCATCTCCAGACGCTCCGTGGACGTCACCAGACGCCCGACGTCGAGCAGCACGAAGAGCTGCTCACCGCGACGCACGATCCCTTGCACGAACTCCTTCGCGAGTCCCCGATAGACCGCAGGCGGCGCTTCGATCGCCTGCGCGTCCACGGTCACGACCTCGTGCACGGCATCCACCACCACACCCACCGGCCCGTCGTCCAGCGCCACCACCACGATCCGCGCGTGCGCGTGCGCGCCAGCGGCCGCGCGCGACAGCCGTTCCCGGAGATCCAGCACGGGGATCAGCTGCGCCCCATGACTGATCACGCCGTGCAGCCACGGCGCGCTGTTCGGCACGCTCCGCGGCGCCTCATAGCGCAGCACGCGCTCGACCGACTGGATGTCGAGCGCAAAGAGCTCGCCGTCGGCCTCGCAGGTCACCAGTTGTCGTCGAGCCAGGGTCGTGGTCATGCGCGCGCTCCTCCCCGCAAAATAGCCTCTGCCGCAGCCCGAAGGACCCCAAGGTCGAGCACCGAGACGAGTCCGTCTGCCGTTCGGAGGAGGCTCGCAAGCCGCGCGCCGCGGTCGATCCCCGGTGGGACGTCGCGCTGCGCGGCGGGATCCACATCCATCACCTGTTCCACATCATCCACGCGGAGCGCGACCGCGCCGCTGGTCCCGAGCATCACCAGTACAACGCCCTCGCTGCCGGGCAGCGCTTCCCGCGCCGCCGTGCCACCCTGCGGAACGCCCGTGAGCGCGTACGCATCGAGCACGGGCAGGGTCTGTCCCCGCCATTCGCACTGGCCGAGCAGACCGGCGGGCGCCAGCGGCACAGACGCGACCTCGGGCATGTCGATCACCTCGAGCACCTCGGCTGCCGGAAGCGCCACGCGCTCTCCGCCGACCCGCGCGACGAGGAGCCGCGGTGCGCGTGGCGCGGCCGACGGACGGCTCGCCGTGGCGTCCGGTGCGTCCGTCACGGCGCGCGACCGTCGAGCGTGGAGACCGCCGCCGCCACCGCCGCGGCCATGCCGCTGAGCGCGACCTCCCGGTCCGCACCGGCGTGGCTGAGTGCGTGGGCTGGCATGCCATAGACGGCGCTGGTCGCGCGGTCCTGCACGAGCGCTGCACCGCCCTGCCGCCTGATCGCCTGCAACCCGGTGGTCCCGTCGCGGCCCATGCCGGTGAGGACCACGCCGACGCTGCGTGCGCCGAACACCTCCGCCACCGACTCGAACATTGGGTCGGCGGCCGGCCTCACACCGTGGATGGGAGGACCATCAGAAAGCACGATCTCCACGCCGTCGGCCGTGCGCGCCACCGCGAGATGTCGTCCGCCGGGCGCGATGTACACATGGCCGGCGAACACCCGCTCGCCCGCCACGGCCTCGCGGACGGGGAGCGCCGCGAGTTGATCGAGCCGCCGCGCGAGGCCCAGCGTGAAACCGGGGGGCATGTGCTGCGCCACGAGCACGGCGGCACTGAGCGTCACTGGCAGCCCGGGCACGACCTCCGCCAGGGCTCTCGGTCCACCCGTGGACGACGCGATCGCTACGGCCGACCGCGCCAGCACCTGCAGCGCGGCTGGCGGCGTCGGCGTGCGGAACCGCGGCCGCGCGAGCATCGGGGCGCCCGCGAGATTCATTCCTGCGGCCGCCAGCAGCGCCTCGTGGAGCCGAACCGCCACACGCTCCCACCCCTCGCGTCCGCCACTCTCGGGCTTCCGGACGAAGTCCACGGCCCCGAGCTCGAGCGCGCGGATCGTGAGGTCCACCGTGCCGCGCGTCGTGGCCGCACTGAGCATCACCACCGGCCGCGGGGCCTCGCTCATGATGTAGCCGAGGGCCGCGAGACCGTCCACCCCGGGCATCTCGATGTCGAGGGTCACGATCGCGGGATCCAGCTCGTGCACCAGTCGCGCCGCCTCGTCGCCGTCGCGCGCGGTGCCCACCACATGGAAGCCCTCGAAGCCATCCACCAACTCGCGCACGATCTCCACCATCAGCGGGCTGTCGTCCACCACGAGGACGCTGCGGCGATCAGAGGACACGGATGCCCCCACGCACACTCTTGACGGTCAACTCGCCGGTCGCGACGTCGAGCGAGACGCTGCGGCCCGCCGTGCCACCGGTCTCCTCGGCCGTGAGGCGCAGCCCCGCCGTCTCGAGGGCGGCCCGCGCGGCGCGAACGTTGCGCTCGCCCATCTGACCGGCGGCAGAGCCAAGCATCGCGCCGAAGAGCGCGGCACCGCCGGCGATCCGCGCGATGTACGGCGGTCGCCCACCCTGCGCCCGCATGGCATCGAGCAGGAGCGGCACCGCCTCACTCGCAAAGCGCGCGGGGTTGGACGCATCGCGCGCCACGGACGGGTCTGGCAGCAGCACGTGCGCGAGGCCCGCGACGCGGTGGAGCGGGTCATACAAGGTGATCGCCACGCAGGACCCGAGTCCCACGGCCATCAGCCGACCGGAGCCGCGCGTCACCGCGAAGTGCGCGATGCGCACGTGGTGGTCGCTCACGCCTAGGCGCTCCGGCGGAAGATCCGCTGCTTCTGGTCGACGACCTCGAAGAGCGAGCGCATCGGGCCCATCAGGGTCTCGACCTTGCCGAGCACCAGGAACCCGCCCGGCGCGAGCGCCGCGTGGAACCGACGCAGCAGCGGCTCCTGGCTCGCCCGGTCGATGTAGATGAGCATGTTGCGGCAGGTGATGATCTGCAGCCCGGTCGCGGGTGCGTCCTCTTTCAGGAGGTCGCGACGCTCCGGCTTCACCAGCGCCCGCAGCTCCGGGGCCGCCTGATGCGGCGCGTGCGCGGAGAAGTAGCGTGTCTTGATCTCCTCGGGGACCTCGACGAACGCGTCGGTGGGATATCGTCCGCGCTCGGCGGCCAGGAGCGACGCCCGGTCGATGTCGGAGCCGATGATCGTGGTGCGCGACAGGCGCGAGAGCGTGCCCGTGCGTTCCGCGTGTCGATGCACCAGCGCCGCGAGCGTGTAGAGCTCCTCGCCCGACGCGCAGCCCGCGCTCCAGATCTGGAAACGCGGCGGCGACGTCTGCCACCGGTCCGGCAGCACTTGATCGGCCACCGCCTCCCAGACCGGGGCATCGCGGAACAACCGCGTCACGTTGATCGTGAGCGCATCGAGGAGCCGGTCGTACTCGCCGCCGTCCTGATCGAGCACGGTCGCATACTCGGCGAAGTCCGCAGCGCCGCTCGCCCGCATGCGGACCGCGATGCGGCGGCGCAGGCAGCCGTCCTTGTAGTTGGCGCACGAGAATCCGCGTTCGCGTGCGATCTTCTCCGTCAGCGCGCGAAAGGCCGCCTCGTCATCGGCCGGCACCGCCATCAGCCGCTGCGAAGGACCGCGAGTCGCGCCTTCGCCTCAGCATGTTCGGGGTCGAGAAGCAGCGCCTGCTCGAGCGCCTTGCCCGCCTCTTCCTTGTCGCCGGCTGCGGCCCGCAGCAACCCGATCCGCGCCCAGACCTCGGGACCGAGCGTTTCGTGGTGCCGCACCGCACGCTGGTACGCTTCCAGCGCCCCGCGGTCGTCCCCGGCCTCGAGCAGGAGGTCGCCGTGATTCCGGTGCAGCGTCGCAAGCCCGGGATCCTCGCCGAGTCCACGCTCGACGCTCCGCTGTGCCTCGTCCGACCGCTCCGCGGCGTGCAGCGCGACGGCCAGATTGTTGTGCAGCGCCGCCGCGTGCGGGTGCGCGGCCACGCCCTCCGACAGCAGCGCGATCGTCTTGTCGATCTGCCCGGACAGCGCGGCGCCGAGCGCCGCCTGATGGAACCAGACCGCCGACGGCGGCTTGCCGCCGTAGAGGGGCCGCGCGCGCATGAAGTGCTCGTCCGCCTCGGAGAAGTTGCCAGCGCGCAGCGCGAGCACCCCCAGTGAGAGATGGGTGCGCGGCTCCTCCGCGCCGTCGCCGGCGAGCGCCTGGAGCAGCGCCGCCTTCGCATCCGCGTCGCGCCCGAGGCGCTCGTGAGCCAGCGCGAGGTTGTGGAAGACCGACGGCCGCGCGCCGCGCTGCCGCGCGGCCGCCTCGAGATGCGTCTGCGCCTCGCTCCACTTGCCGAGCCGCAGATGGGCCACGCCAAGATGGAACCGCGCGCTCTGGTCGTCCGGCCGCAGCTCGACCACGCGGCGGAACTCGCGCACGGCCTCGTCGAGCATCCCCGTCCGGTAGAACGCGACGCCGAGGTTGCGATGCTCCTCGATCCGCTGGTCCGTCGCCATCTCCTCCGGCGCCTTCGACTTGCCCACCCGGTGCAGGAAGCCAGCGGTCGCCAGCCCGTACAGCGCCTTGCCCACCTCGAACTCCACCAGACCTGACGCGTCCACGAGGTGCGCCACATCGGTCCGCCCGTCGATCAGCGGCACCAGCACCTGCTGTTCGCTGGTGAGGTGTGGCTCGCTCTCCGCTAAACGCCGTCGGTCCAGCTCGAAAACGATGTCGAACGACGGGATCTTCTTCTCGATCAGGCTCCACTCGTCCACCCGACGCGCGCCCTCGAGGAGGAGCGACTCGGGATTGATCGCCACGAGCAGGTCCTGCTCCTCGGGGCGGATGTCCGACTCGAAGTTGAACGTCCCTTCCGCCCACGTGAACAGGAAGTAGACCGCTTCCTCGATCTGGACGCGGATCTGTGCGTTCAGCTGATCCCGCGTGATCATCGAGAGTTCGACCAGCAGCTCCCCGAGCCGCTTCCCGCGCGCCTTGGACTGCCGCTCGATCGCGTCGTCGAGCTGCGCCTGCGTGAGGAGTCCGCTCTTGACCAGGATGTCGCCGAGCCGATCGCGCCGGTTCACGATCGATGCGTAGCTGATCCGACCCTTGTCGAAGAAGATCGAACCGAAGTTGTTGCGATGCGTCACCGACAGGCAGCCGCTCTTCTTGCCCATCGACAGCAGCTGCAGCACGTCCGGGAGCGACGCTTCCTTGAGTGAGCCCTTGATCGCCATCAGCGCAGCTCCTCGATGAGGCGCCCGCCGATGTCCGGCCAATCCCAGATCACGCGCTCACGGTCGAGGAAGAGCGAGTCGCCAGCGCTCGCCGCCGCCGCTGCGGGTGCCATCGTGGCGGTGGCGGCCGCTCCCAAGCCCAGCTCCTCGCGCGCGCGCGCCGCGTCGAGCGGCGCGCCGTGCGCGTCCGCAGCGGCCGCGAGCCGATTCACCAGTCCGATGAGCTCGCGCACACTCTGCACCGGCGGATCGCACACCACATCCAGCAGATCCGTCGGCGCCGGACGGCCGAGCGCCGCGAGGAACCGCGCCACCAGCTTCTCGCGCAACGGGCGGTCCGGCGGCTGGATCTCCGCGATCAATCCGCCCTCGAAGCGCGAGCGCAGCCGGGCCGCGAGGTCCGGGATCTCCGACGGCAGGCGGTCGCTGGAAAGGATGATCTGCTTGCCCGCCTCGGCGAGCGCGTTGAAAACGAAGAAGAACTCGTCCTGCGTGCGCTCCTTGCCCGCGAGGAACTGGATGTCGTCGATGATCAGGGCGCCCGCGGCGCGGTACCGCGACCTCCACCGCTCGACCGTGCCGCCCTGGATCGCTGCGATGAGTTCGTCCACCAGCACCTGCGCGTGCACACACGAGACCACGACCTTTCCCTTCGACGCCTCGGCGATGGCGTTGCCGATCGCGTGCACGAGATGCGTCTTGCCCACGCCACTCGGGCCCGTCACGAGCAGCGGGTTGTAGCGTGTGCCCGGCGCGGCGATCACGGCATCGGCCGCGTGGACCGCGAGCTGATTGGCCGCGCCCACGTCGAACCCCGAACGCGTGAATGACGGGTTCGGACCGCCCGGGGGCATCTCACCGGCCAGCGCCTTTTCGACGAGATCCTCCGCCTCGCGCAGCCGTTCGGGATCGCGGAAGACCTCGTGGCCGCCGAGGCCGCCGTCCACCTTCGTGGCCTGCGCTTCCAGCGCGCGCAGATGATCCACCGCCTGCACGTACGTGGTGATGAGCCCCGCGACATTCGGCTCTGCGGGGAGCGCGAGCGCGCGTTCGAGCACGCCCGTGCGATAGCCCTCCCCGCGCCAGTAGGCGATCACTTCGCGGAGCCGGACCTGCCATGTCTCGACCTGCTCCTGCACCACGGCGGCGACGTCCGTCAGGAAGTTGAGGAACTCGCCCGACGGGCGTTGCCCCGGAGTGGTCCCCGTCTTCGGTGCTGGTTGGGCGCCGGGCCGCTTGCCCATCGCGTCGCGCGCGACCCATTCGTTGAGCAGCCCCTGCAGCTCGCGCACGCTGCCGACCCCGCGCTCGGCGAGTCGCTCCAGCGCCGAATCAGGGACGGTCAGCTCGCGTTCCGCGCACGCCGCCCGCAGGATGGCGACCCGCGCCTCGTACTCGGGCACGCCCACATCCACGACGAGCCCGCCGGAGAGACGCGTGATCAGGCGTTCATCCACGTCCGCGATCTCGGCGGGCGGACGGTCGCTCGCGCAGACGATCTGGCGTCCCTCCTCCTGCATCGTCGTGAAGATGCGCAGCAGTTCCGCTTGCATCTCGCGGCGTCCCGTGAGGAACTGCAGATCGTCGAGCAGGAGCAGCTCGACGCGCGCCAGACGTCCACCGAACGCCGTGGTCTCGCCAGCGCTGACCGCCGCGTGGAACTGCTCTGAGAACTCATCGAGGGTCATCGCGAGCACTTCGGCCTCTGGCTGCAGCTGGTGCAGCAGGTGCCCGCACGCCGTCAGGATGTGCGTCTTGCCGAGACCCGAGCCGCCGTAGACGAAGAGCGGGTTGTACGTCGCGCCCGGAGACTCCGCGACGGCACGAGCGGCCGCCGTGGCCAGGCGGTTCCCCGCCCCCACCACCAGCCGATCGAAGGTCAGCCGCGGATCCAGACGCACGTCAGCTCCCTCCCCGGCCGGCGCTCAACTTGCGCAGCACGAGTTCCGAGATGCCGCGCAGGGTCTCGAAGACGCCGGGGCCGTGCAGCGCGTCGGCGGCGAACGACGGCACGCCGCGGAAGTTCAGCGCCTCGTCCAGCTCGGGGATCGGCGTGATCAGCTCAGGCGGCAGGTCCTGCTTGTTGTACTGGATCACCAGCGGCATCGTCCGCGCGTCCACGCCCTGCTCCGCGAGATTCGCGTGCAGATCCTGAAAGGACTCGATGTTCTCCTGCAGCTGCCGGGACTGCGAGTCTGCGACGAAGACCACGCCGTCAGCACCCTGAAGCACGAGCTTGCGCGTGGTCTGGTAGTAGACCTGTCCCGGGACGGTGTAGAGCTGGAACCGCGTCGTGAATCCCGAGATCGACCCGAGATCGATCGGCAGGAAGTCGAAGAACAGCGTGCGGTCCGTCTGCGTCGCGAGCGAGACCATCTGGCCTTTGCGATCTCCCGGCACCTGCCCGTGGATGTAGTGCAGGTTGGTCGTCTTACCGGACCGTCCGGGCCCGTAGTAGACGATCTTGCACGTGATCTCACGCGTGGCGTAGTTGACGAGACTCACGGGCACCGCTCCGTGCGAGGCGTATGGCGCTTCATGGACCTCTCCCGAAGAGCTGGGACAGATTGCGATTGAGCTCGCCTTCGAAGTCCACGGCGAGCGCGGGCGCGTCATCGGTCGGCGCCGGGGCCGCCGCCACCAGATCACGCTGGAGCTCCTTCACGTACAACTGCACGATCCCCAGCGAGCTCTCGGTGTCGAAGACGCCAAGCACGAGGAGCGGGGTGGGCACGACCGGGATCTGCCCGAGGTACATCTGGCGCGTCTTGCCGGCGTAATGCAGTCCGCGGAACGGTGTGCCGTCGACCATCGTACCCAAGTGCTCCGCCGACGCGTTGATCGCCGCCGACAGCGCGCAGGCCGTCTGCACGTCGAGCGAGCGCTGAAACCCGACCTGCGCCAACACCTGGCCGCTGCCGTGCATCAGCACGGCGAGCTGCAGGCGCGCCTCTCCGACGAAGCGCTTGAGCGGCGCGTCCGCCCAGCCGATCGCCACCGAGCTCCGGATCACAAGGCCTCCGCCGCGCGGAGGAGTTCCACGCGCACCAGGCCGAGATTCACGCGCGACTCCGCCACGACGATCACCACGAGCCCGTTGCGTCCCGCGGCCAGCACGCGCCCCTGCTCCGCCTCGAGATCGCAGAAGCTCACGCCACCGAACCCCGCGGCATCCGCCGCGCGCGACGCCTTGCGGTACAGCGACGCCGTGAGGGCAGCGAACGCCGCAGTATCCACCCCGATCTGCGCGGTGCCGTCCACGACGATCCCGTCCTCCTCGGCCACCACGAGGCAGGCGGTCACCCCACGGTGACGCGCGACCGCGGCGAGCATGGGCGCAAAGGCGCTCACGCGCTCCCTCCCAGCCACTGGCGCGCGCGCGCCGCGCACTGATCGAGCGTCCGACGGACGAAGCCAAGCGCCACCTCACGCGGCGCGGCCACGAGCGCCACGCCCTCGCCCGCGGGCGCCATCACGATCGTCGCGGCTTCGCTTTCCAGTGCGATCCGCGTCCACGCGCCAAGTCCGAAGTGCCGCATGGCGCGCGCCGCTTCGTCGCTCACGCCCGAAAGGTGCGCGCCGATCACCGCCCCCAGATCGGTCCCGTCCGCGGTCTCGTACCGCCCGGCCACGACGAGTCCATCGCGATCGAGCAGGAGCGCGACCTGCTTGGAGTCGGCGAGCGCGCCATCGAAGAGTGCCGCGGCTCCCGCCGCGCCCACCGGCGTGCGCGCGGCCTCCTCCTCCACGACGGCAGCCTGTGCGAGGGTCGCCCGATGCTCGGCGTGCGCCGCCTGGAGTTCTCGCCAGGCCGCCTCCAACGCGGGATCGCCGGGACTGGCCTGTCGCGCGATGCCGAGATGCTGCTCGGCCTCTGCGAACGCGCCCTGCTGGTAACGCAGGAACCCCAGACCACGGTGCGCCGCGCCGAAGTCGGGCACCACGCTCAACGCCTTGCCCCAGGCCGACTCCGCCCCACGCGCGTCGCCCTGCGCCAGCGCCACACGCGCCACGAGATCCAGCGCGTCGGGCCGGCTGGGGTGCCGGTCGGCGCCGCGGCGCGCAACGCGCGCCGCGTTCGCGAGTTCCCCGCGCGCCAGCAGCGCCTCGCCCAGCGGCAGAAAGATCAGACTCGACGGATCGGCCGCGAGCTGCTCGCTCATGGCGCGGATGTCGTCAGGACTCATCCGGTGCCTCCCGGTCGAGGATCTCGACGAGCCGGCTGGCGGCCGCCATGCCCTCGCGCAGCGCGGCGGCGCTGCCGAAATGCGGCTCCGCTTCGAGGAAGCCGTGCCAGGTCGCCAACCCTTCGGCGAAGTCGCCCTTGCGGAACGCCGCCGCGCCCCGCTGCACGGCAAAGGGCACGCCGCGACGCGGCGTATGACTCCGCGAGCGCGGCGGCGGGTCCGTCGGCAGCGGCGCAGGCGTCTTGGTGCGCACTGGCTGGCGCAGGATCACGACGCCGGTCGTGACCATGCCGTACACGATGCGCGCCACATCGAACTCACTCATGGACGTCAGTTCGGCGATCGCCCGAAGATCGGTGGTCCCGTCGATGCTCGAGAGCACCTTCCACTCCTGCGGCAGCAGGTCGAGCAGCGCGGGGTGGTCCGCATCGCCCGGCGCGATGTCCGGCACCACCGAGAGGTTCGGCACCCGATCCGCGATCCGCGACCATTCGTCGATCCGGCGCGCGCCCTCCATCAGGAGCGACTCGGTCGAGAGCGGCGCGGTCGCATCCTGCAGCGCCTCCTCGCTCAGCCCTTCGTCGAACCGGAAGTGCCCCTCGGACCACGACATCAACTCGAACACCACGGCCTCGATCTGCAGCCGCACCTGCCGCTCCATCTCGCGCGCCGTCACGAGCTGCAATGCAACGAGGATCTCACCAAAGCGCCGTTTGTCGCCCGCGGCCTGCAGGTCTCGCACGCGCGCCAGATCGGCGTCCGTGAGTCGCCCCGCGCGCACGAGCAGGTCGCCGATCCGGTGGGGATTCGAGCGGATCGTGCCCGAGATCACCTTGCCCTTTTCGAAGAGCACCACGCCCTCGTTGTCCCGCAGCGCCGACGTCACGACGAGCGTGCCCGTCTTCCGGCTCAGATCGAGGAGCTGGAAGACATCGTGGATGCCGAGTTCGCGCAGTGGGCCTTCGATCGCCATCAGCCCTCCCCGCCCGATTCGTCGCCTTCGAGCCGCCGCTGCACCACCCGCGCTTCGCGGAACGCGCGGCGCGCGAACTCGCCGTGCGGCTCGAGCTCGGCCACCTTGCGGAAGCACGCCATCGCCTCGCGATAGCGCTTCTGGCCTGCCAGCAGCGTGCCCTGGTGGAAAACGGCACCCACGTGCGACGGATCGAAGCGCAGCACGCGTTGGAACGCGATCGCGGCGTCCTCGGGGCGCTCGAGTTCGAGCAGGAGCTCACCAAGCGCGACGAGGCCGTCGAAGCTGTACGGATCGCGTTCGAGGAAGTCGATGAGCAGCGTGAGCGCCTCGTCGTGGCGATGCTGCACGCGATGCAACCCGGCCAGCGCCAGTGTGGCGTCGGCGTACGTCGGGACCGTATCCAACGCCGCGAGCAGCTCCTGCTGCGCCTCCGCGAAGTTGCCGCGCTGCATCAGCAGCTGGGCGAGGTCGTGGCGGACGGCGGCAAAGTCCGCGTCGAGCGCGAGCGCGTGCCGGTACGCCGCGATCGCCGCGTCCAGATTCCCCAGCTCGCGCGTGACGTTGCCGATCCCCCGCAGCACCTCGGCGCGTTCGGGCGCGACGCGCCGCGCGCGGTCGAGCACTTCCAACGCGCCCTCGGCATCGCCCCCGTCGAATCGCGCGGTCGCCACCAGCATCAGCGCGTCGGCGTCATTGGGGAGCACCTCGAGGAGCAGCGCCGCCGGGACGGTCGCGTCGGCCCCACGGCCAAGCATCAGCAGCGACTGGGTCTCGCCGCGCAGCGCCTCGGGATTCGCATGCTGCACGCGCCGCGCGGACTCGAAGCGCTCCAGCGCTTCGCCCCAGGCGCCCTGCCGCCCGAACGCCTCGCCCAGCAGGATGTCGCCCTGCACGCGATCGGCCCCGCGCCCCACGGCACGGCGGATCTCCGACATCGCGCGGTCGACCAGCCCCTTGGACAGGAAGTCGAGCGCGAGGGCGAACGGATCCCCGGCGACCTCTGCCGCCGCTTGTGGCTCGGGGGCGGGCTCGAGCTGCTTGAAGATCGAGTCCAGCAGCCCCTTGTCGAACGAGAAGGTCTCGACGCCGGCGCTCATCCGCTGTTCGCCGCCGAGGTCGGGGACGACCGTGAGGTCCGGGTCCTCGAACTCGAGGTCGATCGCGAGCGAGAAGCTCTGCGCCACGTAGTACGGGTCGATCTCCAGCGCGCGCTTGGTCTCGCGGAGTGCGCCGGGGTAGTCGCCGAGGTTGGAGAGCGTGAAGCTCAGGTTGTAATGCGCCTCAGCGTACTCTGGGTCGCTCTGGATCGCGCGGGCGAACGCCGTGCGCGCGTCCTCGAACTTGCGCAGTTCGGCGAGCACCATGCCCACCCCGTTCCACGCCACAGGATGCTCCGGCGCGGTCTCGAGCACCTGCCGATACGCCTCGAGCGCCAGCTGGTAGCGTTTGCTGCGAACCAGCAGCAGCGCGATGTTGAGCCGCGCCTTCACGAAGCCCGGGGCCCGGTGCAGCGCGGCGCGGAACTCGTCGATCGCGTCGTCGGAGTTGCCGGCGTGGAACAGCGCGACGCCAAGGTTGTTGCGGGCGATCGCGTAGCCGTCGTCCACCGCAAGCGACTTGCGGTAGCTCTCGGCTGCGGCCGCGTGGTCGCCGGCCTGGTGCAGCGCCACGCCGCGCTCGTTCCAGAGCTTCGGACTCTCCGGGTAGGCCGCGATGAGTTCGTCGTAGAGCGCGATCGCGGGCTTCGGGTCCTTCTGGATCAGGTGCAGCTCGGCCATCGCCTGCACGACGAGAGCGCGGTCCTCGCCGCGCTCGAGGCCGAGCTGATACTCGCGCATGGCCTCGGCGATCAACCCCTGCTGGCGGAACGCCGAGCCCAGAGTGAAGTGCGCCAGCGGCTCGCCCTCGGCGATGCGCATCTGCTGCTGCGAGCGCCGCGCCTGCCGGCCCGGCACGAGCGCCTCGTACTTCTTGGGATCGTACTCGTCGAGCGAGAGGTTGGCCTGCGCGCGCGAGAGCGCGGGGTTCAGCTGCACCGCGCGCTTCCCGGCCTTCTGTGCCTCCTCGTGGCGCCCGAGGTCGCCGAGCACGAACGAGAGCAGGAAGTGCGCATCCGGATTGTCCGGATTCAGTTGGATCGAGCGCTGGAGCGATGCGAGCGCCTCGTCCATCGCGCCCTGATTGTACAGCACCTCGCCCACGTAGAACTGCAGGAGCGCGCTCTGCGGTTCCCGCGCGAGCGCCGTGCGGAACCACGAGAGCGCGACGCCCAGCCGGCCCGCGGCCTTCTCCGCGAGTCCGAGCTGGATCGTCGTACCGACGTCGCCAGGGCGCAGCGCGAGCAGCGCCTGGAACTCCGGGATCGCGTCCTCGGGCTGCCCGAGCAAGGCGAACGCCCGTCCCAGCTCCCACCGCGCCTCGCGGTCGTCCGGCCGCTGACGCAGCCGCTCGCGGAGCTCCGCCACGCGGCGGTCGTAGTAGCCCGTGTTGAAGTACGCGATCTCGATGTTGCGCTGCGCCACCTGCATCTTCGGGTCCAGCTCCAAGGCGCGCGTGAACGCGCCGACCGCCTCCTCGTAGAGCCCCTTGGTGAAGTAGAGCACGCCGAGATTGTTGTGCGCCCCAGCGTCGCCCGGGTCGATCCGGCGCGCAAAACCGCGCAGGACCTCGCGGTCCCGTTCGGAGATCTCGGGGGCGCCGGTTCCGGTCACGCGACGCGGATCGCCTCGAGGATCCGTCCCAGGCTCGGCGGGTCCGGGAGCAGCAGGAAGAACCCGCGCAGCGGCTCGCGTTCGCCCGAGAGCTGGAACTCACTCTCGACGCAGAACACGTACTCGCCGCCCGCCGTGCTGGCGACATAGGTGGAGGAGAGGACCGCGTCGCTCATGTCCACCGTGAACTCCGGCGGCGAGTTGAGGATCCGCATCTTCAGGAACTCCGCGAGCGCGTTCAGATAGGCCCCGGAGAGGATGTTCCCCGCCTCCTTGATCGCGGACTCCTCGATCACGCCCAGCTCCTGGACCGGTTTCCGCATCATCAGACCGGCGACCCGCCGCGCGATCGGCTGCGGGAACACGAGCAGCGTCAGTCCGGTGAGATCGCCGTCCATCTTCATCAGGACCGCCGCCACCGGCTCCTCGCCGTCCTCGATCTGATTCGGCACGTCCTCGAGGAGCGAGACGTTGATGTTGGGTACGCTGATCATGATCCGCTGCTCCGTGATCTGCGAGAGCGCGGTCGCGGCGTGGCCCGCCCCGATATTGGCGACCTCGCGCAGCGCGTCGAGGGCGGCGGCGCTGAGTCTGCGGGCGTCCTCCGGCATCCCGGGCGTCAAACGAGACTCCCGACATCCACGATCAGTGCCGGCGCGCCGTCCGCCAGGATGGTCGCTCCACTGAACAACGCGAGCCCGCCCTGCGCCGCGTCGAACGACTTGACCACGATGTCCTCCTGCCCTGTGAGTTCATCCACCACGAGTCCCACGCGGCGGTCGCCGCGCTCGATGATCACGATCTCCTCTGCCCCCGCACTCGCTCCGCCGCGGAGCGCCACCACCTCACGGAGCCGGAGCAGCGGCAGCACCTCGTCGCGCAGCACGAGCATGTCGCGACCCTGCACCGGTCGCACCTCCGCCGGCCCGCGCTCCAGCGTCTCGCGCACGTGCGTGAGCGGCAGCGCGTACCGCTCATTCCCCACGCGCGCCAACAGCGCCCGCACGATCGCGAGCGTCATCGGCAGACGCAGCACGATCGTCGTCCCCGCGCCGGGTACGGAGCGCAGCTCGACGCTCCCACCGAGCGCGCGCGTCCGCGCGATCACCGCATCCACGCCGACGCCGCGCCCAGAGATCCCAGTGATCGACGCGGACGTCGAGAACCCCGGCTGCGCGATGCACTGCAGCAGCGTGTCGTCGTCGAGCTGACTGGTCCCGGGGCCGACGAGCCCGGAGGCGATGGCGCGCGCGAGCACCTTGGCCCGATCGATCCCCTTGCCGTCGTCCTTCACGGTGATCGCCACCGCGGTGCGGTCGCGCTGCGCACTCAGCACCAAGCGACCCGCACGCGGTTTGCCGGCAGCCACCCGATCGTCGGGGAGTTCGAGCCCGTGGTCCACCGCGTTGCGCAGCAAGTGCACGACCGGCTCGCCGATCTCGTCGAGCACCGAGCGGTCGATCTCGATCTCCTTGCCCTCGATGCTGAACAGCACATCCTTGCCGAGCTGGCGTGCGGCGTCGCGCACGAGCCGCGGAAAGCGGTCGAAGACCTGACCCACCGGCACGAGCCGGCTGGTCATGATCTCGCGCTGCAGTTCCGAGATCAGCCCGCTCGCCGCGGCCATCGCCTCCTCGAGCGCCGCATGGCCCTGCACCGCCGTGAGTGCCTGCAGCCGGCCGCGTACGATCACAAGTTCGCCCACGAGATTCAGCAGGGCGTCGAGCCGTGCCAACTCGATGCGCACGTGCCGCGCGCGCGGCGCGGCGGCCGGCGCCTCGACCGGCGCCGACGGAAGCGGCGCGGAGGTGCGTTCGATCACGGGCGCCATGCCCGGCGTCGCGACCATGCGCTCCTCGATCCGCACGGTCGCCACGTCGCCGGCGCTGCGCACCGCCCGCTCGATCTCCGACGCGCCCGCCGTCGTCTTGAGGCGCACACGGAAGTGCTGCGGCGTCGTCGCCACTTGCAACTTCTCGACCGTGGGATCGCAGCCCAGGATCTCGCCGAGCTCCCGCAGGCGCTGCGTGGCCATGAAGGCGCGGACGCCGGGCAGCATGGCGTTGGCCTCTTGAACGACCTCGACGATCGTCCCCGGCCCGTCGACCGCACCGCCTGGGGCACCGGGTCCCGCCACACCGGCCGCCGCCGTCGCGCCGCTCGCGCGCATCACGCGGAACTCGGCCGTCGACCGTCCGCCCGCCACATCGTGCAGCCGCTCCAGCGCCCGCTGCATGGCGTCCGTCATCGCGAGGCCTTCCTGCGCGCGATCGACCCCATCCTCCAGCGCATCCGCGGCCGCAAAGAGCGCGTCCATCAGGTCGGCGGAGATCCCCTGCTCCCCGTCGCGCACCTTTTCGAGCAGCGACTCCAGCTCGTGCGAGAACTCGGCGACGGCCGTGTAGCCCATCGTCGCGCTCATGCCCTTGATGGTGTGGACGCCGCGGAAGATCGCATCCACGGGCTCGCGCGATGGCTCGCCCTGCTCGAGGGCGAGCAGCGCAGCGTTCACCGCCGAGAGCTGCTCGCGGCTCTCGGTGCGAAAGAGGTCGGCATAGCGGGACGAGTCCACGCGGGGGGCCGGTGCGGTGAAGGCCGCGGGCTCAGCCCAGCACCCGCTGCACCGCTTCCAGCACGCGGCTCGGCTGGAACGGCTTCACGACGAAGTCCTTGGCCCCGGCCTGGATCGCCTCCACCACCAGCGACTGCTGGCCCATGGCGCTGCACATGAGCACCCGCGCATTCGGGTCGAAACTCGTGATCTCGCGGACGGCGTCGATCCCGCCCATGTCGGGCATCACGATGTCCATCGTGACGAGGTCGGGGCGCAGCGCCTTGTAGCGCTCCACCGCCTGCTTCCCGGTCTCGGCCTCGCCCACGATCTCGAACCCCGCCTGCTGCAGGATGTCGCCGACCATCGTGCGCATGAAGATCGCGTCATCACAGATCAGCACCGTCGGAGCCACGCGGTTCCTCCCTCGAGTCGAGTGTTGAGTCAGTTCCGTCTCAGGCGTCCGCGAGCGCGGCGCGCCGCAACGCCACTACGTCCAGCACCAGCGCCATCCCTTCCTCCACGGGCGCGATGGCCCGGGCCAGTCCGCCCGCGGAGCGGGCCTCCTCCACCGGCGTGAGCAGCGCGTCCGCGACATCGGTGACCGCGTGCACGCGCTCCACCTGCACCCCGAACGTCCGGCCGTCCACCTCCAGCACCACGATGCTCGCTCCAGCTCCGGAGGTCCCGCCGAGCCGCACCGTCAGGTCCACCACCGTCAGCACCGTCCCGCGCAGATTGAGCAGTCCCAGCACCCAGGCATCGGCGCCCGGCAACCGGGTCGGTGCACGCGCTGGAATGACCTCACGCACGGCATCGATCCGAAACGCCACAAGCTGGCCCGCCGCCCGCGCCACGACGTAGCGCACGGCCCCGTGGAGCGGCGCCTCGCCGCCCTCGAGATCAGCCGGTCGCTCTATAGAAGTCAAAGTACTCCAGGGGGTCGGGGTGGGCAAACAGCGCAGCGTCTCCCGCCGACGCGGCCAACGAACGCTTGAGTTCGTCGGGAAGCGGCGACCGAAGGTCGAGTTCCTCGCCCGTGACCGGGTGCTTGAAGACGAGCCAGGCGGCGTGAAGGAAATGCCGCTTGGGCGGGAGGTCGACGAGCCGACGCCCACCTCCGCCGCCATACGTGTCATCCCCGACGACCGGATGCCCGATCGCCGCGCAGTGCACCCGGATCTGATGCGTGCGGCCGGAGTGCAGATGCGCGCGCAGCAGGTCCACGCTGTCGAAGCGCGCCAGGCGCGTGAGGTCGGTGCGCGCGGAGCGCCCGTCGGGTCTCACGGCCATCCTGGTGCGATCGTTCGGATCGCGCGCGATGGGCCGGTTCACCGTGATCCGGTCCTCGGTGAGATGCCCCCAGGTGAGCGCGGCATAGCGACGCGTCACGTGTCGCGCGGCCAAGGCCGCGCTCAGCGTGCGGTGGGCACGATCGGTCTTCGCGACGATCAACAGGCCGGACGTCTCCTTGTCCAACCGATGCACGAGTCCGGCGCGCTCGGGCGCGCCGCCCTTCGCGAGACCCTGCCCTCGACCCATGAGCGCGTTCACCAGCGTCCCGCTCCAGTTCCCTGGCGCGGGATGCACCACCATGCCCGCATCCTTGTCCACCACGACGAGTTCGTCGTCCTCGAAGACGATGCGGATCGGAATGCGCTCGGCGACGATCTCTCGGCCCGGCGGCTCCGGGATCTCCACCACAAGCTGCCCGCCTGCTTCGGGACGGACGCTTGCGCGCGCCGACGCCCCATCCAGCGTGACGCGGCCCGTCGCGATCAGCGTGGCGGCCTGCGTGCGCGAGAGTCCGGTCATGCGCGCCACGAGCAGGTCGAGGCGTTCGCCGTCGTTCGGGGTCACCGCGAAGGTGTGCCGACCGGGACCGAGCGGCGCCACCGGCAACTCAGCGCTCCTCGCGCCAGAGCACGAAGGCGAGGGCGAGCGTCCCGCCGGTGACCGCCATGTCCGCCACGTTGAAGGTCGGCCAGCGCCACGCGCCCAGCCCGATGTCGACGAAGTCCACCACGCCGCGCGACGACCGCACGCGATCGATGAGATTGCCGATGGCCCCGGCGGCGACCGAGGCGAGCGCCCACACGCGCGCACGCGCCGTCGGTGCGCTCGAGCGATACAGGCCCCAGAGCACACCGAGCGCCACCAGCGTCAAGACGATGAACAGCGGGCGCGACCACGGTCCCAGATGCAACCCGAACGCGGCGCCGCGATTGTACACGAGCGTCAGCCGCAGGAACTCGCCGAGTACCGGATGCGGCACATGGATCGGCACGAGCCGATCCACGGCCAACAGCTTGGTGAAGGCATCCACGACGACGACCGCGCTGATCGCGGCTGCGAGCCGCGCCGGCGCGATCCCGCCGGGATCACTTCTTCCCATCTTCCTCACGCTGCTTGCAGTCGATGCAGTAGCGCGCGTGCGGCAGCGCGTCGAGGCGATCGAACCCGATCTCGCCCCCGCACTGGTGACACTGGCCGAACGTCTCGGGGTGCCGGTAGAGGCGGCGCAGCGCCTGGTCCACGTGCCAGAGGAATCGGCCTTCCTTGGACGCGAACAGGAACGCCTTCTCGCGCTCCATCGCATCCGTGCCCTGGTCCGCCATGTGGAACGAGTACGCGCTCAGATCCCCGTCCGCGCCCTGCGGCGTGTTGCCGAAGGTCTCGTCGTAGTGGCCGAGCTCCTTGAGCACGCGGCGGCGCTCCTCGAGGAGGCGCTTCTCGAAGTACGCGATCTGCTTCTTGGTCAGCGGCTTGAACTTCCTCTCGCCGACAGGCTTCTGGGTCGCCATCTCACTGTTCCTTGGTTAGAGCGATTCGCGCCACCGGTCCGTCCAGCTCCACATCGGCCTCTGCCTGCCAGGCAGAATCCGCAGCCAACAGGTCCGACAAGACGAGATCCCGAGCCAGCGTCTCGCCAGCGATCCACGCGCGGTGCTCCCGCAGCGCCTCCTGCACCTCTGCTGGTGCCGCCACCGCGAGCCGGATCCGGTCGCTCACCGCGAGTCCCGATTCCTTTCGCAGCCGCTGCACCCGACTCACCACCTCTCGCGCCATACCCTCCGCACGCAGCGTTGGCGTCACCGCCGGATCCAACGCGACCGACACACCCTCCTGTTGCTGCACCACCAGCGACGTCGACGCCCGCGCCGTGATCGTCACGCGCGTCGCGTCGAGCTCCAGAGCGCCGTGCCCCGGCACCTCCACCATCACGCGTCCGCCCTGCTCGATCGTGCGCAGCTGCTCCTGGCCCAGGCCCTCGACCACTGGCTTTGCGGCCTTCATCGCCCCACCCAGCACCTTGCCGAGCACAGGAAAGTTAGGCTTTCCCTCGAGCCGCACCCAGTCCGCCGCCGAATCCGCGAACGTGACGCTCTTGACATTCAGCTCGGCACCGATGATCGGCGCGAGCACGTCCCGCCACTCCGGGGCGATGCCCGGAGCCACGCAGGCCAGCGTGCCAAGCGGCTGGCGCACCTTGATGCCCGCCGACTCGCGCGCAGCGCGGCCGAGCGTCGCGAGAAGGCGCGCCGCGCCCATGGCGTCGCGGAGGCCCGCGCTTTCGGCGCGCGCCTGGGCGGCCGCCGCGGCGGCCGTGCGACGGAACGGCGCGAGATGCACCGACGTCCCCGTGAGCTCCACGTGGATCCAGTCACTCACGTACGGGGCGAACGGCGCGAGCAGCCGGCAGATCACCGTGAGCACTTCATGCAGGGTGGCGAAGGCCGCGCGGTTGTCCGCGCCCGTCACATCGTAGAAGCGCGAGCGCGAAAGGCGCACGTACCAGTTGGCCACGCTCTCCGTGACGAACTCCATCAACACGCGCGAGGCCGCCGTGGCGTCAAATCGCGCCAGCGCCGCGTCCACCTGGGCTTCGACTTCCGCCAGCTCCGCAAGCACCCACCGGTCGAGCAGCGGGCGATCCGCCACCGCCGGATCCTGCGCCGACGGCACCCAGCCGAAGTTGGCGTACTGCGCGAAGATCCCGCTGTACACGTTGCGCAGCGTGACGAGGAACCGCCCCGCCGTCTCCCGGATGACCGCCTCGTCGAACCGACGCGGCACCCACACCTGCGAGCTCGACATCAGGAAGAGCCGCACCGCGTCCGCCCCGTGTCGCTCGAGCACCGCGTGCGGGTCCACCGTGTTCCCGCGCGACTTGGACATCTTCTGCCCGTTCGCGTCGAGCACAAGGTCGTTCACCACTACCGCACGATACGTGGGCGTCCCGGCGCCGTTGCTCGGCAGCGCATCGCCGAGTCCTGTGGCGATCGCGAGCAGGGAGTAGAACCACCCGCGCGTCTGGTCCACGCCCTCAGCGATGTAGTCCGCGGGATAGTAGCGCGCGACCTGCTCCGCGCTGCCCGGCTGGTGCGGAAAGCCCCACTGCGCGAACGGCATCGACCCCGAGTCGAACCAGGTGTCGATCACCTCGTTCACCCGGCGCATCGTGCCCGTGCCGCTCGGCGCGGGCCAGGTGTACTGGTCCACGTGCGGCTTGTGGGGATCGAAGTCGTCCGGCAGCGCGCGTCCCACCTTCTCGGCGAGTTCGGCGAACGAACCGACCACCTCCACCTCGGTCGGATCCGCATCGTTCACCCACACCGGCAGCGGCGAACCCCAGTAGCGATCGCGGCTGATCGCCCAGTCGATGTTGTTCTCGAGCCACGAGCCGAACCGCCCGATCCCGATCTCCGGCGGATTCCAGTTCACCGCCGCATTCCGCGCGAGCATCTCGTCCTTGAAGGCGGTGGTGCGGATGAACCAGCTCGACCGCGCGTAGTAGAGGAGCGGCGTGCCGCACCGCCAGCAATGCGGATACGAGTGCGTCAGCCGCTGCGCCTTCCACAGCTGGTCGCGCTTGGTCAGCTCTTCGATGATCAGGTCGTCCGCGTCCTTCACGAACTTCCCGCCCACGATCGGCATGTCCGCCGGGAACGTGCCGCGTGCGTCCACCGGATTCAGGAACGCCAACCCGTGCCGCTGGCCCGCCGCGTAGTCGTCGGCGCCGAACGCCGGCGCCATGTGCACCACGCCCGAGCCGTCCTCCGCGGACACGAAGTCCTCGCCGACGATCACCTCGTGCTTGCCGTCGTCGCCGTACGGCAGCCAATCGAGCGGACGCCGGTAGCGCAACCCGACGAGCGCCGTCCCCGGCATCGTCGCGACCACGTCCCACCGTTCGGCGTAGTCCGCACCCAGCACCGCCGCCGCCCGCGCCTCGGCGAGAATGATCGTCCAATCGGACACATTCTTCTTGCGCAGCTCGACGTACGTGAGCTCCGGATGCACCGCGAGCGCGACGTTGGACACAAGCGTCCACGGCGTCGTCGTCCACACGATGATCCGCCGACGGATGGAGGGGTCCTGCTTCGCAGTCCCTCCCGTCTTGCCGCTTCCGTCTTCCGTCTTGATCAGGTCCAGCCCGATGTAGACGGACGGATCCTCCACGTCCTCATACCCCTGCGCCACCTCGTGCGAACTCAAGGCCGTCCCGCAGCGCGCGCAGTACGGCAGGATCTTGTGGCCCTTGTAGAGCAGATCGCGTTCGTGGAGCGTCTTGAGCGCCCACCACACGCTCTCCACGTAGCGATTCTCGTAGGTGACGTACGGATCGGCGTAATCGAGCCAGTACGCCATCCGGGCGCTCAGCGCCTCCCAGTCGCCCTTGTACTTCCACACACTCTCGCGGCACAGGCGATTGAACTCCGCCACGCCCACCATCTCGATCTCCTGCTTGCCGCTGATGCCGAGGGACTTCTCGACCTCGATCTCCACCGGCAGCCCGTGCGTGTCCCACCCCGCCTTGCGCGGCACGTGGTGGCCGAGCATCGCACGGTGCCGGCAGAACAGATCTTTGAGTGTCCGCGAGAAGACGTGGTGAATGCCCGGCCGCCCGTTGGCGGTCGGCGGTCCCTCGTAGAACACCCACGGTGCGCCGTCGGCGTGCGCCGCCTGCGCCGCGGCAAACACACCGTCGCGCGTCCACCGCGCGGCGACCTCGGTCTCGAGGGCGTCGGGGGTCAGCTCCGGCGCGATCATCCGGAAGCGCGGTGCAGCGCCCGTGCTCACATCCGCTCCAGCACGCCACGCACCAGCGTGGTCAACTGCGGCTCTGCGCGCGCGGCGACCGCGAGGATCTTCTCCAGCGACGCCGGCTCCAGCGTCTCGGGCACGCAGGCGTCGGTGATGATCGAGCAGCCCAGCACGCGCATCCCGGCCTGCACGGCCACGATCACCTCGGGCACCGTGCTCATCCCGACCACGTCTGCACCCATCGTGCGCAGCATCGCGTACTCGGCGGCGGTCTCGAGATTCGGGCCGGCGACCGCGGCGTAGACGCCCTCGCGCAACGTGATCCCCTCGGCCGCGGCAACCGTGCGCGCCAACGCGCGAAGTGCCGCATCGTACGGCGCGCTCATGTCCGGGAACCGCGCGCCGAACGACGGCTCGTGCGGGCCGATGAGCGGGTTGTCGCCGAGCAAGTTGAGGTGATCGCAGATCAGCATCAGATCGCCGGGCGCCCAATCGGCGCGGATCCCGCCGCAGGCGTTGGACACGATGAGGACCGGCGCGCCCAGCGCGCGCAACACGCGCACCGGGAACGTGACCTGCTGGAGCGAGTAGCCCTCGTAGCGGTGGAATCGCCCCTGCATTGCGACCACGCGTCGGCCGCTGAGGGTCCCGAGCAGGAGCCGCCCGCTGTGCGACTCCACGGTCGACAGCGGAAACCCAGGGATGTCCGCGTACTCGATCGCGCACTCCACCGCGATGGCGGCGCCGAGCGCGCCCAGCCCGGTGCCGAGGATGATCGCCACGTCTGGCACCAGCGCCGTACGCGCCCGCACCGCGGCCACCGCCTCGGCGATCGCCGAAGGGCCGCGGGACGCGACTGGAGGCACGATGCTCGATGCCGTCAATGGAAGCTCAGCGCGCCTTCGGAGCGCTGCCGGACGCTGCGGAGGCGCCCCCCAGCGGCGACGGCTGCTCTTCGAGCGACGTGACCTCGGCGAGGTGACGCTCCGCGAGCACGCGCAGCTGCGCCAGGTAGGCGCGCCGCGTGCGGTCGAGACTCTCGACCTCCTTCATGAGCGCCGAGACCTGCGCGCGGGCATCGGCCTGGATCTGCTCCGCGGCCGCCTGCGCCTCGCGCGCCATCAACTCCGCCTCTCGCGCCGCTTGCTCTTTGACCTCCTCGCGGAGCTGCTGCGCGCTCACGAGCGCCTCGTTGATGGCCTTGTCGCGCTCGCGGAACGCCTTGAGCTGCTCCGCGAACGACCGCGCCTTGGTCTCGATCTCGGCGGCGTAGCGCGTCAATCGCTCCAGTTCGTCCGCGACCTGGTCGCGAAAGAGATCCACGCGCGTGCGGTCGTAGCCGCGGAGCGCGCTGCCGAAGTCGTAGCGGCGCACGTCGACCGGCGTCAGGTGAAATGCGTCCTCGGTCTCGTCCATTGGTGTCAGCTCCTCGTTCCGAACAGGATCGTTCCCAGCCGGACCATCGTGGCCCCCTCCTCGACAGCGACCTCGAAGTCGCCGCTCATACCCATCGACAGCTCAGAGGCATCGTGTCCCGCGCCCCGCACCACCTCCAGCGCAGCGCGCGCCCCGCCGAACACCGTGCGCAGCGCGCGCTCGTCCGCGCCCAGCGGCGCCATCGTCATCACCCCGCGCACGCGCAGTTCCGGCACACCCCGCAGCCGCTCCGCCTCCGCCGGCAACTCCTCGATCGTGAATCCGCCTTTGGAGTCCTCGCGCGACACATTCACCTGCAGCAACACGTCGAGCGTGACGCGCGCGTCCCGCGCCACCACCACCGCAGCGTCGGCGAGCCTGGAACGGTCGAGCCCGTGAAACCAGTCGAAGCGCGGCAACGTCCGCGCTTTATTCGTCTGCAGATGGCCGATCAGGTGCCAGCGCAGTCCCTGCGGAGCTTCCCCACTCGCCTGCAACTCGTCCTGCTTCCGCAGCGCCTCCTGCACGCGATTCTCGCCGACGTCGAGGATGCCCGCCGCCGCGACGGCACGCACCGCCTCCAGCGAATGCGTCTTCGTGACGGCGACGATGCGGACCCGATCCGTGCGCCCGCCGCGCCGCGCCGCCTCGGCGACGCGACCGCGCACTTCGGCGAGCCGATCGACGAGCTCCGGAAATGGCATAACAGTTGAAATTACCGGAGGTTAGGGCTCCGCGAAAGTGACAACTGTCTCCGAAGCCGACCTACCGAAGCGCGGGTTCGATCCGGGCGCGCACCACGGCGACGAGGCCATCCGCATCTCGGTCCAGGAACCAGACGTGGTTCCCGTCCGCCTCCATCCACGTGGCGCGCAGCGGCAGGCGGACGCGCCCCGCGAACGTGCCGTCGCGCTCGAACACCTCGTACTCGACGGCATCTCGGAATCGCCGCACCGGAGGACGGCCCTCGATCTGCGGATCGCGGTCTGCTTCGGGGATCTCCTGCGACGGCGCGGCCACGCGCACCCAGATGCGGCCGTCGCGCGCGAGCGAGAGGCCGTGCACCGGCGGCTTCTGCGTCGGGATCGCCGGACCTCGCCAGACCCAACCCGGCTGGGTGGAGCGCATACTGTGCGTGATCTGCTCCTGATCCCAGGCCCGCTCCGCCTCCGGGATGGGGATCACCGGCGCATCCCGCACGATGCGCAGCGGCCCGCCCGGTCGGCCGACCTCGACCGCATAGCGACTGGACGCGACCGACACGAAGAATCCGTCGGGATGCCAGCCCCAGAGGAACTGCGGCGAATGCGTGGGACTCGTCGCAGAGGTCCCGCCGTCCTGTCGCGCCACATACGTGATCCGTTCGACGGGAAGATCCGGCGGAACCAGCGAATCCCCGATCGCCCCGCCATCTCGCACACGCACCAGTCCGAACCGGCCCAGGATCTCGCCCTCCCGCGGGGCCGTGACCGGCCGATACCACAGCAGTGCCCCGCTGCGATCCGTCCGGAGCCCGTTGCTGGTGCTGAAACCGCCGGGCACGGTCCACGAGGTCTGGTAGTCGCCGTCGGAGGAGAAGAACGAGATCCGTGCGTTGTTGGAATCCCAGAGCGCGAGGCGGCCGTCGGCCAGCACGACCATGCCGTTATTGCTTCTGAACTCGCCCGGTCCCGAACCCTGCCGTCCCACGCGACGGAGCAGCGCGCCGGTGGTGTCGAAGATCAGGAGTTGCCGTCCCGGGCGATCGAACACGTAGAGCCGGCCGTCGCGCGCCACGTCGAACTCCGAGACGTCCGCAAAGAGCGACGTGTCATCGGCTGTGGGCGCGATCCGCAACTCGTCGACGACGCGGCGGATCGAGGCCTCCGAGGGCGCGCCCGCGGTCCGCGCGACGATCGTGTCGCCGGCGACGGTGTCGAACTGGGTGACGAGCCCGGCGGCGGACGCGGCCACTCGCGGCGCGTCAGAGCACGCGGCGACGCACAACACGACGAGGATCAAGGGGATCGACTTCCGCTGCACTCGGTGCTTCCTCCGCTCGATGGTGAACTCGTAAGACAGACCAACGCCGCGAAGCGTTGGCTCACGCTCAGCGGCCCAGGTTCTCCTTCCGCGCCTCCAGAAAGGTCCGCAGTTCCCGCTCACTCGAGACCCGGCGCAGCATCCCGTCCACGGCCACCGAGACCTCCTCGCGCTCCTCCGAAATACACACCACCACCGCGTCCGTATCTTCGCTGAGCCCCAGCGCCGCGCGGTGCCGCGTGCCGTACGACCGGTCCAGCGTCGCCGACGTGAGCGGCAGGATGCATCCCGCGCCGATGATCCGGTCGCCGCGCACGATCACTGCGCCGTCGTGCAGCGGCGACGTGCGTCCGAAGATCGCCGCGAGCAGCTCCGCGTGCACCTTGGCGTGCAACGGTGTGCCGCTCTGCAGCAGCGCACCGAGCGACACCTCCCGCTCGATGGCGACGATCGCACCCACGCCCTGCCGTGCGAGGCGAAACGCCGCATCCGCGAGGATCCCGGGGATGTCCTCCTGACCCGGCTCCCGTCGCATCAGCCAGCCAAGCCGACGTTGCCCAAGATTTGCGAGCGCCGCACGGAGTTCCGGCTGGAAGATCACGATCGCCGCGAACGCGCCGTAGGTGAACGCGAGCCCCAGCAGCCACGTGACCATCGTCAACTTGAGGAGCCAGGCCGCAGCATAGGCGAGGCCGAGCACCACGAGGCCGGCGAGCATCTGCAGCGCGCGCGTCCCGCGGATCAACAGCAGTCCCCGGTAGAGGATGTATGCGACAAGCGCGACCTCGAAGAGGTCGCGCCAGCCGAACTGCAGGAGTCCCGGAGTGTTCACGCCGCTGGTCGCGGATCCGCGCGGTCGTCGGCGCCCCTGGTCACGCGGGCGATGGCTCCGGTCCGCCGAGCAGCGGCGGTGCGCGGCGCGGCTCCACGGCCCCCGGCACCTTCTCCGGGGCGGCCACCGCCGACGGAGGATCCTGGCGCGGCGGGAGCGGCTCGTTCTTCTCGAGCAGCGCGATGTCCTCGCGCGTCAGCGTCTCGCGCTCGAGAAGCGCCGCCGCGATCCGATCCAGCAGATCGCGGTGCTTGGTCAGCGTGTCCGTGGCGCGGTTGTATGCCTCGGAGATCACGCGCGCCACTTCGTCATCCACCTGCTGCGCGGTGCGCTCCGAGACCGTGCGACGGCTCGTGAGCTCGCGACCGAGGAAGACCTCCTGCTCGTTGTCGCCAACCAACACCGGACCGATCGCGTCGCTCAAGCCCCACTGCGACACGTAGCGCCGCGCGAGGCCCGTCGCGAACTGGATATCGCTCGATGCGCCCGTCGTCACATGGTCGCGCCCGAAGATCATCTCCTCGGCGACGCGCCCGCCGTACGCCATCACAAGCCGCGCTTCAAGCTGCTGCCGCGTCACGCTCACGCGGTCGTCCTCGGGGAGCGTGAACGCCAAGCCGAGCGCGCGCCCGCGCGGCACGATCGTCACCTTGTGCAGCGGATCGTTCCCCTTCACGTGGATCGCGCAGACGGCATGGCCGCCTTCGTGGTACGCGGTGAGCCGGCGCTCCTCTTCCTTCATCACCAGCGACTTCCGTTCGGCGCCGAGCATCACGCGGTCCTTCGCGTTCTCGAAATCCACCATGTAGATCTTGTCGTGATTGTTCCGCGCCGCGAGCAGCGCCGCCTCGTTCACGAGGTTCGCGAGGTCCGCACCCGCCATGCCCGGCGTGCCGCGCGCGAGCCGGTGGATGTCCACATCGGCCGCCAGCGGCTTGTTGCGCACGTGCACCTTGAGGATGCCTTCGCGCCCACGCAGATCGGGCGAGTCCACCACGATCTGCCGGTCGAAGCGCCCCGGCCGCAGGAGCGCCGGGTCGAGCACGTCCGGACGGTTCGTCGCCGCGATCAGGATCACGCCGTCGTTCGACTCGAACCCGTCCATCTCCACGAGCAGCTGGTTGAGCGTCTGCTCGCGCTCGTCGTGCCCGCCGCCGAGTCCCG
>CAZGFE010000019.1:0-43919 GCA_964524665.1 uncultured Gemmatimonas sp.
GGCGGCCCTGCCGCCGCAGTTTATGGAACGGCCACAGCACAACCAAACGTTATGCTGAGCCCTCCCGCGAACACATCAATGGGGACAGGTCGCTGCAGTCTCCCGCGGTCTGTTGTTCGCCAAGCAGCGCTCCGCCCCAGCGCGATCGCCCCGCTCTCGACCAAATGGCGTAGCCGGCGTCCGCAGCGGGCAGGTCCACTCTTGTAGGCGAGCTGCACCGAAGGTACCGTTGGCCCGTCTGGGATCCCCACAACACTGCGAACTCCATCAATGCGCCTCCTCACGCTGACGCTCTCGTGCGCACTTCTGACAGCCTGTGCCGCCGACGAGCCGTCCGGACCGGCCACGCCGATCCCCAGCGCGCTCACCGCCGCGAGCACGATCACCCTCGGCGCCGTCGCAGGGACAGCGGTGCCGACACCACCAAGCGTGAAGGTTGCGACGGCGAAGGGGGCGGGCGTACCGGGAGTGACGGTGACCTTTACGGTCACCATGGGGGGCGGCGCCGTGAGCGGAGCCTCCGTGTCCACCGATGCCTCCGGCATTGCCACCGTAGGAAGCTGGACACTGGGTCCGGCGACCGGAGAGAATCGCCTGACGGCGACCACGGCCGTACTGCCGACCGTGGTGGTGACGTTCACCGCTACCGGCAGCGCCGGCGCGCCGGCCAGCATCGCCTTCTCGCGCGATTCGCTGCTCATGGATCAGTGGGCGGACACGGCGTCCGTCACCGTGACGGTTCGCGATGCCAACAACAACGTGGTGGCCGCGCCAAGCTTGACGTGGTCCAGCGGAGATGCCGCGGTCGCGAGCATCGCGAGTGGCATGGCAACAAGCGTGCGCACCGGACGCACGCTCGCGCAGGTGACCGCCACGGCGGGAACGTTTCCCGCAATCAACGCGAGCATTCCCATGCGCGTCGTGAGCCAGCGCAATCCGGCGTGCACCGCACCGATCGCGGTCTCCCGCGGTCCGGCTGCGCCCGTGGCGACGTACTCTGCATATGAGATCCAGGGCAGCCTCACCGTCCCCGCCTGGGATGGCGCACGCTCCATTCCGATCGATTTCGACAACGATGGCGATGATGACGTCGTCCGGTTCGAGTACGGCTATCCCTACTCCGCCGTGTACTCAGGCACGATCCGCGTGTTCAAGAACGATGGCGGCGTGCTCCGGGACTCCACGGCCGTGTACGCGCCCTCCGGAGTGATTCCCGATCACCCGCGGGACTTCGAGGTCGCCGACTTTGACCGCGACGGCGTGGACGAGTTGCTCTTGATCCAGCATGGCTACGACGCGTCGCCGTTCCCCGGCGCACCCGACATTCTGCTCCGCCTCCAAGGAGGCCAGTTGGTGAACGTGGCGTCTGCCCGAATTCCGGGAATGAGCTCCGCGGGCTTCTCCCACGGCTCGTCAGTCGCTGACATCGACTGCGATGGCGACCTCGATGTCATCGAGTTGCAATTGACGCCGGCGGTCGGCAATCGCCTGTGGATCAACACTGGCGCCGGCAGCTTCACCGATGGCACCTCGCGCGCGCCGGTGCTGGCCGGCGTCGCGGGACAGCGCTGGCAGGAGGTCGAGTTCATCGACTTCGACAACGACGGTGATCCGGATCTTTATCTCGGAGCGCGCTCCGGGGCCGGTTGGAACGAGGACATCTTCTTGGTGAACGACGGCTTCGGCAACTTCCGGCGCAGCAGCGCCGTGCAGCCGCCGGCGCCGCGGTTCGCGAGCGCGCACGGCGTGAACAACGCCAAAGCCGCCGACTTCAATGGCGACGGCCGTCCCGATCTCTTCCTCTTCGAGATGCCTCAGCCGTTCTCCACGTCCTCGGTGGCGCGGCTCTGGCTCAACTCGGGAGACGGCACCTTCACCGACGCCTCCCTCGCATGGGGCCTCCCGGCACTCTGCGGTGCGGAGCTGATCGAGCCGCTCTTCGTGCGCGATCTGAACGGCGACGGCTGGCCGGACGTGATCCTCCCGAACGGGTGCCCCGAGCTCGGGGGGTCCGGCATTCTCACGAACACCGGGACGAGCTTCTCCATGAAGGCCTTCTCGACCTTCGTGTCCTTCCTGAACGGCGACATCGCGACGCCCGTCGACCTCAACGCTGATGGCCGGCTCGACCTCTGGTTCGGAGAACGCGGCGGGAATCCGATCATCGTGCGGCGGCCGTAGCCTCAGGTGCTGGCGTCTCCGGGTTGTCAGATCGCGGCGACGCGAGATGACTCCGGACGCGGCATCAAGGGTGCGCCCGCATCTGGGGAGCCTCGTGCAGCCGCGACTCCGGATCTGACGTCGTGGCGCGTGCGCGCGACTGAGAACGACACGAGGTCAGCATTGTCTGCGGCCACCATAACGTCGGTTGGTGCAGATGGCCGTGCGTCGGAAGCGGCGGCAGGGCCGCCGCTCTGTGGCCGGGTTGGACGCGGCGGCCCTGCCGCCGCAGTTTATGGAACGGCCACAGCACAACCAAACGTTAGCGAGACCGGTCGCGACTCCTCTAGCGACGGTAGACTTCGCGGCGGTTTCCGACGCGCACCACGGTCACTATCAGTTCCGCATCCACAATCTCATACAGAATGCGGTAGTCGCCCTGGCGGACACGGTACTTGTCATCCCCGCTCAGCTTCTCCGCGCCCGCAGGCCGGGGGTCGTCGGCAAGGGCGGCGATGCGGCGAACGATTCGCTGGCGGTCCTTCGTCGGCACAGCCTCGAGTTCTTTGGCGGCCGATCGCGTCATCAGGATGCTATAGCTTGCCACGCTTCTTCAGATCGCGGACGACGGTCTCGAAGGACACCCGGGGCTCCTTCACGCGATCACGAAACGCCGCCAGATCATCCGCGTCTTCAGCGAGACTGTGCCGCACAGCGGCATTGACGAGTTCAGAGATGCTCGCCTCAGTCTCTGCGCTCTTGAGGCGCAACGCGCGATGCAGTGGAGCGTCGAGATATACGGTAGCGCGCTTAGTCGCGGACATAGGTGCAGTATAACGTTTTGACGTCACAACGTCAAGATGGCTCGCTAACGCGGGTTGTGCAGATGGCCGTGCGTCGGAGGCGGCGGCAGGGCCGCCGCTCTGTGGCCGGGTTGGACGCGGCGGCCCTGCCGCCGCAGTTTATGGAACGGCCACAGCACAACCAAACGCTAGGCCGAAGCGAAACCAGTTGAGAGCACACAAGACAGCGGTGAGGACGGGCGATGCTCGAGTTCATCAGTCGTAGAGTCTTCTTGCAGTTGGCAGCGCTGTTCGCGGCGCCGTCTCGACCCCTGCCGGTCGGCGCCCAGTCGCTCCAGGCCCAGCCAGCGTCGTGGACCGGGACCGTGCTGCAAGCCAATGAGGGCGAGCATCTCGTTTCCGGCAGACGCCGGGCGCCGATGCGCATCAAGGTCGATTCGAAGAAGGCCGTGGGAGCCACGATGTCGATGGTGATCTCCGAGGTGGCGGCGGGTGCAAGCATCCCCATACACCTGCACCGCCATGAGGACGAGTTGATCTTCATCCACACCGGATCCGGCGTCGTCACGCTGGGAGACCGCAAAGTGCCTTCGTCCGCCGGCGCCATGCTTTACGCGCCTAAGGGAGTCTGGCACGGCATCGAGAACACGGGATCCGACTTGCTGACCTGGTGTGCGATATGGTCACCGCCGGGCTTCGAGCAATTCTTCCGTGAGACGGGGGTGCCGCCGGGCTACTCCGGCGCGGGCCCGACACCAGACCAGATTGCCGAGAGCGCACGCAAGTACGGCATGGTCTTCAGGGACCCGGCCTAACGACGCGTGATGACTGACGGCCGGGCTTCGGAAGCGGCGGCGGGGCCGGCGAGTGTACCCCGCCGAGCGTCGAGGACAATGACCCACTCGTCATGAGCGCCCCGGAGCCGAGCGTCACACCGCGAGATCGGCTGGCAACGCTGTTGCGCCGTCCGTATCCGCACGCCGGTCCAGTGGTCATGCTCGTTCTACTGGTCCCGATGTACTTCTTCATCGGGACGCTCATACCCGGTCGCGCCGTCTTCAGGCCCGAGGTGGCCCTCGACCGAGCGGTGCCCCTGCAGCCGGCGTGGACCCTAGTCTACTTCTCGATGTGGGTGTCCGCATTCCTGCCGGTCTTTGTCGTCCGACAGACGGAGCTGCGCCGCCGCGCCGTGCTGTCCTACCTGTCGGTGGTCATTGTCGCGTTCGCGGTGTTCCTCGCGTATCCAACCGTCGCTCCGAGGCCGACGCGAGTTGACGGCGATGGGTTCCTCGTCTGGACCCTCCGCTTTCTCTACGACTTCGACCCGCCGTACAACTGTTTTCCATCGCTCCATCTCGCGTACGCCACGCTGGCTGCGCTGACGTGCGCGCGCGTGCACCGCGGGCTCGGATTGTTTGCGGTTATGTGGACGGCTCTCATCGGCATGTCGACGCTCTACACAAAGCAGCACTACGTGGTGGACGTGGTCGCGGGCATCGTCTTGGCCGCGATGGCGCACGCGGTCTGGTTTCACGGATATGCGCGAGACTCGGTGCTGGAGTCGGACCGCCGGCTGGCACCGCGACGCGCCCTCGGTGCCGTCGCGCTCGTCGGAGTCGTTATCGGTGGATTCTGGGCCGCCTACCTGCTACAGGTCGCGGCCTAACGCGGGTTGGTGCCGCGGGCCGTGCGTCGGAAGCGCCGTCAGGGCCGCCGCTTGGTGGCCGGATTGGACGCGGCGGCCCCGCCGCCGCAGTTTATGGGAGCGGCCACAGCACAACCACACGCTTGCCGGACGCACGGGCAAAGATCTTGGGACTTCGTAACTGGTTCCGGAAGAAACCTCCGAGTCGCATCGAACCGCGCCTGGAGTTCCTGGGCGAGCAGGATGGCGAGAATGAGCGACGACTGAAGGCGCTCCTCGTGCCGCTGCTTGCTCAGCACGCACATATCGTACGGGCCTATCTGGCGAGAGCCGGCTTTCAGCCGGACGCCCCGACGTCGGTGGTCTTGTGTCTGATCGGTCCGGATCAGGAGGATCTCTCGCTGCTCGATGAGATACAAACAGCATTTCACACGCTCGCGCCATCGAACGCGTTCCTCGATATCGCGTTCCTCGGTGATGCGCAGGAACCGGACGTGTCGCGCGTGTGTGTCCCGTTCTTCGTTCGCGCCGGCTAACGACGCTTCGTGACGGCCGGCCGGGCTTGGGAAGCGGCGGCAGGGCCGCCGCCTCGTGACCGGGCTATCATACGGCGACCCTGCCGCCGCAGATCATGGAACAACCCGAGCACGACCACACGTCAGCCGAACGAGAACCGTGAATCGATCGCCCCTGCAGCCGTGATGCTCGACCTCGCAGCGTTCGCCGCCGTGCTCGTCACGGCGCTCTATCTCATCGTGCTCGGCGCCGCCGCGCTGCACCGCCCCGACCCGACGAAGCGCTTTCTCGAGGGGTTCGCGGGTTCCCCGAGCGTGCACTTTCTCGAACTGGGCCTCCGGCTCGTCGCGGGCGCGGCAATGCTGACCAGTGCTCCGCGCATGCAGTTCAGTGCGCTCTTCGCGGGCTTCGGCTGGGTGCTCGTCGGGACCACGCTGGTGCTTGCGATCGTTCCGTGGCGGCTGCATCGTCGGTTCGCCGCGTGGTCAGTTCCACAGGCAACGCGGCACATGCCGCTGCTCGGCGCTGGGGCTGCCGCCGCCGGGCTGTTCCTGTTGGTCGCTCTCGTCGTTCCGCGCGTCGCCGGCTGACGCGGGCGGGGCGCTGCGGCCGCGCCTTACGGCACCCGCCGCCGCAGCTCCGCCGCAAAGTTCTGCACGACGTCCGGGCGGACCTCCCCGCTCCCCGCGCCAATATCGAGCATCAGGAATCGCTGCCCGTCCGGCGCGGGATCGTAGAGCAGCCGGCCTTCCCCACCTTGGAATCGCTGCGGTGTGAAGAGCCGCTCGGTGCTCACGACGCGAAACCCGTCGGTGACCGCATAGCGCGCAGCCATGAGCGCGCCATCGTCCGCCACGTAGAAAAGCTCACCCCCGCGCGGATTCCAGCGCGGCGCCCCGCCGCCATTCCCGCTGATCGGCACGCGACCCGCCGCGACAACCGGGTACGGACTCACGTAGACCTCGTCCCGACCGCTGAGCGTGGAGACATACGCCAGCCACCGCCCGTCCGGCGACAGCGCCGGCAGCTCGATGTTCACGCCGGCGGTGATCCCGAGTGGCGTCGGCACCCGCTCGCCGACGAGTTCGAGGTTGAGCAGCTCGCGCCGCCGCTCGCCCGAATCCTCGCCGAGCAGTACCAGCGAGCGGCCGGAGGGATGCACGGTCATCCCGAGGACACCGCGCGGCACCGACGCGAGGAACTCGGCGTCACCGCCGCCGCCCGTGCGGCGACGGTAGATCTTGGACCCCTCCTCGGAGACGTAGATCAGCGAGCGACCGTCCGTGCTCCAGACCGGCACGCGCGCGCTCTGATTCTCGGTCGTCACGAGCTGCAGCGGGCCGCCTGTCATGGACGCGATCCAGATCCGCGAAAGGCTCGAGACATCGCTCTGGCGCTCCATCACCAACGCGACCGACGATCCGTTCGGGGAGAGCACCAGCGAGCGGATGAGGCCATCCACGAGCGCGGTGTCCGACGTGGTGACGTTCCCGCGCCGGTCCACCCAGCTCAGCTTGCCCGTCGCGCTGGCCAGCGTGCCGGGCAGGTAGATGAGGTCGCCAGCGGCGGAGAGCGCGAGGTCCACGGCGCCGAATCCGCCGAGCGAGAGTCCATCCCAGAGCGACGCCGGCTCGCCGCGCAGTTCGAGACGATCCACGTCGAACGGCTGGGCCATCAACGTGCCGTCGGCGGTCACCCAGAGGAGATGCCGGGTGGACTCGCTGTAGAGCGCAAAGACGCCGCGCACGAGCTCCTTCCGTGAGCGGTCCTTGAGGTCCAGCGCGACGATCGACCAGTCCGGCATGCCGTCACCCGTGCGTCGGACGCGCAAGAGGATGCCGCGCCCCTTGGGCAATGCCCGCGGCCACGCGACGCCGATCTCCTGCGCCGCCGTGTCGAGCGGCATGATCATCTCGTAGTTCGACCCGTCGGGACTCACCCGGGCCAGCCCGGGGCCCGCGTCAAAATAGAGGAACCCATCCTCTGACCACGCGACGCCTCCGCCGGCCGCGATCCCTTCGCGCACGATGGCGCGCGCTTGTCCGCCGGCCCGCGGCACCACGGACACCGAGAACGGCGCGACCGTCACGTAGGCGATGTGACGACCATCGGGAGAGAACGTGGGGCTGGTGCCGTTCTCGGATCCGCGGATCGGCTGCGCCGCGAGGGCGTCGAGGCGCCGGGACCAGAGCAGCGTCGAGCCGGCGCCCGTCCCCGTGTAGATGTACTCCGACCCGTCGGGCGACCAGGCGAAGCGCGTCCCACCGGGCGAGACGAACTCCTGCCCTTCCTTCGTGGTGAGCTCGAATCGCGTGACCCGCACCGACTCTGTTCCGGTGCGGCTCGCGAGCGCGACCGCACTGGCGCCGACGGCCAGCAGCGCCAGCGCCGCCATCACGATCCCGCTCACACGAGGCGAGAGCCCCAGCGGCCCCACCGCGCGCGTGGCCATCGTAATGGGCCGCGTTCCGGTCCCTTGCGTCAACGCCGCCGCAAACTCGGCGGCGCTCGCCTGCCGATCCGCTGGCAGCTTCTCGAGCGCCTGCAGCACCGCCGCCTCGACGTGCTCGGGCACGGACTTGCGCTGGGCGCTGAGTCCGCGCGGCACCTCCGAGAGCAGCCGCGCCACGATCGCCTGCACGTTGGGCCCGGTGAACGGGGCCTCGCCCACGAGCATCTCGTAGGTGACGGCGCCGAGCGCGTAGAGGTCGCTGCGCGCGTCGATGCTGCGCTCGCCCATGGCCTGTTCGGGACTCATGTACTGCGGCGTGCCGAGGGAGAGCCCCGTCTGCGTCATGCGCTGGCCCCCGGCGCTCTGCACGGCGAGGGCGATGCCAAAATCCGCGACGAGTGCGTGGCCGCCTTGCAGCAGGATGTTCTCGGGCTTGATGTCGCGGTGGACGACGCCGAGTCCGTGCGCGTGGCCAAGCGCGTCGGCGACCTCGCGCGCGATCTGCACCGCGTCCGGGACCGGGAGTTGCTGTTCGCGATCCAGCCGATCGCGCAGGGTCTCGCCGGTGATGAGCGGCATCACATAGAACAGCAGACCGTCGGCGTCGCCGCTGTCGAGCAGCGGGAGGATATGCGGATGCTGCAGGCGCGCCGTGGTGCGGATCTCGCTGAGGAAGCGCTCGCCGCCGAGCGCGGCCCCGAGATCGGGATGCAGCACCTTGATGGCGACGTCGCGGTCGTGCTTGAGGTCGTGCGCGAGGAAGACGGTGGCCATGCCGCCGGCGCCGATCTCGCGCTCGATGCGGTAACGGTCGGCGAGGGCGGCCCGCAGGCGTTCGGTCGTGGTGGTCATCGGGCCATAAGGTCGCACGAGGACGCGCGCGACGGAACCGTGGCCGATGGCCGATGCGGCTGACCGCAGGCCGATTGGACGCGGCGGCCCTGCCGCCGCAGGTTATGGGGCAGGCCGCAGCACGGCCGAACGGTCGAACAACCTCCGCCCACGCTCCGCCCCGCCAATGTTTCATTCAAGGATCGATGCGCTGCCCTTTCGTGGATTCTCACATCGCTTCGTGGGCGCGGACTGCGGCGGGGTCAACGCTTGCGCATACCTGGTGAACGCGCCGCCCGGACGTGGACCGGTGCTGCACAAGCACCCGTATGACAAGATCGCGTTCGTCCAAGCGGGCGCCGCGCGCTGGACCATCGACGGACGAGAGCTGCTGGTGAGTGCCGGCGAGGTGCTCGTGGTCAAGGCAGGCGAGGCGCACAAGTTCGTGAGCGTCGGCGAGACTCCGCTGCAACAGATCGACGTGCATCTCGGCCCGCGATTCGAACAGGAGGATCTGGAGTAGAGCGAGGGGCACGCGGCGCAGCGCCTCCGCGTGTCAGGGATCAACGTCAGGGAGGCGGTCAATGCACACCGGTTTGTGGATCCTGCAGGGCCTCGCGGCACTCGTCTATGGCGCGTCCGGAATCATGAAGGTGTTCCTGTTCGACCAGATCAGCGCGGACGTGCCGTCGTTCGGCGCGTTGCCTCGCGAAGCGTGGATGGCGCTGGGCGTCCTCGAACTCGTGTGCGCGTGCGGGCTCGTCGTCCCTTCCGCGCTCCGCTGGCGCCCCCAACTGACGAGCGTCGCCGCCGCGCTGCTCGCGGCCGAAAGCCTCGTGTTCATCTGGGTGCACCTGCAGTACGCCGAGTTGCCGCCGCTGATCCTCAGCGGCGCGCTCGGGGCACTGATGGCGGGTGTTGCCTACGGGCGCGCGGTCCTTCGGCCCATTGCCTGATGCACCGACGCGCAGCACTCGCGCCTTCCCCCGTCACTCCACGGCTGCCAACCAGGACGTGAACGATGGCTGATCCCTCCGTCCCGCGGGTCGGCGGAACACTCAGCGCCGACATCGCAGTTCCCGAGCACGCACGGGAACTGCGCTTCTACTCGCGCGTGCTCACCACGGGCAAGCACCCGCTGTGGCGCGAGGACCTCATGAACAACGCGGGCACACCGGTCATCGGCCTGGGCCCGCGCACTGCGGAGTATGCGCACCTTCCGCTGCAATGGATGCCGCACATCCAAGTCGCCGATGTCGCCGCGAGTGCGACGCGTGCGCTCGACCTGGGCGGCACGGCGCTCGTGCGCGACGAGAAGGACCGATGGGCGGTGCTGCTCGATCCGAACGGTGCGGCATTCGGGATCATCCCGGTGGTGGCGGCGGACGCGATGCCTCCGGCGGGCGCCGGCGCGACACCCGCTGGACACATCGCGTGGATCGACCTCACGGTCCCCGACGCCGACGCGACCCGGGACTTCTATAGAACGGTCGTTGGCTGGACGACGCAGCCCGTCTCCGCGGGGGGCGCCGACGGGCGCTACGCAGACTACCGGATGAACGGCAGCGACGGGCGCCCGGCGGCGGGCGTTCGCCACGCGCGCGGCGCGCACCGGGGCGTGCCGCCCGTCTGGATGGTCTGTCTCCCCGTGGGCGACCTCGCCGAGAGCGTACGTCGCGTGCGGGAGGAAGGGGGCACGGTCGTCGCCGAGCTGCCACGAGACGACGGACCGGGCGCCCGCGCGGTGGTGCAGGATCCGGTGGGAGCGTACTTCGCGTTGGTGCCGGGATGAGGATGGTCGTGCCTCATCGCCGGGTGGCTGGTGTGGCCGAAGCGATCCTGCCGACGCAACTTTGCGGCACCGTCTCAGCACGTCCACCTGCTTCGCGCGCCGGAGGCGTCCCTGGATCGTATGCCTGAGCATAGCCTCGCGAGACTCGCCGCCATTGGACTCGTCGTGGGAGGCCTTCTTCTGGCCGTGTCGAGCGTGATCTCGATCGGCCCGGCCCAGCGCTGGGACGTTGCCGATGCCTTTGCCGCAGACAGCGCGCGTCCGATCCGCCGCGTCGGGATGCTCCTCGGCGCCGTCGGCCTCGCGCTCACCATCGCCGCGAGTCCGGCACTCGTTGCGCGCGCGGCTGACACCGCGGGGCATCGCTGGGTCGTGAGTGGCTGGGCAGGATTCGCCGTGGGCGGCATCTTGTTCGCCATGGTCCTCGGCATCGCCGCCATCGCCATGCCCGCCTTGGGTGAACTGGCGAAAGCTGGCTCCGTGTCGCCGCAGACCGTGGCGACCCAGTTCACGCGGGAACGGACCATCATCGCCGGCTTCCTCGGAGGCAACGCGATGTACCTCGCGTGGATCCCGCTGGGGATCGGCCTGGCGCGTGCAGGCGTCATTCCGGTCTGGACGGGATGGACCGTGGCCGGAGCCGCTGTCGTCGGCTGGCTGCACTTCCTGCACGTCCCGGTCGTGCAGGCGTACGGCGGGCCGGTGTGGCCGCTCGCGATCGCCCTGCTCGGCGGCGCGCTGCTGCGCCAGTGACGCGGCGTGCCCCGTCGCCACCGCCTCCTCTCACACGCACCGATGCCGCAGCGCTGGTGCCGGCTCCTCGGCGCGGCCGTGTGCATCGCGGTCGCCGGCTGTGTGTCGGTCGGGCGACCGCCTGGCGGTCTGCAGCCCGCGCACCTCGAGCGCCTCTACTTCGGGCGCAGCATCGGCGACACAGCCACGGTCAGTGACTCGGCGTGGAGCGTGTTCGTGCGCGAAGTGCTCACGCCCGCCTTCCCGGAAGGAGCCACGGTGTGGGAGGCCGCCGGACAGTGGCGCACACCGGATGGCTCGACGGTGCGCGAGCGCAGTTTCGTCGTGGAGCTGCTGCACCTCGTCACTCCGGACGTGGAGGCGCGCGTGCAGGGCGTGATCGACGCCTACAAGGTCCGGTTCGCGCAGCAGTCGGTCCTGCGCGTCGTGACCGACGTGCGGGCGAAGTTCTGACCGGAGACCGTGACTCTGCGTCCGTGCGCATTCGCCCCAAGGCTCGTTGCTGACGCGACGGCAGGAGGTCGCTTGATGGGTTCTGGACCTCCGGTCCCGGGGTTCCGGGCCTACATTCTCGCGGACACGCACGCGTCGCGGCATCAGGACAGTCTGCTCACCCGGCTGCCGCCTGCGCTGCCGGCCGTCAACGGCGCGAGTGCCCGCGACCCGAAGGCTCTGGAGACCCTGATGTTCCTGCCGACAGCCACGCGACCGGAGGGGCTGAGGGTGCGACGCCGCGCTCATCCCTGATGCAAGGCCGTCGCGCGATCCCCGTGCTGGTGGGCGTGCTGCTCCTCTCGTGCACGCCGACCGAGCCGTGTGCCTGCACGCCACTGCCGGGAGCGTTCGTCATCTACGGCCAGGTGCCCGCCGCCGGTACGGTCGGTGCCCTCGGCTCGCTCCGCGCGGACGATCTCACGGCACCCGCGTGCACGTCTCGCGCTGCCGTGTCCCGATTCTCGCAGGACGTCTTCCTCGTGCCGACGGATGGGCGATACCGCGCGCAGCTGCTCACCTGGGCCCCGGGCCCCCGATGCATCCGCGTGGTGTTCTTCGAAACGCTTCCCGGCGTGAGTGACAGTCTGTTCGGACCGGTCCTGATGGTCACCTTTCGCTCGGGACCTCCTGCGCGCGACAGTGTGCGACTGGACATCCCCGCGCCGTGAGTCGGCCGGGGCCGCTGACCTACACGCTGCTCACGTTCGCCGCCTCCTGGACGGCGTGGTTCCTCGCGGCCCGCGGAGGCGACGGATGGCTCGGTCTCCGCGGACCCATCTTCCTGCTGGGGGTGTTCGCGCCCGCGGTGGTCGCCGTGGCGCTGACACTGGGCTCCAGCGGACGCGCCGGCCTCGCGCGGCTGCTCGCACCCATCGGCCGCTGGCAGGTGGACGCCCGATGGTATGTCTTCGCCCTCGGCTACTTCGTGTCCATCAAGTTGGCCGCCGCGCTGCTGCACCGTCTGATCGCGGGCGAGTGGCCGGAGTTCGGCACCACTCCGGTGCTGCTGATGCTCGGTGCGATCCTCGTCTCGACGTGGGCTCAGGCCGGTGAGGAGGTGGGCTGGCGCGGATATCTGCTGCCTCTCCTCGCGCGTCGCATGGGGCTGGGCGCCGCGAGCATCGGCCTCGGACTCGTGTGGGCGCTGTGGCACCTGCCGCTGTTCTACATCGAAGGGAGTGGGAGTACCGGGCAATCGTTCCCGGTCTATGCCTCTCACGTGACCGCCCTCTCGGTGGCCATGGCGTGGCTCTACTGGCGCACGGGACGCAGCCTGCTGCTCGTGATGGTGATGCACGCGGCCGTCAACAACACGACCGGCGTGGTCGCGTCCGCGGTGCCGGGGGCGACGAGCGTCTGGACGTTCAGCGGCTCACTGGTCGCGTGGGGCACGGTCGGACTGTCGTGGCTCGTCGCGATCGGGATGCTGTGGGACATGCGGGGGGCCGTGCTGGAGCCAGCGGATGCAGAAGCGCGCCCGCCGTTGCATCCTTCTCGTTGAGCTGCGGCACGCAAACCAGATCGTTCGGAGACCCAACCCCGTGACCCCCGCCAAGAACACCATCTGCCTCTGGTACGACCGCGACGCCGAGGCCGCCGCCCGCTTCTACGCCAAGACCTTCCCCGACTCCTCCGTCGGCGCGGTCACGCGGGCACCGGCCGACTTTCCATCCGGCAAGGCGGGCGACGTGCTCACCGTGGAGTTCACGGTGATGGGCATCCCGTGCCTCGGGCTGAACGGCGGCCCCGCGTTCAAGCAGAGCGAGGCGTTCTCCTTTCAGATCTCCACTGCCGACCAGGCGGAGACGGACCGCTACTGGAACGCGATCGTCGGCAACGGGGGCGTGGAGAGTCAGTGCGGGTGGTGCAAGGACCGGTGGGGCGTGTCGTGGCAGATCACGCCACTCGCGCTGACGCGCGCACTCGCCGATCCCGACCCCGCCGCCGCGAAGCGCGCCTTCGAAGCAATGATGCCGATGCAGAAGATCGACATCGCCGTGATCGAGGCCGCGCGCCGCGGCTGAGCGCCGCGGCGGGGCCTTTCTCTCACTTGCGCTGACGTACCCACCGCGCGGAGAGGCCGATGCTGCCCGCGTCGTGCACGCCGCCCGACGGGTCCGTGTACTCGATGGTCGTCCACGTGAGTGCCGCCCAGCGCCACCCAAGTTCCACCGTGGCGCCGGTGGAGGCGTCCAACGTCGCGTCGGGGAAGAACCCGTCGCCGTTGACGCGCACGGACGCGTGCCGCACGAGGCCGGCCCCGAGGGACCAATCGCCGTTCAGCTGCCAGCGTCCGACGAGCTCGAGCGGGACGCGCGTGATGCCGATGTCCGCGTTCTCGGAGGCGTTGGTCACGAACTTGTAGCCGACCGTCGCGGCGACGCTGAGCCGCGGAATGGCGGCGGGCTGGAACTGCGCGCCGATGGCGATCGTTCCGCCCTGCCCCGCGGTGAGCGTCTGCGTCTCACCGTTGGTGAACGTGAGTTCGACGATCTTGTCGCCGCCGAACTCGATGCCGCCTTCGAGGACGAGCGCGACCGCGGGGGCAGGAGCGGGGGCGGGAGCCGGAGATGGCGTGGTCTGGGCACTTCCGACCACGGGTGCGAGGAAGAGCGCGAGGAGAACGGACGTACTGGTGCCGTAACGCGACATGCGGTGGGGTCTCGGGGAGTGTGGTGAGTGCGCGGCGCGCGGAAGCGCGAGCCTACGCGGATTCAGGCAGCATCCCGGTCGCCATGGACCGGTGGTGCGCCTCATTGATCATGCCCCAGAGCAGCGCGACCAGCTCGGGCACGGACAGACTGTGTACGGACTCGCCTTCATAGAAGGCGCTCCCCAGGCCGATCACCTGGGTGCCCTCGCGCGCACGGTACGACTGCGTGCGCAGGAAGCCGAAGACGACATACGCAACGGTGCACTTCCAGAGCACGCGTTCGACGAGCACCGCCTCCGACAGCGGCAGCGTGGACCGGATGATGTCCACCGCCTGGTCACGGTGCAGGAGCTGCACGTCGGCGGTCTCGAAGAGGACCGCGAACCCGGTCGCGCTGGCGCGCGAGATGCCGGGCAGGCTCGTCACCACGCGGGAGAGCTGCAGCGGATGGATCAGGCTGAGGTAGGGATCGTTCTCCTCCGCCTGATCCGCATCGGCGGCGGGGTCCCCCCCGCGTGGATTCGTCGCGACGAGCGCCTGCGTCACGCTCTCGAGATACGTCGCGCAGAGCGTGAGCGTCTCGCCGTACCGCGCAATGTCCAGCAGCGCGAGGATGTACCCCACGCGGCCCTGCACATCATTCCAGTAGGCGTCGATCGCCTCCGCCGACGCGCGCTTCCGCGGCACGGCAGGCTCGGGCTGGGTCGAGTCAGCCGGATCTGCCGCGTGCAAACGGAGGGCGGGCGAGGAAGAGTCCACGAGTGAGAAAGTGTTGGTGAGGAAGGACGAGGCCCACGCGATCCCGTAACGGCCGTGCAAAGCGCGTGCCGTCAGGAAATATGATGGCCCGCGCAAGTGGCGTGTCCACCGACGCGTGATTGCGAACAAGTTCGTGATGCGAGGTCGCCACACCTCGCTTGAAGCTCGCGATCGCGTCCAGCGGCTTCCTCGTGAGGTCCGGGACCCGCGCCCCGTCCGCGGGACGGCCGACCACCAACGGCAGTTCCGGTTAGCCCGAGTGCGGGCGAGCGCGCTTGCCAACGCCGCCGACTCGCGTGAACATCCTGTGGAGCCGCACTCCCCTACGTCCCGCGCCGCCGAGGCCCTGTGGCACTGTTTGGCCCCCCGTTCGTGAGTGCGCTCACGCTCCTCATCGTGTTCGGCGCGCTCTACCTGACGTACCGCGAGCGCTTCCTCGCCATCTGGATGGCGGCCTGGGCGGTCTGGACGCTGCGCTACATCTACGGCATGGCGGGCGGCGGGACCGACACGACCACGCTGCATCTGCTCGTGATCGCGCGCGCCGTCCTGATGCTCTGGGGAGCGTACGAACTCGATCGGCGCCGGCTTCCCGGCGGCTGGATCCTGATCGCAGCGGCTGAGACAGCGTGGGTCATCATCGGCGCCGTCGTCGGGATCGACACGCAGTGGTTCGGAGCGAGGGGAGTCGAGCACTACCTGTTCTTCGCCGTCGCCCTGGCCGTCTCCGGGTTCGTCGTCCTTCGGAGCACGACCATCACCGGACCGGAAAAAGCGGTCGCGGGCGGTGCCTTGCTGCTGTTCGGCGTGCAGCAGGCGATCTACCCGTGGTCACCGATGTTCCCGTCGGAGATCGCCCAGATCCTGTTCCTGACGGCACACGCGCTGCAGACCGCGATCGGCCTCGGGATGCTGATGGCCTTCATGCGCCGCAGTCGCATGGAGGCGGACGCGCTCGCGTCGCGCGTCGACGAGCTGATGACGCGCGCCCTGTCGGGCCTCCTGCCCATCTGCGCGCACTGCAAGTCGATCCGCGCCGCCGACGGCGAGTGGACACGACTCGAACGCTACGTCTCGGAGCGCACGGGATCGCAGTTCACGCATGGCATCTGCCCGACCTGCGAGCGCACGCACTTCGGCGAACACGCCTCGCGCTGACGGCAGGGGGTCCACCGCAGCGCGGCGCGGGTCACCTCGCCCCGCGCACCCAGCGCCGCGTGACACCGCTGCTGCCCGCGTCGGTGACGAGCTTGTCGCCGACCGTCCCGGTCAGGCTGAACCGGGGAATTGACTACGGCCGAAACTTCCCTCCGACGGCGGACGGGATTCCGTGTCGACCCACGCCCGGACGAACCGCCCGCTCAGCGGTACGTCGCGATCCGCTCCAGCCCTTTCTTCGTGATGTCCGGCACCCGCGCCCCCTCCGCCGGATACCCGACCACCAGCAGCAGGAACGGCTTCTCCGCGCTCGGCCGCCCGAGCAGGTCGCTCAGGAACCCCATGGGACTCGGCGTGTGCGTCAGCGTCGCAACGCCCGCGTGGTGCAGCGCCGCGATCAGGAAGCCGGTGGCGATCCCGACCGACTCCTGTACGTAGTAGTTGCTTCGCTTGGACCCGTCCGGCATCACCCGGTAGCGCTCGGCGAAGATCGCGATGAGGTAGGGCGCGCGTTCGAGGAACGGTTTCTCGGCGTCCGTGCCGAGTGGCGCGAGGTCCTCCAGCCACTCGGGTGTCGCGCGTCCGGCGTAGAAGGCGCGCTCCTCTTCTTCCGCGGCCACCCGGATCTGGGACTTGAGCGCGGGGTCGCTCACGACCACGAAGTGCCACGGCTGCAGATTGGCGCCGTTGGGCGCCGTGCCCGCCGCGAGCAGCGCGGCGTCGATCACCTCGCGCGGCACGGGTTCGTCGGAGAACTCGCGCACGGTGCGGCGACGCACCATGGTCGCCTGGAATGCAGCGGCGCGCGCCTGCATCACGGCGGGATCGAGTCGCTGGAAGGTGGTGAGCGGAACGGTGCGCATGGAGGAGTTCTCGGAAAAGTGCGTGCCCAAGGGTCCCGACCCATTAGCTTTCGTGTGTGGCGGACAGTGCCGCCGCAGCTGATCCGGAAGTTAGTGTTGCTCCGCCCTTTCAAGTACCCGATGCCTTTCTCGACCCTCGGCCTCGCGCCGCCTCTTCTGCGCGCGGTGGCCGACCTCGGCTGGACCAAGCCCACGCAGATCCAACTCGACGCCATTCCTTCCGCCCGCGACGGGCGGGACCTGCTGGCGTGCGCCATGACGGGCAGCGGCAAGACCGCCGCCTTCGTGCTGCCACTCCTGCACCGTCTCCAGGCGCAACCCGTGCGCGCCACGCGCGCGCTGGTGCTCACCCCGACACGCGAACTCGCCGCGCAGGTGCACGCCGACCTGCAGGCGCTGGCCAAGCACACCAAGGTGCGCGGCGCGGCCGTGTTCGGCGGCGTGGGCATGGGCCCGCAGGAGTCCGCGTTCCGCCAGAAGGTGGACGTGGTGATCGCCACGCCGGGCCGTCTGCTCGACCACATGTCGCAGCCGGGCGGCTACGTGGACTTCTCGAAGCTCGAGGTGTTGATCCTCGACGAAGCCGACCGGATGCTCGACATGGGCTTTCTGCCGGACATCAAGCGCGTGCTCGCGCGGATCCCCAAGGACCGGCAGACGCTGTTCTTCAGCGCCACGCTGCCGGCACCGATCGTGGAGCTCTCGCGGCAGATGCTGCGCGACCCCGTGCGGCTCAACGTGGAGCGTGTCTCCAAGCCCGCGCCCAAGATCGAGCAGGCGGTGTTCCCTGTGAAGGAAGCGCTCAAGCCGGATCTCTTCCTCGCGCTGCTCCGCACGAACACGATCGGCAACGTCATCTGCTTCACGCGGACCAAGCACCGCGCCAATCGGTTGGCCGACATCCTCACCAAGGCCGGCGTGCCGAACGCGAAGATCCACGGGAACCGCAGCCAGGGGCAGCGCACCGAGGCGCTCGCCGGCTTCAAGAGCGGCAAGGTCCGGGTGCTCGTCGCCACGGACATCGTGGCGCGCGGCATTGACGTGGAAGCGCTGGAGCACGTGCTCAACTTCGACGTGCCGCATCAGCCCGAAGACTACATCCATCGAGTGGGCCGCACCGCGCGCGCCGACGCGACGGGCGAAGCGTTCACGCTCGTCTCACAGGACGAAGAGGCCGACCTGAAGGCGATCGAACGCGCGATCGGCCGCTCCCTGCCCCGCCGCAAGGTCGAGGGGTTCGACTACTCGCACACCCCGGTGGAGCGCTTCGAGATCCCGATCGGCGAGCGGATCGCCTCGATCCGGGCGCGGAAGGCGGAAGAGCGCGCGCGGGCGAAGGCGAAGCTCGAGCGGCGGAAGGCGCACGAGACAAAAAGAAGGTAGTTGGGAGATGTGAGAGGAAAGGAACGACGAGGCGGGAGCTGGCACTGAGCCGGCTCCCGCCTCGTCGTTACCTCCCATCTTTCATCTCACCTCTCTCATCACTGTCTGCACGCCGCCTTCGGATCCGGCTTCGGCCCATCCAGCTTCACCCGGCCCGCGCGGTCCGTGAGCTCGCGCGCCACGTCGTGCACCAGCTGCGTGAGCTCGGCGAACTTGTCGTAATGGATGTACTGGGGCTCGTCCGTGACCTGGTGGTAGTCGCGGTGCAGCCCGGTCGTGAAGAACGTCACCGGCACGCCGTACCGCGCGTACATCGCGTGGTCCGAGCGGCAGTAGATGCGCTCCGGATGCCCGTCGGCGTCGAGCGAGTAATCGAACACGAACGGCGACGCCCGGCGGGCGTTCACGGCCTCGACGAGGTCACCCAACTCACGCGAGAGGCGCCGTGAGCCGACCAGCTGCACGTAGCGCGGTCCGCCGCCCGCGATGTCATCCACCCCGCCGCGGCCGACCATGTCCATGTTCAGCTGCGCGACCATCGAGTCGAGCGGCAGCGTGGGGTTCTCGGTGAAGTACGCGGCGCCGAGGAGGCCGAGTTCTTCGGCCGCGTGCCAGACGAAGACCACGGACCGCTTGGGGCGGTTCGGCGAGGCCGCCATCTGCTCGGCGATCTCGAGCAGCGCCACCGTGCCCGAGCCGTCGTCGTCGGCGCCGTTCTTGATCCAGTCGCTACGCGCAGGACGAATGGCCCGGAGCGAGTCCACGTTCACGCGGAGCTCGGCGAACTGCTGCGGCGACGGGCGCTGGCCCGCGGGCATGGACGCGATCAGCTTGGCGCGCAGTGCGGCCATGGCACGGAGTGAGTCGTGGTCCACGCCAGCGGCCAGCTGCGGGTCGTGGTCACTGTGCGCCCCGATCGCCACGTACTGTCCGGCGAGTCGCGGGTCGCTGCCGGGCAGCACGGCGATCACGTTGCGCGCGGGCGCGGTGGTCTCCGTGTACTCCAGACTGAGCGCAACGGTCTGCCCTGCGCCAGCGATCAGTGCGTCCACCATCGCGTTCGACGCCAGAATCGTCGGAGGCGCCACGGTCGGCGCGCCCGTGCCGTCCATGCTGATGGACGGCTGCGCCAACGCGCGACGGAAGTTCGCCGGCACGGCGTCCCACATGGGGAACACGACCGCGGCGGCGCCGGCGAAGCGCGACGTCGAGGTCACGGTGAGAGCTCGCGTGCTCAGCGGAACGGATCGGCCGTTGGCGCGCAGCACGACCACCTTGCCCCGCGCTTGCTCAGCGGTGATCCACGTGGCGCTGTCGCTCATCACACCGCCCACGATCACTGCGGCGCTCGTGACGGACGACATCTTGCTACCGCGAGGGAGCAGAGCGCCGAACGCCTCGCCCAACTCGAAGCGCGTGGCCCCGACCACCACCGCCGACGCCGGCGTAAAGCCGCGCCGCTTCATCGGCAGGTCCTGGAAGTAGCTCCCGTTGGTGCCCGCCGGCCGCAAGCCCATCCGACGCGCCTCGGCCGCCAGATAGTTCGTCACCATCACGTGGCCGTCGGACCCGGTGGGGCGACCGCCCATCGAGTCGTCCGCGATCTGATAGAGCCGCGTCATCAGGTCGGCCGGCGTGATCGCGGCGGCGGTCGGGCGGGGCGCCAGCTTGAGCGGGAGTTCCGCGCTCTGGGCAGCCAACGCACACAGGGGCGCGAGGGCGGCGAACGCCGCCCCGGCGGTGAGGCGAGACAAGGTCATTCGTGATTCTCCGACAGTGGGGGTGCGTGGCCAGCGAGAGGCCGCGCTTCGGACATTCATATCATAGTACGCGGGACGGCCCCGAGATGCTGGCCCCTCAGGGAAAGGAGGACGCGGCTAACGAAACACCGTGCGGCTACGTTATTGACCGCGGGGCGAATGCTCCGGCGACAGCTCACCTTTGGAGGCAGAATGCGGGCGATCAGACTGTTGGCAGCGGCAGCGCTGGTGACCTTTGCGGTCCCGGCTGCGGCGCAGGGCGGTGGTCAGGGCGCACAAGGCGCACAAGGCGGCGGGCAGGGCATGCAGCGCCAGAACGAGATGCTGTTCAAGGACATCACGCTCACGGAAGTGCAGAAGGCCAAGATCGACTCCATCCAGACCGCCGGCCGCACGGCGATGCGCGAGGCGATGGCGGGCGGCATGCAGGACCCGAGCGCGCGCGAGAAGATGATGGAGATGCGCGCCAAGCAGAACGCGGATATCCGCGCCGTCCTCACGGCGGAGCAGCAGGTGATCTTCGACCGGAATCTGGCCGCGATGCCGGCGATGGGGGGCGGACGTCGTCCGCCGCCGCGCTAGTCGCACTCGGGCGGTCCCCGGCCAAACTAAGCGGGCCGGGGATCGTGCCGCAGGATGCCGTAGAGTTCGAGGTCACGAGGGACGCCGTCGCGAAAGATCGGTTCGCGCACGCGTCCCTCGTGTCGCATGCCGGCCTTCTCCATGATCCGCCCCGAGGCGGGATTCTCCGAGAAGTGATGCGCCTCGATCCGGTGCAGGCCGAGCGTGTCGAAGCCCCACGCGAGGACCGCCCGCAACGCGGCGGTGCCGATCCCCTGCCCCCAGACCTCCCGCGCGACCCAGTAGCCGACCTCTGCTCGCAGGTGCGCGGGCACCGGGCGCAGCGAGATCGCACCGACCAACAGGTCCGAGTCCGCCAGCGCGATCGCCCACGCGAGCATCTTCCCCGCCTTCCAGCCCTCGGCGCGCTCCGCGATCCAGCGCTCGGCTTCCCCCTCCGGGTACGGATGCGGGATGTTCAGCGTCTGTTTGGCCACCTCGTTGTCCGCGAGCATGGCCTGCGCGCGCGGCGCATCCGCCGGACGCAGTGGCCGGAGGCGTACGCGGCCGGCGGGGATCGTCGGCTGCGCAGCAGCGAAGAGGGTCGTGTCGAGCGGCATGGGATCTGGATGCGGATTCTGCACGCCGCCGCCCGACACGACAAGGGAACCTTCCCCACCCCTCGGACGGCGTCCAGATTGGTGGGATGAGCGCACCTGTGGACGTGCTGGCGATCGCGGCGCACCGCGACGACGTGGAGCTGACGTGCGGCGGCACGCTCGTGAAGCACGCGTGGAAGGGGCATCGCACCGGGATCATCGACCTCAGCGCCGGTGAGATGGGCACCCGCGGGTCCGCTGCGCTGCGCGCCAAGGAGGCGGAGGCCGCCGCCGAGGTGATGGGGGTGGCCGTGCGCGAGAATCTCGGACTTCCGGACGCGGCGATCGAGAACACCCCGGCAACGCGGCGCACGCTCGCGCTCCGGCTGCGGGAGCTCAAGCCGCGCGTGGTGATCGCGCCGGCGCCCCGCGGCAAACACCCGGACCATCGGATCGCGACGCAGCTCATCCGCGACGCGTGCTTTCTGGCAGGCCTGACCAAACTCGACGCCGACTCCGCACCGCACCGGCCGCACAAGCTCGTGCACGCGATCACGTACCGCGAGGATCACGTGAAGCCCACCTTCGTGGTGGACATCAGCGCGGAGTTCGAGACCAAGCTCGAGGCCGTGCAGTGCTACGCCTCGCAGTTCGACGGTGCGACGTGGGCGGGCGAGGTCCTGCCCAACGGTGAGCCGCTGTACGACATCATCCGGCATCAGGCGGCGCACTACGGCACGCTGATCCGCTGCCGCTACGGCGAGCCCTTCTTCACGTACGAGACCATGCGCGCGGACGACCTCCTCGCGCTCGAGGTGTCCACGTTTTGACCCAACCGCGCGAGATCTCGTACCCGACGTACCTCGAGCTCGAGTCCCTGCTCGGCCTCCAGCGGCCGCAGAGCAAGCCTGAGCATCCCGACGAACTGCTGTTCATCGTGGTGCATCAGGCGAGCGAACTGTGGTTCAAGGTCATTCTGCACGAGTTCGACCAGCTCATCGAGCGCCTGCAGGCGTTCGACACGCAGGGCGCGCTCACGAGCATGCAGCGCATCAACACCCTCGTGGATCTCGTCACGCACGAACTCTCCGCGCTGGACACCCTGCCGCCGCAGCGGTTCATGCAGTTCCGCGGCTTCCTCGGCACGTCCAGCGGATCGCAGAGCGCGCAGTTCCGCGCCATCGAAGCCACGAGCGGGCTGCGCGATCCGCACTTCATGAGCGCCATCAAGGAGCACGGAGAGGTTCCGCCGCTGGTGGCGCGTGCGCTGGGACGTCCCACCCTGCAGGCGCTCTTCCTGGCGCTGATCGAGCACGAGGGCGCGACGCTCGAAGCGATCTACGCGGACGCCAAACACGGCCTGCTGCTGATGCTGAGTGAGGCGCTGCTCGCGTACGAGCAAGGCTTTGCGCGCTGGCGGTTCCTGCACGTGCAGCTGGTGGAGCGGATCATCGGGCCGGATACCGGCGGCACGGGGGGCACCCTCGGGGCCAAGTACCTGCAGCGGACGATCGCGCAGCGGTTCTTCCCCGAGCTCTGGGCGGTGCGCGCGCGACTCTACGGCCGTGGCTGAACGGCCCTGGCGCGACATCTCGGTCGCGTTCAGCGAGGCCACGCCGGCCTGGCCGGGAGACACGCCGGTCAGCTGCGGCTGGGGATGGGAGATCGCGCAGGGCGCGAGCGTGAACGTGTCACGGTGGACGCTGAGCCCGCACGTCGGCACGCACGCGGATGCGCCGCTGCACGTCGCGCGCGACGGCGCGGGCGCGGATCAGTTGCCGCACGACGTGTTCCGCGGGGAGGCGTTCGTACTCGACGTGTCCGATCGCTCCGGGGCGATCTCGCTCAAGGAACTGGAGGCGCGAGGACTGCCCCCCGCGATACAGCGCCTGCTGCTCCACACCGGGCGCAGCGTGGCGGGCGGCACGTTTCCTGACGACTGGCCGACGTTGACGCCTGAGGCCGCGCGCGAGCTTGTCGCCCGCGGGCTTCGGCTGCTCGGCGTGGATGCGCCGAGCGTGGACCCACGCGAGAGCCAGTCGCTCGCCGTGCACCACGCGCTCTTTGGCGGCGGGGCGTTCGTGCTGGAGAATCTGGATCTGCGAGGCGTCGCCTCGGGACGCTGCGAGCTCTGCGCGCTGCCGCTGCGGACGGGCCCGGTGGACGCGGCACCGGCGCGCGCGCTACTTCGGCCGCTCGCCTGAGTCGGCCACCAGTTCCGGGGGCAGGCCGATCCACCGCGCGGCTTCCGCAGGATCCGCGAAGAACTTGAATCGGCCGCTGGCGCCGTCGGTGCTGAGCTCCACGACACGGATCATGCCGAACTGGAGGTCGGTGTCGACCACGAAGGCGCGCTTGGACCGGTCGCCGAACGGGCTCTTCGCTGCGAGACTTCGCATGTCGGCGACCTGCAGCGACGACGCGTCCGCCCGTCGCGCGTCGTACAAGCTATGGAACGAGCGCTCGAAGCCCGGGGTGGCCGTGAGGACTGCGGCAAACTCGACGAGCTCTGGCACCGTGAGCGCTCCGTCGAACCAGACCACGACGCATCGGTGACTCGGGTGGACTTCGAATCGAACGGGCACGGACGCCCTCGGCCAAGGGTGGACCCAAGAATTCGAGTGGCGGGCCGAACGGGCGCAAGGGCGTAGGTCCAACGCCAGTTCTTCGTACTGCGTACTTTTTCGACAGCTCCCCCTCCCTCTTCTCGAGCTCCCGTCCCGCCATGCCGACCGCTCTCGCCGCCGCAGGTACTCTCGTGCGTCAGACCCGCTTTGCCGCTTGCGTGGCGGGAATGTCCGTCGCCACGATCTTGGTCGCGATCCCGCGACCGGCCGCCGCGCAGAACTTCGAGGACCCTTGGGCCGTCCTCCGCACCGAGACCTTCGTCCGGCCGGCCGCGCACGTGGAGCGCATGATCCTCGCCCCGCGCACCAACATCACCTTCAGCAACCTGAGTCCGGACCGCCGGTGGGCGGTGCGCACCACGGGGCCGGGGCGCGGCAGCATCGCGGCGTACGGCCGGCCGCATCTCATTCTCGGTGGGCTCCAGCTCGACCCCGTGGCCAACCGCGCGCGCGCATTGACCACGGCGCCGGCCACCGGGATCGAGCTCGCCGACCCACGCACTGGTGCGACGAAGGCGATCCAAACGCCGGCGGGCGCGACGATCACGGGCCTCACCTGGTCGCCTGAGGGTGCGCGGCTCGCGTTCGTCGCGAACTTCGAGTCCGCGTCGCACCTGTACATTGCCGACGTCGCGAGCGGACGCTCCACGCGTCTCACGCGCACGCCGCTGCTGGCCACGCTCGTCACCGAACCGCGTTTCACGGCCGACGGACGGCAGCTGGTGGTCGTGCTCGTGCCCGCGGCGCGCGGGGCGGTGCCGACGCACGGCGCGAACAACGTCGAGGATGGTCCGCAGGTGCGGCTCACGGGCGGCGTGGCCAAGCCGCAGCGCGTGCACGCGAGCCTGTTGCAGGATCCGCACGACCAGGCGCTCGTCAAGTACCACGTGACCGGGCAGCTCGCGCTGGTGGACTCCCGCAGCGGCGCGGCGCGGCTGGTCGGCGCCCCCGCGATGTTCGAGCGCGCCGAGGCCTCGGCCGATGGGCGCTGGCTCCGCGTTACGCGGATCGTCGAGCCGTTCTCGTATCTGGTGCCAGTCTCGTCCTTCGGGACGGTGACGGAGCTCTGGGATGCGACCGGCCGTGTGGTCGCGACGCTGGCGACGGATGAGATGAACGAAGGCGAAACGCGCCCCGCCGGCCGCGCCGCGGCCGTGGACACGTCGCGCCGGAGCTTTGCCTGGCACCCGGTGGACGGTTTGACGTATCTGCGCACCACGGTGGGTGAGGACGGCCGTCGCGCGAGCGGCGTGCGGTTCATGCAGTGGAAGGCGCCCTTCGGCCCCGGCGACACGGCGCTCGTGCTGGAAGGCAGCGCACGGATGTCGAACGTGGTCTGGGGCAGCGACGCGGCCACGCTCTTCGTGAACGACAGTGGCGGCGTGTCTGCGGTCCGGCTGGCAGATCCGACGCGTCGCTACGCGCTTGGCCGCGGCGTCACGCTGCCGGGCGGCGGCGGCTTCGGCGGGGGCGGCTTCGGCGGCAACGCCACGGCGGACACCGTCGGGACGGGCGGCGCCTTGCAGACGGCGCGCGCGGCCGATGGCCGCGTGGTCGTGGCCATGAGCACGGATGCCCGCGCCGTGTTCGTCTCCGGCACGCGGCGCTACGGGAACGAGTGGCACACGCGTGCACCTCGCCCCTGGCTCGACCGGCTCCAGATCGAGGACGCCGCGCGGACGCGGCTGCTGGATTCTCCCGCGAACACGTATGAGGACTTCGTGGTCGCGCTGGACGCGGACTTCTCACAGGTGGTCGTCACGCGGCAGTCCGCGACGGTGATCGAGGACGCGTGGCACCGCGACCTCACCGCGCGCAGCGAGCGGAAGCTCACGAGCGCGGTGGATGTGGGGCCCGAGGTTTCCCGCGCGATCCGCAAGCGGATCCGCGTCACCCGCCCGCGCGACGGCACGCAGTTCTGGGTGGACGTCACGCTGCCGCGTGACTGGCGTCCCGGCACCGCGCTGCCCGGGATCCTCTGGCACTACCCGCGCGAGTATGCGACCGCCGAGGCCTACGAGCGCTCGCGCTGGACCACGAACATCAACCAGTTCCCCGAGGTACCGCAGGCGCGTCCGGCGAGCGCCACAGAGCTCTGGGTGGCTGGCGGCTACGCGCTGATCACGCCGGACATCCCGATCTTCGGCGACAGCGGCCGGATGAACGACAACTTCACGCGCGACCTGCCGGAGAATCTGGACGCCGTGCTGGACGCCGTGGTGGACTCGGGGTTCGTGGACCGCGCGCGGGTGGGGATCGGCGGGCACAGCTACGGCGCCTTCGGCACCGTGAACGCCATGACCTTGGTTCCCTACTTCAAGGCCGGCATCGCGGGCGACGGGATGTACAACCGCTCGCTGACGCCCTTCGGCTTCCAGTCGGAACGCCGGAGCTTCTACGAGGCGCAGGACACGTACCTCGCGATGTCTCCGTTCCTGCGCGCGGACAAGATCGCCGGCGCGCTCCTGCTGTACCACGCGACGGAGGACCAGAACGCGGGCACGGCGCCGATGTCCTCCACGCGGATGATGGACGCCTTGCAGGGGCTTGGAAAACCGGCGGCGCTCTACATGTACCATTACGAAGGGCATAGCGTCGCCACGTTCGAGAGCGATCTCGACATGTGGGCGCGGTGGTTCGCGTGGTTCGACGTTCATGTGAAGAAGGCTGGAACGGAGGGGGCGATCGCGGGGTCACCCTGAGGGGGCGGTTCGCTTCACCCCCGCCCTGCCTTAGACTTAGGAAACCCCGTCCCACTGCCATGCACTCGCTTGGACCCCTGATGCGCCGCGCTGGCGCAAGACCTTTCATTGTCCTGACCCTGCTGGCGGGGGCCTGCGCCGGAGGCGCGCCGGCGGCCACGCAGCCGGCCACGCAGCCGGCCGTCAGCGGCGCGTCCTCGAAACAGCAGTCGGCGCTCACCGTGCAGCCGGGGGCCCCGGGAGAGGAGACCCGGGTGCTCACCGCCGCCGAGAATCGCGCGCTGCCCCGCCCGCCCTACACGACGGCGGACGTCGAGTTCATGCAGGGCATGATCCCGCACCATCTCCAGGCCTTGGAGATGACGGCGCTGGTGCAGGAGCGCACCGCGGACCGCGACGTGCGGCTGCTCGCCCTGCGGATCGAGCTCTCCCAGATGGACGAGATCAACCTGATGAAGAGCTGGCTCCGCCAGCGCAACGAGCCAGTCCCGGGTGAAGGGGAGCACGGAGCGCACGTGGGCCACGGCCTGATGCCGGGAATGCTCACGGCCGCGCAGATGGCCGAGCTCGCGGCCGCGCGGGGCGCGGCGTTCGACCGGCTCTTCCTCCGGTACATGATCCAGCATCACGAAGGCGCGCTGCACATGGTCAAGACGCTGTTCGGGAGTCCGGGCGGCGGCCAGCAGTCGGAGATGTACCAGTTCGCCTCGGATGTCGAGGCGGACCAGGAGATGGAGATCGCGCGGATGCGGCGGATGCTCGCGGACCGCTAGCGCCGTTCATTGCTCGTTCGTTGCTCAACCTTACCACCTGAGGGTCCGGATGTCGTTGACCACACGCTTCGCACTGGGTTCACTTCGCATCGCCGCCGTCGGCGTGTTCGCGGCGGCGATCACGACCTCGCCTTTGAGCGCGCAGGAGCCCACGCCTCCGGCGCGGCAGCTCGAGCCCGCCTTCAAGTGGGATCCGAACGATCCGCGCATTGGCCTCAAGGCCGGATACCTCGACGCGGGGGAGGCCATTCGCGGCCTGACCAAGCTCGCGAGCGTGCCGCGCCCCGAGGGGTTCTTCAACCCGGCGCAGCTGGGCGACGGCGGCTACTCCAACACGGACCTCGCCTTCCAGGGCAACCTGCTGATCCAGGGCAACTACCACGGCTTCCAGGGCTGGGACATCAGCGACCCGCGCAATCCGCGGCTCACGCTGTCGGTGGTGTGCCCCGGCGGTCAGGGTGACGTGTCGATCCACGGCAACCTGGTCTTCATGTCGGTGGAGCAGACGCTGGGCCGTCTGGACTGCGGCACCGAAGGCGTGGCGGACACGGTCAGCACCGAGCGCTTCCGCGGAGTGCGCATCTTCGACGTGTCAGATATGGCGAAGCCGGTCCAGGTCGCCCTCGTGCAGACGTGCCGCGGCTCGCACACGCACACACTCGTCACCGACCCGCGCGACGCGTCGCGCATCTACGTGTACGTCTCGGGCACTGCCGGCGTCCGCTCGCCGAACGAGATGGCCGGCTGCGTCACCAGCGCGGACGACCCGAACTCCTCGCAGTTCCGCATCGAAGTGATCGAGGTGCCGCTCGCGCGGCCGCAGGACGCCCGGGTGGTGAACGCGCCGCGCATCTTCGGCGACTCGCTTGGCAACATCGGCGCGCTGTGGCAGGGCGGGAACCACGGCGAGGGCACGCAGACCTCGCGGCGCACCAACCAGTGCCACGACATCACCGTGTATCCGGCGATCGGCCTCGCGGCCGGCGCCTGCTCCGGCAACGGGATCCTGCTCGACATCTCGAATCCGCGGAACCCGCGCCGGATCGACGAGGTCACGGACCCCAACTTCGCCTACTGGCACTCGGCGACCTTCAGCAATGACGGCCGCACCGTGATCTTTACGGACGAGTGGGGCGGCGGACGCGGCGCGCGCTGCCGCGCGACGGACCCCATCACGTGGGGCGCAGACGCGATCTTCGAGATCGTGGACCGCAAGCTCGTGCACCGCGGCTACTACAAGCTCCCCGTACCGCAGAGCACGATGGAGAACTGCGTCGCGCACAACGGGTCGATCATCCCGGTGCCGGGGCGCGACATCAAGGTCCAGGCCTGGTATCAGGGCGGGCTCTCGATGTTCGACTTCACGGACCCGGCCAATGCGCGCGAGATCGCGTTCTTCGACCGCGGGCCGCTGTCCGACAGCACGCTGCTGACGGGCGGGTTCTGGTCCGTGTATTGGCACAACGGCAAGATCTACGGCGCAGAGATCGAGCGCGGGATCGACGTGTTCGAGCTCGCGGTGAGCGCGGAACTCTCGCAGAACGAGATCGACGCCGCTAAGCTGGTCTCCATGCGGGACTTCAATGCGCAGGAGCAGCCGCAGATCGTGTGGCCCGCCGCGTACCCCGTGGCGCGCGCGTACTTGGATCAGCTCGAGCGCACGCGTGGCCTGACCGCGGCGCGCATCAGGGCGGCTCGTGAGATGCTCCAGCGCGCGGAGGCCGGGAATGCCACGGCGCAGCGTGAGGCCAAGGCGCAGTTCGCGCGCGTGGCGCAGCAACTGGAGTCCGACGCCGCGTCCGCGCGCCCGATCGACGCGCGTCGGATGCGTGGCCTGGCCACGACGCTGCGTGGCCTGGAGAACGCTTCTCGGTGAACGTCGCGTCCCGTAACGGCCGCCTCGTCGTGCAGCACGCGCGGCGGGGCGGCCGCGGCGCATCCGGCCGGTTGGTGGCGGCCGCGATGCCGATCCTGTTGGCCTGCGGCGGCGCCGAAGGCGCTGGCGTCGCGGGGCTGGAGCTGGTCACCGCGCTCGACGCTGGCGACTCACTCTCGGCATTGACGCGGCCCGCCGCGTATGCGGGGGCCCTGCCGTGCGACGACTGCGCGTCGGAGTCGTCGGTGCTGGTGCTCGAACCCGATGGCTCGTATCGCCTGCGGACGGTAGGCGCCTCCAGGGCCGACACCGTCCTCACGCTCGGTCGCTGGACGCTCACGCGCGACTCGGTGCCAGTGCTCGTGCTGCGAGGCGAAGAAGGCGATCGCGGGTTCGAGGTGGTGAGCCCGCTCCGCATTCGTCTGCTCGGGGCGGCCGACGAGCGGCCCGCCCCCGAGGGACGGCGCCCGGCGACACCCGCCGCGCCGACGTCCGGCGAACTCGTTCGCGTCTCCGCGCCGCCAACGCTGGGCGGCGTCCTGCGCGCTCGCGTGGAGTTTCGGGCTGGACCCGGCGCACCGACCATCGTGACGTGCGACGGCGGCCGGCTCCTGCCCGTGCGCGGAGCCGACGCACTCGTCCGGCTCCAGCAGCTGCACGCCGCGCATCCGCTGGGCGACGGCGCCGCGACGCGGGTACGGCTGTTCGGCCGCCTCGCGCGTGACGGCGACGGGGCGACGGCGGCCGACGTGGCGGTCGTGGATTCGTTCGCGCCGCTCCCCGCGCGCGAACCCTGCGAGACCATGCGGATCCGCGCGCACGTCGCCGTGGGCGACTGGCAGGCCACGGCGCTCGACGGCGTGGATCTCACGCACCTGCCCGCGACCGCGCGCCCGTCGCTGCGATTCGTGCTCAGCGAGCCGACGATGTTCGGCCACGCCACGTGCCATCGCTTCTCCGGCGCCGCGGTGCTGCGGGGCCTCGACCTCGCGCCCGGAACGCTCCGCATCACGCCCCGGCCGTGCTCTGACACGCTGGCCGTGGCGCGCGATGCCCGGTACTCGCAGATTCTGTCCACCGGGGGATGGTTCCGACTCGACGGAGCAGAACTCGTCCTCTCGCAGGGTGGGATGGAGATGGTTCGCTACCGGAGGCGCTGATGCAGAGCAAGGCCAAGACCGTTCACGAGTATCTCGCGGAGCTGCCCGCCGATCGTCGGCAGGCGATCGAGGCGGTACGCAAGGTGGTGAAGGCCAACCTGGACCCCGCGCTCGAAGAGGGCATGCAGTACGGGATGATCGGCTGGTACGTGCCGCACAAGGTCTTTCCGCCGGGCTACCACTGCGATCCCAAGCAGCCGTTGCCGTATGCGTGCCTCGCCTCGCAGAAGAATCACCTCTCGCTGTATCTGATGAGCGTCTACGCCGACGGGACCAAGGACGAGACGTGGTTCCGGAAGGCGTGGGCCAAGACCGGCAAGAAGCTCGACATGGGCAAGTGTTGCGTGCGTTTCAAGCGCGCTGAGGATCTGGCGCTGGACGTGATCGGTGAGGCGTTCCGGCGCGCGCCGGTCAAGGACCATCTGGCCAACTACGCGAAGATCGACCCGCGCACCAAGTCGGGGCAGGCGGCAAAGGCGACGCGCGCCAAGGCCCGTTCGACGTCCACATCCTCGAGGTGAACCCCATGCGACTGCTCCCCCCGATCCTCCTCGCGAGTGTGGTGGTCCTTGCCAGCGGTTCGACGCACGCGCCCGTCGCAGAACCGATGAGCTTCTTCATCACGAGCGAAGGCCCCGGTGATGGCGCGAACCTCGGCGGACTCGAAGGCGCCGACGCGCACTGCGCCCGACTCGCGGCCGCGATGCAAGCGTCGAATAGGACGTGGCGCGCGTATCTCAGTGCCACCGCCGCTGGCTCGCGTCCGGCCGTGAATGCGCGCGACCGGATCGGCGCGGGCCCCTGGTACAACGCCAAGGGCGTGATGGTCGCGCGCAACCTGGACGAGCTGCACGGCGAGACCAACGGTCTCGGCAAGGAAGGCAGCCTCAACGAGAAGGGCGCGATGGTGAACGGCCGCGGCGACACGCCGAACATGCACGACATCCTCACGGGCTCGGGACCTGATGGCCGTGTGGTCTCGGATTCGACCGACACCACCTGCGCCAACTGGACCAGCAACGACGCCGGGAGCGCGTTCGTCGGGCACCACGACAAGCAGGGCGGCGGTGTGCGGCCGACCTCGTGGAACTCCGCGCACCCTTCGCGCGGCTGCTCCCAGGCCAACCTGCGCGCGACGGGCGGCAACGCGCTCTTCTACTGCTTCGCCATCTAGCACACTGACGGTGGGGCGCTGGGAAACCGGCGCGCGGCCGCAAACGTAGGGCGCGTACCCGAACCACGAGCGCGGGATTGGCCTTTCTGCTCGGCGCGCTCTGCGCCTACCAGCTTGCTGTCGCTTCGCCGTCCGCCGACGCGCGGACCGCCGCGCTCGTCGCGCTCGCGCGTGCGGCGCGCTATCAACAGGACTCGGCCCTCGCCGGCTACATCGCCATCTCCAAGCAGCGGTGGAGCGCGGGGATCGGGCTCGCGGCCGCCGGCGGGCTCGGACCACTGGGGCGCACGCGACTCGCCGCGCGGTTTGAGTCCATCGCGCGGATGCGGTGGCACCACGAAGGCGGCGCCACGGCCGAGCTGCTCGCCTCCCGCGCGGTGGCGCCCATCGTCGGTGAGGTGGAGCCGTCGGTGGCGGACGACGATCTCGTCTTCGTCCTGCCGTACTATCCTGGACGCGACCGCCTCTGGCCCATGACCGAGGTCGCGGGCGCGTTCGAGGCCGTGGGCGGGTGGATCACGCATCCGCTCGACATCGACGCCGACTCGCTCTACGACTTCGCGCTGGGTGGCGAGCTGGCGATCACACTCCCGGGCGGCGCGATCGTCCGACTGCGCGAGCTGCGCGTTCGGCCCGTGCGGCCGAGCGATCGGCTCATCGTCGGATCGCTCTGGGTGGATGAGGCGAACGGCGCGCTCGTGCGCGCGGCGTACCGGCCCTCGGTCGTGGTGGATCTCTGGCCGTGGATCAAGCAGCACATCGACGATCAGGACGAGGACGCGGTGCAGAAGCTCGGTCCGTTCCGCGGCAACGTAGAGGAGGTGGTGATCGAGCACGGGCTCTTCGCGGAACGCTTCTGGCTGCCGCGCGTGCGGATCGCGCGCGCAGAAGGGGCCGCCAAGGGCGGGCGCGTGACGATCTCGATCGAGCAGACGTTCGAGTACGAGGCGGTGGACGCACTCCGCCCAGGGGAGCGTCAGGCCGCGCAACCTCCGCTCACGCCGGAGCGTGAGCGCCGCAATGACGCCGACTGGTATCGCGACCGGGGCGACGCCGCCGAGAGCACGCGGCGCTGCCCGTCACGCGTGGACCCGTCCGGGACACCCCCGCCGAGTGCCCCAGAGTACGAGAGCCGCGGCGTGCGCTACTCCGATGGCGTGCGGGTGCGCGTCTCCTTTCCGTGCCGCGCGGCGGACCTCATCGGATCGCCAGACCTTCCGGCGTCGATCTACGCGCCGAGCGAAGAGCTTTTCACGGAAGCGGATCTCGATCGCCTGCGGCGCGAGGTCTCAGCATCACTCGCGATCTCCAATCAGGCGGCGTGGCGTCCGCAGCCCATCACGTGGCACTACGGCCTGGAGGGCGGCCTGCTCCGCTACAATCGGATCGAGGCGCTCTCTGCGGGGCTGCGCGCCGAGCGGCTGCTCGGCCGCGGGTACGTGGCGGACGCGACGGTGCGTCTTGGTGTTGCCGATCTCGAGCCGAATGGCGAGTTGAGACTCCGCCGCTCGAGCGGCCACAGCGAGTGGCGGGTCGCCGCGTATCGCCGGCTGGATGCGGCGAACGACTGGGGCAATCCGCTCGGCCTCTCAGGCTCCTTGGGGTCGCTGATCCTCGGGCATGACAACGGGTTCTACTTTCGCTCCCTCGGCGCCGAGCTCGGCGGCGCGTCGCATCGCATTGCGAGCCCGTTCTTCTTCTCGTGGCGGCTCTTTGCCGAAGAGCAAGGCACGGCCGAGGTGAGCACGGACTTCTCGTTCGCACGGGTGCTGTCTGGCGCGACGTTCCAGCCGAACATCGTTGCTACGGAGGGCATCTTCGCGGGCGGCGGCGCCACGATGACGTTCGCCTTCGGGGGCGACCCCACGGGCACCCAACTCTCGGGGACATTGCGCGGCGAGGGCGCCCGCGGAGAGCGCGGCTATGGGAGAGCGTCGGTGGACCTGCGTCTCGCGCGCGGCCTGGGCGGCTGGGGTCTGGGCGCGGTCACCACGGCCGCCGGCGGCTCGGTCGGCGCGCTGCCACCGCAACGCGCGTGGTATCTCGGCGGCCCACAAACGGTCCACGCGTTTGCCCCTGGTACCGCGCGCGGCGATGCATTCTGGATGGCGCGCGCCGAGTACACCAAGGGCCTGCCGCTCATCCGGCCCATCATCTTCGGCGACGTCGGCTGGGCGGGCGACCGGCGGCAGTGGAGGTCGGCGCAGGAACGGTTGCTCGCGGCCGGTGTTGGCGCGTCCGTGTTTGACGGACTGCTCCGCGTGGACCTGTCCCGGACCATGGACGGGAGCAAGCGCTGGAGCTTCGACATCTTCCTCGAAATGCGCTAGCGTCGGCAGCGCCCTACCACCAGAGTCGCAGCCCCACCACCAGCATCGTTTCGCGGACGTCATCACCCGCCGCGCGCGCCAGATCCGCGGTCTCGCCGAATCGCCGCTCCCACACCACCCCAGCGTAGGGCGCGAACTCCCGGCGGATCTCATAGCGGGCGCGCAGCGCGAGCGACCCGTGCGTCAGCCCGGCACCGCGACCGAACTCAAGATCCTCGCGCGCCGATGCGCTGGCTTCGAGCCGCGGCTGCAGGATCAGGCGCTGCGTCAGGTAGAGATCATAGGAGCCGGTGAGGTCGAGATCCACGCGGCCCGTCGTCGTGATGAACACGGCCGGCTCGAGTTCGAACCACCCCGGCGCGACGCCGTGGAGCGCGACGACGGCGCCGGCGCGCGACGCCGTGGCTCCGTTGGCCGCGGCCCGATCGGTGCGTACGCCGATCTGCGCATCCCAGAACGGCGTGATGAGCCGCCCGTAGAGCGCCTGCAGTTCGAGCGCGGTGGCGTTACCGACCGTCGTCCGGCTCCCTTCGGCCTTGAACCAGACGCGATGCGTCGTGCCGCCGGTCCACGCGAGCAGATCGAACAGCACCGGCCGCGTGGCCGGGTCGGGTGCGATCTCCAGGACCTCAGCGATCACGTAGGTGACGCGCCCCCAGTCCATCTGGTGCAGCGGCGAATCGGCGGGGATGTGCTGTGCACGGGCGGTGGTCGGCGCCGTCGCGGCGAGCGCGAGACAGCAAGCGACGGCGAGAGCGCTATTCCGCATCGTGGTGCCCCGCGTGCGGATCGTTGACCGAGACCTCGACCACGCGAAACATCCCGACCTCCATGTGATACAGCACGTGGCAGTGGAACGCCCAGCGCCCGGGCGCATCTGCGGTCACGAGGAGCGAGACCTTCTCCGCGGGCTTCACGTTGACCGTGTGCACGCGCGGGATCCGATCGCCCTGCCCGTTCTCGAGTTCCATCCACATCCCGTGGAGGTGCATCGGGTGATTCATCATCGTGTCGTTCACCATCGTGAGGCGCAGCCGCTCGCCGTAGTTGAACTCGATCGGCTTGGCCTGATGGAACGGCACACCGTCGATCCCCCAGACGAACCGCTCCATGTTCCCGGTGAGGTGCAGCTCGATCTCGCGATCCGGCGCCTTGAAGTCCGCGCGCGGCTCGAGGGAGCGGAGCTGCGTGTAGAGCAGCAGGCGGCGGCCGTCCTCGCCGAGCCCGACGCCGGGTTCGGCGAGCCGGCTCGCGACGAAGTCGGGAACCATCGCGTTGTCCACGCCGTGGGTGACGGGGCCGTGCGCCACGCGCTCGGGGAGCGTGCCAGGGGCACGGAGTGCGCCCGGCATCGCGCCCATGTCGTGGCCCGCGTGTTCGTCGTCCGGGTCCGCCGGGGCATCCGTCGCCGGTGGCATGCCAGGCATTCCGGAGTGATCCATCCCCGCCATCGCACCGTGGTCCATCCCCATGTCGATCATGGAGAGCGTGGGGCGCTTCCGCCGCGCGGGCAGTGCGCCGACCAGCCCGGCGCGCGGCGCGAGCGTCCCCGCCGCGAAACCACTGCGGTCCATCGCTTCGGCGAAGATCGTGTACGGGCGGTCCTCCGGAAGCTCGACGATCACGTCGTACGTTTCCGCGAGGGCGATCCGGATCTCGTCCGTCTCCACCGGCTCCACCGGCTGCCCACTCACCTGCACCACCGTCATCGGCACACCGGGCACGCGCAGGTCGAAGTACGTGCCCGCGCCCGCGTTGATCACGCGGAGGAGCACACGCTCGCCGGGCCGGAAGAGGCCGGTCCAGTTGGACTCGGGGGCCGCGCCGTTGAGCAGGTAGCTGTAGGTGGCGCCCGTGACATCGGAGATGTCCGTGGGATTCATGCGCATCGCCGACCACATCCATCGGTCGCGCACCGTCGCGCCAAGTCCGTCGCGACCGATATCGCGCACGAGATCCACGAGCGTGCGGCGCTGGTCGTTGTAGTAGTCGGGCTGCTTCTTGAGGCGCGCCAACACGCGGTGCGGATCCTCGAACGTCCAATCCGAGAGGACGATCACGAACTCGCGGTCGTACTGATACGGCAGGGGCGCTGCGGGGTCGAGGATCAGCGACCCGTAGTGGCCGAGTTGCTCCTGGAATCCAGAGTGACTGTGGTACCAGTAGGTCCCCGCCTGCTTCACGGGGAACCGATACTCGAACGTCTCGCCGGGGCGGATCCCCGGAAAGCTCACACCCGGCACGCCGTCCATCTCCGGCGGCAGGATCAGGCCGTGCCAGTGGATGGAGGTGTCCTCCTTCAGGCGATTCGTCACGCGGAGGATCGCCTCGTCGCCCTCCTTGAGGCGGATCAGCGGACCGGGGATCGTGCCGTTGATGGTCGTGGCCGTGGTGTTGCGGCCTTCGATCTGCACGCGGGTCTCGGCGATCTCGAGTTCGTGCACCAGTTCGCCGTTGATCAGGCGCGGGGCGAGGGCTTCGGTGCCCGAGACCGGCGTGCGCGGCTCGGCGGCCGGCAGCACGCGGCGCACACCGGTGAGCAAGCCCGCGGCGCCCGCGGACCGGAGCAGATCGCGGCGCGAGAGAACTGTTGGATCTGCATCTGGAGAATGGGGCATGGGGTCGACATGAAGTATATCGCGGTGACCATCGTTCTTCCGCTCGCTCCACGATTCGCCTCAGGGTAGCTTCTGTCATCCAACCACTCGGAGTCCCGATGCGAACACCCGCTCTCCTGCTCGCGCTCTCTCTCGCCACCGCCCCCCTCGCCGCGCAGGGGCTGATGCGCGAGATGCACGCAGACGTGAACGAAGTGCAGACCAAGATCCTCGCGTTGGCGAACGCCATCCCGGAGTCGGCGTATGCGTGGCGCCCGGGGACCGGCGTGCGGTCCGTGGCAGAGACGTTCATTCACATCTCCGCCGACAACTACCTGATCCCGATCATGATGGGGCACCCTGCGCCGCCCGCGACGGGGATCGTCGGATCGAACTACGCGACCGTGCAAGCGTACGAGGCGCGGAAGATGACCAAGGCGGAGATCATCGCGGACCTCGAGGCCTCGTTCCGGCATCTGCATCAAGGCATGAATCTGACGACCGACGCGAACTTGACGGAGACGATCCAGTTCTTCGGCAACCCGTGGAGCCGGCAAAGGGCGATGCTCCTCACGGTCACGCACCTGCACGAGCATCTGGGCCAGATGATCGCCTACGCCCGCAGCAACGGCGTGAAGCCGCCCTGGAGCAACTAGGGCGCCACGGGCAGCGCTAGGACTCCTCGCGATCGAGCTCGTCGTGAAGGAACTGGAGCACGACGATCTCGTCGCGACGGAGCGCGGCGGACTGGCGCTCGCCGCGCCGCGCGCGACGCGTCTCCGGCGCGGCGATCCCCCGGTGGTACGCGTCCACGATCACCGGATGCACGTAGAACTTCCGCGCCACGGCGCGGGTGTTTCCCAAGCGCTCGGCCACCGCATCGAGCGCCTTGTTCACGTTGCGCTTGGCCTCTGCCGCACTCGACGGCGGCCCCATGTCCCTGAGCGCCCGCGCGGCGACCATCGTCCCGCTCCACGTGCGGAAGTCCTTGGCGGTGACATCCTCGCCGGTGAGCTCGCGGAGATACTCGTTCACGTCGCCTGAGTCGACGGTGCGCAGCTCGCCGTCCTCGTCCTCGTACTGAAAGAGCTCCTGGCCTGGCAGGTCCTGCAGCGTGCGGACGATCTTGGCTAGCCGCTCATCCGTGACGGCGATCGCGTGCTTCACGCCGCTCTTGCCGCGAAAGGCGAATGTGAGCGTCGCGCCCTTCACCGCGACGTGCCGCCGCCGCATCGTCGTCAGCCCCACCGACTTGTTCGCCTTGAGGTACTCGTCGTTGCCGATCCGGATCAGGGTCTTGTCGAGCAATCGCACGAGCGTGGCGAGCAGTTTCCGACGCGGAAGGCCCGGGAGCGCGAGGTCAGCGAGCAGGAGCTCACGGAGTCGCGGCAACGCCTCCGAGAAGGCGAGCATGCGGCCGAACTTGGATTCGTCGCGGCGCGCACGGAACGCGGGGTGGTAGCGGTACTGCTTGCGTCCCTTCGCGTCGCGCGCGGTCGCGAGGATGTGCCCTTCGGGATCCGGACAGATCCACACATCCGTCCAGGCCGGCGGTATGGCGAGCGAGGCGAGCGCTCGGCGGCGCGCGGCGCTGGTGATGCGCTTGCGCTCCGGCGTGTAGTACGCGAATCCCTTGCCCACGCGGCGACGGGTGATGCCCGCCTCTGCGTCGGTCACGTACGTGAGGCCGGCGGCCCGTGCCGCCTCGACGTGCTCGTCCTTCGGCGCGAAGTGCACCGGTCGATTCTCGCTTGCGCCGGGCGGGCGCGCTAGGGAGCCTCCGGGCGTATCTTCCCGGCATGACATGGACACGGCTCGCAGGATCCGCTCTCTCGACGATCGCGCTCGCACTCGCGGCCACAGCCTGCACTCCTCGCCAGCCGGACCTCGACGCCGCCGCGCGCGAGTTCGTGGTGCTCGGCCTCGCCCTCGGCAAGTACGACGCGAACTTCGTCGACGCCTACTATGGCCCGGACTCGCTCAAGGCCGCTGCCGACGCGCGCGCGCCGGAACTCGACGTGGCGAGGATCCGCGCCGCGGCCGAGACACTGCTGGTGACCATTGGCGACTCGGTGACCAGCACCGATACGCTGATCGCGCTCCGCCACGCCAATCTCCGCGGTCAGCTGGTCGCGATGATCGCGCGCACCCGGTTCCTCGAAGGCGACACGCTCTCGTTCACCGCAGAGGCCGAGGCGCTCTTTGGCGTGACGCCACCCGCCTTTGCCGACGCGCACTTCGATTCACTCCTGGCCGAACTCGACCGCGTACTGCCGGGGCGCGGGCCGCTGGCGCAGCGGTTGCAGCGCTTTCGCGCACGCCTCGTGATCCCGGAGGCGAAGCTCGACACCGTCTTCAAGCGCGCGATCGCCGAGTGCCGCACGCGCACGCTCGCGCGCGTGGCGCTCCCCGCGAACGAAGCCTTCGACCTCGAGTACGTGAAGGGCACGTCGTGGAACGCCTACAATTGGTACAAGGGCGGCTACCGCAGTCTGATCCAAGTGAACACCGACTTCCCCACGCCGATCGAGCGCGCACTCGACCTCGCGTGCCACGAAGGCTACCCGGGGCATCACGTCTACAACGCGCTGATCGAGGAGACGCTCGTGAACGGACGCGGGTGGGTGGAGTTCTCGCTGTACCCACTCTTCAGCCCGCAATCGCTGATCGCCGAGGGCAGTGCCAACTATGGTGTGGATCTGGCGTTCCCCGGCGAGGCCCGCACGGCCTTCGAACGCGACTCGCTCTTTCCGCTCGCGGGGCTCGACCCCCGCCTCGCCGCGCAGAACACCCAGGTGCGATTGATCGTCGAGCAGCTCAACTTCGCACGGAACGAAGTGGCGCGGCGGTACCTGGACGGCGCGCTCGACCGCGCAGGCGCCGAGTCCGCCATGGTGCGCTACTGGCTGAGCACGCCGGAGCAGGCGGCCAAGACGGTGCGCTTCATCGACACGTACCGGAGCTACGTGATCAACTACAACTACGGGCGCGTGCTTGTGCGGACGTGGGTGGAGCGCCACTCCGCGGAGGATCCTGCGGCGCGGTGGCGGGCGTTCGAGGCGCTGCTCCGCGCGCCGGCACCGGCGATGCGGTAGCGTTCGCACGCCGTCGAGGAGCATCCGATGACTCGCGCCGTCGACAAGCGCACGTTCCTCGAGGGCATCGTGTGCCGCGCGCGCGGCTGGTACGCGCACCACGCGCCCAAGGAAGAGGTGGGCCACGGACTCGCGTGGCGCTTCTGGACCGGGCAAGAGGTGGAACGGCTCGCCACGCGGTGGCTCGGCGAGGGCACGACCCTGCCCCGGACGCCGCTCGAGGAGGCTGCGGCGCGATCCAAAGCGGCGCTCGACGACGGCGGACGCGAGTGGCGATTTCAGGCCACGTTCCTCGTGGACGGTCTCGTCACGCGCGCAGACGCCATCCGACGCGATGCCAAGGGCGGGTACGAGCTCGTGGAGATCAAGTCGGGCAAGTCGCCGGAGAATGGGAAGGGCCCGGGCAAGGACCTGATCGACGACGTCGGGTTCACGACGATGGTGGCGACGCGCGCAGGCGTCGACGTGCGCCGGGTGGCGCTCGTGTTGATGAACCGCGACTACATCGAAGGCGAGACCGCGCCACTCTGGGTCCGCGTGGATGTCACGGAAACCGCGCTCCAGCGAGCAACCGAGTTCGCCGCGATCGCCGACGCGCTCGTGCGCGACGTGACGGCGGAGCGGCGCCCGGCGGCGGAGCTGATCCTCCCGTGCCGGAACTGCGACTTCTTCGCGACCGAATGCGTCGGCGCGGGCATCCCCGATCCGCTCTTCGTGATCCCGCGGCTCAGCGAGAAGAAGCTCGAGGCGCTGCGCCCGTACGGCCGCGTGTCATTGATCCCGCCCGAGGCGGATCTCACCGAGATCCAGCAGCGCGTCGCCGACGCCTACCGCACCGGCAAGCCGCTCGTGGACGTCGACGAGCTCGCCAAGCTCGAGCGGCTGGTCTGGCCGGCATACTACCTCGACTTCGAGACGGTGATGCCGGGCATCCCCTGGTTCACGGGCACTGGCCCCTACGCAAGCGTGCCGTGTCAGTACTCGCTCCACATCCGCGAGCACGCCTCGAGCCCGCCGCGCCACGAGGAGTACCTCGCGCCGCACGACACGGATTGGCGCCGTGAGCTCACCGAGCGCATGCTCACCGCGCTCGGCACCGCGGGGTCGATCGTCGTCTACTCGCGCTACGAACGCGACCAGATCCGCGGGCTGATGGAGATCTTCCCCGATCTCGCCTTGCAGCTCCAGCGCGTGATCGACCGTCTGTTCGATCTGGAGCCGATCATCAAGAACGGGTACACGCACCCGCGGTTCCAGGGACGCACCAGTATCAAGAACGTGCTGCCGGTGATGGCGCCGGATCTCTCCTACAAGGAGCTTGCCGTGAGCGGCGGTGAGGACGCGCTCGGACTCTTCTCGCTGATGCGCGTCGGACGCATCCCCGAGGAGGAGATCCCGGCGCGGCGCGCGGAGCTCCTCACGTACTGCAAGCTCGACACGCTGGCGATGGTACGGGTGCACGAGGAGCTGCTCGGCGTCCTGTCGTCCGTGCGTTAGGCTGACGCGCGATGGACACGATGCTCGAGAGCCGTTGGGCGTTCTGGGCGCTGCTCGTCACCGCCGCCCTTCTTGCCGGACTCATTGCGTGGCTCGCGCTCGCGATCCGGCGCGCGTGGAAGGCGTGGCGGCTCGGCCGCCGCATGTCCGCGGCCGCCAGCGGCGAGACGCTCGCCGAGTCGTGGCTGGTCGCGCGGGGATTCCAGATCCTCGAGCGGCAGGCGACGCAGCGCGGCACGATCCTCGTGGACGGCGAGCCGGTGGCTTTCGATGTCCGCGCGGACCTGATCGTCGCGCGCGGCGGGCATCGTCTGCTCGTCGAGGTGAAGACCGGCGATGCGGCGGATCCGCGCTCCGCCCTCACACGGCGACAACTCCGCGAGTATCGCGATCTCTTCGACGTGGACGGCCTGCTGCTCTTCGACGCCTCGCAGCAGCGGCTTCGGGTGATCGAGTTCCCGGAAGCGCCGGTGGAGCGTCGCGGGGTTTAGGGCGGTCGGGGGCCATCCGCGGCCCTGATTCCCTATATTTCTTGAATGCCCAAGACGCCCATCTACCTCGACCACGCGGCGACGACCCCGGTCCGACCCGAGGTCTTCGACGCGATGACGCCGTTCTACGGCCCGCGGTTCGGAAACCCGTCCTCCACGCACCGCTGGGGTCGTGAAGCGCGCGCCGCGCTCGACGAGTCGCGCGAGCGCGTGGCCAAGTGCCTCGGCGCCGCGCCCGACGAGGTCTGCTTCACCTCCGGCGGCACCGAAGCCGACAACCTCGCCGTGCTCGGCGGCTGGCGGATCCTCAAGGCGCAGGGCAAGAAGGCGGTCGTCACGTCGCCGATCGAACACAAGGCCGTGCTCCAGGCCGTGCACCAGGCCGCCAAGGAAGGCGCCGAGGAGCGATTCCTCACGGTCAAGGCCGACGGCTGCGTGGATATGACCGACGCGGCCAAGCGCATCACGGCCGGCGACACCGCACTCGTTTCCGTGATGTGGGTGAACAACGAGACCGGTGTCGTGCAGCCGATCGCCGAGCTCGCGGCGATGTCCAAGGCCGCGGGCGCTGTGTTCCACACGGACGCCGTCCAGGCGTTCGGCAAGGTCGAGGTGGACGCGCGCAAGGTGCCGTTCGACTTCCTCTCGGTGAGCGGCCACAAGCTCGGCGCGCCCAAGGGGATCGGCGCATTCTTCATCCGCCGCGGCGCCGCGCTGGAACCGCTCTTCTTCGGCGGCAGCCAGGAGCGCATTCGCCGTCCGGGCACCGAGAACGTCGCCGCCGCTGTGGGACTCGCGCGCGCGATGGAGCTCGCGCTCGAGGAGCGCGAGGCGCACTGGACCGCCCTCGAGAAGATGCGTGACCGCCTCGAAGCCAAGCTGGTCGAGAAGATCCCCGACGTGGTCGTGCACGGACGCGGCGCGCCGCGCGCGCCGCACGTGCTCAACGTGTCCGTGCCCGGCACCGACTCGGAGTCGCTCCTGATGGCGCTCGATCTGCAGGGCGTCGCCGCCTCCAGCGGCTCGGCCTGCCAGAGCGGGAGCGTCACGCCCTCACATGTGCTCTCGGCGATGGGCGTGCGCGCCGATGTCGCCAACGCAGCGATCCGGATGTCGTTCGGCGCGCTCAGCAACGAGGCCGACGTGGACCGCGTGGCCGAGCTCTTCCCCGCCCTCATCGCCAAGGCCCGCGGCCTGAGCGGGGTGGCGTAGTCCGGTGCCGGTGGTGAGCGCCGGGCGCGGGAGCGCCACCAAGCCGCGCGTGCTCGCGGCGATGTCGGGCGGCGTGGACTCGTCGGTCGCGGCGGCGCTGCTTGTGCGCGAGGGCTACGACGTGGTCGGCGTGACGATGAAGCTCTTCAAGGACGGCGGCGACCTGCCCGACCGTCCCTGCTGTTCACTCGACAGCGTGAACGACGCGCGCCGCGTGGCCGAAGGGCTCGGCATCCCACACTACGTGCTCAACCTGCAGGACGCCTTTGGCCGCGACGTGGTCGCGGACTTCGTCGCCGAGTACTCGGCGGGCCGCACGCCGATCCCGTGCGTGCGCTGCAACACGTTCACCAAGTTCCGCGACCTGCTCGAGAAGGCCGACCAGATCGACGCGCCGTTCATCGCCACTGGGCACTACGCGCGTGTGGCTGACGGCCAGCTCCTGCGCGGCCTCGACGACGACAAGGACCAGACATACTTCCTGTGGGGAATCGAGCGCGAAGTGCTCTCGCGGATGATCCTGCCCGTGGGCGCGATGACCAAGCCCGAGACGCGCGCCGTGGCGCGCGAGCTGGGCCTGCTCACGGCCGAGAAGCCCGAGAGTCACGAGATCTGCTTCGTGCCGGACGGCGATTACGCCAAGGTGCTGGAGCGCGAACTTCCTGCGGGCGCACCGGCGCTGGCACCCGGACCCATCGTGACGATGGACGGCGCGGTGGTCGGCCAGCACGACGGCTTCGCGCGCTACACCATCGGGCAGCGGCGGCGTCTCCCGGGGGGATCGAGTGAGCCGATGTTCGTGGTGGCGCTGCGGCCGGCGGACCGCGCGGTGGTGATCGGGCCGCGCGAGGCGCTGCTCGGGCGCGGGCTCACGGCGACCCAGGTGAACTGGCTGGTTCCGTCGCCGCCGGCGGTGGGTGCGAGCGTGCAGGTGCGGATACGGCATCGCGCCACGCCCGTGGCCGCGACGGTGCTGAGCGTGCGCGCGGGTGAGGTGGAGGTCGCGCTTGAGGAGCCGGTCTATGCGATCACGCCGGGGCAGAGCGTGGCGATCTATGACGGGGACGTCGTGCTTGGCGGCGGGATCATCGAGCGCGGGAAGCGGGTGCTGCCGGTACGGGCGGCGTAGGCACCGAGCGCGCTCGCGCTAGTACTCCAGCTTCCCCGCCTCCGCGAACTGCTTCATCAGCTTCGCCTGCTCG
>CAZGFE010000020.1:0-43386 GCA_964524665.1 uncultured Gemmatimonas sp.
CGCGGAAGATCACGATGTCCACCTTCTGCGGCTCCTTCACGGGAGCGCCCACGCCCTCGAAGTAGCGCACGGGTCGGATGCAGGCGTAGAGATCGAGCTCTTGCCTGAGCGCGACGTTCAGCGAGCGGATCCCTCCGCCCACCGGCGTCGTCAGGGGGCCCTTGATGGCGATCTTGAACTCGCGCACCGCCTCCAGCGACTCGGCGGGCATCCACTCGCCCGTCTTGTCGAACGCCTTCTGGCCCGCGAGGACCTCCATCCAATGGATCTTCCGCTTGCCGCCGTACGCGCGCTCGACCGCAGCGTCGAACACGCGCACGCTGGCGCGCCAGATGTCCGGGCCCGTGCCGTCCCCTTCGATGAAGGGGATGATCGGATTGTCCGGCACCTTGAAGTTGCCGCCCTTGGCGGTGATCCGGTCGCCCTTGCTCGGGACCGTGGAGTGCTTGTAGTTGGTCATCGTCTGCCGTCAGAAAGTGGTGCGATAAACTAACCGGGTGTGCCTGATCACGCCGACTCGTGGTACCAGCGCTGGGCGGCCGCGACGCCCGCGCCGTACGGCACCTTGATCCCGGCGTCTTGCATGGCGAGTTCGGCTCCGCCGATCGCGGCAAGGAGCATCAGCGCATTGCAGTCGCCCAGATGTCCGATGCGAAAGACCTTGCCGTTGAGCCGGCCGAGGCCCGAACCGAGCGCGAGATCCCATTTGCGGAACGCGAAGTCGATCACCTGCCGCGCATCTTTCCCGTCGGGCACGACGATCGTCGTGACCGTGTTGGATCGCCGTTCAGGATCGCGGGCACAGAGCTTGAGCTCCCACGCCACGACCGCGCGCCGCACCCCCTCCGCGAGACGGGCGTGGCGCGCGTGGATCGCCGCGAAGCCCTCCTCCTCCATCATGTCGAGTGCCTCGCGCAACCCGAACAGATGCGCGAGCGCCGGCGTGTAGGGGAAATAGCCCTGGTCGTTGTGCAGGATCTGTGGACGGAGGTCGAAGTAGGCCCGGTGGAAGCCGGCGGTTTCGACGCGCTCCAGCGCCTTGGGTGAAAGGCAGACCATGCCCAGTCCCGCGGGCATCATGAACCCCTTCTGGGAGCTCGTGATGGCCACGTCCACCCCCCACGCATCGAGCTGGAACTCGAGCGAACCAATGGAACTCACGCCGTCCACGAGCAGCAACGCCGGGTGTCTGGCCTCGTCCATCGCCTCGCGCAGTCCCGCGATGTCATTGGTGACGCCAGTGGCGGTCTCGTTGTGCACCACGAGCACTGCCTTGATCTCGTTCGTGGCGTCTGCCGCGAGTCGGTCCCCAACCTGCTGCGGATCGAGCGCTTCACCCCACTCGAGGTCGATCACCTCGACCTTGAGACCGAGCCGCTCGGCCGTGTCGATGAACAGATGCGAGAACTGGCCCAGCCGCACCGCCAGCACGTGATCGCCTGGGGAGAGCGTGTTCAGGATGGCGGTCTCCCACATCCCGGTGCCTGTCGCGGCAAACAGGAAGGGCCGACCCGCCTTCGTGCCGAAGACCGGCTTGATGTCCGCCAGCAGTCCGTGCGTGAGTTCCGGGAACGCGCTCGAACGGTGGTCCTCCTGCGCGCGGTGCATGGCGCGGAGCACGCGCTCGGGCACGTTCGAGGGACCGGGAACGAAGAGATGGTGACGACCAGGCATCGCGGCGGGGGCAGCAGGAAACACAGCGTGCGGTGCGCACGCGGACGAGTGCAATGACGACCCGTTCGAATGTAGCTTGAGCGCGTGAACGCGCCTACTCTCACTCCGTCACACGCGGCACGTATTGGGCGCGCCCTGTGTCTGCGCTGCCCGGAATGTGGCGGAGGCGGGCTGTTCCGGCGCTGGCTGCTGATCCAGTCGCGCTGCGCACGGTGCGCCCTGAAGCTCGACCGCGGGAACCCCGACCATTTCCTCGGCGCGTACGTTGTGAACCTGATCGCGGCTGAGTTGTTGTTCGCGATCGGTCTCGCGCTCTGGGTCGTGGGCGCCTGGCCCGACGTGCCGTGGGATCTGCTGGAGCGGATCGGCGTGCCGGTACTCGTCGCGGCGCCGTTCCTCACCTACCCCTTCAGCCGCACCCTCTGGCTGGCCGCCGACCTCATCTTCGATCCGCCCTCCGCGCAGGATCGCGCCTGAGTCCTGCACATGCCCGGAGTGGGAATCGAACCCACAAGAGGTTGCCCTCGGGGGATTTTGAGTCCCCTGCGTCTGCCAGTTCCGCCATCCGGGCGACGACCAGAAGAAAAGTAATCGCTCCGCGGCGTGGAGACTGCGGTCTTGCTCCTGGTCGGGCGGCAAGTCGGAACTCCCCGCCGCCGAGACTACCTTTATCATGATGCCCACCCGCTCAGCTCTGCTCGCGACATCCAGACGCGCCCTTGCTGCGGCGTCGGCGCTGGCGCTGCTCGTGGCCTGCACGCCAGCGCCAGACCCCGTGCTTCGGATCGGGCTCATTGGCGTCTTCGACGGCCCCATGGCGAGCGCCTCGGGGATCCCGGCCAGAGACGCCGCCCGGATGGCGGTGGACGAGATCAACGCTGCGGGTGGCGTCCTCATCGGTGAGCAGCGCTACCAGATCGCGCTGTACGACCGGCAGGTCGCGAACCGCCCCGACGCCGCGGCCGTGATGGCGCGCTCCCTGATCAATCTCGACTCCGTGGACGTCCTGATCGGGCCGCAGACCAGCGCGCTCGCGATCAGTGCCGGCGCGGTCGCCGAGGCGTCGCAGGTCATGATGATCGCGCCGATGGCCTCGAATCCGGCCGTCACTGCGGGGCGGACCTTCGTCTTCCGACTGTCATTCGTCGACGCGTTCCAAGGTGAAGTGCTTGCCCGATTCGCACTTGATTCGCTGCGGATCCGTCGAGCGGCCGTTCTGTACGACGCCGCGAGCCCCTACGGCACGGAGATCACGCGCCTCTTCCGCGAGACATTCGAGCGCGGAGGCCGCGTAGTGGGCGCGGAGACGTTCAACTCCGACGCGCCAGCGGACTTCGGACCGCAGCTGCGCCGACTGCTCGCCGCGTCCCCCGAGGCGATCCTGCTCCCGAGCTTCGTCGTGCACGATTCGGCGCAGATCCGGCAAGCGCGCGCGCTGGGCTTCCGCGGACGCTTCCTGGGCACGGACAGCTGGGACGTCCGCGCACTCTCGCCGCGGGACGATGCCGTCGGTTCCATCACGGTCGCCAACTGGGACCGGCGCTCGACGCGCGAGCCCGTGCAGCGGTTCCTCGCGGCCTGGAGCGCGCGATACACGGAGCCCGCCCGGGCCACCGCCGCCGCAACGTACGACGCGGTGTACCTCGCCGTGGACGCGGCGCAGCGCGCGGGTTCACTGGACGGCACCGCGATGGCCAGCGCCCTGCGCACCAAGGGCCGCTTCGCGGGTGCCGTCGCGGATTTCGAGTTCCGTGGCACAAACGACCCGGTCCGCGGCGCGGTGATCCTCGAGGTCGTGCGCGGGGACGAACTCTGGCGGGTCCGCACGACCGTCTCGCCGCCCGCGAAGTGATCAAGACCCTGCTCCGGCGCAGTCTGAGCGCACGGCTCTCGGCGGCATTCCTGGCGGTGAGCGTGGGCACGGTGCTGGTGGCCACGCTCGTCTCGTATCAGCAGGCCGCCACCGCGCTGCGCGAGCGACTCCGCGAGCGGTTGGAAGGCATGGCCCAGGGGGACGCGACGGAGATCGCCGCATGGGTCGATCGCCACGAGCGCACGATCGAACTCTTCGCCTCGACCGTCGGTGCTCGCCAAGCGGCCGCATCCGGCGATCTGCGCCTGTTCGGCGTCGGCCTGAGCATGGTCTCGCCGGTCACGTTCTCGACCAAAGAGTTCCTCCTGATCGAGGTGCCGGGCGGACGGATCGTGCACGCCACGGACCGCTCCTCCGTCGGGCGCTACGCCGTCAACCAACTCTTCTACCAAGAAGGGCGCCAGCGGACGTTCATTCAGCCCGTCTATCCCGATGCCGCGACCGGCCGCCCCACGGTCACGCTCAGCACGCCAGTGCGTGACTCCGCCGGCGTCACGCGCGCCGTGCTCGCCGCACATCTCGATGTCGGGACCCTCGAGTCCGCGATCCGCGAGCCCTCGGCGTCGCTCCCGATCGACGGGTACTTGGTGAATCGCTACGCCGAGTTCGTGTCGGCCGAGCGTTTCGGGCGCCCGGAGCATCGGCGGGGCGTGCGCAGCCTCGCGATCGACAGCGTCATGCGCGGAGGCGCCGGCAGCGGCGTCTACACCGACTACGCCGGGCAGCAGGTGGTCGGTGCGTGGCGGTGGATCCCCGAACTCGAGCTCGGGCTCATCTTGGAGTCGCCCGAAGCACTGGCGTTCGCCCCCGCCAGACGCTTGCTGTACACCTCGCTCGGCCTCGGTCTGCTGGTCACGCTGCTGCTGACGTTCGGGATCGTGCTCATCAGCCGGCGCCTGACGTCGCCGTTGCTGGAGATCGCCGGCGCCGCCCAGCGCGTGGCGGGCGGCGACTTCTCCGTCACGGCGCCCGTGCGCAGCGACGACGAGATCGGCCAACTGGCGGCCTCCTTCAACGACATGACCGGGCGGCTGCGCACGGCCTACGGCGAACTTGGCGCACAGGTGATCGCGACCCGGCAGGCGCTGAACGCCGCACAGATCAGCCGGGCGCTCATGCAGGACGTGGTGGACAATGCGCCGGCTCTCGTGATCGTGGTCGGACTCGACGACGGGATCCGGCTCGCGAACGCCCGCCTCACCGAGGTCGCCGGCGTGCCGCCCGAGCGGATCGTCGGCGCGCGCCTCGCGGAGTTGCCGGGCACTCTGGGAGCCGCACTCGCGCCGCTCATCGCGCGGGCCCGCACCCGCGACGCGGCCGTCGAGCGTGAGGTGGAGCTCGGCGGCGGCGGTGATCCGCACATTTGGCAGACCATCGCCTTCCCGCTGCGCGACGACGACATGGCCACGTACGCGATCGGCGTCGTCGCCACGGACCTGACGGAACGCGCACGGGCCGAAGGCGAGCGTCGCGAGCGCGACGCCAGCGTCCAACAGGCGCAGAAGCTAGAGAGTCTCGGCATCATGGCGGGCGGCATTGCCCACGACTTCAACAACATTCTCGGCGCGATCCGCGGCAATGTGGAACTCGCCCAGGCGTCGCTGGATGATCCGAACGAGGTCCGGGACGCACTCGAACAGATCGACGTCGCCTCGCGTCGCGCGGCCGAGCTCACCCGGCAGATGCTGGCCTACGCCGGCCGATCCAGCCTCCGCCGCGAGCTCGTGGACCTGCGCACCGTGGTCGACGACATCGTGCCGCTGGTGCGCGCCTCGCAGTCGAAGCTGATCGAGATCATGGTGGAGCCGATGCCGGATCCACTGTGGGTCGACGCGGACCCCGCGCAGCTCTCGCAGGTGGTGCTCAATCTGCTGACGAATGCGGCGGAGGCCATTGGCGGACGTGCCGGCCAGGTGCGTCTGCGGGCCGCCGTCGGCGGTCCACCACCGCCGATCCAGGGAGAGGACGCGCGCGATCCGCGCGAACGCTGGGTCTGCCTCTGCGTGCAGGATACTGGCGACGGCATGGATCCCGGCGTGCGCGCGCGCATCTTCGACCCGTTCTTCTCCACCAAGAGCTCCGGACGCGGCCTCGGGCTCAGTGCGGTGCGCGGGATCCTGCGAAGCACAGGAGGCACGGTTCGCCTGACCTCGCAGATCGGAGTGGGGAGCACCTTCGACGTCTATCTCCCAGCCTCGGCCGCGCCGACGACCGCCGCCGAGCCCCCCTCGGTCACGCCCGCCGAGGAGCGCACCGGCACCGTGCTGATCGTGGACGATGAAGAGGCCCTGCGTCGCGTCACGCGTCGTGTGGTCGAGATGACGGGGCTGCGCGTCATCGAGGCCGTGGACGGCGCGGCCGGGTTGCAAAAGTTCAAGGAATACGGCGAGGCCATCTCGCTCGTCGTGCTCGACCTCACCATGCCCGGCATGGGCGGGATCGAGCTGCTGGGCGAGATCCGCAAGCTGGCGCCGGACCTGCCGGTGATCATCGCCAGCGGCTACGACCGCTCGGACGAGTTGGCGTCGACCGCCCCCGACTCCATGACGCGATTCCTCCAGAAGCCGTTCGGGATCTCGGTCCTGAAGGATCTCGTGAACGAACTCATGGCGGCTCGCCGGGAGAGCTAGCGGGCTAGTGCGGCTGCGGGCGGCGCGTGCCGCCAGGGCCCGGCGGGCGGTTGTCGGGACGCCGCACCGCCGGCGGTCGCTGCTCCATGCGATCCTCCCGCATCTCCGCCATCCGTCGCCGGAGCTGCTCCTCGAGGCCGAACAGCTGCGCGCGCTGCACAGGCGTGAGGAAGGTCGCGAGTTCCTTCTGCTCCGCCTCGGTCAGATCGAGTCGCTGCCGCTGCAAGGCGAACATTCGGTCGAGCATCGCCGAGACGCGCGTGCTGTCACCGGACTCGATCGCCGCCCGGAGGCCGACACGCACCTCACGCTCCTGCTGCAGCAGCGTGCGACGCTGGCCCTCGAACCGCCGGTTCGTCGCCTGCAGCTGGCGCACCTGCGCGTCGGTCAGGCCCAACTGGTTCCGGAGCATCTGCCCCATCCGCGCCCGCACGCGCGCCTCGAGCGAATCGCGCTCGCCCGGGGGCGGTCCACCGCCCGGAGGGCCCGCCTGCGCGGCCGCGAGAAGCGGCAGCGTCGTGACCGCCAGCAACGCCGCGGCCAGCACCACACGCAGTCGATGAGATGCGCGCATCAGCCACCCTCCGGCACGGTGGTCACTGGCTGACGAAAGCCCGTCGGCTCCGCCGCCACGGTCAGTTCCATCTCGTCCAGCGCGGCCAAGAGCGCCCGCAGCTCCTCGCTCTCAAGCTCGGCCAATCCGCCGGCACCGACGATCTCCACCGGCACGGCCAAGGCCACGGCGCTCGTGGCCGCCGTGCTATCGGGTGTCACGTCGTCACCCGCGCCGAAGAAGGCGCGCAGTCCGCCGAGCGAAAGGGTCGCCACCAGCAGCAAGGACGCCGCGGCGGCCAGCGCGTACCGCGGCATCGCGAAGCGCGACCGGCTCTTCGGCTCGAGCCGCAGAGCGGGCCGCTGCGCCGTCGAGGGACTTGGCAGCGCCGCAACGATCCGCGCCGTGTCGACCGCCGGCGTTACCGCAGCGTACAGCCGCACGGCAGACTCGAGCAACGCCAGCTCGGCCGCGCACGCCGCGCACGTCGCCAAGTGCGCGCGCACCCGCGCCGACTCCGCCGCCGCCAACGCGCCGTGCGCGTGCAGCGGCAGGAGGTCCTGCATCGTGGTGTCGTGGCACTCAGTCATCGCTCAAATGCTCCTTGATCGTTCGGATCGCGTTGTGATAATGCACCCGGCAGGACCCTTCGGTGCTGCCCACCACCTTCGCGATCTCCGCGTACGCCATCCCTTCGTTCACCCGCAGCGTGAAGACCTCGCGCTGCATCGCCGTCAGTCCATTCACCGCGTCCTGCACCTTCTGCGCCGTTTCGTCCGCCACCAGTCCGTCCAGCGCGTCATACCCGTCGACCGCGTGTGCCTCATCCAGCTCCGTATCGTCCTTTCGTCGTCGCTCTGCCCGTTTGCGGTCCAGCAGCAGCCGCTTGCAGATCGTGAACAGCCAGGTCCGGAGCGAGCTGTCCGCCCGAAACGTGTCCAACGACCCGAACGCCCGCACGAACGTGTCCTGCACCAGCTCCTCCACCTGCTCGCGCTCGCCCAAACTGGCCACGAATCGCGCCAACGCCTGCGCGTGTCGCTCCACGAGCAATGCCGCGGCCCGCTGGTCCCCCGAACTCCATCGGGCGATCAACTCCGCATCGGTCGCCTGGGTCTGAGGGTTGGGTTGGGGCATCGCTCCACGCAATAGGACGGACCTGCCGGCTGGACGTTAAACTATCCCCGTGACCCGGCCCGAGCTCATTGCCCACCGCGGCGCCTCCCGAGAACGCCCCGAGAACACGCTCCCCGCCTTTGAGCGGGCGATCGAGCTGGGCGCCGACGGGGTCGAGTTCGACCTCCACTTGCACGCTGACGGAATCATCCGGATCCACCACGACCCGCTGCCCGTGCCGCCGCAGGCACCCACGTTGGACGAAGTGCTGGCGCTGCTCGCGGGAGCGGGCCGGGCGGCGTACTGTGAGCTCAAGGGTCCGGGGACGGCGCCGGGAACACTCGCGGCGATCGCGGCCAGCGGGGTGACCGGCGCGGTGCACGCCTTCGATCATCGGCAGATCGCGGCGGCACGTGAGCGCTCGCCCGCTGTCCCACGCGGTGTGCTGCAGTCGAGCTACCCCGTCCACCCGTTAGCCGCACTGGAGGCCGTCGGTGGGCGCGACCTCTGGCAGAACCGCAGCTTCGTGGACGAGGCGCTCGTGAAGACCGCGCATGCGGTCGGCGCGCGCGTCGTGGTCTGGACCGCCAACGACCCCGCAGAGATCGAGCGGTTCGCTCGGTCGGGCGTGGACGCGATCTGCACCGACGACATCGCGCTGGCCCGAAGCGTCCTCGGACGGTAGCTTCTCCCCTCCCCACCGGATCGACCTCCTTCTGCGCGATGCGGCCCGCGACCTCCGCGACCCGCCGCTCCGCGCGGTCTCTCCTTCGCTGAGGATCCGTCTCACGATGTCCACATCCCGATTCCTGCTCGCGCCAGCGCTGTTGCTCGCGCTCGCCGGCTGCGCGGGCGCACAGGCGGCGCAACAGCCGACGCCTGCCACGGCCGCATCGCCGCCAGCCGCCGCACCGTCGAATCTCCCGGCCGGCGCCTACTCGCGCCCGCAGGGCGACGCCTTCCCCAGCACCTACCGCCCATTCCCGTCGCGCACGACGGTGATCCGCAACGTGCACATCTTCACCGGCGCGGGTCCGCTCATCCGAAACGGCGCGGTGCTCATGCAGGACGGCAAGATCGCCGCCGTCGGGCAGAACGTGACCGCGCCCGCTGATGCCGTCGTGATCGATGGTGGTGGTCGTTATGTCACGCCGGGGCTCATCGACACACACTCGCACCTGGGCGTATATCCGGCCCCCGGTACTGCCGCCCACAGCGACGGCAACGAGCTCACGAATCCGGTGACGGCGTACGTCTGGGCCGAGCATTCGGTCTGGCCGCAGGATCCGCAGTTCCCGCGGGTGCTGGCGGGCGGTGTGACAGCGCTGCAGGTGCTGCCGGGCTCCGGCAACCTGATCGGCGGGCGCGGCGTGACGCTCAAGGTGGTGCCCGGCCGCTCGGTGCAGGACATGAAGTTCCCGGGCGCCCCCCATGGCCTCAAGATGGCGTGTGGCGAGAACCCTAAGCGCGTCTATGCCAACCGTGGGCCGTCCACGCGCATGGCCAACGTCTCCGGCTATCGGAACGCGTGGATCGCCGCCGAGCGCTACCGCCGCTCGTGGGACAAGTGGCTCGCCAAGCCCGAAGGCGACCCGCCGGCGCGTGACCTGAACAACGAGACGCTCGCGGACGTGCTCCGCGGCAACATCCTCGTCCACAACCACTGCTATCAGGCCGACGAGATGCTGGTGATGATCGACATCGCCCGCGAGTTCGGCTATCAGATCCGCTCGTTCCACCACGGCGTCGAGGCGTACAAGATCGCCGACGTGCTCGCGCGCGAGAACATCAGCGCGAGCATCTGGTCCGACTGGGGCGGCTTCAAGATGGAAGCCCTCGACGGCATCAAGGCGAACATTGCGCTCGTGAACGCCGCTGGCGCGCGCGCGATCGTCCACTCGGACGACGCGTCGTACTCACAGCGACTCAACCAGGAAGCCGCCAAGTCGCTCGCGGCCGGGCGCCGACTCGGCATGACCATCACGGATGAAGAAGCGATCCGCTGGATCACGATCAACCCCGCGTGGGCGCTCGGTATCCACGAGCAGACCGGCTCCCTCGAGGTCGGCAAGAATGCCGATCTCGTGCTCTGGTCCGGGCATCCGTTCAGCGTCTACACCCGCGCCGACCGTGTGTGGGTGGACGGCGCGCAGCTCTACGACCGCGCCGACACGACGAATCGCTGGCGCACGGACTTCGAACTCGGCTACGTGCCGACCTCGGGAGGGAACCGCTGATGCGCGCTCAGTCGATGTGGCGCCTCGCGGCGCTCGCCCTCGCTGTCACGGCCACGACGGCGTCAGCGCAGACCATCGCCATCACGGGCGGGACCGTCTTCCCCGTGACCGGCCCCAAGATCGAGAACGGCACCGTGCTCATCCGCGACGGCAAGATCGTCGCGGTGGGCGCGAACGTCACCATCCCCGCCGACGCGCAACGCGTGGACGCGCGCGGCAAGTGGGTCACGCCCGGGTTCATCAACAGCGCCACGACCCTCGGACTCGCCGAGGGCGGCAGTCCCCAGTTCTCCGGCGGCTACAATGACGGGGGCGCGAGCCGTCAGAACGGTCTTTCCGCTGGGTTTGACGCCTGGAAGGGCCTCAACCCGGCGAGCACGCTGTTCGGGCCCGCGCGGTCCGAAGGCGTGACGTCGGTCGTCGTGGCCCCGAACGGCGGCATGGTCGGCGGTCGCGCGGCGCTGATCGACCTCGTCGAAGCACGCACGGCGAGCGAGATGCTCAACCGTGCGTCGGTGGCCATGGTCGGCAACTTCGGCAATCCAGGCAGCGGCGGCGCCAACTCACGCGGCGAGTTCTACGCCAAGTGGCGTGCCCTGCTCGACGACGTGAAGTCGTACCAGACGCGGCGCACCGCGTATGAGTCCGGCAACACGCGCGAGTTCATGGCGTCGCGCGCAGACATGGAGGCGCTGATCCCGGTCGTCACGGGCCAGCTGCCGCTGCTCCTCGTCGTGGACCGCGCCTCGGACATCCTCGAGGCGCTCGCGTTCGCCCGCGAGTACAATCTCAAGATCTGGCTCGGCGGCGCCTCCGAAGGCTGGATGGTGGCGCGCGAGATCGCCGCGGCCAACGTGCCCGTCTTCACCGGCGCGATGAACAACATTCCCGGCGATTTTTCCTCGCTCGGCCAGCGGCAGGAGAACGCCGCCATGCTGCGTGCGGCCGGGGTGAAGGTCGTGCTGATCGGCAACGGGCCCGGTGACCCGGACGCGTTCAACGTGCGCAACATCCGGCAGGAAGCCGGCAACGCGGTCGCGTATGGCATGAGCTGGGACGACGCCCTGCGTGCGATCACGCTCTCTGCCGCCGAGGTGCTGGGCGTCACGGAGCGTGTGGGGTCTCTCGCGGCCGGGCGCGACGCGAACGTCGTGGTCTGGAGCGGCGATCCGTTCGAATTCGCGTCGAACGCGGAGCGCGTCTATGTGCGCGGCATGATGATCACCACCAAGTCGCGGCAGGATCAGCTGACGGAGCGGTACAGGAATCTGCCGGCGGCGCCGTATCGGCCGTAGGGGCACTGCAGGTCCCTCGAAGGGGAACGGGCGCCGACCGCAGTGCGAGGTCGGCGCCCGTTCCGTCTTCCGCACACGCTAGGGCTTCGTCGGGTCGGGGCCCGGCGGCTCGGCGCCGCCAGCCTTGCCCTCCTCGGACGTGGGCGGATCCTTGTGCATCGCCCGGGCGAGCTCGCCTTCGAGGCGCTTGGCGGTCGCCTCGCACTCCGCCAGCGCGGCGTCGAGCCGCTCCAGTGTGTCGGCCGCGAGTTCCTTGCCGTCCCGCCGCGCACGCCGCACCGCGTAACCCAATGCCTGGGCGGCCTTGTCGGCCTGCTGCCGGACCCGGAAGAGCTCGATCCGCAGCTTGCCTTCGTCGAGCGCGTCGCGGGCTGCTGTGCCCGCACGGTCGAGTTCTTCCTGCACCTTCTCCCAGAGTCCCATGTGGCCTCCAATGGCTCTGTTCCCTACGGTTGGGGCCGCTCGGAGTTTCCCTGAGAGGCGGCCGGGATATCCCTGAAGGAAGAACCGCACTTCTGCCGACTTCGAGATTCGGGTACCGCGTCGAGCTTTGGGAGAACCCCAACCGGAACTCCCATGCCCGATCCCACGATCACTTCGCCCGACGCGCCTACCACTACCGACTTCGGTGGATCCAGCGTGAGCACCGTACTCGAGCAAGCACGCAGCCGCCGTGACTTTCTGCGCACCGGTGCGCTCGCGGCGCTCGCCGTCGGCGCGGTCTCCAGCGCCGCATGCGCCAACGAAACGCCGCCCGCCGCCACCCAAGGCACCCCCGCATCGCCGGTGGATCCGCGACAGGCCGCGGACGAGATGGATGCGATGCACGAAGCGGGCATCAAGGCGTTCCCCGCACCCACTGCCGGCAAGGGGAATCAGCTCCTGACGCCTCGGATGGAGGGCGGAGTCAAGGTGTTCGACCTCACAGCGTCCGTCTTCCGCTGGGAGACCGAGCCCGGCAAGACCGTGGAGGCGTGGGGCTACAACGGCGTTGTGCCCGGGCCGCAGATCCGTGTGCGCGAGGGCGACCGGGTGCGGATCCATTTCAAGAACGAGCTTCCAGAGTCCTCGGTGATCCACTTTCACGGGCTCGAGGTCCCGAACGATCAGGACGGCGTGCCGTTCATCACACAGCCGCCCGTGAAGCCCGGCGAACGCTGGACGTACGAGTTCCGCGTCACGAACAGCGGTTCGCACATGTACCACTCGCACCACAACTCGGCCAAGCAGGTGGCGCTGGGATTGCTTGGCGCCTTCATCGTGGAGCCCCGTGCGCCGAAGGCTCAGGACCGCGTGGACGTGGACTACACGATGATCCTCAACGACGGCTTCCACGGCTACACGATCAACGGCAAGAGCTTCCCCGCCACGGAGCCGATCGTGTGCAAACTGGGGCAGACCGTGCGCATCCGGTACATGAACGAAGGGATGATGATCCACCCGATGCACCTGCACGGCCTCCACATGACCGTGATCGCCAAGGACGGTTGGGATCAGCCGATGCCGTGGAAGTGCGACACCATCAACGTTGCGCCCGGCGAGCGGTGGGACGTTCTGGTGCGCGCGACGAGTCCTGGCACGTGGGCGCTGCACTGCCATATCCTGTCTCACGCCGAGACGGCGCACGGCATGTTCGGGATGGTCACGGCGTTGGTCGTGCAGCCCTGAACATCATCACCACGAAGGCACGAAGGGCTTCGAGGCGTGTGCAGGGCACCGTCGTTCCCAGGACGGTCAGACCAAGTGGAAACGCCGGGAGGTCATGACCTGCCGGAAGCCCTTCGTGCCTTCGTGGTGATGAAGTGCAAGAGAGAAACGACAAGAGCCCGATCGCTCTGCGACCGGGCTCTTCTTGCTGCAGGACCGCAGCGGCGCGTTACGCCGCCGGGTAGACCGAGACCTTCTGCCGCGTCTTGGACTTATGCTCGAACTTCACCACGCCCTCGATGAGCGCGTAGATGGTGTAGTCCGTGCCGAGGCCGACGTTGTTGCCCGGGTGGAACTTCGTCCCACACTGCCGGATGATGATGTTCCCCGGGATCACGCGCTCGCCGCCGAACTTCTTGACGCCGCGGTACTGCGGGTTGGAGTCGCGCCCGTTGCGGGAGGAGCCAACGCCTTTCTTGTGTGCCATGGTAGTCTCTCTCCCCGGGTCAGCCGAGGGTGATGTCGCGGATACGGACTTCCGTGAAGCCCTGCCGGTGGCCCTGCTTGCGCGCGTAGTTCTTGCGGCGCTTCATCTTGAAGACGACGATCTTCTCGCCGCGCCCCTGCTTGACGATCTCGGCCGTGACCGAGGCGCCCTTCAGCGTGGGCACGCCGACCTTGACCTTGTTGCCATCCGAGCCGAGGAGGACGTCGTTGAACTCGACGGTCGCACCGGCGTCGCCCGGGAGGGACGGCAGACGGAGCGAGACACCCTTTTCAGCGCGGAACTGCTTGCCGCCGGAGCGGAAGATTGCGTACGACATTCGGGACGACTCGTTGATTGACAGAGTTTTGTGCGAGCCTGAAATAATACCGAATCTCGAGGGGCGGGTCAAGTGGCTGGTATAGCGGGACTTGGGGGGTTGTTGAGCAAGCCCGTGCCTCGCCCCGCGACCGCGCTCATCGTGTCCAGATCGCGATCGACCCGCATCCTTCAGGGTCCACGAACTCGGCGGGTGCGTCCTGTGCCTTGTAGATCTCGATCCGCTTGGCCACGCGCAGCAAGTGCGCCATCATCTCAGGCGGGATCTTCGCTTCCTTCTGCCCGAAGACGGTCTCCTTGGGTTCCTGCGTCCCGAGGAACGACCCGTTGAGGTAGATGCGCGGGTGACAACCGTCCTGCCCGGAGATCATCGGGCGGTACCTGAGCAACACGATCTCACCGACCGTGTCGGTCGCTCGCCGCATCGGACCCACTTTCACGTCCGTGCTCTTCTGTGCGAGGTACGACGCGGTCACGCGCGGTGCCCGGGCGAGAAAGGCCGAATCGTAGAACACGCCGACCGTTCCCCGGCTTCGCTCTTCGAATGCCATGCGCTCACGCGTGAGCTCGCGTTCCCGAATGGTCATCGTCTGCAGGGCGACGGCTGCGTCCTCCAGCTTGATCTCCCCCACGTCCAGCGTTGGGCCTGTGGGCTCGATGTTCACCACGCGCGGCACCTGCCCAACGGCGCGAAGGTAGAGCTGGCCCGTGCGGCGCGGGACTCCCGCCAGACGGAATCGACCCTCGGCATCCACGCGCACGCTCCGCGTGCTGTCGCCCCAGATCTCCACGCGGATCTCGGCACTTCGCCGTCTCCCACGCGCAATGCCGGTGACCACGGTCGTGAGCTCCGGTGCGCCGATGCGAAGATCGCGGCGCGCCAACGGGACATCGCCGAACTCCACCACCACCTCGCCCGACGCGCTTCGTCCGCCGTGTGCGCGAAGCACGAATCGGCGGTTGGACGGAACGCCACAGACCGTGTACGACCCATCCGCGCCCGTGGTGCTGGTTTCCCGTCGGGTGTCCATCTCCACCCGCGCGTCGCGCAGCACCGCTTCGTCCCACGACGCGGAGACGGTGACGCCTTCCTGCGGCTGTCCGTCGAGATCCAAAATGCGGCCACGGACGATGCCAGAACTCCCGAGGTCGGCCGCACACAGCGCCTGCTGGAACCACGTGAGCGAGGGAATGGCGAGCGAGACCTCAGCGCGCCCGCGGGCCCCCACCACCGCCACGCGCTCGACCACCGGAACGCCCAACTCCTCGCTCGCAGGCGGCGTGTAGCGGACCACGTACTCCCCTGCGGCGACGGCCGAAAACTCGAAGCGCCCGCGACGGTCTGTGCGGGCGCTCAGTGCGGTACCTGCGAGTTCGACGCGTGCGTCTGCGATGGCCGCGGCGCCGCGCAGCGAGTCCACGAGCGTGCCGCGAATGCTGCCCTGAGCCGCCAGCGGAGAACTGGCGGACAGGAACGCAAGGCACGGGACCCAGCGGAGGGGGCGCACGGGAGAATACTACTGAGACCCGGGTGCGCCTGTTCCGGTCCCCGCCCTACGCCACCGCGTACTGGCTCGTGATATCCCGCCCCGCCCCCTTCACCACGAGCTTGAACTCGTCGGGCTTGAGCAACGGATCGTCCCGCATCTCGACGCTGAACCCGACCGCCTTCTCCAGCCGCCGGATCAGGTCCTTCTCCTCCTCGAGCACGTACATCGCCGTGTCGGGATAGAGCTTCACGATGATCCCCTCGCGCCGCCCCTCGCTCGCCAGCCGCTTCACCGACCGCTCCATCCGACGGACGATCGTCTCGGCTGTGAACACGCGCCCGGTGCCTTCGCAGATCGGACAGGCCTCGGTCATCGCATGGAAATGGCTCTGCCGCACACGCTGGCGCGTCATCTCGACCAGGCCGAGGTCGCTGACGGCGAACGCCTTCGTGCGCGCGCGGTCGCGGCCCAAGTGCGTGCGCAGTTCGTTCAGCACGCGGTCGCGGTTCGCCTTCGTCTCCATGTCGATGAAGTCGCAGACGATGATCCCGCCCACGTCGCGCAGCCGCAGCTGCCGCGCGATCTCGCGGGCCGCTTCGACGTTCGTCTTGGTGACGGTCTTCTCCGGATCCTTCTTGCCCGTATACCGCCCGGAGTTCACGTCGATCGAGACGAGCGCTTCGGTGGGCTCGATGATCAAGTACCCACCGCTCGGCAGGTCGCAGCGACGCTTGAAGAGATCCTTCAGTTCCTTCTCGATCCCCTCCTTGTCGAAGAGCGAGACCTTGTCCTCGTAGAGCTGCACGCGGTCGATGAGCTCGGGCGCGATCCCCTTCAGGTACTCGATGATCTCGTTGTAGACCTGCTTCGAGTCCACGGTCAGACGATCGACCTTGGTCGAGAAGAGATCGCGGATGATCCCGCGCGTGAGCGAGGTCTCGCGGTGCAGCAGCTTGGGCGGATTGCCGACGAACTTGGTCTTCTTGTTCGTCCGCTCCCACTGAGAGATCAGCGTCTTGAGCTCGCGCTCGAAGGTCTCAGGCGTCACGTCCTCACCCACGGTGCGGACGATCACGCCGCCGGCGTCCTTGGGGAGGAACTTCTTCACCTGCTCGCGGAGCCGCTGCCGCTGCGCGCGCTCGCCGATCTTGCGGCTCACGCCCACCCGGTTGGACGCGAACGGCATGTAGACGAGGAAGCGTCCGGCGAGTGAGACCTGTGCCGTGACGCGCGGGCCCTTGGTCGAGATGGGCTCCTTGCTGACCTGCACGATGATGCTCTGCCCGCGCTTCAGGACGTCCTGGATCTGCGGCGGTTCCTTTCGGCGACGACCGCCGCCACCGCCGCGCCGACCCTGCTTGGGTCCGCGGCGCTGAGCCTTGCCCGGGGTGTTCGGAGCGCCGTTCGGAGTCGCCGACGGCGCTGTCGCTGGCGCATCCGCGTACGGGGACTCCGCGCGTGCAGCGTCCTCCGGCAGTCGCTCCGCCGTCGCCTCGGCGGCCGCGTCCAGGGCGTCCGAGTCGTCGGCGTCGTCGGCCGCGTCATCCGCGCCTTCGTCGTCCTCATCCTCGTCGTCATCGCCCTCGTCGTAGACGAGGTCGGCGTTGTGGAGGAAAGCGCTCTTCTCGGTGCCGATATTCACGAAGGCTGCCTGGATCCCCGGCAGCACCGCCTCGACCTTTCCGAGATAGATGTCCCCGACCATCCGCTTGTTCTCCGGACGGTCGACCTGCAGTTCAACGAGCTGTTCGTCCTCGAGGATCGCGACGCGGACTTCCCGCTGCGTCGCACTGATCAAGATCTCGCGCTTCATTGGTGCCCAGGATCGATGTGTCTCCGTGGCCGCACAGGATCGTCCACCCAGCCACCGCCCGGCGAACGCCCACGACCCGCCCAAAGGCGGTCGTGGCGGCCGAGAGTCTGCGGCGCTCAGTGCGATCCATCGTCAAGGTGCGAACCTCCGAAGGGCCGGGCGAATGACCTGCCCGGTACGGAAAAGCCCCACTCAGGAGCGGGGCATACTATAGACGTGCCTTATTCCTAAGGTACGGCTTCGTGCTATGCAAGAGAGGGACGACTCAGTTCGGTTCGAGGGCACCGGACTTCACTTCCACCACGAAGGCACGAAGACACGAAGGCGGCGTGGGGAACTCCCCGCCCCGTCGGTCTCTGTGCCTCTGTCCCTTTGTGGTGAAGGCAGTTGCCGTTGTCGGTGTTGCCGCCGTGGCCTTGGTCGTGGCCGTCTTCGTGCCATCGTGCCTTCGTGGTGACCGCCTTTCGGGACCAGAGCGAGCTAGAGGCTCAGGCCCTTGATCAGATGCCGAGCGATCACCATCCGCTGGATCTCGCTCGTGCCTTCCCCGATCTCCCCGATCTTGGCGTCCCGCATCATCCGCTCCACGGGATAGTCCTTGGTATACCCGTAGCCGCCGTGCAGCTGGATCGCCTTGATCGTCGCGCGCATCGCGAGCTCCGACGTGAACAGCTTGGCAATGGCCGCTTCCTTGGAGTACGGATGCCCGTTCTGCGCCAGCCACGCCGCGTGGTAGACCAGATGCCTCCCCGCTTCCAGCTCCGTCGCGAGGTCCGCGAGCGGGAAGTGCACGCCCTGGAACGACGCGATCATCTTCCCGAACTGCTTGCGCTCGGTCGTGTACTTGAGCGCCTCGTCGAACGCGCCCTGCGCCACCCCGAGCGAGAGCGATGCGATGCCGATGCGGCCAGCATCGAGGGTCTTCATGAAGTTGATGAACCCTTTCCCTTCCTCGCCGAGCAGATTCTCGGCCGGGACCTCGACGTCCTCGAAGATCAGCTCGCGGGTGTCCGAGGCGCGCCAGCCGAGCTTGTCCTCCTTCTTCCCGGCGCGGAACCCCTTCATTGGCGTGAGCTCGGGGTCGTGACCCATCCCGAGATCCTTCACGCGGTCGAGGTCGCAGGTCTCCTTGGTCAGCACGAAGCTGGAGATGCCCTTCGTGCCCTTGCCCGGCTCGGTCACCGCCGTCACCACGAAGATCTCGCCAACGCCCGCGTGCGTGATGAACCGCTTGGTGCCGTTGAGCAGGTAGTGGCCATTCTTCTTCACGGCGGTGGTCTGCGTGCCGCCGGCATCCGATCCGGCCCCCGGCTCGGTCAGGCCAAAGCCGCCCAGCACACGGCCGCTCGCGAGCCGCGGCACGAAGCGCTTCTTCTGCGCGTCCGTGCCGAAGTTCACGATCGGCGACGTGCCGAGCGTGGTGTGCGCGGAGATGGTGATCGAGTGCGACGCGCAGACCCGCGCCAACTCCTCAATGGCGATGATGAACGAGAGCGTATCGAGCCCGGAGCCGCCAAGCTCTTCGCTCCACGGGATCCCGAGGAGACCGAGGTCCGCCATCTTCCTGACGTTGTCCCAGGGGAACTCCTGAGACTCGTCGAAGGCGCGGGCCACCGGAGCGACCTCTTCGCGGGCGAACGCGCGAACCATCTCGCGCGTGGCGAGATGGTGGTCCTGGAAATAGATCGAGTCGTGCATTGAAGACGGAAGAAGGAAGACGGAAGAAAAGAGGCGAACTACCGGGGTGCGACGAATGATCGGCCGAGGATGTGGCCGTCGAGGCGTTCCAGCGGCTGAATGCCCAGGAGGTGTGCAAGCGTCGGTGCGATGTCGACCACGCGGGCGGTGCCGGAGTCGGTCTGTGCGCGGAAGGTACGCCCCCAGAAGATGATGGGGACCTTGGCGTCGTAGTCGTGCGGACTGCCGTGATTCGCCACACTCGAATACGACGTCGAGAATGGGTCGAGCGTGATCGCGACGAGTTCTGCGCCCCCGGGCCGGAACATGTGCAGCCAGCGGCGCGCGATCGCGTCCTTGGTCGTGTCCTTGCGCGCCAGGTCGTCGATCACGTCGGCACGCAAGACGCCGGGCACGCGTCGCACCTCGGCGGCGAAGGTCCGCGCGACCGTGCGCAACTCGCGGGTGCGTGTCCCGACCTTGCTGCGGTCCACGTTGAGCGTCGGGAAGTCGAACGTGAAGGCGTCCGCGGGGATCTGCGAACGAATGACGGCCTGTGAAACGCGATCGAAGACCGGGGTAAAATCCGAGTCCCGGAGCCGAACCGCCTTGGAGTTGTCGCCCCAGCTCGACGCCACGCCGACGACCGGAGAGACGCCGTGGTCGGAGGTGAGCACGATCGCGACGTTCTCGCGGCCGCGCAGGGCGAACAGCGAATCGAAGAAGACCCCAAGAAAGCGGTCCACGCGGAGCACTTGATCGTGCAGCTCTCGCGAATCCGGCCCCCACCGGTGGCCAACGGCATCCGTGCTGCTGAGCGAGACCGCGAGCAGATCGGTCTGCGGGCCGGCCCCGAGGTTCAGCGCCCGCACCCCGCGCCAGGCGAACTCGAGCGTCAGTTCATCCATCCACGGCTGCCCCATGATGCTGTTGCGCGCGGCCAGTGAGTCCAGAGGGATCGCGTGCGGGAAGGTGAACCCCTGCCCTCCGCTCTCGAGCGGCACGGAATCGGGCTCGGGATAGTGCAGGGAGTCGAGCAGCAGCTCCCAGACGCGCCCCCCATAGCGTCGCACGACGAGATCCTCGGCATTGAACCGCTGGACCCAGGTCGGAAGTGTGTCCGCATACCAGGTGCTCGTGACGAACTTGCCGGTCGCGTTCGCATACCAGTACACCGGCCACTTGCCGGACCCGATGGGCAGAATGGCACCGCGATCCTTGCGAGACACCGAGAGGACTCGGATCCCGGAATCGGCCGATCGCATCCAATCCACCAGGGTCGTGCCACGGAACCGAAATGGCGATGCCCCGGTCCCGGCCGAACCCACCAGCGGCGCGTCGGGCGTGTTCACGCCAGCCGAGTTCTGCGCGATCCCCGTGCTGTACGGAAAGCGCCCAGAGAGAACGGCGGCGTGCCCGGGCGCGGTCTCCGTGACGGCGTGGTCGTGCACCCCCTCCACGAAGAACGTGCCTTCATCCACGAGGCGTCGCAGCCCACCGCTCAACTGATCACGCCACCGCGTCAGGTAGTCGGGCCGCAGCTGGTCCACGGTGAGCACCACGACCAAGGTCGGGCGGAGCGCCGCGGGGATCGCCGGCGGCGGCGCGACCGGCGCGGTCGGGCGGCGCTGCCCGCATGCGGGGACCGCGAGGACGGCGAGGAGGAACGCAACGAGTGTCGGACGGGTCTTTGGCATTCGTCGATGGTGTGGGACTCACGCAAGATACCCCCTCGGCACGCTCCAAGGGTGCTGGGCGGGTTGCCCAACGCCGGGCGTGGCGCGACCTTCGTGGCGTCCTCGGCTGGTGGCGTCCTCGACCCCGCGTATGTCCGCACTCTCCGACAATCCGCTCTGGCGCAATCTCGTTCTGCGCACGCTCGTCTATTACGTCTTGGCTGGAACCCTCGCCTGGCTCCTCCGCGAGTATGCGCCCCCGACCTGGGGGGCGATCGGCGGCGAGACGCTGCGCGACCTCGTCGGCGGCGTCGGGGCGACCCTCGACGGCAGTGGCTCCACGCCCACCGCGCTCGCCGCGACGATCGCGATGCTGACCGCCTTTGCGACCTCACTTCCCGTGGCGTGGATCTACACGCTCACCCGCCGCAAGAAGGGCTTCCAGCAGTCGGTCGTGCAGACCTACTTGATCCTCCCGGTGGTCGCCGCGGGCATCGTGGTCCTCGTCAAGCATTCGATCGCGCTGGCCTTCTCGCTGGGCGGGATCGTGGCCGCCGTGCGCTTTCGGACGTCGCTCGATGACAGCAAGGACGCCGCTGGGATCTTCGTCGTGATCGGGATCGGCATGGCGGCCGCCGTGGCCCCGTCCGTGTCGTGGGTGATCTCGATCGGATTCAACGTCCTCATGCTCTTCCTCTGGTGGACCGACTTCGGCCGGCCGGTCGCGCTCGAAGGCAAGGAGGCGGAGCGGAAGCTGGAGCGCGCCCTCGCCACGGCGAACCGCACCGGGATGTTCCTGGCCAAGATGGACGACGAGGTCCTCAAGGCCATGTCGCCGGAGCAGCTCGAAGCGCTGGCCGACCGCGCGTGGCGCCGCCGCATGCGCAACGACCCGGACGCCGACGACACCGAGGAGGATCGTCCGCAGTACGACCGGATGCTGCGGATCAAGGCGCCGGACGTGGATGAGGCGCGGGGACTCTGCGAACCGCACTTCACCGCGCTGTTCAGCGAATGGAAGTTCCTCGGGACCATCAAGGAGAATGACATTCGCGTGCTCGAGTACGGCGTCACGTTGGCGCCGACGGTCACGCCCGGGGTCGTCTCCGACGAACTCGGTGCCCTTCCCAACTCGCCGCTGCGCGGTGTGGAGATCCGATGATGCGCCGCTGGACGCTGCTGCTCGTGCTGGCACTGACCTGGGGCGCCGCGCTGCCGGCGCAGGCGCTCTTCGCCACGAACGATCCGATCACGGTGACGCTCACGACCAACCTGCGTGACCTGCTCAGGGAGCGGGACTCCACACGGCTCCAGTGGTTCGGCGCGGAAATGAAGTATGTGGACGCCAGCGGCGCCGAACGGGCGATCCCCGTGGAGCTGCGGGCACGCGGGCATTTTCGCCGACAGTCGCAGAACTGCACGTTCCCGCCACTCTTCGTTCGGGCGGAGCGCGCCGTGCGCGACAGCTCGGTCCTGCGAGGCAATCCCCGCGTCAAGCTCGTCACGCCCTGCCGTGCGAACTCCGCGAACTATCAGCAGTTCATCTACACCGAATACCAGCTCTACAAGACCTACGAACTGATCGACCCGGTGCACCACCGGACGCGTCTGGTCAAGGTGACGTACGTCGATTCCGCGAGCCGCATGCGGCCCGTGGAGGTGATGGCGTTCTTCCTCGAGACCGCCGACGAGGTCGCGGACGAGCACGACCTCGAGAGCGTGGAGACCGCCGGGGTCACTTGGGAGCATATCCCGCCCGAGGCGATCGACCGGATCTCGCTCTTCCAGTACTGGATCGCGAACACCGACTGGTCCGTGGCCGGATTGCACAACATTGCCATGTTCCGCCAGAAGGATCTCCTGTTTCGCCCGGTGGCCTACGACTTCGACTGGACGGGCGCGGTGAACGCGACGTATGCGCGGCCGAACACGTTCCTCGGCCTGACCTCCACGCGGCAACGCCGGCACCGCGGACCGTGCCGCACCGCCGAACAGTGGGCGCCGACCGTCGCGCACTTCCAGGCGCAGCGCGCGGCGATCGACGCGATCTGGACCACGCCGCTCCCGGGACAGGACGAGCGGAAGCTGGCGGAGTCCAAGCGCTACCTCGACGAACTCTGGCCCGTGCTCGAGGATGCGCGAAAGTTCAAGCGCGAGATCCTCGACGAGTGTCAGCGCGAGGGCAACTGACCCAGCGCGCGTCGAGGGCGCGCACCGCCGGTGCCGCGCGCTCAGTCGAGCGCTGAGAGCACGTCGAGCACCGCACGGCCGTAGCGGTCGAGTCGGGCGGGGCCCACGCCGTGCACCCCCGCGAGCGCCTCGAGTGACCGTGGCCTGGCGCGCGCGATCTCACGCAGCGCACGGTCCGGGAAGATCACGTACGCAGGCACCTCCTCATCCTTGGCGAGACGAGAGCGCAAGGCGCGGAGCTGATCCACGCACTCTGATTCGTCCCGCGTGAGCGGGGCGTCCGTGGAGCCCGCGACCTTTCCGCGCTGCGCCGACGACCCCGGCGCCCCCCGCACCCGCTTGTTCGGCTTGCCCTTGATCCGGTCGACCTCCGGCACCGCATGAACGATCCCGAGACACCGATCGCAGTTGTCGCACTTCGGCCGCGCCGCGGGATCTCCAAAGTACCGCAGCACGAAAGCGCGGCGGCAGGCATCTGTGTACGCGTACTTCTGCATCATCTCGAGCTTGCGGAGTTCGCCGCGCCGCCGACGCTCCAGCCCGTCCCAGTCGATCGGCCAGTCGGAGATCGGCCGCGTGGCATCGCGCATCGTGATGCCCTCGCCGAGTCGACGCCACACGAGGATCTGGCGGGCCTGCAGCGCGTCGAGCAGAACGGTCGCTCCCTGCGCCCCACCGACTCCCGGCGGCAGCGCGTCGAGGTCGGCCACGATCCCCGCGTGCAAGCCGCCCCGCGCGCGTTTCCACAACGAGCGAAGCAGCGCCAGCTCGAGGCCGTGCTCCGCTTCGGTCAGTTCCTCCTTGAGGCGTTCCGGGGTGGCCAGCAGCCGCACCGTGGCCTTGGCGCGCGAGGCATCCGCCACCGCGAGCGCCTGACCGCGTCCGAGGATACGGAGCGCGGACTCTGCCTCGCGATCGCTCACCTTGCCCTTCGCCGTGGCGGCGATCGCGGCGGCACCGACCGACACGAGCCCCTCGTCATCGGCGAGTCGGCAGCACGCCGCATACACCGCCTCCACCGTCGGGCGCGACGGGAGGGCCCCATTGATGAAGAACTCGTGCGTGAACCGGTCCGGAAACGCGTGCAAGAGGATCGCGGTCGCCGGGAGGCGGTCGCGCCCGCCTCGCCCCGCCTCCTGATAGTAGGCCTCGAGCGTCCCCGGCATCGCGTGGTGCACCACGAGGCGCACGTTCGGCTTGTCGATCCCCATGCCGAACGCGTTGGTGGCCACGATCACGCGTGCCTGCTCGCTCATGAACCCTTCCTGCACTTCCGCCCGATGGGCGTCGTCGAGTCCGGCGTGGTATGCCATGGCAGGCACCTTGGACTTGGTGAGCACGGCGGCGATCCGCTCGACGGTCTTGCGCGTACTCGCGTAGACGATCGCCACGCCGTCGGTCTGCGCCTTGAGGAGCGCGATCAGCGTCGCGTCCTTGGTGGCGTCGTTCTTGGCCGGGATCACGTGGTACGAGAGGTTGGTCCGGTCGAATCCGGTGATCACCACCTCGGGATCGTCGAGTGCGAGTTGCCGCGCGATGTCCTCGCGGACCTCCGGCGTCGCCGTCGCGGTGAGCGCCACCGTCGGCGGCGCACCGAGGCGCTGGCGCACCTCCTTCACCCGCAGGTAGCTCGGCCGAAAATCGTGGCCCCATTCGCTGATGCAGTGGGCTTCGTCCACCGCGAGGAGCGTCACCCCCACCGCCTTGAGGCGCTCGGCCGTGGTGCCAAGGTCGAACCGCTCGGGGGCGAGATAGAGCAGCTTGATCTCGCCCTGCTGCACGCGTGCCATCCGGGCGCTCTGTTCCGCCGCGGACAGGGTGCTGTTGAGGAAGGTGGCGGGCAGTCCGCGCGCCGTCAGCGCGTCCACCTGATCCTTCATCAGGGAGATCAGCGGCGAGATCACCACCGTGAGGCCGTCCTGCACCAACGCGGGCACCTGATAGCAGAGCGACTTGCCGCCACCCGTCGGCAGGATCACCAGGGTGTCGCGGCCGTGCAGAATGGCATTGACCGCGCGCTGCTGTCCGGCCCGAAACTCGGCGAAACCGAATCGGTCGTGCAGCAGGGCGCGGGCCGCGGCCATGCGAGGGTGCTCGGCGAGCTCTGGCGAAGGCACCCCGAAGGATATCATCGTGCGCGCTGGGCCCGGCATCACGCGCGCTCAATTGCCGTCACGGCATTCCCGCGCCTGCTCGCGCGAATCCGGCGAAGCGGCTAAGCTCCGCCGGTCCCCCTCCCCGCCCGATGACGCGCATTCCCCTGTACGTCTCTGCCGCTGGCATCATGGCGATCATCGCCACGGGGTTCGCGCTGAGCCTCTGGATGCTCTCGGCCAGCTACCCACGCGCCTACGTGCGGATGTGGCAGCGGCAGTGGACGGCGTACGCGATCTACGCGGTGGCCTCGGGGGCGGCGCTGCTCGCGTCGAACCTTCCCGGGTACGCGTTCCTTCGCGCGCCGCTTGGCGCCGCCGCGATCCTTGCCGCGTGGTGGCACCTGTGGTCCGTCGAGGAAGGCGCGCGCCTCCTGTGCGCACCGGACGCGCCGCGCGCCCGGTGGCGCGTCTGGGCCGTGGGCGCGCTGCTCCTCTCTGCCACGGCGCTCGTGTTGCTGCCGCCGGCGGCGGATCGCGCCGTCGCCATGGAGCAGTATCTGATCCGTGTCACGCTGCTCGCCCTCGCTTGGGGACTCGCGTACAAGGCCGCCGGATGGATGATCCTGCGGAGCCCGGCGAGCGGCAGCCCGCTGGGTCGCCGCCTGCTGGGCGGCGTGATGATCGCGTACGGCGTGCTGCGCACGATCGAGCCGCTCTCGCACTTGCTTGGGCCGAGCCCGATCCTCGCGCAGTTCCTGACCTTCGGCGGGATCCCTCTCTTGGTCGGAATGGCGACGGGCGGCGCCGTGATGCTGCTCGAGGTCGAGCGGGCGCGCGCTGTCGACGAGACCGAGGCGCGGCTGCGGGCCGAGAACACGGCGACCGCCTCCGAGGCGATCCTGGCGTCGGCGCTGGCGTCGAGCGGAGACCCCGTCCTCGTCGTGGATCCGAAGGGCCGCCTCGTGGCGTTCAACGATCGCTTCGCGGAAACGCTCAAACGGGTGCGCGGCGTCGACGCCAAGCCCGGACTCCCGGTGGATGAGCTCATGGGATTGCAGGCGTCGGACTTCTGGCGCGACGCGTTCTCGCGCGCCATGTGCGGAGAGTCGCAGACGCGAGTGGAACCGTTCGTGCTTCGGCCGGGTGACCCGCCCACGCCATTCGGCATCCGGGTGACCCCCGTGCGCCGAAACGGTGAGGTCGTCGGCGTGCTGCTCGTCGCACACGATGCCACCGAGGAACACCGCCTGCGCTCGGCGCTGGTGACGCGCGAACGGTGGTTCCAGCAGCTGATCGAGAACTCGAGCGACATCATCTTCCAGATCGCGCCGGACGGGACCGTGGACTACGCCAGCCCGTCGCTGCACCGGCTGCTGGGACTGAAGCCGGAGCAGGTGGTGGGGCAAGACGCGTTCGCGTTCGTGCATCCAGAGGACGTGGACGCGCTGCGCAGCGCGATGCAGAAGTCCTTTGCGCGCGACGCCTCGGTGCCGACCACGGTGCCGTTCCGCGCGCGCGACGCGCATGGGAGCTTCGTCGCCCTCGAAGCCGTCTCCCAACCCTATACCGAGGCCGACGGCTCCCCGCGCTTGATCGTGTCCGCGCGCGACGTGCGGGAGCGGCGGCGACTCGAAGGCGAACTGGTGGCGGCGCGCCGACTGGAAAGCGTGGGACGGCTGGCCGGCGGCGTCGCGCACGACTTCAACAATTTGCTGACCGCGGTCGTCGGCAATCTCTCGCTGATCCGCTCGCACACATCCACCGCGCCCGTGACCGAACACTTGGACGAGATCGAGCACGCGGTGCAGCGTGGCGCCGAGCTGACGCGTCGTCTGCTCGCCTTCGCGCGGCGCCAGATGATCGAGCCGCGGATCATCGCGCTGCGCCCCCAGGTGATCGAGTTGGAGCGCCTGCTGCGGCGACTGATCGGAGAACACGTCCAGCTGGAACTCGCGGTACCCGAGGATCTCTGGTCGGTCCGCGTGGACCCGTTGGCGCTCGAGCAGATGCTCGTGAACCTCGTGGTGAACGCTCGGGACGCGATGCCCGCCGGAGGCGTGGTGACGATCACGGGCGAGAACCTCACCATTGCCGAGGAGAGTTCCTCGCATCTTGGCGTCCCGGCCGGCGACTGGGTGCGGCTGGACGTCCGGGACACGGGATCCGGGATCGAGGAGTCGGTCCTTGGGCAGATCTTCGAACCCTTCTTCACCACCAAGGGCGACAGCGGAACGGGATTGGGGCTGGCGACGGTGTACGGCGCCGTACGGCAAGCGGGCGGGCAGATCCGCGTCCATTCGGAGGTCAGCGTGGGCACGAGCTTCTCGCTCTTCTTCCCGCGCGTGCTCGAGGGCGAAACGCGGCCCGTGGAAGGCGCTCCCGCCGTACGCCTCGCGCGCGCCCGGGCCGGCGAGACGATCCTCTTGATCGAGGACGAGCTCAGCGTACGCGAGGTGACCGAGAAGCTGCTCGCCAAACTCGGCTATGCGGTCATCCCCGCCACCGATGGATTGGATGGGGTGGCCAAGGCCGCGGCCTACGAAGGCCCGATCGCGCTCGTGCTCAGCGATCTCATGATGCCGGGACTTGGTGGGGCCGAGGCGGTGAGCCGCATCCGCGAGCGTCGACCGAGCACGCCGGTCGTCTTCATCTCAGGCTACAGCGAGAAGGCGCTCGACTGGGGAGCCTCGATGCCGCCCGGCGGGCGCCTCTTGTCCAAACCCTTCAGCGTGGACGAGCTCGCGCGCACCATCCGCGAATCGATCGACCACTCAGCGCCTTCCGCGGCTTGAGCCCGGCCTACACGTCGATACAGCCCTCACGCCGACCGCACCTCGTCAGACCGCGCGCGCAAAGTGTCCGCGGGTGAAGAGCGGGCCCACGACCTCACGCGGCCGCGTGGACGGTGGCGCGCCGGCGGCGAGTGAGTTCACCAGCGCCCGATACGCCGCGACCACCGCGCCCACGTCGTCGTCAGGCACGTTGAACAGCAGACGGAAGCGGCGAATGCCCTGCGCCCAGAGCCGCGGCGCGAACTCGCTGCCTTCCACGGGCCGCGAGTGCAACAATCGATTGCGGCACGCGTAGTCCGTCGCCACCGGGAACTCGTAGCCTGCGGGATCCGAGAGGCGCACATCGGTGTGCGTCCGCGTGCAGAGATCGCGGCAGTGCGTGGGCGTGCGATCGAAGGCAGCGCTCAACACGCAGTGCTCCAACGTCATCCCTTCGGGGCGACCATAGAGCACGACCTCGAAGCCGACGCCCTGCCACGGGGCGGTCACCGCGCCGATCTCCTCCGTGGTCAACTCCACGCTCGGCGTGACGCCCGACGCGCCCAGCGCGAAGAGTGCTGCCGCCGTGAACGTGTTGAAGCAGTTCACCGCGTAGTCCGCACGCACGTCGCGGCCAGCCGCGGCGAACTCCGCCAGGTGTCCCAGGTGCCCGGTGAGGAGCGGCGTGCCCATCGCCACCCACTTCTCGATCTTCTTCTGCTCCTCCGGACGCACGATCGTCGGCAGCCGCAGCCGGAAGACGCGTCCGCGCGCCGCGGCCTCCGCCGCGAACGCCGCCACGCGCGTCACCGGGACGAACGGATGCCGGAGGAACGGGTCGAAGACGATCTCGTCCGCGCCAGCCTCGAGCGCCGCAGCCGCATCCTCGAGTCTCCACACCTCGGCAGCGAGTACGGGCGCACGCGCCGCATCGCTCACGATCGGGGCGGTCACGGATCCCCGCTCCACCACCGACGCAATGGTCGCGCCACGGATCTCGCGCTCCAGTGTCCGGTGCAGCGCCAGCGCGTCCTCCAGCGCCCCGACGGCCTCCTGACGCATGCGGTTCAACTCACTCACGGGCAAGAACAACCCGTCGCCCACACCGCTCGCGTCCAGATCGCCCAGCGCGAACGAGCTTTCGCCGAGCCGGCCGAGCTGTTCGCGCAGCTGTTTCACGTCGAGCGCGCGCTTCGCGGCCGGGGCCAACGCCACCTGACTGCGTACCGTCACCTCGTCCGCGCCCGCTCGGAAGACCGCTTTGAGCGGTGCACCCGCTGCACCGAAGCACCGCACCGCCACACGTACGCGACGCCGCGGCGCTCGCGTCACGCCGGCGAATGACGCGCGCGCGTCCTCCAGCAGCGCCACCTGCGCGCTGCGCACGACGCGCCACCCCACGGGCACGGTCTTGCGCGCCTTGATGGCCTGCGTGTAGACGCCCTGCTGCACGCGGATGGTGCGCACCGGGCCGGCGGAGAAGCCTACGCTCTCCAGGTGACCGCCCTCCGGGGGCTCGAACCCGAGGCCGTCGCGCTCGGCGATCGGCGCGCGAACCTCCACGATCACCTCACCGTTCTGGAACGCCGTCACGACGCCGAGCTCGAGGCCGCGATTGTCCGGCTGGGTGCGCGTGATGTAGCCACGGCCCTCGCGTCCGCCGTACATCCCGCCCGTGAAGCCGCGCGAGAAGATCTGCACCAGCGGCTGCACTTCCTCGAAGCTCGGTGCCTCGAAGGTGCCCTGCTCCACGCGTCCCAAGAACTCGCGGTAACCCTTGGTGACCGTGGCGACGAACTCCGGCTTCTTCTTGCGCCCCTCGATCTTGAGGCAACCGATGCCAGCAGCGGCGATCTCCGCGAGGTGCTCCCAGGCGCCGAGGTCCTTGGCCGAGATGAGGTAGCCGCGGTCAAGCTCGGCGCCGTCGGCTGCGTCGCGGAGCACATAGTCCTTGCGGCACGACTGGGCGCAGGAGCCGCGGTTCGCGCTCCGCTCCGAGATCATCCCCGACATGTAGCACTGCCCGGAATACGCAATGCAGAGCGCGCCGTGCACGAACGACTCAAGCCCGAGGCGCGGCACCGCCGCGCGGATCGCCCGGATGTCGTCGAGCGTATTCTCGCGCGCCAGGACCACGCGGTCGATCCCGAGCCGCTCCATCACCCGCGCTCCCGCAGCGTCGTGGACGGTGAGCTGCGTGGATCCGTGGATCTCGAAGTCGGGATAGACCTGCTGGATGCAGCGGATGAGCCCGACATCCTGCACGATCGCGGCGTCCACCCCCCGGTCGATGCACTCGCCAAGGTACGCGAGGGCCTCCGCCATCTCGGCGGGCTTGATCAGGATATTGAGCGTGAGGTAGATCCGCGCACCGCGCTCGTGCGCAATGTCGCAAGCCTGCTCGAGTTCGTCGAGCGTCAGCTGCGCGCCGTCGTCGCGGGCGTTGAACTTGGAAGCGCCGCAATAGACCGCGTTCGCACCATTCGCCACGGCGGCGCGCACGGCGTCGAGGGAACCCGCCGGGGCCAGCAGCTCGGGGATCGTCGTCTTCGTCACCACACGCGCGCTCGACTCACGTCGCGGCCGCGAGCGTCTCGTGGAGCTGAAGGATGTGCCGCTCCTCGTGGCGCGCAACCATCAGCACCCATTGGAACCCGTCGAAGGCGCCGAAGAATGGGTGGTCGTAGCGCAGCAGCGCGAGGCGAGGCCCTGAGACCCGCGCGATGTCGAACAACTGCTGGCGGCCATCCGCAAGGCGGCCCTTCTCTGCGATCACGTCGACCGTCGACGGCGGCCGCAGTCCCTCCGGCGCGTTGAGCTTTCGGGAGCGGTCCTTGAACCCGTACTGGTCGAGCAGCTTGAGCACATCGCGCACGGCCGGGCCCGGAGGCACCGTGTCCATTGGCCCGAGCGCCGCGTCGAGCCGCTCCAAGAGACGCGCCACGCCGCGCTCGGTCTTCGCGAGGTGCCAGAGGAGCTGTGCCGGAGTCCAAACGCCGTCCGCCGGCGAGTGGTGCACGCGATCGGCGGGAATGGCGGCAAAGGCGCGCTCGAACTCCCCGCGTACGCGGGTGAGCTCCTTCTCGAGCACGAGCACTCTGGGGTCGATCGCAGCAGCCATGGCCGGTAACGCGTGGGGGAAGTCCTGCGGGGAGAAAGATACCTCCGCGAAACCCGAACGGGCGTGTGGCCGTAGGTCAGGTCAACGGAGGCACTCTATGTTCGGATTCATCTCGCTCGTTCTCACACTCGGTGCGGCCTGGTTCGGCTACGGGACCGCGCGTCGGTTCGTCCGCGAGCGCCTTCGGTACGTGGAGGGCGCGCTGACCAGCGGCGCCGCCATTGTCGCGGCGGTCGGCGCCACGCTGATCGCGTGGCCGCTCGTCACGCTCCTGCCCCTCGTGGGCACCGGGACCGCGATCTCCTTCGGACTCGCCGTAGGCCTGGGCGCGCGCGCAGGCGCGACCGACGTGAAGCGCGGCCATCAGATCACGAGCGGCGACTTCTAGCCCCGTCTCGTGCGCTGCTGCGCTCGCAGCAGCGCACGAGTGCGGGAGCTACCGACGGACCGTGAAGCCCGCGATGTGCAGATCGAGGTTGTGGTTCACGCGCAGCCCGACGACGCCATCGGTGCCGGCCGTCATCCCCGTGCGCGGGATCTCCTGCAGAAGCTGCCCGTTGGCATAGAGCTTGGTCGACGTCGCGGTCACTTCGATCCGCAGCGTGTTGGTCTGCTTGCCATCCGCACTCTCTTTGACGATCGCCGCATGCTCGGTCCAGGGCGTCACGTCGTGCGTGGCCGCGCCCGCGCGATGCCTGACGAGGTACTTCCCGTCCTTGCGGATGACGAAGTAGAGGTATTCCTGCGTGTCGGTGCTGAGGTTCTTGCCGCCCCAGATCAACCCGTAGGCTTCCGCGTGCGCCGGCGCCTTGGTCTGCGCGAACGCGACCTCGGCCGTGAACGTTCCGGTCATCGTGTTCGCGGGGTTCCAGAAGATCGCCGCCGGACCGCTGGTCACATGCATGCCGTTCCCCATCGTGGAGAACGCGATCCCCGCCCGATCTGCGTTGGCGCGGTCGAGTCGCACCTGCCAGCCAGCGGGTGCGGGCGCCGCCGCCGGACGGGCGGCAATGTCAGGGTCCGCGTTCTGGGCGCCGAGCGCGCCGGCCGACAGCAGGAGCGCGCCGAGGGTCAGGTGAAGCTTCATGGTGGATCCTCCGATGAGGGATGAGTGGTCGAAGCAGACGCGTTCGCGGGCTTCGCGAACCGCAGCAGCCAGGCGATCGCAACACATGCGATGCCGATCCAACGAAGATACTCGTTGGCCGTGCGGATGCCGACCAGAAAGATCAGCATCCCGACGATGACGAGCGCCGTCTTGGCGATGCCGAGCGGCGTCACGCGATGTCCTCCCGTTGCACGAGCGGGAACTCGAGGATGAAATCCGGCCCAAAGGCCATCGCGGGCGTTTGGAAACCGGCGGGCACGCCTCCGGCGAGCACGCGACGCACGGCCGCGACGGCGGTCAATGCGGTGAGGGTGTACCCGTCCGGAGCCACAAGTCTTGAACGCACCGCGCGGCCGCTGGGTTCCCGCACCTCGCCCCAGAACTGACTTCTCGCGTGCTGGCGCAGGGCCGCGCTCGGACCTGCGGCGCGTGCGCGGATGCGCGACTTGAGCAGCCGCTGGGCGAAGGCGGTGCCGAGCAGCCCGAGGAACGGGCGCGCGAGTCGCAGGAGCCGCACCTGCTGGCTCCGGATCGCGAGGTAGACCGAGATATCCGGGATGCCCGTGCTGCGATACGCCGTGGAGACATCCCCCCACGGAATGGTCATGGCGTGCCGTGCCCGGTCCGCGAAATCGAAGGTGCGCGTGCGCCACGCCGTCGGCACGCGGGTGATGACGCCGTTGCGCCGCACGGCCCCGCCCTGCGCGATGTTCTCGATCGCCGTGGTCGCCGTGCCGTGCGACGGCCCCGTGCCGGGCGCGAATGCCAACGTGAGCTCCGTCGCCGTGGGCAGCCGCCGCTTGAGATGCGCGGCCAGGCAATCCGATGGGACCACGTCGAACCCCACGCCGGGGAGCAACGCGATCCCGGCCGCGCGCGCGCGGGCGTCGAGCGCGTGCAGCGCCTCGAACACGGCGATCTCCCCCGTGATGTCCAGGTAGTGCACGCCGTTCCGGAGACACGCGTGGGCCATGGGCGCCGCCGTGCGCGAGAACGGGCCCGCGCAGTGCAGCACCGCACGCATCCCGCGCAGCGCGGCGTCGAGCGCGGGAGCGTCGTCGAGGGCCGCCACTCGCACCTCGAGTCCGCGCGGCGCCGCCAGGCCCGCGAGTGCTCCGGACGAACGCCCGGAGAGCACCGGACGCATGCCTTGCGCGAGCATCTGCTCGAGCACGAGCTGGCCGGTGTAGCCAGTCGCGCCGTACAGCAGCACCGGGTCGCTCACCGCCACCTCAGCGCGCCGCGCCGGTCAGCGAAGGGATCACGTAGGGCCCGAAGTGCGGCCCGGGGTTCTGCCACGCCGCACGCAACGCCAGGGCGAGCGTTGCGCGGGTCTCCTCGGGATACACGATGGCGTCGATGTAGCCGCGCGCGCCGGCATAGCGCGCGTCCAGCTGTGCTTCGTAGTCGTCGCGCATCTCGGCCATCGACGCCTGGACCTCGCGGCTCGGATCCCCGCCGGCGCGCTTGGCGGCCTCGATGGCCGGGCCGTGCACCGCCGCCACCGCCGACTCGCCTTCCATCACCGCCATGCGTCCCGTCGGCCACGAAAGAATGAAGTCCGGATCGAACCCTTGGCCTGCCATGGCGTAGTAGCCGGCGCCGCTCGCGTGATTCACCGTGAGCACGATCTTCGGCACGGTGGCGGTGGCCATCGCCTCCACCCACCGGGCGCCCGCCCGAATGATCCCCTCGGTCTCCGCTTCGACGCCGACCATGAAGCCCGAGACGTCCTGAATGAAGAGGAGCGGGATGCCTTGGCGGTCGCACCGGTCGATGAAGAAGGCCACCTTCTCGGCGCTCTCGGCGTAGATGATGCCGCCGAAGCGCGGCGGCTCTCCAGCGCGCCCCTTGATGAGTCCGCGCGCGTTGGCGATCACGCCCACGGGGATCCCCTCGATCCGCGCGTCGCCGCAGAGCATCTCCTTGGCCAACGCCGGCTGGAACTCCTCGAGCGACCCGTCATCCAGCAGGGCGCGCAGCATGGCGTGGGTGTCGTACGACATGCGATGATCGCTCGGCAGCACGTCATACAGCGTGGCGGCCTCGGCCCCCGCGCGCCGGGACGGATCGTGCGGCGCCACACGCGGCGGCGGTGCCAGGCGCTCCACCTGCGCGCGCACCATGCGCAGACATTCCGCGTCGTTCTCGGCGGCGTAGTGGGCCACACCGCTCACCTGGGTGTGCATGGACGCGCCCCCCAGGGTCTCGGCGTCGACCACCTGCCCCGTCGCGCCTTTGACGAGATTCGGCCCGCCAAGTCCCATGAACGACGTGCCCTTCACCATCAAGATCACGTCGGAGAGTGCCGGCAGGTATGCGCCGCCTGCGACGCACTGCCCCATGACGGCGGCGATCTGCGGGATGCGCAGGTAGCGGCGCATCAGCGAGTTGTAGTAGAAGATGCGCGCCGCGCCGTACTGCCCGGGGAACACGCCGCCCTGATACGGCAGGTTCACGCCTGCCGAGTCCACCAGATAGATGATCGGGATCCGGCAGCGCATCGCGCACTCCTGCGCGCGCAGGATCTTGGGGATCGTCTCGGGCCACCAGGAACCGGCCTTCACGGTGGCGTCGTTGGCCACGACCACGCATTCGCGGCCGTGGATCTGGACGATGCCAGTGATCACGCCAGCGGCGGGAGCCTCGCCGTCATACTGGTCGTGCGCCACGAGCAATCCGAACTCGAGGAACTGCGAGCCCGGGTCCTGCAGCCCCGCGACGCGTTCGCGCGCGGTGAGCTTCCCTTGGGCGTGCTGCTTGGCAATGCGCTGGGCGCCGCCCGCCTCCCGCAGCTTGGCTTCGAGGGCCCGGCACTCGTCGGCGAGGATGCGAAGGCGACTGGCGTGTGCGCTGGCCGCCGCGTCCCGGCCGCCGACGTTCGCGGTCCGGCTCACGCTTCCTGCGACTGCCGCGCAGCGAACCAGGTCTTGATGTACTCCACGAGATCTCCGGTGGACGTGCCCGGACCAAAGAGCTTGCCGATCCCCTGCTGTTCGAGGGCGGCCATGTCCTCCTTGGGGATGATCCCGCCGCCGGTGATCAGCACGTCGTCGCGGCCCTGCTCACGCAACAGCGCGTGCACACGCGGAAAGAGCGTCATGTGCGCGCCGCTCAGGATGCTCAGTCCGACGACATCCACGTCCTCTTGCACGGCCGCGGACGCGATCATCTCCGGCGTCTGGTGCAGTCCGGTATAGATGACCTCCATGCCGGCGTCACGGAGCGCTGCCGCGACGACCTTGGCACCACGATCGTGGCCATCGAGACCGGGCTTGGCGACGAGTACGCGAATGGGGCGGGACATGGCCTAAAGATGGAAGCGGGGCGAGGGGAGAGGAAGGGTGAACGGCGTTGCGGGCGGCCGAACGCGCAGAGGGGCACCGGGCGGTTCGCCCGGTGCCCCTCTGGCATCGCCGCGGACCCTAGAAGCGGATACCGGCGCCGATGGAGATCCAGTTCGCCTGGGGGCTCTTGAACGTCGTGTGGTACGCCGCGGTCACCTCAAAGTTGAGAAGACCGACGGAGATGTTCGGAGAGAACCCGGTCTCACTGGCGTCGGTGAACTGCACCAACTCGAGGCCGAGGTCCATCATCGGCAACAGCGAGAAGTGCGGTCCCACCTGGATCGTGATCTCGTCCTGATCTTCGACGAGCGGGCTGGCGGCGGCGAAGCGGTTCCAGGTCACGGACCCCATGACCTTCACGAGGCCCAGCGGCACGCCCACGCGGCCATACGCGCCGAACCCCGCATCGTAGGTGTCAGCCAGATCACCGGTCGGCGAAACGGCCTGGGCGCCGAGCCGGATGTCGAGCAGCGGGATCTGGGCGTGAAGCGGCGCAGCAAGCGCGGCGGTCAGGCCGGCAACAGCGAGGAGACGTGTCAGCATCGAAGATGCCTCGGGCTTGAGTGGAAGGGTTACGATCGCGGACGCGGGACATACCCCGCCCCGTGTTCTTCGGACGACACGCCGATCGCGCGGGCAACGGAGTCCGCCGACGGGCCGTGTGACCAAGCGCACCATTTGAACCCGACGGCGCCGCGGAACCCGCGCGCAACGGCCTGCGTCGGCGCTACGGGTTGAACCAGTAGCTCAGCTTCAGCAGCAGCGTGTTGTTCGGATGCGTGCGGAAGAGGTCTCCCAGATCGCGCCCGGCCTGGAAGGAGCCGGGATTGCGGCCGTCGGCGCGCCCCTGCTGCCAGACCAGGAACAGCACGGAGCCCGGGAGATACTCCCACCGCAGCACGAGATTCGAATTGAACTGCTTGGCATTGAATCCGGGCGGAGTTGCCGTGCTGTCATAGACCGCGTAGCGGTCGGCGTACGCCTCGGCGCGCGCATCCGCGACCTCACGCCAGTTGCTGTAGGTGCCGCTGGACACGAACGGCTGTGCGTAGAGCTGCAAGCTGAGGGTCGGACTCAGCGTGACGTTCGCGCGCGCGGTGAGGTCGAACGTGTTCTGCCGCAGGCGCGCGACCGTGTAGTGGATCGTATCCGACAAGAAGGCCCCATAGTTCGCGACCCACTGCGCGTCGTTGACGCGCTGCTCGATCCCGCCGGACAGGCTGACCGAGGTGCGCGTACCGATCCGCGCCGTGGCGCCCGCGTCGAACTCGCGGAACCAGCTGCGCCCTTCGTCCGCGCGGCTGAACGTCACGTCGAACTCCGGCAACAGCGCCTTTCGTCCGTCACCGTTGAGCGTGAGGCCCAGGCGGTGATTTGGCGAACTGCGCAGCGCGGGCCCCCCGCGCGTGCACGAGACGCAGTGCGTCGCGCCAAGCTGCGAGGCGGTGTACGTGAGGGAACTGCTCCAGAAGTTCGCGAACTCCGCCGACGAGTGGATCTGCCCCTGCAGACCGACCGGGAGTCCGCCGGTGGTCCAATGGCTCTCACTCGAGAGCACCCCCGTGACGCGTCGATACCAGTCCCGGGGGCGCACCGTGGTGAGCACCAGCTGGTTTCGCAGCATCATGTCATTCACGAGGACCACAAAGCCGAGATCATTCAGTTCGGTGGACGGCTCTGCGTAGCGCGTGGTCGTCTCCCAGCGCACCTGCCCAGCGTACCGGCGGAGCGAGAGGGAATGGACACCGCCGCTCATGCTGGTGCGCGTCGAGTCGTACGCCACCTCGTGGTCCGGCCGCTGATTGTAGTGCACGCTCGACCGCTGCGTCCGCGCGATCGCGGCGGTGCTGCCCCGCGCCGTGCTGCGCCCCGAGTACCCGGAGACCTCCCACGAGTCGGCGAAGCGGTGATAGCCCTGAAAGAGCACCGTGTACGCATCCTTCCGCAGAAATGCTTCCGTGTCGTCATCCAGGTCGCGCACCAGGCTCGTCACCATGGTCCCCAGCTGCGAGCGGCCCGCACGGAAGTCCTGGACGAAGCGGCCGACGAGCGTGGTGGTCTGGGGTTCGATCGTCTGGCCCGAAGCGCCCACCTCGCGGGCCGACGAGACGGCCACGAAGCCGAACTGCGCACCGTTCTCGAGCCGACCCGTCAGCTTGGCGGCCGCTTCGATGGTGCTGAACTTGGGATCCGTGGGCGCCGTGCTCAGCTGCGGGGCGCGGCCAACGCGCCGCGTGTAGAAGATCCCTTCGCACGGGCCGCTGCACCGAAAGAGATTGCCGCCCTCCTGGAAGAAGGGGCGGCGCTCGTCGAAGCGCACTTCGAACGCGCTCAGGTTGAGCACCGCGGGGTCCGCTTCCACCTGCCCGAAATCGGGATTGATCGTGGCGTCGAGGGTGATGTTGCTCGTGAGGCCCGCCTTGAGATCGAGCCCGGCGCTCTGCTGCTGCGGGTGCGCCCATCCACCCGGGCGCGGCTCCGTGACGTTCTTCGTGACCACGTACGGCAGCACCTCGAGTCGCCGGTTGCGGCCGATGCCCTCGACGCCGACGAGATCGCCCAGCTGCGAGGCGAAGGTCTGCCGCGACGGCCGGTACGCCGGCCACGCATCACGCTCGGCGTAGCGTGCGATGTCGCGCCACACGCCAAATCCGAACACGTGTGAGTCCTTGGGCGTGAACCGCATCTGGCTGAAGGGGATCGCGAACTCCGCGCTCCAGCCGAGCGAGTCCACCTGCACCGCCACATCCCAGACGCCGTCCCACGCGTTGTCCTCATTCACGTCCGAGAACACGGTGGCGTCGCGCTTCACGCCCGCGGGGTTCACCATGAACTGCAGAGCGCTGCGGCGGTCGTGGAAGCCGTCGATCACGACCTTGATCCACTCGGACGGCGTGCGCACGTCGCGGCGCGAGAGGAGTGCGACCAGCGAATCGGGGCTCGGGTCGTAGGCGCGGACATACACATAGAGCGTGCGGTCGTCGTAGGCGACCTGGAACGCGGTCCGGAACCGCGCCGGGCCCGCTTCGCGCGGGACGAACTGGAAGAACTCGTCCGAGACCGGCGCGAGGCGCCAGACCGCATCGGCGTTGCGGCCGTCGAGGTCGATCGGCGCGTCGGTGCGGACGGCGCGGGCGGTGGGCACGCCGCTGGTCGTGGACGGCGCGTTCTGCGCGCCGGCGAGCGCAGCCGTTCCCAGCAGCAGGAGCGACCCGCGACGGGCCATGAACAGCACGCGACCCAAGCGACGCGCGCTGGAGGAGACGGCAGAGATCAGAGTAGGCACGGAACCCTACGCGCCGGCCAAGATTTCCGTTGACGCGATCCGAGGCGTCACCACGCGCGTGGATCCGGTCGACGCCCCAGCGTTCCGCGCGAGCGTCCGGGCGTCGGCGATCAGCGCGAGGAGCGAAGCAGGCTCAGCCCCTCACCGCCGACAACGACGACATCCACGAGAGCGCCGCGATGAGCACGAGGAACGTCGCGAAACTGCGCCCATCGCCGGGCCCCTGTTGTTTGTCGAACGTGCGCCAGATCGCAACGCCGGCGATGACGACGAGCAGCTTCACGCCCGTCAACCAGAACGCAACGCCGAGCGCAGCGACGATCGACCAGCGCTCGATGCGGCTCAGGGCGTGGAACGCGCGCGACCCGTCGAGCTGCCACACCGGAAGCAGGTTGAAGAGGTTGATCAGGCCCGTGACCTGTGCGATCGCGAGCCAGATCGGTCCCTGTGTCACGAGGTACGCGGCGAACGCGGCGAGTCCGGCGCCGAGCCCCCAGACGGGACCGGCGAGGCCGACCGCGGCATCCTGACGCGGATCACTGATGTGCTGCTTGGTGAGGATGTAGGCGCCGACGCCGGGAATGAACATCGGCGCGGTGGCGCCGATCCCAAGGCGCTGGAGCATCGCGACATGCCCCATCTCGTGAATGTAGATGCCGACGACGAACCCGAGCGCGAGTGGCCAGCCGAACGCGGTCCAGTACACGCCGAAGAACGCGAACATGGACACGAACGTCTTGAGCTTCGTCAGCCCGAGCAGCAGGAACTTTCCCTTGGTCAGCGCGAAGATGCCGAGGGCCGCGGCCACCGCGATCCCCTGCCCCCACCAACTCTGCCCGGACGCGGCCGCCTTGCGGCGCGCCACCCCGGGCGCCGCGTTCTGCTCCAGCGCCTTCTCCAAGGCCGCCAGCTTCTCGGTGATCACCGCGCGCTGGGGCGCACGCTCGGGCAGCAGTTCGATCGCCTCACGCCACAGGTCGCGCGCACGCTCCGTGGCCCCGTCCCCCGCGAACGCCTGCGCGCGCGCCGCCAGGTCGCGGAGGCGGTCCGCGTGCACGAGCGCGTGACACGACGGGCACACCAGTGCACCGCGGGCGAGCTCCGTGCCACAGCGCACGCAGGTCACCGGGCTGCGCCGCCCACGCGGAATGGTCCCTCGAACGCGAACCGCGCGGCGGCGGTCAGTTGCCAGGCCTGCACCATGCCGAAGCCGATGATCGCGGCGGAGATCAAGCCGCTGGGCATCGAGCCGACGATCACGATCACCGGGAGCGTGAGCGCGAGCACGGCGACGGCAAGGCCAGAGAGCGCACCCGGGTCGGCACCCTGCAGCGCGAACGGGATGTAGGCGAACGCCACGGAGAGGTACGTCAGGAGGGCCGCACCGGCCTGCACCAACCGCCCTCCCCGCCCACCAGCGCCGGCGCGCGCCGCCTTGCCGATCATCCAACCGGACAGGATCGCCACGAGGCCGATCTCCAGGTTGAAGAACCGCATCACCGCATAGTAGATGGCCCCACCCACCAGCGCCGCCACGAGACCGAAGGCCGTGGCCCGGAGCAGCAGCGCGGGCTCACGGACCGGCACGGCGTGCTGCGCCAGCACTTCGCGGCACGAGGCGCACACGGGCGTGCCATTCGCGGTGAAGTACTCAGTGGTCATCGGACGCTGGCAGGACGCGCACGCAACTGCGCCTGGGATCGTTCCGCCCGCGGTCGCCCCGGGGACGGCCTCGTCGAACGTGAGTTCAGCGGATGGGTCGCTTGGCAGGTCGGGCATCGGGGAGTGGGTGGGAGCGGGGCGCGCGACTCCGCGACGCCGTGCGGGAAAGCTAGTTGGCGGCCGGAACCGCGCCCACCGCGGCAACTTAGGACCCGACGAGCCGATACTGAGATGGATGGCAGCCGCAGGGTTGCTCGAACCTGAGCCCGCGGTCATCCTCCAAGTCGTCCTCGTCCGCCCCAGCTTCAGATCACACCCCACCTTGCCCACTCGCACACGCGAACTCTCCATCCGGCGGGCGCTCACGCTCTCGTTCAGCGTGATCATCGTGGTGCTCGCGGCTTCGCTGATCGTGCTGGCGGCGGTGGAACGCACCAAGTCGCGCGCCGACCTCGCCGAGGCCCTGCTCGAAGAGACGCTGGCGCAGGCGCATCGGGATCTCGACAACCTCTTCGCGCCCGTGCGTCGGCAGCTGGCGATCGACTGGCACACGACCCGCATGGGTGGCGTGCCGCGGTACGACGCCAGGCGGCACGCACGACACTTTCTCCCCGCGCTGCACGAACTGCCGATGGTCGGGTCGATGATGGTGGCGGACACCGCGGGGCATCAGCTCCTGCTGATGCGCTACGATGCGACGGTCCTGAACTCGCGCCTGCTGCGCGACCGAACGGACCTCCCGCCGCCGAGCGGTCGCTCCACGCAGGTGTTCACGCGCGACTTCCGCCCCGCCGTCCGCGGGGAGGTGAGCAGCTGGCGGCTCTGGGACTCGACCCTGACGCGCCCCGACGCGGAGTGGACGGTCCCCCTGCCGGGCTACGAACCGCGCGAGCGCGCATGGTACACGCAGGCCGTCGAACGCTTTCGCAACGCGTCGGTGGACGCGCGGCACGGCCCGCGACCGCAGGACTTCGTCGTGTGGAGCGACGTGTACACGTTCTTCACCACGCGAGAAGCCGGTGTCTCCGCGTCCTTTGCGGCACGCGAACCCTCTGGAGAGCTCGTCATCGTCGCCTATGACGTGCTCCTCGACGAGGTCGGCCGGTACACGCGATCGCAGGCCCCGACGCCGCACGCCTCGGTGCTCGTCGTGTCCGACTCCGGCTGGGTGGTCGGCGCGCCCCGCGCCTCCGCCGGCCAACGCGAGACGATCCCCGCGCTGACGTCCGTCGACTCGCTGGGCGACCCGCTGCTCTCCCAATGGGCCGCCGCGTGGCGTGCGACGGAGCGCGGCGGCACGACCACCGCCCGCGCGCGCATCGACGGCGCAGAGTGGTGGTTCGGCGCGCACCCCTTCGACCTCGGCGCCGACCGCCGACTCTGGATCGGCGTAGCCGTGCCGGAGGCCGACCTGCTCGCGCGCGCGACGTCGGGCGAGTTGACCATCGCGTTGGTGAGCGTGCTCGTGCTGCTGGTCGGCCTCGGAGCGGCCAACTGGCTCTCCGCCAAGGTCGCACGTCCGCTGGCCGAGCTCGCCGAACAGACGGATCGGATCGCACGGCTCGACCTCGAGACGCAGGCGCCGCCGGTCTCGCGGATCCGTGAGGTGAAGCAACTCGGCTCGGCCATTCAACAAGTGCGCGAGGCGCTCCAGGAGAACTTCGCCGAGCGCGACCGTACGGCCGAAGCCCTGCAGGAATCCGAGTGGCGACTGCTGCAGTCGCAGAAGCTCGAAGCGGTGGGCCAGCTCGCGGGCGGTGTCGCCCACGACTTCAACAACTTGCTCACCGCGATCCGCGGCTACACCGGCCTGCTGCAGGACCGACTGCGCGGCAACCACGACGCGATCGCGGACCTCATGGAGATCGATGCCGCCGCCGAGCGCGCCACGGAGGTCACTGGCCGCCTGCTCTCCTTCTCGCGGCGCCAGCATGTGGAGGCGCGGGCGGTGGACGTGAACGAGACCGTCGTCGCCGCCACGAACCTGCTTGGCCACCTCGTGGGCGAGCGCGTGACCCTCAAGACGGACCTGACCGAGGGACTCCCTCACGTGGTGATCGATCCGGGCCAGCTGCATCAGGTGCTGGTGAACCTGATCATCAACGCGCGTGACGCCATGCCGGCGGGTGGTACGGTCACCCTGGCGACCGGCTGCCTGCGCGGGGAGCCGGCCGGCGTGTTCATCGCGGTGACGGACACCGGGGTTGGCATGAGCGACGAGGTCCGCGAGCGCGCCTTTGAGCCGTTCTTCACCACCAAGCAGACCGGACGCGGCACGGGCCTCGGATTGGCCAGCTGCTGGGGGATCGTGCGGGGGGCAGGTGGGACGATCGAGATCACGTCAACACCGGGCGACGGGACGACCGTGCGGATCGAGTTCCCCGAAGCCGTGATCACCGCTGCGCCTCCGCGCCGCACGACGCCGCATCCGATCCGGGGGGCGCGGGGAGAACTGGTGATGGTGGTTGAGGACGAAGAGCAGATCCGAGAGCTGGCAGAGCGCGTGCTGTTGCGCGCGGGCTATCGCGTGCTGTCGGCACAGAACGGACAGCAGGCGCTGGATCTGGCCGCGGGGCAGTCGGCACCGATCGCGCTAACGCTCACCGATGTGGTGATGCCGGTCATGGGTGGCCCCGAACTCGCCCGGGCCCTGCGGCACCGCACCCCCGACGCGCGGATCATCTACATGACCGGGTACGCGGACTCCGATGCGTTCGGACCGGACGGCGGACCCGACAGCGGCCTGCCGGTGCTCCGAAAGCCTTTCACTCCGCACGGTCTGCTCCGTGCGGTCCGCGGAGCTCTTGATGGCGTAAGTGTTTGAGAAGACTTGACTTATGTCGTATCATCTGCTATATTACTTTCATCAGGACAGCGCGCTGTGACCTCCACCGGCGCCCCACGACCGCAGGTGATCCCTCGTCCCCCGGTCGGCGTGAACTCCTCAGACGAGGTGCAGGAGATACTTCATATATGCATACCCAGATCGCACGCAGCGTCCGATTCCCCATCCTCGCCGGCAAGAAGGTCGAGTTCACCAAGGTCTTCAACGACAGGGTGCTCCCGCTGCTGAAGTCGCAGGAGGGGTTCAAGAACGAGATCATGATGATCAACGACGACCATGTGGTCGGCGTGAGCGTCTGGAACGGCTCGGACGCGCTGCAGAAGTACGCGACGGTGACGTATCCGAAGGTCGAGCAGATCCTGAGCACGCTGATGTCTGGGAAGCCGCAGATCGAGAACTTCGAGCTCACCGCGGTGAACGCGCTCCCGGCGTAACCTCGCACGCGCAGGATGCAGG
>CAZGFE010000021.1:0-43311 GCA_964524665.1 uncultured Gemmatimonas sp.
GCGCCGACGATGGTGTGCATCTCGTCGATGAACACGACGAAGCGACCCTCGCTCGACGTCAGTTCCTTGAGCACCGCCTTGAGGCGCTCCTCGAACTCGCCGCGGAATTTGGCCCCCGCGATCAGCGCACCGATGTCGAGCGCCACCAAATGCTTGTTGCGGAGCGACTCCGGCACATCGCCGTTCACCATCCGCTGCGCGAGCCCCTCGGCGATGGCGGTCTTGCCCACCCCCGGTTCCCCGATGAGCACCGGATTGTTCTTGGTGCGGCGCGAGAGCACCTGCATCACGCGGCGGATCTCCTCGTCGCGGCCGATGACGGGGTCGAGCTTCCCAAGGCGCGCGTCCTCGGTGAGGTCGCGCGTGAAGCGGCGCAGCGCCTGGTACTGATTCTCCGGCGTCTGGTCGGTCACCTTGTGCGAGCCCCGCACGGCCTGCAGCGCCTCGAGCAGGTCGTCGCGCGTGACGCGCTGCGCTTTGAGGATGTTCGCCGTCTCGGTGTTCTTGGTGTGCGCCAGCGCAATGAGCAGATGCTCGGTGCTCACGAACTCGTCGCCGAGCGCCTTGGCTTCCTTCTCGGCCGTGTCGAGCACCGCCGTGAGCTCGCGCGCGAGGGTCGGCTGCGCATCCGTCTGCTTGGGGTAGCGCGCCACTTCGCGGTCCAAGGCCTCGCGCAACGCGGGCACTGCCACCCCGAGCTTCTGCAGGATCGGCACGACGATCCCCTCGTCCTGTGCGAGCAGCGCCAAGAGGAGATGGCAGTCGTGGACCTGCGGATTCCCCGCTTGCCGCGCAAGCGCGACGGCATCGGTGATGGCTTCGGAGGTCTTTACGGTCAGGCGATCAGGATTCAGCAAGCTGGTCTCGGGGATGGAAGCCGCCCGGAGGCGGCCGTCTCGTTCATCTCACATCTCACATCTCTCATGTGCAGCGCAATTCGCACGCCGATGAAAGTACGCCGTTTCGGCGGTCTCGGGTTTCGATTCGTCAGCTGGTCGCGCCGAATCGTCGGAGCCGCGTCAGGGATTCGACGGGATGTCGTGAAAACTCCGACCTTCGTCGCCCCGATGCGAGATCCGGCGGCGGTCCGTCCACTCGAGGAACGGGATCAAGTACTTGCGCGAGATCCCGAGGATCTCGCGCAGCTCGGACGGCGCGTAGCGGCGCCCCGGCTCGACCGACGCGCGCAAGCGCCGCAGCAGGTCGGAAACGGCTGCGGCAGCGAACCATCGGTCCGAGACGACCTGCACGACCTTCCCCTCCTTCTCGAGCAGCTTGAGGAGGCCCACCACGTCCTTGCCAAAGCTCGCGCCCAGCTCGGCCACAGACGGCGGCTCGGCGCCGGCGATCGTAAGGGTCTCGAGAAGCTTGGCGCTCCGGTCCTGGCTCGCGGCGCCCGCGCCCGCCTGCCAGCCTGGGATCCGCAGCGCGCTTCCGACGGACTCGATCACGCCCGCGCGCTCGGCGCGTCGGATGACCTCATCGACCACGGACGCGTTCGCCCGCAGCAGACTCCGCGCCGTCTCACGGTCGAGTCCCGGAGAAAGTGGAGTGGACTCGTGCACCTGCTGGATCGCGGCGACGAGTGACCTCCGGAGCGTCTCGAGGGCGCTCGTGGCGAACAGGCGACCGACCACGGTCGCCGTGCCGCTGGCACCCTTGAGCGTCCGCTCGACGTCGGCGGGTCGAAGCCCAAGCTTCACCGGGAGCGACGCCAGCTCGACGCCCGTCGCGGCGGCTTCCTCGAGCATCCAGTGCAGCAGCGTCGGGGCGCCAGCGTTCACTTCGGGCCACGGACGTACGCGTGGCGTCGTGGGTGCGGGATCCGTGATGACGCCGCCACCGATCGTGGTGTGCGGCGCGCCACCACGCAGCACGAACCGATCGCCCGTCCGCAACACCATTGGTGCGTCCAGCGCCAGCCGCACCGCGCGACGCTCACCGGGCAGCAGCGGCCCACCGCGCGCGACCAGTCGCGCGCCGCACTCGGCCGTGCCGAGATGGAATCGGAGCCGCGTGCGGACGCCGACCGTCGGTGCGTCCGCGGCCAGCGCGACGTCGGCTCTCGCGCGAAGCGAGGGCAGCCACGGATCCCCCTCACGCACGAGTGTGGCTCCAGCATGGATCGCTTCGCGCTCGATCCCCGCGAGCGCGATCGCCAGCCGCGCGCCCGCGCCCGCCTCGTCCACCGCGCCACCGTGACGCTCGAGACCGCGCACGCGCGCGGCCAACTCGCCCGGGAGCACGCGAACCGTCTCTCCCACCCGCACCACCCCGCTCCACGTCGTTCCCGTCACGACGGTCCCGACGCCTGCCACGGAGAAGACGCGGTCGATCGGCATACGCCAGAGATCGGCGCCGTCGCGCGAGCGGCGCGACTCGAGCGCCATCGCCAGCGCCCCGCGGAGCGTCTCCACGCCGGCGCCGGTCTTGGCGGACACGGGAACGATCGCCGCGTCCTGCAGCGGCGTGCCATCGAGCAGCGCGCGCACATCGTCAGCCACGAGCTCCAGCATCGCCGACTCCGCGAGATCCGATTTCGTCAGCGCGACCACGGCGCGGTCCACGGCGAGCAGCTGCAGGATCCGCAGATGTTCGCGCGTCTGCGGCATCACCCCTTCGTCCGCGGCGATCACGAGCAGCGCACAGTCGACGCCCGATGCACCCGCCAGCATGGTGCGGACGAAGGCCTCATGCCCCGGAACATCCACGACGCCCACCGCGCCGATGCCCGGCAGTTCGAGCGGCGCAAAGCCCAGCGCGATGGTGATGCCGCGACGCTTCTCCTCCGGCAGCCGATCGGTGTCCACACCCGTCAACGCGCGCACCAGCGCCGTCTTGCCGTGATCGATGTGCCCGGCGGTCCCGATGATCATCGGGTGCCGGTCTCCCACGCCGCCCACGCGCGCAGCGGCTTGCCGTCCGCGAGGTGCTCCTCGAGAAACTCCCGCAGCAGCCGCTGGTGCGAGCGCACGCTCGGGGTGTCAACGTCCACGACCTCGTCGCCGTCGAACCAGCGCCGCAGCGTCTCGCGGGCCGCCGCCGGCAAGGCGCGCGCGCCGAGGACGGTCGGCCGGCACGTCGCGCAGACGGCACCGCCCGCCCGATGTGCAAAGTGCACATCGGTGCCGGGCGGCAGGGCGCGATGACAGATCGCGCACTCGTCGAGCGATGGCCCGAAACCCAGCTCGGCGATGATGCGCCACGCACTCCCCAGCGCAACGAGCGGCGCGGTCGGATCATCAGCCAACGCGAGCGCATCGAGACCGCGTTCGAGCTCGTCGTGCGCCGCTGCCGGCGCTTCCGCCCCGAAACGCAAACACAGTTCTCCGAGCGCGGCGGCCGCGCCGAAGCGACGGAGCGACGCCGCCAGCCCCGGCCGTGCCCGCGGCGTGTCGAATGCCGTGAGCGCGTGCAGATCGCCACTCGGGTGCACGATCAGGTGCGCGACGCCCCCCGTGAAGAGATCGAGCCCCTGACCGAACCGGCTCTTGGGCCGCTTGGCCCCGCGCGCGACCGCCGAGACCACGCCCAGATCGCGAGTGGCCAGCCGCACGATGCGGCTGGTCTCGCGGTAGTCGAAGGCGTGGAGGACGATCGCCTCGGTCTGGATCACCGATGCAACTTAAGCCCCGCGTAGAATACGCGCCCCGGCGACGCGAAGCCCGCGATCTGCTCCGTGCGCACGTCGGCCAGATTATCCGCGCGGAGAACGAGTCGCAGATCGCGCCCGATGGTCGGAGCAAGCGCGACGTCGAGCGCCGCATCGAAGGTCACGTACGCCGGCAGGCGAACCACCGTGGCCGGATACGTGGCGAAGTCGCGGTCCTCGCGGTCACCCGTGCGGGTCGCGCTGAGTGCGAAAGTGCCGGACGACCACACCGGCTTGGACCAGTGCACGGTGGTCAGGTGGACGGGTCGGCGCAGCAGGCGACCACCTTGAACGAAGTTCGCTTCGGCCGTGGTCTGGAATCCCGCGTCCACGACACGGGTATCCGTCCACGTGTGCGCGATCGACGTGCGCGCGCCTCCCATCACGGGCAGTGCCACCTCGACCTCGAGGCCGCCTGCGTTCGCCGCCGCGATGTTGTAGTAGTGCGGGTCGCCGGGCGCGGCTGCTCCGTTGTACTGGATCAGATCGCGAAAGCGCTGGGCGAAGAGCGTAGCGCGCACCTCGGCGCCGCGCGGCAGCGAGACCTCGGCACCGACGTCCGCCGATCGCGCGCGCTCCGGACGCAGGTCGGCGTTCCCGACTGTGAATCCGGCCGCGAAGTTCTCGAAGAACGTTGGCGCCTTGAAGGCGGTGCCTGCCGACGTGCGGAGGCGCAGCCGTCGGTTCACCCGCCACCCGAGTCCCACACGCGCGGTCTCGAACGCGCCGAATGCGCTGTTGTCGTCAAGGCGTCCGCCGAGCGTGTAGTCGAGCCGCCCGCGGCTGCCTTGCCCCTGCGCGTACACAGCGACGTTCTCGCGCGACGCGCGGAACGCATCGGGAAAGTCCCCGAACTCACTCAGCGAGACCGACCGACTGCGCTCCGTGTCGCGCGCGTACTCCGCACCCAGCGTAAGGAACTGTGCCTCGCCGACGCGCAGCACCGAGCGCAGATCCGCCAGACGACGGGTCACGGTGCCGCGAGCGAAGTATCCGTAGAACCCGGAGGTGTCGGCGGCGTCGTCCGGCCCGTCATTGGTGCGCGGCAGGAGATCGGTCGCCGCTAGCGCAACGCGCGTCTCGAGGCGATCGGTCCACCGGCGCGCGCCCTCCACGCCGACCGTCAGGCGATGCTCCGTCCGCTCCGCGTTCCGGTCCTCGACGCTGCCGTCGGAGCCGGTCGGATACTGATACCGTGAGGTTCCGTAGCGCGCCGTCACCCGCAGTTCCGACGTGGCCGCGTCTCCCAGCGTCAGCGATGCGACGCCTCCCTGATTTCGATACGCGTTGTTGAACGGCAGGATGCCGTCGCTCCCGTGGTGGTCACCCTGGAGCGCCCACCGGATACGTGCACCACCGCTCGCGCCGAGCGACATCCGCTCGCCGCCGTACGACCCGCCACCGACCTCGGCGCTGGTCCGTGTGGCGCCTCCACCGCGGCGCGTGAACACTTGCACCACGCCCGCGACCGCGTCGGAGCCGTAGAGGACGCTCGCCGGACCGCGCACCACCTCGATGCGTTCCACGTTGTCGAGCGTGATGCGGCCGAGATCGAGCGTCCCGCCGGGTTCGTTCATCGGCACGCCGTCCACGAGGAGCAGCACGTAGTTGCTCTGCGCGCCGCGCATGAAGATCGCCTGCTGCGAGCCGAACGAGCTCGTCCGCGCGAGCGCGATGCCTGGCACGCGCTCGAGAGCGTCACCAAGATGCGTGAGTCCCTCGGCGCGCAGCGCGTCCCCATGCAGGACCGTCACGGTCGCGGTGAGCGTGGCCCGCGCCGTGGCAAGGCGTGTGGCGGTCACCACATATATGGACAGCGTCGTGGTGTCGCGCTCGGGCGACTGCGCGCGCGCGGACAGCGGCGCGAGGACGCCGGCGACGGCCACGGCGACGAGGACGAAAGCGCGACGTCCGAGGAGCAAGAAGTGCGGCATGATTCCGGGGAGAGTTGGGAGAAGGGGTCGAGTGGGCAGGTGTTCGTCTGTGCGGCCGCGCGTCGGCGCGTTCATCATTCTTCGGTTCTTCGCTTCTTGGCCCCGCGAAGCGGGACGAGTACGGGCGCGCCGACCGCCGGGTCGCGAGCGACCACGAGCGGCCAGTCATAGACCCGCTCGAGGATCTCGCCGCGCATCACCGCGTCTGCGGATCCGGCGGCGGCCACCTCCCCGCGATGCAGCAGCACGATGTGCTGCGCGAACCGCGCGACGAGGTTGAGCTGATGGCTCACGAGCAGCACGGCCTGCCCTTCCCGCGCGAGCGAGTCGAGCAGCTCGAAGAGCGCCATCTCGTGCGCGATGTCGAGGAACGTCGTCGGCTCGTCGAGGACGAGCGTCCCAGCACCCTGCGCCAGTGCGCGGGCGATCCGCACGCGCTGCCACTCGCCGCCGGAGAGCGCCTCGGTGGTACGGCTGAGGAACTCCGCCACGTCCGCACGGGCGATCGCTCGTGCGATCGCCGCACGATCTTCCGCCGTGCGCGCGGAGAACGTGCCGCCGTGCGGGTGACGCCCCAGCGCGATGTAATCCTCCACCGCGATCGGGAACACCGGTTCCTCGCGCTGGGTCACGATCCCGACCCTGGCAGCGACCTCGCGGCGCGACAGCGCGGTGATCGAGCGCCCGTCCACGAGTGCTTCGCCCTGTTCCGGCGCCAGACGCCCGAGCAGCGCACGCACCAGCGTGCTCTTGCCGCTCCCATTCGGTCCCACGACGGCGGTGATGCGGCCGGCCGCCGCCTCGAGCGTCACCCCGCGTACCGCTGGCGCCGCCGCGCGGGGATAGCGCAGATGGATCTCGCGGAACTCGATCACCGGAGCCCCCGGAGTCGCCACAGGAAGAACGGCACACCGATCAACGCGGTCACCGCACCCAGGGGCAGCTCGGCCGGCCGCAGGACCGTGCGCGCGAGGAGGTCCGCACCCACCACCAGCGCCGCGCCGGCGAGCGCCGCCGCCAGCACGGCCTGCCGCGTGTTGCGCGCACCGAGGGCGCGTGCGATGGCCGGCACGATCAGGCCGACGAATCCGATCAGTCCCGCGCCGGCCACCGTCGCCGCCGCGAGCAGCGATGCCACCAGGAAGATCCGCCGCGTGGACTGCTCCACCTCGACCCCGAGTGAGGCCGCGGCCTCGTCGCCCAGCGCGAGCACGTCCACCTCGCGCGACCAGAGCACCAGCAGCGCGATGCCCACGCCGACGTAGAGCGCGATCCACCGAAGGGAGGTCCACTGCGCATCCGCGAGTGATCCCATCATCCACCAGAGCGCACCACGCACCGTGTTCTCCGGTGCGGTGGCGAGCGCCACCATGATCGCCGCCGTGCAGAACGCGCCGACCACCACGCCGGCCATCAGCAGCACGCGCGGGTCGGCGCTCCCGCCGACTGCGCGTGCCACGAGCAGCACCACCACCACGGCCGCAAGCGCACCGATGAACGCGGCCAGCGGGATCAGCGAGGGGGCGCTCAGCCCGAGCGAGACCGCCAGCACCGCGCCCATCGCGGCGCCTCCCGAGACCCCGAGCAGGTAGGGTTCGGCGAGAGGGTTTCGGAGCGTGGCCTGCAGGGCCGTCCCGCTCGCGGCGAGTCCGGCACCGACCACGAGCCCGAGGGCGACGCGCGGCAAGCGCAGCGCGTGCACGATCGCCACGTCGGTCGCGTCGCCGCGGCCGACGAGCGCGCCCCACACGTCGGCGAGCGGCATCGGCACGGCCCCGCCGGCCACGCCGACGAGCGCCGCGACCGCAACAGCGCCCGCAAGCGCGATCCACACCCCGAGCTTCATCGGGTCATCGGGGGAGCGAGTCCACGAGCTTGCGGCGAAGGAAGGCCGCCGCCTCCCCCATCCGCACACCCGGCCGGCCCACGATCGTCGTGTCGAGCACGATCACCCGCCCTTCCCGCACGGCGCGCACCGTCTGCCACGCCGCCGCCTTGCGAATGCGTTCGGCTCCGAGCGGCCCCGCAAGGATCACGTCCGGGTCGCGGCGCGCGATCTCCTCCATCGACACCTGTGGCGACGGCTGCGCGAGATCACCAAAGACATTCTCAGCGCCCGCGATCTCCAGCAGCTCGCTCAGGTAGCTCCCGCCGCCGATGGTCATCAGCGGTGCGTCCCAGATGTGCCAGTAGGCGCGCACCGCGCGCGCGGGCCGCGGCAGCGCCCGCACGGCGGCGAGGGATGCCTGGACCGAGTCGAGCACGATCGTCCCCGTACCCGCCACGCCCAGCGCGTTCGCGATGACGGGGACCACGCGCGCGAGATCCGCCACGCGGTCCGTGCGGTACGCGAGCGTGGACACACCGGCCGCTCGCAGTTGCTGCGCGGCCAGGCGATTGCTCTCGCTGCCGTAGAGGAGCACCAGATCCGGACGCTGGCCGAGCACTGCCTCGACGTTCGGCTGCATGCCCGGACCAAGATCTGTCACCGCGCGCGCGGCCTCGGGAAACAGATCCCAACTCGTCCGGCCGACGAGCCGGTCGCCCGCGCCCAGCGCGAAGACGAGTTCCGTGGTGACGGGATTCAGTGAGACCACGCGCGCGGGCGCGCCGGCCAGTCGAATGGTGTCGCCGAAGTCGTCGACCAGCACAGACGTGCTCGGCGCCTCCGCCGCGCACGCGGCTGCTGCGACCAGCGCCGCGAGCGCGAGCGCCCGGAGTTCTTGCCTGCGACGTTCCCGACCGAACACGAAAAAGGCTCCTTCCCCATCGAGAGGATCAGGAGCCCGGCTGTACGTCGGTGAGGAGCGCTGCGCGACCGAAGCGCCTCACGAACGCCACCGACCCTCCCCCGAGGATGCAGATGTGGCGCGATCGCAGGTCGTCTCCTGGCTTCGGGCCGGTCACTCGCCTTCCCGGATCCCGCAGGATCCAGTGGCTGTGCTCGAGTGAACGTTGAATGCCCGTTACAGTGGCGGGGCCGCGCCGGGTTTGCACCGGCTTCCGTGTCCCGCGGTCGCTTTCAGTTGTGCAACGAAGCTATGAGAGCCCGTCGCGTCTCGCAAGCGCGGCGCGGAGGTCACCCTTGAGGCGCGCACGCTCCACGTAGTGGGACGCGCGCTGGGCGTCATCGGGCGACTCGATCGCTGCGAAGCGCGCGTCGAGCGCGGCGATCTCGAGCGCCAGCGCCTCCGGATCGAGCACCCGTCGGCGGCCGAAGGCCGCCGGACCGCGTCGCATGAACGCCGCGCCGAGCCCGAGAAGCATCGCCGCGCCCACCGCGGTGAGCACCAGCATGAGCCGAAGGCGTCGCGAGTCGGCGGCGGGACCCGGGGCTGTGATGTCGATCATCGACGGCGCGGTCACGTCCTGTGCGAGGAAGCGCTTGAACGGCCGCCCCTCGACCATCACCGCGTTCACCTCCAAGAGGTCGGCACCGACCGCGGTGCCGCGCGCGTCCTCGAGCAGCACCTCGAGCACCGGCACGTTGGCGTCGATCGGGTACGACAGCGCAGCGTTGCGGGGCAGTTCGTAGAAGAACGAGAACTGTTTGAGTCCCGGTGCAATCGGTGCGTACACGCGCACATGACCGCCTTCCACGCGCAGCGCCTCCGGCGAGACATCGCCTTGACCGCCCGTCACCGTTGTCACGCCCGACGGCAGCGGCGCCTCGAACGTGAAGCGGCCCTCGTCCCCCGGCACGCGGGTCGTCACCGAGTCGTTGCTCAGCTCGTACACCTCGATGATCGTCCGGACGTCAGGCGATGCGCTGTCCGGCGCGGTGACGATGATATGCCGCCCGCGAACCGTGATCGGCACCGGCGCGCTGGTGGTGTCGAAGACCGCGAGGTCCGCCGCGCCGCCTCGGACGACCGCGTCACGTGATGGCGGCGTGAAGTAGGCCACGCCGCCCAGCGCCGTCGACACGAAATAGATGGCCGTCGTGTCGCCCGTTGGGCGATACCGGAACGCGTACGATCCGTCCGCGCGCGTGCGCATCGAGTCGATCGGCGCTGCGGCGTCCGCGCCCACGCGGTGCAGGATCACCCACGCCTGCGCGACCGGCGCCGTTCGCCCTCCCCCCAGCGCGCGCGTGACCTTTCCCTCGATCCGGCGCAGCGCGCTCGTCCCCTGCGCGGCAGCCGCTGGACCAAGAGCGGCGATCAAGGCCAGACCGACGACGGTCCAGGCCATCTGCCGTGACCATGCGGCCCGGCGGCGGCGCGTCACGGCGTGAACCGCCCGAAATCCTCAGGGCGCAACTGGCCCAGGTGCCGCTGCAGTTCCTCGGCGGAGAGATGGTCCACATCCTCCGGCGGCGTCGCAAACTCCCCTTCGTCGTCCGCGCTCTCATCGAACAGCGCGTCGGCCACGAAGATCGGCGCCTCGAGGCGAAGCGCGATCGCGATCGCGTCGGAGGGACGCGCGTCGACGATCGTGGGGGCGCCACCGCGGGTGAGGTGCAGCTCGGCGTGGTAGGTGCCCTTCACCACCCGCGTCACCTGCACGCGGCGGAGCAGCCCACCAAGTCCGGCGACCATCGACGCGGCGAGATCGTGGGTCATCGGACGCTCGCGTTCGACCCCGTTGAGGTGCGCGGCGATCGCCTCGGCCTCGGGGCGGCCGATCCAGATCGGCAGCACCCGCTCCCCGACCTTCTCCTCGAGGACCACGACAAAGGCCTGCGACGTGGCGTCGAGTCCAAGTCGGGAGACGATGACCTCGACCATCGCGAGAAGGCCCGCGTCAGCCGGCGCGCACCGCGCGCCGCAGCTCTGCCACCTTGTTCGTGCGTTCCCAGGTGAAGAGCCCCACCTTCTTCCCGAACCGCTCGACGCGTTCGAACTCGCGCCCGAAGTGTCCGTACGCCGCCGTGGGCCCGTAGATCGGCTTCCGGAGGTCGAGCGCCGCGATGATCCCCTTGGGCGTGAGGTCGAAGACCTTCTGCACGCCCTTCATGATCGCGAGCTCGTCGACGGTGCCGGTGCCGAACGTGTCGACCATGACGGAGACCGGCTTGGCGACGCCGATCGCGTACGCCAGCTGCACTTCGACCTTCTTGGCCAGCTTGGCCGCCACGATGTTCTTGGCGACCCAGCGCGCCGCGTACGCCGCCGAGCGATCGACCTTCGACGGATCCTTGCCCGAGAACGCCCCGCCGCCGTGGCGGCCCATGCCGCCGTACGTGTCCACAATGATCTTGCGGCCGGTCAGACCCGCATCGCCGTGCGGACCACCGATGACGAACCGCCCAGTGGGGTTGATATGGACCTTCATCTTCTTCGCGCGCAGTTCCTTGGGGATCACCGCATGGATCACATCCCGGGTGACCGCCTCGTGGATGGTCTTGTTGCCGACCTTGTCCGCGTGCTGAGTGGAGATGACGACCGTGTCCACCTCGACCGGTCGGCCGTTCTCGTACACCACCGAGACCTGCGACTTGCCGTCGGGCCGAAGCCACGGGAGGGAACGGTCCTTGCGGCGGTCGGCGAGCGCCTTGGTGAGCTGGTGCGCGAGCGTGATGGGGAGCGGCATCAGTTCCGGCGTCTCGTCGCAGGCGAAGCCGAACATCATGCCTTGGTCACCGGCGCCGCCCGTGTCCACGCCCTGCCCGATGTCCCGGGACTGCTGGCCGAGGGAGTTGAGCACGCCGCAGGAGTCCGCATCGAACCCGATCCCCGCCTCGGTATAGCCGATCGTCTTGATCGTTTCGCGGACCAGCGTGCGCAGGTCCACCCACGCCTCGGTCGTCACCTCGCCGAAGATCGTGGCGAGGCCCGTGGTGACCATCGTCTCGCACGCCACGCGCGACCCCGCGTCCTGCGCGAGCATGGCGTCGAGGACGGCATCGGAGATCTGGTCGGCGACCTTGTCCGGATGGCCTTCGGTGACGGACTCGGACGAAAAGAGGTGACGATGCTGCATGAGGAAGGAGGTCGGAGAAGTACGAACGGCCGGCGTCTCAGCCGGCCGCGAGGGCGAACGTCTGCCGAAGAATAACGCCGTCAGCCGAGGCCGAGCAACCCGTCGAGGAGCTCCTGACTCAGCTCCGCGGCGAGCGCGGCGCGCACGTGCGTCGTCGCCTCGCGCGCCGTGGCGAGGGACTGCGCGTGCTGCGCTGCCTTGGAGGCCGCGCGCGTGTCCACGCCGCGGATCAGCCGCTTCACTGCCGACAGGCTCCCCGCCGACACGCTGAGCGTCCGGACGCCCAGCCCCAGAAGCACATATACCATCAGCGGCTGCGAGGCCATCTCGCCGCACACGCTGACCTCCAACCCCGCCCGGCGCCCCGCGTCCACGGTGCGCGCGATCAGCTGCAATACGGCCGGATGCAGCGGCGTGAACCGCGTGACCAGCGACGCGTTCCCGCGGTCCACGGCGAGCGTGTACTGGACCAGGTCGTTCGTCCCGATGCTGAGGAAGCCGACGTCTTTGACAAAGGACTCCACGACCATCGCGGCCGCCGGGGTCTCGATCATCACGCCCAGCGGTACGTCGGACCGGTGCGGCACGCCGCGCTTGGCCAGCTCGGCGGCCGACTCCTGCAGCAGGTACCGCGTCTGCCGCACCTCGTCCACGCTCACGACCAGCGGAAGCATGATGCGGACATCGCCGTGCACCGCCGCGCGAAGCAGGGCCCGCAGCTGCACCTTGAAGATCTCGGGCTCGTCGAGGCACATCCGGATCGCGCGCCAGCCCAGGAACGGATTCGCCTCGTGCGGGAAGCCGCCGATCGGCAGCTTGTCGCCGCCCACATCGTAGGTGCGAATGACGACCGGGTGTCCCGCGAACGCCTTCACGACGTTGATGTACGCTTCGGTCTGCTCATCCTCCGTGGGCATCGTCGTCCGTCCGACGACCAGGAACTCCGTGCGCATCAAGCCGACGCCCGCGGCACCAGTCTGCGCGGCCGTCGCCGCAGCGTCCGGCAGATCCACATTGGCGCGCAGCGCGATCGCCTCGCCGTCGATCGTCACGGCATCCACGCCCACGAGGGTCGCCAGTTCGGCCTGCGCGGCCACCTCGCGGCGCGCCCGGTCGGCGAACTGCGAAAGTTCCGCGGCGGTCGGCCGCACGATCAGCGTCCCGTTCGACCCGTCGAGGATCACGCGCTCGCCCGCCGTGATCTTCGTCGTGGCATTGATGAGTCCCACGACCGCTGGCAATCCGAGCGACCGCGCCAGGATGGCCACGTGCGACGTGCGCGTGCCCGCGTCGGTGGCGATGCCGGCGATCGCGCGACGGTCCAACTGGATCGTGAGACTCGGGGTGAGGTCGTGCGTCACCAGGATCGCGTTGGCCCCTGGGGCGAGTTCCACCGGGTCGTGGTCGGGAAGTCCCATCAATACGGAGAGCAACCGAATGTGCACGTCCACGAGGTCCCCCACGCGCTCGCGCATCATGGGGTTCGTGGAGCGTCCGAAATGCTCCCGCCACTCGCGCATCACGAGGTCGAAGGCCTTCTCGGGGCCGAGGTGCTGCCGCACCAACGCCTCCACCTGATCCCGCAGCTCCACATCCTCGAGGATCGAGATCTGGACGTCGAAGATCGCCGCCTCGGCCTCGCCGGCCTTCTCCGCCGCGCGCTGCTTCACGGCGCGCAGGCGCTCGATGGCCGTGGCGGTGGCGGCGCGCAGCTGGGCGATCTCGTGTTCGATCTCGGCGTCCGTGATCACCCGCGCGCGCACCTCGGGCACCTCCCAGAGCAGGAGGTGCGCCGGCCCGACCACGATCCCGGGTGAGGTGGGGACGCCGCGCAGTTCGTGCGACACGCGCTAGCTCTCTCCGAAGCGCGACGCGATCAGCGTCGCAAGCGCGTCGAGCGCCGCCTGCGCATCGGCGCCGGTGGCCTTGATCGTGACCGTCGCGCCGCACTCGGCCGCCAGCATCATCACGCCCATGATGCTCTTGGCGTTCACCTCCATGGCGTCCCGCGAGAGCGTGATGTCCGCCGCAAACTTCCCGGCAACCTTCACGATCTCGGCGGCAGGGCGCGCATGGATGCCGTGCGCGTTGACCACTTCGACGTCCCGTTGGTGCATCACCGTACCATGGATGAGAGAACGAAGGCGGCCAGCGCGAAGGTGGCGAGTCGCCATCCCTCGTATCGGCCGTGCAACCAGGTGATGCTCACGGCACCCACCGCCACCGCGCCGAGCACGCCGCCGAGCAGCGCACGCCCGGGACCGATGATGCCCTGCGCCGCGACCGGCAGCGCGACGCCCGCCACCAACGCCGTCGCGCGCGCCACGTGCGCCGGCCCCTGACGAAGCACCGGATTGCCCAGCGACTGCGCCACGCGGAGGCCATCCGTCCATCCGGCGTGCAGGCCCCAGATCCGGAGCGCCAGATGTCCCAGATTGTACGTCCCGAGGAACAGGAGCACCACGCCCAGCGGCGAAAATCCCAGGCCGAAGGCGAGCAGTGCGATGGAGGAACAGAGCGGCAGCCATCCTGCCCAGATGAGGCGATCGCCGACCGAGCCGAGGGGGCCGGGCGCCGCCGTCCGAAAGCGGTCGATCTGCGCCGAAGGCACCGCGTCGAGTTCGGCGCGCACGAGCGCGCCAACGGCAACCGCGGCCAGGTACGGGTGCGCGTTGAAGTAGCCGCTGTGGCGCGCCATCGCCGCGCGATACGCCGGTCCGTTCCGGCCGCCCGGCAGAAACCGGAGCCCGGGTTCCATGCAGAACGCGATCCCGTTCCCGAGCATGGTCTCGTAGTTCCAGACGCCTTGGATGGCGAGCAGCCGCAGGACGATCGCGGCCCGCGTCCGCAGCGGCAGTCGCGGCCTTGGCACGGTGGCGTCGGTCACCAGAGCCCTCCAGCGATCGCGAATCCGCCAATGAGACCACCCAACAGCCACCAGCGCGCACCCGCCGTCGTGCGCACGACCTTCCAGACCGCCGCGAGTCCGACGGCTGAGGCGACAGAGACCACGACCGCCCGCGAGAGCGTGTGCGACGTGGTGACGGTCGCGAGGATCGCTTCGCGCAACGGAACGAAGACGGCGAGCAGACCGAACGTCAGTGCGCCGCCGCGAAGCAGATCGGCGGTCATCCCCGCCACCTGCAGTCCGGTGATGGTCATGTTCGACCCGCGCGCGATCCCGGCCTGCTGTCGGCGCGCCCAGAGCGCGTTCCAGCGACGCAGCAGGACCATCGAGGATCCCCCGAGCGTCGCCGCCACGAGCGCCGCGAAGACGGACACCGCCATCGCGGCAGGCGTGGCGTCAGGCGTCATCGCAAAGAGCGCGCCACCCACCACCGCGGCCGAGCCCCATTCGGGATACCGCGAGGCGCCGAAGGGGAGCGACTCCAGCGCGAAAAACTCGAGCGCCGCCCCGATGACGAGTCCCCGCTCGGCCTGCCCAATGAGCGCGCCGGCAGCCGTCGCGGCGACGATCGGCCGGGAGATCATCGCCTGCGGAAAGCTCACGACGTCGAGCCCGAGGACCGCGCCGAGCACCGCGAGCGGAATGAGCGGGAGGAGAGCGACCTCGATCATCTCGTCCCGTCGCCGCGGAGGACCTCGTCCAGCGGGACGGGCAATGCGCTGGGCACGTCCTGCGCCACGACCTCCACTCCCGAGGCGGCCAACGCCCGCAACTGCTCTTCCTCCTGCGGCGTGAGGAACACGTAGCGCAGCCGCGGTTGGCGACCCTCCCGGTGATGCACGCCGCCGATCGTCACGCGGGAGATGCCGGGCGCGCGCGCCACCAGCCGCTGCATGGCCTCGATCTCCCCGGTGAGCAGCATCCCCGCCGCAGGGGCGGCCCGAAACTCAGCCAGTCGGGCCGCCGCGCCCTCCACCGACTCGAAATGGAGCGTCATCTCCGGCGGCACCCCCATCCGGTAGAGCTCCTGCTCCCAATCCGACTCCACGACCGCGTCGTCCACGAGCACGAGAAAGCCGAGGGCGCACGGCTGGCCCCAGCCGACCACGACCTGGCCGTGGATCAGGCGGTCGTCGATCCGAAAGTGGTCAAGCGCCACGGCCGCCCTCGAAGACGACCATGGCGTCGCGGCCGCGCTCGGCGGCCTCCTGCGCCGTCGCCCCCAACGCAAAGGCGAGCAGCGTGGGGAGCGTCACCCCCGTCACCACGGTGACATCGCCATCCTTGGAAAGCCGCCGGGACGCGAGCGTGCAGCTCCCTGCCGGGAGGTCGGTGAAGACCACCCGCACGCCATGCGTCGCGACCGCCTCGCGAATAGCCTGCTCGATGCCGCCCGGCGAGAGCCCGGCGTTGCTCACCGGAATGAAGGCGGCGCCGAGCCCCGTGATCTGTTCGACGGCCGAGATCATGCCGACGGCGAAGCTGCCGTGGCCCGCGACGATCGCGCGCGGCGCGCTACTCATTGTCGTCGAGCAAGTAGCGCTGGACATCGGCCTTCTTCGCCAGATGTCCCTTGAGCCGCTCATTGAACGCGTTCGCGGGATCCTCACCCGAGTAGCGCAGCAGGTGGTGCATCGCGATCACCTCGGCGACCACGGTGATGTTCTTGCCGGGGTTGAGCGAGAGCGTGATCCGCGGCACTTCGACGCCGAGGATCTCGGTGGTCTCGATATCGAGCCCGGTGCGCTCGACCGGCATTCCCTCGCGCCACGGCTTGAGCAGCACCACGACCTCGATCCGCTTCTGCTGTCGCACGGCGCGGATCCCGAAGACGGCGCGCACGTCGATCAAGCCGACGCCGCGGATCTCCATGAAGTGGCGCTGCAGCGGATGTCCGGAGCCGATCAGCACGTCGGCGCCGCGCCGGCGGGTGATGACCACATCGTCCGCCACGAGGCGGTGCCCGCGCTCCACCAGATCCAGCACGCACTCGGACTTCCCGATCCCGCTCGCACCTGTGAAGAGCAGCCCCACGCCGTACACGTCCGCGAGCGAGCCGTGCAGGTTCGTCGTCGGGGCGAAGGCATCGTCGAGGAACGGCGCGAGTCGGTGGTAGAACTCCTGCGTCTTGAGCTGCGAGCGGAGGATCGCGATCCCCGCGGCCCGCGCGGCCTCCTCCATGCCCTGGGGCAGCTGCTGGCCCTTGGTGATCATCACGCAGGGGATCGGATACGCGAAGTACGTCGCGAGGATGCGGGCCCGTTCCGCATCGGGCAAGGACGTGAGATACCCGACCTCCGTCTCGCCCAGCACCTGGATGCGCTGGTGGACGAACCGCCCGGTATAGCCAGCGAGTACGAGGCCCGGCCCGCTCGCATCGTCACTCTCGATGATCCGACTGAGCCCCGCCGGATCCCCCAGCAGATCGAGCTGGAGCGACTCCTGCATCCGTTCGTACAGCGTGCCGACCGTCAGCTCGGACATTGGCGCTCCTATGCCTCGCGAGCGGCGCGAGCGTTGGTGCGCGCGATCCGCCGCCGCTGTTTGGTCCGTCCAGCCGAGGACTTCTCCTTTCCCGCCTGCGCCAGCACCCGCGCCACCGCCGAGACGAGCGCCGGCCCGAAGAAGCGTCCCTCGGCGCGACCGATCAGCTCGTGATGGCGCGGCGCGCGCAGCACCACCGTCACCCGCCGCGTCGGACCGTCCTCCTCGAACCGGACCAACCCCTCGACGATCCGCGGGATGCGCTCAGCGGCGCGCTCCACCAGTCGCGCGGCGCGCCGGCGCATGTGCTCAGAGACCGCGGCGTGATGCGAGTGGAAGATGATCCTCACTGCGCTCCTCCTGGAGTGGCCATGGCGGCGAGCAGATGCGCTTCGGTGGCCAGCGCACACCGCTCCCACGTGAAAGATCGTGCAAAGGCGACCGCCCGCTCTCCCATCGACGCAACGAGGGCGGGAGAATCCGCCAGTCGCGCCATCGCCGCCGTCATCGCGGCCACGTCGCCGTGCGGCACGAGGAAGCCGGTCTCGTCGTGCCGCACAGACTCGCGAATGCCGGGGGAGTTCGACGCCACGACCGGGGTGCCGCACGCCTCGGCCTCGACGTTCGTGAGGCCCCACCCTTCCTTGGGAGAGGCCAACGCCACGGCCCACGCCCGACGCAGCATCGCGAGCTTCTCGGCCTCGGTCACGAAGCCAAGAAACCGCACGCGCGCACCGAGGTCAAGCGACGCGACCAGCCGTTCGAGCGCCGGGCGAAAATCCCCGGCGCCCGCGATCTCGAGCACCGCGTTCGGGTGCTGAAGGCCGGCGAACGCGCGGATCACGAGGTCCACGCCCTTGTAGCGCTTGAGCCTCCCCAGATAGGCGAACGTCGGGTGAGGCGCACGGGTTCCCGCCTGGGCGGTGTAGTGCTGGTGATCCACGCCGGGCGGGATCACCGTCACACGCTCCCGCGCGATCCCGCGCGACACCAGGTCATCGCCCGTGCTCTCGCTGATCGCCTGGAACGGCACGCCCTCGTACATGAACGGCATCGGTCGCTCTGAGAGCCAGACCGCGGAGGCCGTGACGAGATTGAGCTCCCGGAACGCCGTGCCGCCAAAGAGATGCGGCACCACCACCACGACCCGCTTGGCACCCCAGCGCGTGGTGTAGAGCGGCATCTTGTTGATGTCCTCGTACAAGACGTCGAAGTCGCGCTGCGCGAGATGCCGCCGATAGTACCGATGCGCGTGCAACGCAAACGTTTGCCGCGTGCCCACCCGCAGGATCTCCACGCCATTGCGCTCGGCGCGCGGCGGACATCCCCGCCAACCGCCGCAAAAGAGCGTCACGTCGTGCCCGCGCGCCGCCAGTCGTTCCAGGATCTCCTGGAGATGGATCTCGGCGCCACCGCCGAGCGGATTATCGAGATCCTGCCAGTTGACCGCGAGGAGCTTCACGTAAGGCGGCCCAGCCGGCGAGCGAGCGCGTCCAGCACGCCGTTCACGAACCGCGCGCTCTGGCCGGTGCCGAACCGCTCCGCGAGCCGGACGCACTCCTGGATCACGACGCGCGGCGGCGTGGAACCTTGCATCAACTCGGCGGCACCCAGCCGCAAGGCGCTCCGCTCGATGTGCCCCAACCGATCCAGCCGCCAGTTGGTCGTGACCGCCGCCAGCTCGAGGTCCATCGCGCGCTGGTCGGCGGCGATCAGCCGCAGCAGGGCGAGCGCGAACTCCCGTTCATCCGCCGCGACCGCGAGATCGTCGAACACGAGGGACGCCACCCGCTCGAGTCCGTCGCTCGATCGTCGCACGTCCCACGCGTAGAGGGCCTGCAGCGCGCGCGCGCGACCGCGCGTTTCAAGCCTCGCCATCGTCCTCCCCGTCCATCTGGTCGAGCCGCCCGAAGAGGTCCGACATCTCCAGCGCCGCCACGGCCGCGTCCCACCCCTTGTTGCCGTGCGCGCCTCCGGCGCGCGCTTCAGCCTGCGCCATCGTGTCCGTCGTGAGCAGGCCGAGGCCGATCGGCACACCGAACTCGCCCTGCAGCAGCGCCAGGCCGCGCGCGGATTCGCCGGCGACGATGTCGAAATGCGGCGTCTCCCCGCGCACCACGGCACCGATCGCCACGCATGCGTCGTAGCGCTCCGTCTGCAACGCGCGCGCGATCGCCGGCGGCAGCTCCCACGCGCCAGGCACCCACAGCACATCCACGTCCTCGAGCCGCGCACCGTGCTTGAGGCACGCGTCGAGCGCGCCGTCCACGAGCTTCTGCGTGACCGACTCGTTGAATCGGCTCGCGACGATCACGATCCGGCGACCGGCGCCGGAGGGCACTCCGATGAACTCCGCCATCAGATCGCCCGGAGGTGACCGAGCTTGGAGCGCTTGGTCTCGAGGTACTCGGCGTTCTCGCGGGTCGACGGGGATTCGATCGCCACGCGGTCGCCAAGCCGAAGACCGTAGCCTTCGAGCCCAACGAGCTTCTTCGGATTGTTCGTGATCGGCCGGATGGACGTCAGCCCGAGATCCAGCAGGATCTGTGCGCCGATGCCGTAGTTGCGCAGGTCGGGCGCGAAGCCCAGCCGCTCATTCGCCTCCACCGTGTCCGCGCCTTCGTCCTGCAGTTGATACGCGCGCAGCTTGTTGATGAGTCCGATGCCGCGGCCTTCCTGATCGAGATAGACGATCACGCCCCGCCCCGCCTCGACCACCAGTCGCATGGCCTCGTGCAGCTGCCAGCGGCAATCGCACCGCTGCGAGTGGAACGTGTCGCCCGTGAGGCACTTGGAGTGCATGCGGACCAGCACGTCCTCCTTGCCGGACACTTCCCCGAACACGAGCGCCACGTGTTCGTGGGAGTCCACGTCGTTCCGGTAGCCCACGACCTTGAACTCGCCGAACTCCGTCGGCAGGCGCGCTTCCGCGGCGCGATGCACCAGCCGCTCGTTCTGCAGCCGGTACGCCACGAGCTGCGCCACGTTGATGAACGTGAGCCCGTGCTCGGCGGCAAAGCGCTCGAGCGCCGGGCGGCGCGCGGTATCCCCGTTGTGATCGAGGATCTCGCAGATGACGCCCGCCGGCTGCAGGCCCGCCAGCCGCATGAGATCCACGGCCGCCTCGGTGTGCCCCACCCGCTGGAGTACGCCGCCTTCGCGGGCGCGGAGCGGATGCACGTGCCCGGGGCGCCGCAGGTCACTGGGATGCGTCGCAAGCGCCGCGGCGAGGCGGATGGTCGTGGCCTGATCCTTGGCCGAGATGCCCGTCGTCACGCCATGCTTGGGCGCCCCGTCGATGGTGACCGTGTACGCCGTGCGCAGCGCATCGGTGTTCTCGTTCCCCATCATCGGCAGTTCGAGTTCCTCGATCCGCTCCGGCGACAGTGCGACGCAGATCATGCCTTTGGCGCGCATGAGAAAGTTCACCATCTCCGGCGTGATGAACTCGGCCGCGCAGATCAGATCGCCTTCATTCTCACGATCCTCGTCGTCCGCGACGACGATGAACTTGCCGGCCTTGAGGTCGGCAATGGCTTGGTCAATGGTCCCGAAAGTGGTCATGGCTGAAGAAGTGGCGCCGCGAGGCGCTTGAGATGCTTGGCAATGAGGTCGGCCTCGAGCTGCACGCGGTCGCCCTCCCCAACTGTGCCGAGCGTCGTATGGGCGGCGGTGTGCGCGATGATCGCGACACGCGCGACGCCCACGCTCGGCAGCGCCTGCACGGTGAGACTCACACCATCCACCGCGAGACTCCCCTGCGAGACGATCAGATCCTCGATGTCGGCCGGCACCTCGATGTCGAGGATCCACGCGTCACCTTGATGCGCGGCCGCGATCACACGGCCCACGCCGTCCACGTGGCCCTGCACGAAATGGCCGCCGAGTCGGTCGCCCACGGCCAGCGCGCGCTCGAGGTTGAGCCGCGTGCCGACCCGCCAGTCGGCGATGGTCGTGCGGTCACGCGTGGGGGCGACGGCCGCGACCGTGAAGCGGCCCGCCGCGTGGTCGCGCACCGTCAGGCAAACGCCGTTGCACGCAATGCTCTCGCCGCGGACGAGCCCGTCATAGGGCGCCGACACGACGAGCTCACGTCCGGCCGCCGTATCGGCGACCGCGACAATCTCTCCGACTGCTGTGATCAACCCAGTGAACATCGGCGCCACGTGCGTGGAATCAGCGAGCGGCGGGCCGATAGACGGTCATGAGGTCTTCACCGAAGTGCTTACGCTCCACGACCTTCCAGCGTCCCGACTCCTCGTCCGGCGGGACCGCGGTCCCAAACCCGGGGAGGGCTCCGGCCCCCAATCGGACCGGCGTCTGAAAGATAACCAGTCGGTCCACGAAGCCGCTGGTCAGCAAGGACTCGGCCAGCCCGGCCCCACCCTCCACGAACAAGTGGCCGATGCCGCGGGAGCGGAGGCCCTGGAGGTGCGAGGCGAGGTCCGACTGCCGGTGGACGGCCACGCCGGCTGCTTCGAGCGCCGCCACGCGCTCTGGCGGTGGGGTGGTCGCGAGCACCTCCACGGGGACCTTGCGCGAGCTCTTGACCAGGCGGCTCGCGAGCGGCAGCCGCGCCGTGCGGTCGAACACGACCCGACGCGGAGCCAGGCGGGGGCGCTTGCCGTATCGCACCGTCAGCGCCGGGTCGTCGGCGAGCGCGGTGCCGATCCCCACCGCCACCGCATCGGCCTGCGCCCGCATCCGATGCACCGCACGGCGCGACGCCTCGCCCGTCAGCCAATGCGGCGTGCGATCGGCGCTGGCGATCGCCCCCTCCCGCGAGAGCGCCAGCTTGAGGGTGACGAACGGCCGATCACTCCGCTGGTGCTGAAAGAAGAACGGGGCATTGAGCTCGGCGGCCGCGTCGCGCAGCACGCCCATGACCACCTCGATGCCCGCTGCGCGAAGCCGCGCCGCACCGCCAGCCGCCGTCGGGTTCGGATCCGCGTGCGCGATGACCACGCGGCGCACGCCGGCCGCGATCAACGCGTCCGCACACGGCGGCGTGCGTCCGTGGTGCGCGCAGGGCTCCAGCGTGACGTACACCTCTGCGCCGCGGGCACCCACGCCCGCCTCCCGGAGCGCGACGGCCTCCGCGTGCGCTTCGCCAAGACGCGCGTGCCATCCGGTGCCGACGACCTCACCGGCACGAACGACGACGGCGCCGACCAAAGGGTTCGGCGCCGTCTGCCCCCAGCCGCGTCGCGCCAGTCGAAGCGCGCGACGCATGAAGACCCCGTCCTTCGGGGATCCCGCTGGAGTCACTGGGTCGTGCAGCGCGATCAGAAGCTGATGCGAACGCCCACCGAGCCGTACATCCGCGTCTTGTCCGCCGGCTGGTCGAAGTCATTGAACGTTGGCGCACTGCCGCCGCTCACCTGTCCGACCTCGCCCACGACCTTGATGAGGAAGAGGTTGAGGCCCAGCGAGCCATACATCGTCGTGCGCGACATGCTCTGGTCAGCGCTGAAGGCGAAGCTCTGATTCACGCCGGTCGGATCGACCGTGCCCGACGCCGTGGTCGAGAAGTCGTAGGTGTCGCCGCCAATGCCGGCGCCCAGCTGGAAGAGCAGCAGGTTCTTCTGCGCCGACAGCCGCCACGACGTGGTCTTCACCGAGAAGTCGTTGATGTTGAACTGGTCACCCGCGTCCGTCTGGAACCCGAAGTCGAGCGTCGGCAGGTCGCGCTTGAGAACAGAGAATGACACGCCGGGGATCAGCGCAGACTGCTGCAGCAGGCCTACGCGAGCGCCGAAGCCGAACGCGATCGAACCGCCCTGCGGCACGAGCGAGGAGTTCTCGCCCTCCACCTCAGGAACGAAGGTCGCGCCGGCGATCAGATCGATGCCGCCGATCCGTGTCACGCCGAGCGAGAAGCCCTTCGTGAGACCGAGCGCGAAGTCGACCGTCGGCATCGGCACAGGCGACTCTTCCGTCACGATCGTGGACGGGGCCGCCGGCCCGGCCGACACGTCGCTGATCGTCGGAAGGTCACCGAAGACCGCGTTCGCGCGCACGGCGATCGCAAAATGCGGGAAGCCGCCGAGATTCGTGCCAATGCCGAGGGTGTGGCTGCCAGCCGTGAGCGCCGTGCCGAACTGCGGCGCCATGTACAAGAACAGGTCGCGCGCCTTCACGCAGGCGTCGCCCGTCGAGGAACCAGTGTTGCAATCCTGCGCACTTGCGGGCAACGCCAGTGCCGCGAGGGCGAGCGAAGCGACCAGAATTCGACGCATACGGTTCAACTCCAGGGTTAGACGAGGTGGACCCGCCCCGTACCAGGGCGAGTGTGGCCGATGATCCAGTTCTCGACGCCGGCCGACGTCGCAATATCACGAATTTTCACGGCGCCGGCTGTGTCCGCTATCACAACCATACCGACGCCCATGTTGAACGCTCGATACATCTCGGCGCGCTCCACCTGCCCTGCGCGCTCCAGCACCTGAAACAGCGATGGGATCTCCCACGCACTCGTTTCGACGACCGCGTCGAGATGCGCCGGCAGCGCGCGATCGAGATTCCCGGGAATCCCGCCGCCTGTGATATGCGCCATTCCGTGCACGTGCGCCAGACTCCCCCGCAGCGTCGGCAGGTAGGATCGATGCACGGCAAGCAGCACGTCGGCCACCGAGCGGCCGCCGGAGTCCGGGAACTCATCGTGCGGCCCCAACCGAAGCCGATCGGCCACGATCCGGCGCGCCAACGAGTACCCGTTCGTGTGCAATCCTGTACTGGAAAGCCCGACAAGCACGTCGCCGTCCCGCACGCCGGCCGACGAGATCACCGCATCCTCCTCCACCCACCCCACGATGAACCCCGCGAGGTCGTAATCCGGAGGCGTATACACCCCGGGCATCTCCGCGGTCTCTCCGCCGAGGAGCGAAGCACCGTTCTCGCGGCAGCCCGCCGCCACGCCCGCGACGATCCCTTCGACCACAGAGGGGACGAGCTTGCCGAACGCCACGTAGTCCATGAAGAACAAGGGCGTCGCGCCCTGCACCAAAATGTCATTCACACAGTGGTTCACGAGGCAGTGGCCGATCGTGTCGTGCCGGTCCGCCTCGATCGCGACCTTGATCTTGGTCCCGACGCCGTCCGCGCTGGAGACCAACAGTGGCTTCTTGGCTCCTTCGGGCACACGGAACATCCCACCGAACCCGCCAAAGGCGCCGCGCGCGCCGGCCGTGAAGGTGGACTCCACGTGGCGCTTGATCCGCTGCTTGGAGTCCTCCGCCGCGTCGATGTCGACGCCTGCGGCCGCGTAGGTGAGCTGCTCCTTCTTGCTCACGCCGAGGCCGCCTGATCGAACGCCACGAGCCGATGAAAATCGGCCACCCGACCCTCGATGTCCTTCGCGGTGACCTCGAGCAGCCGCGTGATCGAGAAGCCCTCCACGACGAACGAGCCCATCGCGGACCCGACGATCACCGCGCGGCGCATGTTGGCCTCGCTCAGGTCCCCCGTGCGCGCGAGCCAGCCCATGAACCCACCCGCGAAGGAATCGCCCGCTCCGGTCGGATCGAACACGGATTCCAGCGGATACGCCGGCGCGAAGAAGATGGAGTTCTTGGTGAACATGAACGCGCCGTGCTCGCCCTTCTTGATGAGCACCGTCTTCGGCCCGCGCTCGAGGATCCAGCGCGCCGCGTGCACGAGGTTCGCCTTCTCCGTGAGTTGACGCGCCTCGGCATCGTTCAGCGTGATCAGGTCCACCTTGCCGAGCAGCGTGAGCAGGTCCGCTCGCCGCGACTCGATCCAGAAATTCATCGTGTCACAGGCCACCAGCTTCGGGCGGTCGATCTGCCCGAGCACGTCGATCTGCAGGCGCGGATCGATGTTCGCGAGGAAGACGTACTCCGCCGAGCGAAAGCCGGCGGGGAGCTTCGGCTTGAAGTGCGAAAACACGCCGAGGCGCGTCTCGAGCGTCTCCGCGGAGTTCAGGTCGTGGCGATATCGCCCACGCCACCGGAAGGACTCGCCGTCCGCCTTCTCGAGGCCGGACAGATCCACGCCGCGCGCACGGAGCGGCTCGAGCTTCTCCACCGGATAGTCGCTGCCGACCACCCCGACGAGCTGCACCGGCGTCTGGTGCGAGGCGGCAGCGGCAAAGTAGTTCGCGGACCCGCCGAGGACGTCGTCGGCCTTGCCGAACGGCGTCTCCACGGAATCGAGCGCAACGGAACCGACGACGAGAAGTGACATTCGAGAGATGCTGAGGAGGAAATTGCTTTCACCACGAAGGCACGAAAACACGAAGCACTGCCCCTGCCCTGCACCAGACCACTGCGCCACGAGATCCTTCGTGCCCCCGTGTCTTCGTGGTGGAGCAGTTGAGGTGAGAAAACTTACATGCGTTCAGGAGCCGTGATGCCGAGGAGCCCCAGCCCATTCGTAAGCGTGATCCGCACCGCCTTCGCCAACGCAAGGCGCGCCGCCATCACGTCCGGGGCCTCACCGAGCACGTGATGCTTGTGGTACCAGGTGTGCACGAGCCGCGCGGTCTCCAGCAGCCAGTTCGCCACCCGATGCGGTTCGAGCGCATCGGCCGCCGCCGCCGCGAAGGCCGGCCAGTCCATGATCGCCTTCACCAGCTCGCGCTCTTCCGGGGTGTCCAGCGCGCTCCAGTTCACGCCCTCGCCGGTGACCGTCGCCGGATCCACTTCGCCCACACGGAAGATCCCGCAGACTCGCGCATGCGCCATCTGGATGTAGTAGACGGGATTCTCCTCGCTCTGCGACCGCGCGAGGTCCACGTCGAAGACCAGCTGTGAATCGCCCTTCCGCATCAGGAAGAAGTAGCGCACCGCGTCGCGCCCCACTTCGTCGATCAGATCCCGGACGGTCACGTAGCTGCCAGCCCGCTTGGAGATCTTCACCTCCTCGCCGCCACGCATCACCGTGACCATCTGGTGCAGCACGTACTCGGGGTAGCCCTTGGGGATCCCCATCTCGAGCGCCTGCAGTCCAGCGCGCACCCGCGCCGTGGTGCCGTGGTGGTCTGCGCCCTGCACGTTGATCGCGCGGGTGAACCCGCGCTCGAACTTGGTCACGTGGTAGGCGACGTCCGGAAGGAAGTACGTGAACGTGCCGTCCCGCTTCCGCATCACACGATCCTTGTCATCCCCGAACTCGGTCGTGCGCAGGAAGAGCGCGCCGTCGTCCTCGAACGTGTGTCCGCCCTTCTGCAGGCCCGCGACCGTCTTTTCCACCAGCCCATCGGTATAAAGCGACGATTCCAGATAGTAGACGTCGAACTGCACACCGAAGGCGCGGAGATCCAGGTCCTGTTCCTTCCGCAGTTCGCGCACGGCCACCTCGCGCACGCGCTCCAGATCATCACCCCGCGGATCCTGCGGGAACTCCGCGGCGTACCGCTCCGCGATCTCGGCGATGTACTGGCCGTGGTAGCCGCCCTCGGGAATGACCAGCGCGTCGCCCCCGCGTTCGCGGAGTCGCGCCTGCACCGAGAGCGCGAGATTCGCGATCTGGACGCCGGCGTCGTTGTAGTAGAACTCGCGCGTGACCTTCCATCCCTGGCTCGCGAGTAACGCGGCGATCGCGTCGCCGAGGGCGGCCTGTCGTCCGTGGCCGACATGGAGCGGCCCCGTGGGGTTCGCCGAGACGAACTCGACGTTGGCGGCGCGTCCCGCGCCCGCGTTGCCCCTGCCCCACGCGGCGCCGGCGTCGAGCACGGTCTTGAGTCCCGCGGCCAGATCCGCGGTGTCGAGCCGGAAGTTGATGAATCCGGGACCCGCCACCGAGATCTCGCTCACTCCGGCCGCCTTGCGATCGATCGCGGCGACGAGCGCCTCGGCGATCTCCCGCGGCTTGCGCGCGAGCGGCTTGGCCAGCGTCATCGCCACGTTGGTCGCCCAGTCGCCGTGGGCCGGATCACGCGGCCGCTCGAGCAGCACGTTCAGGTCGGCCGGCGCTCCCAGCGAGGCGGCGGCTCGCGCGACGGCATCGCGCAGCGCATCAACCCCACTCACTTGTCAGAACCAGACGGGGGCGTGCGGGGCTTGGACTCCGACTTGGAGGCCGGCTTTGGAGAGGCATCCGCAGCCGGCTTCGCCGCGGCCGCGGCTGCGGGACTGGCAGCGGCACTGGTGCCCGCACCCGCGCTGGACGTGCCGCCAGTGGCGGGACTCTTCTCGCTCTTGGACGCCGCCTCGCGCTCGGCCTTCTTGCCATCCTTGCCGTAGTCCGTGATGTAGAAGCCGGAACCCTTGAACAAGAAACCCGAACCTGCGCTCATGCGCCGCGCAGCGATCAGACCGCAGCTCGGGCACGGAAGCTCAGACTTGGCGTCACTGATCTTTTGGACGAAGGACTCGAACTCATGTCCTTCGGGGCAGCGGTATTCGTAGGTCGGCATGGCGGTGGCGGGGCGTAACGTGCGGAGCCTGTTGAAGTTAGCGGAGGCATCCGCAGCACTCAAGCGGGCTAGCTCGGCCGGTACTCGCCCCACGCAGCGCGCAGCACGTCCGAGATCTCCCCGACCGTCGCTCGCGCGCGCACGGCGTCGATGATCAGCGGCATCAATGGCGCCCGCTCCCCGGCGCTCGCGTAGGCGGGCGCGGCGGCGCCGATCGCCGCCAGCGCCTGCGTCATGGCGGCCGCGTCGCGCCGCGATCGCACGCCAGCCAGCCGCGCCCGCTGCCCTTCCTCCAGCGCCTTGAAGTCGGGCGCGGGAATGATCGGCGGGTCCTCGCCGTCCTCGAACGCGTTCACGCCGACGATCACGCGACTTCCCTGCTCCACGGCCAGCTGGTGCTCGTACGCCGACCGCCCGATCTCGTCCTGGAAGAACCCGGCCTCGATCGCGCTCGCCGAGCCGCCCAGCGCCTCGACGCGCGCGAGCAACGCGAGCGTGCGGCGCTCGACCTCGTCGGTGAGCGACTCCACGAACCAGCTGCCAGCCAGCGGATCCGCCGTCTGCGCCACCCCACTCTCGTGCGCGACGATCTGCTGCGTGCGCAGCGCGAGCGTCGCCGCCTCCGCCGTGGGCAGGGCGAGCGCCTCGTCGTAGCCGTTCGTATGGAGCGACTGCGTCCCGCCCAGCGTCGCGGCCAGCGTCTGCACCGCCACGCGCACGACGTTGTTGAGCGGCTGCTGCGCGGTGAGCGTCACGCCGCCCGTCTGCGTGTGGAAGCGCAGCCGGCACGACGCATCATTCGCCTGGAACCGCTCGCGCATCAGCGTCGCCCAGATGCGGCGCGCCGCGCGGAACTTCGCAACCTCTTCGAAGAGATCGTTGTGGCACGCGAAGAAGAAACTCAGCCGCGGCGCAAAGTCGTCCACCGCCAGCCCGGCGTCGAGCGCCGCCTGCACATAGGCCAACCCATTCGCGAACGTGAACGCGAGCTCCTGCACCGCCGTCGCCCCGGCCTCGCGAATATGATAGCCGGAGATCGAGATCGGATTCAGGCTCGGCACCTCGGCCGCCGCGAACCGGAACGTCTCGGCGATCAGCGCCAGCGAGGGCACCGGCGGGAACACGTACGTCCCGCGCGCGATGTACTCCTTGAGGATGTCGTTCTGGATCGTCCCCGAGAGCTGCGCGCGCTGCACCCCGCGCTCCTCCGCGACGACGATGTACATCGCCAGCAAGATCGACGCGGTCGCGTTGATGGTCATGGACGTCGACACGGTGTCGAGCGGCAGTCCCTCGAGCAGCGCGTGCATGTCCTCCACGCTGTCGATCGCCACGCCCACGCGTCCTACCTCGCCCAGCGCGCGCGGCGCGTCGGAGTCGAGACCCATCTGGGTCGGCAGGTCGAACGCCGTCGAGAGTCCCGTCTGTCCCGCAGCGAGGAGCAGCTTGAAGCGCGCGTTCGTCTCCTCGGCCGTGCCGAAGCCCGCGTACTGCCGCATCGTCCAGAGCCGGCCGCGGTACATCGTCGGCTGAACGCCGCGCGTGAACGGGAACGCGCCGGGCTCACCCAGCCGTGCGCGGTACGTCTCGTCGACAGGATCGGGTCGGTAGACCGGCGCGATCGGGATCCCCGACGGCGAAAGATGCTCTTCGCTCTTGCCCTTCTTGCGACTCATCGGGCCGCGAGGAGCTCGGAGGCGATCGCGACGTCGGCCTTGGAGCCGACGAAGTAGGGCGAACGCTGATGCAGGGTCGTGGGCTGAACGTCGAGGATCCGGCGCACTCCGTCCGTTGCCGCGCCACCTGCCTGCTCGACGATGAACGCCAGAGGGTTGCACTCGTACAGCAGACGCAGCTTCCCTTGCGGGCTCTTGGTGTTCGCCGGGTACGCGAAGATGCCGCCGCCCAAGAGATTGCGATGGAAGTCGGCCACGAGCGAGCCGACGTACCGGACGTTCATCGCCTCACGCTTCCCGTCCAGCCCGCGATACCGCTGCATGAGCGCGCGCACAGGATCCGTCCAGTGCCGCTCGTACGAGTCGTTGACGCTCAGGTAGCGCCCGTGCTCCGGGATCTTCATGTCGGGATGCGACAGCAGGAACTCCCCGATGCTCGGGTCCAGCGTGAAGCCGTGGACGCCGCGGCCGGTGGTGTAGACGAGCATCGTGCTCGCCCCATAGATGACATAACCGGCCGCGACCTGCCTGCTCCCCGCCTGCAGCATGTCCTCGAGCGTGCCGTCCTCGCCGTCCGTGACCTTCTTCAGGACCGAGAAGATCGTGCCCACGGGCACATTCACGTCGATATTCGACGAGCCGTCGAGCGGGTCGAACAACAGCACGTACTTGCCGCGCCGGAATCGCTCCGGGATCGGGATGATGTGCTCTTCCTCCTCCGACGCCATGGCGCAGAGCCGGCCGCCGTGGTCCATGGCCTTCACGATGATCGTGTTGGCGATCACGTCGAGCTTCTGCTGCACTTCCCCCTGCACGTTCTCCGACTCCTCAGCGCCGAGCACGTCCGCGAGGCCGGCGAGGCGCACCTTGTTCGCGATCATCTTGCACGCGAGTGCGATGTCGTAGAGGAGGCCCGAGAGCTCGCCCGTGGCTTCCGGAAAGGCGCGCTCCTGCTCGATGATGTACCGCTCGATCGTGACGACCGAGGTGTCAGAATGCTTGACCACGTCGGGGAGGTGTCGGAGAGGGAAATGCGGACGGCCAGCGGTCCGGAGCGCTCAGGGAATGCCCGCAGAAAGGTGGCCGTCAGGCGCGGGTCGAGGCAATGGGCGCGCAAGCAGCCACCGATAGCCGGCGGCCTCGACCTCGAGATCCGCGCCGTTCGTTCGGAGCACCACCGTGCCCAGTTGATCCGTCCGGAGGACGGTCGTCCCCGCCTCGGCGAGACGCCGCATCACCTCGGACGACGGATGCCCATAGGTGTTGCCCGCGCCAACGGAAACGAGCGCCACGCGCGGCGTGACCGCCTCGAGGAACTGCGCCGTGGTGCTCGTGGACGATCCGTGATGCGCGACCTTGAGCACTGTGCTTGCGAGCGCGAGCGGCCGATGGGCCAACAACCAGGACTCCGCTGCGCGCTCGGCATCGCCCGTGAGCAGCAGCGAGTGCTCGCCGAAGGCGACGCGCAACACGACGCTCGCCTCGTTCGGATCGGCCAGCGTCTGCATCCACGCGGAATCGGGCGCAAGGAACTCGAAGCGCACGCCGTCGAGCTCCAGCTGCTCGCCGGGTCGCGCGCGTTGCCACCGACCGCCACTGTGTGCGAGGGTTCGCAGCATCTCGAGGTAGACGCCGCTCGGTTCGACGAACGCGGCATCGCGCACGTCCGGCGGACGCAGCGCGCGGATCACACTCGTCGCGCCACCGATGTGGTCCGCATGCGGGTGACTGAGGACCAGCAGCTCGAGCGGGCCGCCGCGTCGCCGCAGGTACGGAACGATCATGCTCCGCCCCGCGTCGCCCGCGCGCCACGCGCGGCCGGCGTCCACGAGCACCCAGCGGCCCGCCGGCGTGCGCACGGCCACGGCGTCCCCCTGCCCCACGTCGAGGAGATGCACCTCCATCTGCCCGCTGCGGCTGATCGGCGCGCGCGGCGACCACGCGATCCACGCGACGCAGGCGAGCGAGAGGGCGAGCGGCGCGTGCCAGGCGCGACGCCAGCAGGCGACCAGCAGCGCCAGCACCGCGAGGCCCGTGAGGAGCGCCGTCCACGCGCTCGGAGCCACCGGAACCGCCGCACCCGGAAGCCCCGAGGCGACCGCCGCCACGCTCTGGAGCGCCACCAGCTGCGGCCGCGCCGCGTCGGCCACGAGGGTCGCCGCACTCTCGACGGGGAGCAGCATGGCGAGGAACAGCGTGGGCTGCAGCAGGGCCACCACGGGTCCGGCGGCGAGATTGCTGAGTGGCGCGACAAGACTCAACCGGCCGAAGTGCCACGCCACGAGCGGTGCGGTCGCGAGCGTGGTGAGGACCCCCGCGAGCAGATCGCGTGCGAGCGTACTCCGCCACCCCGCCCACGCCTCCGGCACGAGCCGCCGCGATGCCCGACCAGCGACCACCACTGCGGCGTAGCCGGAGACGGAAAGCTGGTAGCCGAGTTCGAGGACGGTGCGCGGATCCACGAGCGGGGCCAGCGCCGCAAGCGCGAAGCTGCCCCAGACCGAGACCGGTCGCTGGAGCGCGCGCGAGAGGGCGAGCGCGGCGAACAGCGTGGCGCTGCGCACGGCTGGAGGCGGCGCGCCGATCGCGACCACGTACAGCGTGGTGACCGCCACGGCGGCCACACGCGCGGAGAGTCCGGGCAGCCGCAGCGCCTCGAAGAGCAGCAGCAATGCACCGCCCACGATGCCCACGTGGAGACCCGAGATCGAGAGGATGTGCACCAATCCCGCGTCGGCGAACCGCTCGCGGATCTCGGGCGAGAGCCCGTGCGTGTCGGCGATCAGCAGCGCGCGAACGATCGGCGCGTCGGTCCCGAATCGCCGGTCGAGCGTCGCCGCGACGCGGTTGCGCCATTGCGCGAGCGGCCCTGGTCGCCGTTCCACACGGAGCACTGCGTCGCGCAGGAGCAGGCCGCGGTCGTTGACGCTTGGCTCCGCGCGCGCCACCCGCACGGTGCTTCCCGCCTCCGCGTCGCCCGCGCGGACCGCAAGCGCCACGGGCACCCGGCAGCCCGCCGCGACGATGCTCGCACGCACGAAGGCACCCGGAGCGGCCGCATCGTGGACGCGGACCACCCACTCGTGGGTCGCGCGCGCGTTTGCGAGACATCGGGCATCCGCTCGCCGCACGTCCTCTCCGCACGAGAGCCCGGCGCCCGAGAGCAGGATCAGCGCCGGCCACTCAACGCCTCCCGCGCGGTTCGCCCGCCAGTGCCGCCAGAGCAGCGCCACCCCCGCTGCGCCCAGCGCGACGAACAGTGACCCGCCCTTCGAGGTCGAGAGTCCCGCGGCGGTGGCGCCGGCCCAGCAGATCGCAGCGAGAAGGATCAGCGGCATTGCCGCGAGGGATGCCGTGCGCGCCAGGGATGTCGGACACCGTTTCGCCGCAGGCGAAACCGGAACGCAGCGCCGCTAGCCCGCCAGCGGCAGCGCCTGTCGCTCCGCGACCGGCGTCCCCATGAACGTGGCCCCGGACGTTCCCGTGAGCTCGACCGTCAGATATTGCCCGATGCTCTCGGCCGTGCCCGGCACCAGCACCGTCTTGAAGTCGCCGGAACGCGCCTGCATGAGGTCGCCCTTCCGCGCCTCCTTCTCGACCAGCACCTCCACCCGCTCTCCGAGCCGCGCCAGGTTCTTCTCCCGCGAAATGCCGCGGATGGTCGCGAAGAGCGCGTCGTATCGCCGGTCCACCACCTCCGTCGGCACCGTCCACTCGGGCGGCATCCGCGTGGCAGGCGTGCCCTCGCGCGCGGAGAACTTGAACGTGAACGCGTCGTCGAACCGCACCTCGCGACAGAGCGAGAGCGTGTCCTCGAACTCCTCGTCCGTCTCGCCCGGGAACCCGACGATGATATCCGTCGTGAGGCCCAGCCCAGGGATCGCGTCGCGGAGGCGGGCGACGCACTCGAGGTACCCCTCACGCGTGTACCGCCGCAGCATGCGCTTGAGCATCGTCGTCGACCCGCTCTGCATGGGCAGATGCACGTGCGGGCAGACGGTCGGCGTCTCGGCCATCGCGGCGATCACGCGATCGCTGAAGTCGTTGGGATGCGGACTCGTGTAGCGCACACGCCGGATGCCGGGTACGGCGCCCACCGCGCGCAGCAGGTCGGCAAAGTCGTGCGTGCCATCGTCGTAGGAGTTCACCGTTTGGCCCAGGAGCACCACTTCGGTGAGTCCCTGCGCCACGACCTCCCGCGTCTCGCGCACGACCTCGTCCAGCCGCCGGCTCCGCTCGGGGCCGCGGGTGGTCGGCACGATGCAGTAGGTGCAGCGATAGTCGCAGCCACGCTGCACCGGGATCCACGCCTTCACGCCCTCGAACCGCCGGGCGGCAAAGTCCTCGTAGTGCTCCTCGAGATCGAAGTCCGTCGCGCTGAAGCGCTCGCCGCTGCGCGCGCCCTCGATCAAAGACGGCAGCGCGCGATACGCATCGGGCCCCACCACGAGCTGCACGCGCGTGTCCGTCTCGAGCAGCCGAGGACCGAGCCGCTGCGCCATGCAGCCGGTGACGCCGAGGACCGCCCCCGGCTTGAGCTCGCGCCGCAGCTCGCCCAGACGGCCGATCACGCGCTGCTCCGCGTTCTCGCGGATCGCGCAGGTGTTCACCAGCACCACATCCGCGCCCGCCGCGCTTTCGACCGCCGCGTAGCCTTCGGCCTCCAGCTTGCCGTACATCAGCTCGGAATCGCTGACGTTCATCTGGCAGCCGTAGGTCTCGATGTACACGGTGGGGCGCGGCGTCGTCATGCGCGAAATCTAGTCCCCCGCCCTCTGCGTCGGTGTCTCCCGCGGGAGCCAGACCGAGAAGGTGCTGCCCGCGCCTTCCGCGCTTCGCACCCGGATCCGGCCCCCGTGCGACTCGACCGCGATGCGGCAGAACGAGAGCCCAAGCCCCGAGCTGCGGACCCGCGGCGCGTGCGGCACGCGGATCTGCTCAAACTTTTGGAAGATCGTCTCCTGATACTCCGGCGCGATCCCGGGCCCATCGTCCGTGACGGTGAGCAGGATCCCCTCGCCCTCCTTGCGGGCCGCCAGCGTGATGGTCACCGGCATGGGTGAGTGCGTGATCGCGTTCTGGATCAGATTCGAGAGCACGCGCTTGAGGATCACCTTGTCCGCGTCGAACACCGGCGCATCGTCGGCGACCTCGGTGTGTACCGTGGTCTGCTCCTGCCGGAACCGCAGCGCCCAGTCGAACGTGAGTTCGGCGAGAAGCGCAGCCGGGGCCACCGGCTCTGGGGCCAACGGCAGCGGACGCTCTTCCGCGCGCGAGACGTCGAGCAGATCCTGGATCAGCGCCAGCAGGTCCTCCGCCTTGCCTTCCACGTCGGAGAGCGCCTTGCCGGCCCGATCCCCGATCGGCCCGAAGTCGCCGTCGCGCAGCATCTCCAGAGTCGCGAGCATCGACGTCAGTGGCGTCTTGAGGTCGTGCACGACCATGCGCGTGAGATCGTCGCGCGCGGCCTGCACGTCCCGCAATCGCCGCAGGCTTTCCTCCAGCGCGTCGGTCGCGCCCTTGAGCTTGAGCAGACTCCGCACGCGCGCGCCAAGCACCAGACGGTTGTGCGGCTTGACGAGAAAGTCGTCGCCGCCCGCCTCGATCGCCTTGAGCCGATCGGCCGGATCGTTGAGCGCCGTGACGAAGATGACGGGAATGCGGGCGGTGCGCGGGTCGCGCTTCAGCTGACGGCAGACCTCGAAGCCCGTCTCGCGCGGAGCGACGCCGAGATCGCCGGCGGGCATCGACACGTCGAGAATGCAGAGGTCCGGGCTCTCGGCACGGCACCGTGCGAGCACGGAAGGGCCGTCCGTCGCGTGGATCACCTCGCACCCCAGTGAGGCCAGCTGATCCCGCAGCAACTCGACGTTGGCCTCCACGTCGTCCGCCACGAGGATCACGGGTCCCGCGCGCTCCACGCTAGGGCCGGATGCCGATGCCAACGCTGAGGAACCAGCTGCGCTCGGTCGACACCCCGACCTCGCGCACCGACCGCTGGAGCGCTACGTCGACCTGCCCGCGTCCGCGCGCCACGGGGAGGCCGGCACCGAAGCTGAACGAGCGCTCCGGCACCTGGTCGCCGTTCACGCCGAATGGCAGCGTGCGGTCTCGCAATCCAAGCCGGAGCATCATCGGCACGCCGGCCACGCGCGGCCCGACCACGTCCGCGCCAACACCGACCTCGGTGGCGTCGAAGGTGAACACGTTGGACGAGCCCAGCCCGTCCATGTCAGTCCACCGCGTCTGCTCCACGCGCGCGTTCAGCGTGGCGCCCGGGATGGCGAGCCAGCTGCCGCCCAGGCCCCAACGCATCGGCACCTTGGCGGTGGCGTTGTGCACGTCGTTGAGCTCCGTGCTCAGGTCGCCGCCCGCGCGGAACGAGGCCGCCAGCGCGATCCCGTCACGCGGCAGGAAGACGACGCCGCCGGACACCGCGCGCCCCGAGAACGTCAGGCGTGCAGACTGCGCCAGCCCGCCGAGTCCGGCCGAATCCGTGAAGATGCGCTGGAACTGCGTCTGATTCTCCCCCGTGAACGCGTGCAGGCCGAGGCCGAGCCGCAGGCGTGGATGCACCGCATACGCCACGGCGAGACGCGCGTCGCTCAGTGCGCCATCGGAGCCCGTGAGCACCGAGGACGGGTGCCACTCGCCCGCCACGAACAGGCTGTCCGTGTACGAGTTGGCCCACGTCCGGTCGAGGAACGTCGAGACCGACGCGCCCACCGTCAGGGGTCCCACGCGGCCGGTGGCTGCAAAGGTCGGGAATCGCATCACCATGTTCGCGCTCGAGATCCCGTCCGCCGTGGTGGTGCGGAACTCCGGCTCGAACTGGAACATCACGATGTAGCGCCCCGTGTGGGCGATCGCCGCGGGATTGATCGGAGTCGCCGGGTCCACCTCGGCGCTGGCACCACCCCCGCCGAGCGCCACGGGGCTGAGCTGACCGTTGGGATACCCGAACCCTTGATTGCTGACCGCGCCCTGCGCCCGGACCGCGGGCGCCACGACGACGGCGGCCAGCAGCGGAGCAAGGAGGCGCACCGGGATGAAGCGGCTCATGGGCGACCGAAGACCGTGCCAGGAGTGTAGGTCACGCGGAGGCGCGGCCGGAGTGTGGGGTCTGCCGCGGTCCGCGAAAAGAAGCGAGCGGAGACGGCGGAGGTCCCTTCATTATTGCTGCGCAACACGATCGCACTCGGCAGCGGCTTTTGACCGTTGGTCGTGGCCCAGAGCCGCACCAGTGTGTTCATCTCGATCGCGCGGACCCCCGAATCGCTCGGAAGCATCCGGAGCGTATTCGCGTAGATCCCGCCGGAGGTCAACAGCGTGGCCGCGCGGCGCAGGTCGGTGAGTTCATGCCCCGCCACCACCAAGTGCGTCACGAGCGTCATGGTGTCGGTCGAGGCCGGACCGTACACGGGATCCTGGACGAGTTCGAGCCGTGCGCGGATCACACCGACGGAATCTGTGAGCCAGCGCGGCAGATCGAATCGCAGGTACGTGCGGGCCCCGGGCAGACCACCCGCGACGAAGGTGCCGGGCACGCGATGGTCCGGTGCGCTGGCGACGAGTTGAAAATCCACGAAGTCACCGGCCACGAGACCAGGACTCCGCGGCGTGGTCGAGGAGGGCTGCAAGGCGCTCACCTTGGCCACGGCGGTGTCCGGATCGACGCGGTACTCGAGGCGAGGACCGTCTCCGCCAGGCAGGTACGGCGTCACAAGCATCGCCACGGGATTCGACGACTGGAGCCGAAGCCCCACATGCAACCGTCGCTCGGGCGTCGCGAGGATCTCGCGCAGCTTGGCCGTATCGAGCGGGATCCGAATGCGCGCTGAATCCGTGAACGTCGTGCTGTCGAACGAGATCGCGCCGAGCAAGCGCGTCGGGTCGTCATAGTGTGGAAGCAGACCGGCCGGCGCAGTGTCTGCGACGGTCGAGTCGAACACATCGTACGCCTCGATGCCGAAGCGGAACGGCAACGGCAGGCCGGTGCGCGTGATGCGCAGCGTCAGGAACGCCGAGTCGACGTGCGTGATGGTGACGAGCGTGTCGCCACCGACCGGGATGTACTTCCGCACCAGAGTGTCGAAGCGGACCACGCCGCGCACGTCCAGCGTGTCGGGCCAGCTCGTGAGCAGGATCGACGCGTCCAACCCCTGCAGCGGAAAGCCGACGAACGTGGAGTCGAAGGTGTACGCGGGCTCAATCACCGTGTCGATCAGGACGACATTCTGCCCCGGGCACAGCAGTGGGCAGGTCGCCCCGGTGTCGATATCCTCGGCGCAGGCACCGACGACCGCGGCCAGCGGCAGCCCGAGCAGGAGGAACAGGCGTGACGAACGACTCATCATGAAATGCGGAGCGAAGAAGGCGTAAAAGGATGCGGCAGCAACTGCTCAAGAGTCCAACGAGTCTCGCGGCCCTCGCGCGTCACCGCGATCACGGGCAGGCCGACGCCGAACTCGGCGAGCGCCTGACGGCAGATCCCGCACGGCGGGGTTCCCTCGGGCGCATCCGACACGATCACCAGAGCGGAGAACGTCCGGTGCCCCGCCGCCACCGCGCTCCCGAGCGCCACGCGCTCGGCACAGGTGCCAGCTGGATACGACGCGTTCTCCACGTTGCACCCGCCGACGATCGTGCCATCGGCGCACAGCAGAGCGGCACCGACCTGAAACCCCGAGTACGGCGCGTGCGCGCGCAGCTTGGCGGCACGGGCCGCCTCCAGGAGCTTCGGCATCTGCGGCACGGTGTCGGTCATCGCCCCGCGACCACGATGGACACGAATGACCGCCCCTTGCCGCGAAACGCCACGCCGAGCCACTCGGCCACGCTGGCGCCGAGGTCGGAGAACGTGCTCCGCACGCCGACGTCCGACGGCTGCACGCGGGGTCCGAGCACGAGAAGCGGCACATTCTCGCGCGCGTGGTCCGTGGACGGCGTCGTGGGATCGTTGCCGTGATCGGCGGTAATGAAAAGCAGGTCGTCCTCGCGAAGAGCGGCGATGAGATCGGGGAGCGCCGCATCGAAGTCGCGGAGCGCCTGATGGAACCCCGGAACATCGTTCCGGTGCCCGTGGAGCTGGTCGAAATCTACAAGGTTGCAGAACAACAACCCATCCGTCGGGGCCCGAAGCCACGCCAGGATCCGCGCGATCCCCTCCGCATTGCCGTTCGTGTGACCGCCCGAGATACCCCGATGCGCGAAGAGATCGTCCACTTTCCCTACCCCGGTCCGTGCGATCCCCGCCGCGGCGAGCGCATCCAGCAGTGTCTCCTCGGGCGGCGTGATCGAGTAGTCGCGACGGTTCGCGGTCCGGCTCCACGCTCCCGGCGTCCCCACGAAGGGGCGCGCGATCACCCGCGAGGCGTCGTGCGGCGCAACGAGCATCGCTCGCGCGGTGGCACAGGCCGCGTACAACTCCGCCAAGGGCACGGTCTCCTCGTGCGCCGCCACCTGAAAGACGGAATCCGCCGACGTGTAGACGATCCACGCGCCGGTCGCCTGATGCTCGCCACCGAACTGATCCAGCACGGCGGTTCCGCTGCCGACCACGTTGCCGATGACCGGCCGCCCGGTCCGTCGTGAGAACTCGGCGATCACCTCCGGAGGAAATCCCTGCGGATACGTGGGGAACGGCTTCGCCAGATGCACCCCGGCGATCTCCCAGTGGCCGGTGGTACTGTCCTTGCCTGCTGAGCGCGGCTCGAGTTTCCCCCAAGCGGCCGTCGGTGAGGCGTTCGGCGCCACGCCCTCGAGTGGCGCGATGTTGCCCAGCCCCGCCCGCGCGAGGTTCGGGAGCTGCAGCCCGCCGACGGCTCGCGCGAGGTTGCCGAGGGTGTCGGAGCCGATGTCGCCGTACGCCGCGGCGTCGTGGGCCGCACCGATCCCGACGCCGTCCAGCACGAGGATGACCGCGCGCCGGACGCTCACGACGGCTCCGAATAGGTGCGCAGCAGCCGTTGCCGCAGCCCCGTCAGCAGCTCGTATGGAGACAGCCCGGCGGCCGCGGCGGCGTCCTCGGCGGTGATCACGTGCTCACCTGAGCGGCCGAGCAACGTGACACGATCGCCGATCGCGCACGGTACGTCCGTGACGTCCACCATGAGCATGTCCATCGTCACGACACCGACGACGGGAACGATCGCGTGGCCGACGATCGCGCGCCCCACGTTGCCCAGCTGCCGCCGGTAGCCGTCCGCGTAGCCCACCGAGACCGTGGCAACCCGGCGCTGGCTCGGTGCGACCCACGTCGCGTCGTAGCTCACGCCCTCGCCGGCGGCCACGTCGCGGAACTCCAGCAGCTGTGCATGCAGATGCGCCACCGGCTCCGGCTGGACCGCGGCGCGCGGGCCGCTCCCCACGCCGTAGAGGAACACGCCGGGGCGCACCCAGTCCCACGGGGACGGGCTGCGCCGCACGATGGCGGCGCTGTTCTCCGCGTGCAGGATGCGCGGGCGCGCGGGGAGTGCGTCCAGGGCCGTCCGAAAGCGCGCCTCCTGCGCCTCGAGGGTCCCGTTGTCGAGCTCCGCCGAGTGAAAGTGCGTGAACGCGCCGGCGGGCGGAGCGGCGCGAAGCTCGTCTGCGAGCGACGCGACCTCGTTCCACGGCACGCCGGCCCGATGCATTCCGGTGTCGATCGCGAGGTGCCAGTCGCCGCCCCCAAGCGCGCGCCAGGCGGCGATCCCCTGCCGCGAGGCCAACGTGGGCGTGAGATCGGCAGCGCGAAGGCGCGCCAGATCCGACTCGAGCGTCGGCGTGAACACGAGGATCGGCCGGGCGATCCCGCCGCGGCGCAGCTCGGCGCCTTCGGCGATGGACGAGACGCCGTAACCCACGGGATCGAGCGCCTCGAGCGCACGCGCCACGGCGAGCGCGCCGAGTCCGTAGGCATCGGCCTTGATCATAGGCAAGAGCCGATTGCGCGCGCGACGCTCGAGCGTGCGCGCATTGCGCACGAGCGCGCCAAGGTCAACCTCGACCCAGGCGCGCGGCTTTGCTTCGAGACTAGATTCCGTGGGCATGCGAAACTCGAAGTGTACCGGAGCCCTCTGAGCGATGCAAGACAAAGCCACGCTTGAAGATGCACTCGCCATCATGCGCGATCTGCGGGCGCGCGACGCCTGGGATCGTGCGCAGACGCACGCCTCGCTGCGCCCCTATTTGAATGAGGAGATGCACGAGCTCGACGACGCCCTGCGGGAGGAGGACGACGCGGCCATCTGCGGCGAACTCGGGGATGTGCTGCTGCAGGTCCTCTTTCACGCGGTGATCGCCGAAGAGCGCGGAGCGTTCGGACCAGAACAGGTGGCGGGATCGCTCGTCGGTAAGATGACGCGCCGGCATCCATGGCTGTATGGCACCGAGACCGAGCGCACCCCGTGGGAGCAAATGAAGGCCAAGACCCGCCGCTCGATCGCCGACGGGCTCCCGGCAGGTCTTCCATCCCTGCACCGGGCGCACCGGCTGCAGGAGCGCGCCGCAGGCGTGGGCTTCGACTGGCCGGACACGCACGGTCCGGTGGCGAAGGTGGAAGAGGAACTGCGCGAGGTCCGTGAGAAGCTGCCTGCGGAGGGCAGCACCTTCGACACGCACGGCGTCCCAAGCGGCGACCCACGGCACGCGGCCCTCGCGGACGAGCTCGGCGACCTGCTCTTCGCCGTCGTGAACCTGTGCCGCAAGGCTGGCGTGCACCCCGCGCTCGCGCTGGACGGCGCCAACGCCAAATTCCAGCGGCGGTTCGAGGCCGTGGAGCAGCTTGCCGCGGTTCGGGGAGTGGAGATGCGAAGCGCCGGCATCGAAGCGCTCGACAAGCTGTGGGACGAAGTGAAAGCGAGTGAGCGAGATGGACCGCCCGCCGCAGGTGCGGGCGGCGCGTCCAAACAGGCGGCCGACGCGTGAGCGTTCCGGAACAACCGTTCGCGTTCTCGACCGCATCCGCCGACGGCGCCGCGCGCCGCGGCAGCTTCACGACGCCGCACGGCGCGGTCGAGACGCCCGCCTTCATGCCCGTTGGAACTCACGGGACCATCAAGGGCCTCTCCGTAGAAGAGGTCGGCGCGACGGGCGCGCAGATGGTGCTTTCGAACGCGTACCACCTCTATCTCCGCCCGGGGGATGCGGCGGTGCGCGCGCTAGGTGGGCTCCACGCCTTCGCGCGCTGGTCAGGCCCGATGCTCACTGACTCGGGCGGATTTCAGGTATTCTCGCTCGCGCAGCACCGCACCGTGCGCGAGAGCGGGATCGAGTTCCGCAGCCATCTCGACGGCTCACTGCACGATTACACGCCCGAGCGCGTGATGCAGATCGAGCGCAATCTCGGCGCGGATGTGATCATGCAGCTCGACGAGCTGATCGAGGGGCAATCAGAGATCGCTGCCTCTCGCAGCGCCATGGAGCGATCGCTCCGCTGGCTCGAGCGCTGCCGGGTGGAGTTCGACCGGCTCGGCGTGGAAGGCCGCGCCCCGATCGACGCATTGCTCGCCGCCCCAGACGGCGCGCCTCCTCTCCTCCACGAACAACTCGGCGACGCCGAGCGCGCCGCGCCGCCGCAGGCCCTCTTCCCGATCGTCCAGGGCGGGATCCACCCGGAGCTGCGGCGAGCCAGTGTGCGGGGGATCCTGCAGAGCGGCGACTGGAAGGGCGTGGCCATCGGCGGGCTCTCGGTGGGCGAGGCCAAGCCGGACATGTATGCGATGATCGACGTGTGCGAACCCGAGCTCCCGCGCGACAAGCCGCGCTACCTGATGGGCGTCGGGTTCCCCGACGATCTCGTGGAGAGCGTCCGCCGCGGCGTGGACCTGTTCGATTGCGTGGTCCCAACGCGCATGGGACGCCACGGCACGGCATTCACGCCGGATGGCACGGTCCAGATCCGCCGAGCGACGCACCGGTTCGACCGCCGGCCGCTGGTGGAGGAGTGCGACTGCCACGCGTGTACGCACTACGACCGCGCGTACTTGCGCCATCTGTTCAACAGCGAGGAGATGCTCGGGCTGCGCCTGCTCTCGCTGCACAACGTCCACTACCTCGTGGGCCTCATGCGCCAGGCACGGGTCGAGCTGGAACGCGGGACGTTCAGTGCGTGGGCCGACGCGTACCTCGCGCGCTACCGGGCCGGCGCGCGGGCGGCGAAGAAGGGCTGACGGCGTTCACCACGAAGGCACTGGAGTCCTTCGTGCCTTCGTGCCTTCGTGGTGAAAGCAGTTACTCCCCGTACGGGATCCAGATGTTCTTGACGTGCGTCGCCTCGCGGAGGAAGTGCCGCCCTTCCCCGTCCGCCGCGTCGTACCAGTCGAACGCTGACGCGTGGCACCAGGTGCGCTTCATGTTGTGCGCGGACGCGAACTCCACGGCCTTCACGCCATCCCGCCCGCCCCAGTACCACATCCCTTCCACATCGTCGTGCTCCGCAAGGTGCTTCGACAGCAGCTCCTTGTCGCCCGTGATGATGTTGAGCACGCCCGCTGGGACATCGGAGCTCTCGAGGATCGTGTACAGGTCGGTGGCGCTCAGCGGATGCGCGGTGCTGGGCACGGCCACGACGGCGTTCCCCGTCGCGAGCAGCGGCGCCACGACCGAAACGAATCCGAGGAGCGGCGCGGCCTCCGGCGCCGCCACCGCGACCACGCCAATGGGCTCGTGCATCGCCAGCGCCACGCCGCGGATGGGCACCGAGTGCACCGCGCCATCCCACTTGTCCGCCCACGCGCCGTAGCTGAACAGCCGCGCCACGCTCGCGTCCACTTCGCGCTTGGCCTCGGCGGCGCTGGCCCCGGTCATCGCCCGCAGCCGCGCCGCGAACTCCGCGCCGCGCGCGTCGAGATTCTCACCGATGTAGTACAGGATCTGCGCGCGCAGATGCGCCGTCGCCCGCGCCCACCCCTTGGCCGCCGCGTGCGCCGCTTCCACCGCGTTCCGCACATCCTTGCGGTTGCCCTCACCGACCTCGCCGACGCGCTTGCCGGTCGGCCCCACGATCACGCGCGAATACCCGCCATCCGGTCGCGCCTGCTTGCCGCCAATGAAGAGCTTGGGCGTACGGTCGACGGACGGCAGGAGGGAGGTCGCGGGTGTCTGGTGGGAGGGATCAGCGCCAGCAGTGGCGCGCTTCTTCGCCGGTCCCTGACTCCCGACACCTGCCACCTCCCTCCTGCAGTACTCAAACATCCCTTCCCGCCCGCCTTCACGCCCGAACCCCGACTCGCGATACCCACCGAACCCCGCCGACGCATCGAAGAGATTCGTCGCGTTGATCCACACCACGCCGGCCTTGAGCTTGGGCGCGATGTCAAGCGCGAGGTTGATGTTCTCACTCCACACACTCGCCGCGAGACCGAACGGCGTGT
>CAZGFE010000022.1:0-42381 GCA_964524665.1 uncultured Gemmatimonas sp.
GGGTGGACCCGAGTGGAACGGCGGGGATTCCGGGCCCCGACGACTCACCACAGATCGCACCCTCGATGCACACTTGAGGACGACGTGCCTTCCGTTGTCGCCTACTCCTCCGTCTCTCCCTCGGCGATCGCCGCGGCCTTCGTGATGCCGATCACCGCCTTCACCTTCTCCTCGACTTCCGCCATCACGGTCGGGTTGTCCTTCAGGAACATCTTGGCGTTCTCACGCCCCTGCCCGATCCGCTGGCTCCCGTAGCTGTACCAGGCGCCCGACTTCTCGATGATCCCCGCGTCCGAGCCGATGTCGACCAGCAGCGAGACATGGGAGATCCCCTCCGCATACATGATGTCGAACTCCGCCTGCTTGAACGGCGGTGCCACCTTGTTCTTCACCACCTTCACCCGGACGTGGGAACCCGTCACGTCCTCCTTATCCTTCACCGGGCCGATGCGGCGGATGTCGAGCCGCAGCGACGCGTAGAACTTGAGTGCTTTGCCGCCGGTGGTCGTCTCGGGGCTTCCGAACATCACCCCGATCTTCTCACGCAGCTGGTTGATGAAGATCACCGAGCAGTTCGACCGGGCGATCGCGCCGGTGAGCTTGCGGAGCGCCTGGCTCATGAGCCGGGCCTGCAGCCCCACGTGCGAATCTCCCATCTCCCCCTCGATCTCGGCCTTCGGCACCAGCGCCGCCACCGAGTCGATCACGATCACATCCACCGCCCCGCTCCGCACCAGGATCTCGCAGATCTCGAGCGCCTGCTCTCCCGTGTCCGGCTGAGAGATCAACAGCTTCTCGACGTCCACACCCAGCTTGGTCGCGTACTCCGTGTCCAGCGCATGCTCGGCGTCAATGAAGGCCGCCGTCCCGCCCAACTTCTGCGCATTGGCGACGACGTGCAGACAGAGCGTCGTCTTGCCGCTGCTCTCAGGTCCGTAGATCTCAGTGACACGCCCCCGCGGGATCCCTCCCACACCGATCGCGGCGTCGAGATTGATCGCCCCCGTCGGGATCGCGTCCACCTTCACCTTCATTCCCTCGGCGCCCAACCGCATGATGGCGCCCTTGCCGAACGACTTCTCGATCTGCGAGACCGCCAACCCCAGCGCCTTCTTGCGGTCGTCCTGCTTCCGATCTTCCTGCGCCGCCGTCGTAGCCATCGTCGCCTCGCCAGAGGTGAAAGGGAATCTACCCGTCGGGGGGCGAGAGGCCACCCCCCAAAAACCAGCTCGATCTTCCGGCCGCGCCGGACACCGAACAAATGGCGAACCGGCCGCCAGAACGCAACCCCCAATATTTGCTTTCTTCCCCATCGGACGAGCCCGCCGACTATTTTCGCGACGGCTATCGGGTATTTTGATATAACTGACTGTCATACAACATGTTAAGCCGTCTCGACGCCGTTGATTGTCTGGGGAGCGATTGTTGACCGAGACAACTTTTCCACACTTATCCACACGATTCAGGCCACTTGGAACGCGTTCTGGACGTGTTTCACCAAGACACGCCCTTCGTCCACCAGCACCCCGAAAACGTCGAACTGGTAGCGCTCCCCATCGCGCCCGTGCCGATCGATCCAGACCCGCGCCGAACGCGCCAGTTCACGCTGCTTTCGATGATGCACCGCCTCCACCGGATCACCGAACTCCGCCCCCTTCCGCGCCTTCACCTCGACGAACGCGACGGTGCTCTCCCGCTCGGCAACGAGATCGATATCCCGCCGCCCATTCCGAAACCGCCGATTGATGATCCGCCACCCATGCCGCACAAGCCACCGCTCAGCGATCCGCTCGCCAAGCAGCCCGAGACGCTGATTGTGTTGTGTCATGCCGGCGAATCTCTCGCCCCTGGTGGTTGAATGCAGGACCAAAGTGATTCGGAAGGGCGCGTTCTCCTGCCCTCGCGCGCCAGTCGGGTCGCCCACCCCGCATCCCGCCCCCGCATCGCAGTTAGGCAGTACCCGCATCCAGTCCCGCATCTCGCATCCAGTAACCCCGCGTCCCGCGTCGCCGGGGCATCCCGCATCGCGCCACCTCTCGCATCCAGCATCGCCTTAACGCAGTTTCCGCATCCGAGTCGAACGCGTAACCCCACCCGCCGCGCCCATGCCCCGCATCGTCCTCCTCGCCGCATCGCTGATCGCCTTTGCCCCCAGCATCGCAGGCGCGATCCCCCCGTTCGCCCGCAAGTACAGGATCAGCTGCGCCACCTGCCACGTCGCCATCCCCAAACTCAACGAACTCGGCGAAACCTTCGCCTCCAACGGCTTCGAGTTTGCCATCGGCGAGATCCCGCGCGACACCATCGCTACCGGTGACCCGCTCCTCCGGATGCAGAACAGCTTTCCCCTCGGCGTGCGCGTGGATGCCTATCAGCGCCTCCTCTCCCGACGCGCCGCCGGCGAGGCCGCTCTCGACCAGCAGGTCCCGTGGACGGTCAAGTTCCTGAGCGGTGGCCAGGTCGCGGATAAGATCTCGTACTACCTGTACTTCCTCGCCTCCGAGCGCGGCGAGGTCGGTGGTCTCGAGGATGCGTACATCCAGTTCACCGACATCCGCGGATCGGGCGTGAGTGTCCTCGCCGGCCAGTTCCAGGTGAGCGACCCGCTGCTCAAACGCGAACTGCGGCTCTCCTATGAGGACTATCAGGCCTATCGCGTCCGGGTCGGGGAGACGCGCGCTGATCTGACCTACGACCGCGGCCTGATGGCCGTGTGGTCCAGCGCCAAGGGCACCGACGTGGCCGTCCAGGTCGTCTCTGGTCAGGGCCTGCAGGAGGCTACCAACTCGCGCCAGTACGACCGAGACTCACACCAGAGCTACGTCGGGCGGCTGTCGCAGGACGTCGGCCCGATCCGCCTCGGGGTGTTCGGCTACGCGGGCCGAGAGGCGGCGCTGGGTGTCACGAGCCGCATCCGCGTCTTCGGCCCCGACGCCACGATCCCCATGGGACGATTCGGCGAGCTTAACCTGCAGTTCCTTCGTCGCTGGGATTCGGATCCGTTCCTCGGAAATTGCACACCCGGCAACCCCTGCCCGGGCGGCAAGACCGCCCCGTTCGCCACTACGGTGGACGCCACGCTCGGTGAGCTCGTCCTCTGGCCGCAGGGCCCCGCCGGACGCTGGTACCTCACCGGCCTCGTGAACGTGATCGAGGCGGACGTCCCCGTGATCTCGCTCCGGTTGGGCGAACAGGACGACGCGCCCGGCTACCTCCAGCGCTACCGCTCCGGCGCCGTCGGCGTGCACTACCTGCTGCGCCGCAATGTGCGCCTGATGACCGAGATGATGTGGGACGCGGAGCGCGAGCGCGCGCGGCTCGTGTCGGGACTCACGGTCGGCTTCTAGCGCTCGGCGTCAGCGTCGACCGAAGAGGAACCCCGTACCGATCGTGAAGCCGGAGGCCTTCTGCCGCCGGTCTCTCACCTCCAGTCGGTCGTAGCGGTAGCCGAGGTTGATGGACCAGGGCACCGGGTCAAAGGTCCAGGTCACGCCGGCCTCTGCGTTCCAGCCCTTGGTATCCCATTCGTCGGTCCCAGGGGCCGGCAGCGGGATGTAGCGGGCGCCGCGGAGGCTCAGCGACAGCGGGGTCGTCCCCACGTTGATCCGCGACCTGCCCCCGAGGCGCATCACCGCATAGAGCGAGTCGTACGCGCCCCCGCGGAAGATGTGGGGCCCGTTGCGTGTCGCGAGCCCAAAGTCGACCGCCATCCGCGGCGTGCCAAGGATCGCCACTCCTTCGAGATACTCCGGCACCTTCCCGGATCCGCGGATCACGCGGAAACCGCCGCCGAGTCCAAAGCCGCGCCGCTCCATGAGCGTGACATCCAGCGATCCCATCGTCGGTGTCATCTCCGGCAATGGAAAAGCACCCTCGGCGGCGTAAAGATTCGCGCTCTGCACCCCGGCAAAGACGGCCAGGTGGAAGCGGGCCACTTTGGGTGCGTCGTCCTCCGGGCGCTCGACGCGTCGGATCGGCGGCGGCGGTGCCTCCTGACGCACCGGCGTGCCGTCCGGCCGGTACGCGTCGGGCACCGTCTCCGGAGGAGACGGGCGGAACGCCGTGCAGGCCGTGGCCAGCAGGGACGCGACGACCAGTGAGGCGCGCTTCATCTATCGAAGCTGGGAAGCGCCCCTCAGGGAGTCAAGCCGCGCGGTCCCCGACGATGCGGTCCAGATCCTCGAGCCCCACGAGGACGTCCCGCGGCTTGGAGCCATCCGGCGGTCCCAGGATCCCCGCGAGGTGCAACTGGTCGATGATCCGCGCCGCGCGCCCGTAGCCGACCTTGAGCCGGCGCTGCAGCAGCGACGTCGACCCACCCTGATGCTGGATGCACGTCTCCGCCGCCTCGCGGAACAACTTGTCGCGGTCGCCCTGATCCTCGGCGGACTCCTCGCCCGCGCCAGCCTCGGCGGCCTCGCGCGCCCGCACCGTCTCGAGGATATCCGCCTCGCTCGCCGTCTCCTCGACCGCGATGAGCCCCTCGGCCTCCATCGCGGCCTTTCGGGCGTCGCGACGATCGGTGTACCACTTCATCAGGCGCTCAGTGTCCTCGTTGGAGAGGAACGCGCCCTGCAAACGCGACGGCTCGCTCTTGGTCGGCGGGATGAACAGCATGTCGCCGTTGCCGAGGAGAGATTCCGCTCCCATGCCGTCGATGATCGTGCGCGAGTCGATCTGCGACGCGACGCGGAACGCGATCCGGCTTGGGAAGTTCGCCTTGATGAGGCCCGTGATCACGTTCACCGAGGGCCGCTGCGTTGCGAGAATGAGATGGATGCCGATCGCGCGCGCCTTCTGCGCCAGCATCGCGAGCGGCGTCTCGACCTCGGCGGCGACCGTCATCATCAGGTCCGCGAGTTCGTCGATCACCACCACGATGTACGGCAGCACTCCGCCCTTGTACGTGCGGTCCTCGAAGGCGACGTTCGGATCGCGCGGGCGCTTGAGCTCAGCGCCACTGCGGACCTTGGTGTTGAAGTCCTGGATATTGCGCGCGCCGTTCTCCGCGAGGATCGCGTAGCGCTCCTGCATCTCGAGCACTGCCCACTTGAGCACCGACGCCGCGTCACGGTTGTCGGTGACGACCTTGTGGCGGAGGTGCGGCAGCACGTTGTAGACCGAGAGTTCGACCATCTTCGGGTCCACCATCAGGAAGCGCAGCGTCTTCGGCGTGTGGCGGAAGATGAGCGACGTGATGATGGTGTTCACGCAGACCGACTTGCCCGAGCCCGTGGCACCCGCGATCAGCAGGTGTGGCATCTTGGCGAGGTCCGCGATGACGGGGCGCCCCTCGAGATCCTTTCCGATGCCGATGGGCAGCGCCATCGGCTTGTTCTGGTACTCGCGGCTCTCGAGCATGTCGCGGAACGCGACCATCTCGGGCGACGGGTTGGGCACTTCGATGCCGACGGCGCCCTTCCCCGGGATCGGTGCGACCACTCGGATGGACGGCGCGCGCATCGCGAGCGCGAGGTCGTTGGCGAGATTGGCGAACTGCCGCACCTTCACGCCGGGCCCCGGCTCGATCTCGTACTGCGTGACCGTGGGGCCGCTCGTGCGGCCGGTGAGCGTGCCGTCCACCTTGAACGACTTGAGCGCGTCGATGAGGACGACGCCCATCTGGTCGAGCTGCGCGCGGCCGGCCTCGACATTCTTCTCGGGAGCCGGCGTGAGCAGTTCCGGCGACGGCAGCGCATCGTCGTCGGCGAACGTGCTCTTGCCCGCGGCGCGCGCCTCAGCAGGCGCTCCGCTCGCGACGGCCGCTGCCTTCCTGGGGCTCTTGGCCTTGGTCGGCTTCAGCTCGAGCTGTTCCTCCGCCTCGTCCTCGACGAGCGCCACCGGCCACGGCGCCTCGTTCTCCTCGGCGTCAGGCGTCTCCGCCTTCGGCGCAGGCTTCACCGCCGCCGCAACCTTGGACGCGATCCCCATCAAGGAGAGATCCACCTCAGGCATCTCAGAAGCATCCGGTTCGAGCGATTCCGCCTTGGAAAGCTCGGAGCCCTTCGTGTCTTCGTGGTGAACCGCCTTCCGCCGCCCGATGGACAACAGCACGCGCACCGGATTCCACCCAAGCGTCACCGCCGCCAGCGCCGAGAACGCGATAGCGATGACGATCCACGCGCCGGCGGTGCCGAGGACTTCGCGGACGTAGAACGCCGCGAATGCACCCCAGAGCCCCGCAAGAACGTCTGGCGTTCCGGGCGCCAGGACGTCCAAGCGCGCGAGCCCTGCCGCGACGGGAATGATCAGCGCGAGGCCTACGGTGAACACCAGGAACCGCTGGTCCTCGGCCTCTTCGAGCCGGCCGAGGAGGCGCAGGCCGTGCACGGCCGGGATCAGCGGAACGACCACGGCCGCGAGTGCGCCGACGAGTCCCAGGATGCTCCAGCGGATGCAGCCGCCCACTGGGCCGAAGGCGCCGCCCGCGGCGCCGCAGGACTCGGCGTAGGTCGGCGCGCGGCCAAAGATCAGAGCGCCTGCGAGGAAGAGGGCGCCCAGCAGAAGCGCGATGCCCGAGATCTCGCGCAGCACGAAGCGCTTGCGCGCGGCGGCGGCGACGCCCTGCTCGGAGGGGTCGATGCTGGCGGCAGCGAGGCCGATACGGGAGGGCTTGGGCGTCGGCGTCGCACTGTCCGTGTCGTCCTTGCGCGTGCGCGTACGACGCGGCCTGGGCGCGAGGGGGGAATCGGCGGGCGGGATGTCGTCGGCGGCGAGCTTCCGGGGCATGCGTCTCGGGGTGTCAGGGGACACTACCGGGACGACTTGGACACGGGGTTGGAAACGGCGAACGGCAGGTGGGAGGTGGCAGGTATCTGGTGTCAGGGACTGCGGTTACCTGACTCCAGACCTCTGCCTCCTGTCCCCTGCCGTTCGCCCCACCTCACACCGGATACCTCCAACCTGCCACCTGTCGTGCTAAGGCCTCCGAGTGCCAGCCGCCGGCGGAGTATTCGTGTTGCCAGGAGGTGGCGTCGCTGCAGGCGGAGCCACCATTGCCGGCCGCGGCCGCCGCCCCAGCAGCAACCCACCGCCCAGAACGAACGACGACGTCTCCTGCTCCCGGCTGTACACTTTGAACCGTTCGATCCGGTAGCCCATGTTCGCCGTCAACGGAAAGCGCCTCCAGGTCCAGCTGAGACCGGTCTCTGCCGACCACCCCTCGAGATTCGCATCCGGAAGGTTTTCGTCGAGCGACGGCAGCCCGACGTAGTAGAGCCCTCGCAGCGTCACGCTGAAATCTGTGTTGCCGAGGTTTGCGCGGGAGCGGAAGCCGGCCCGCGGGAAGATGTGCAGCGTGTCGTAGTTGCCCCCTCCCGCGACGCCGATCGAGTCCCAGCCCGTGCGCGCAGCGGCGCCAATATCGAGTGCAAAGCGCCGCGTCCCCATCAGGAAGGCGAACTCGCTGTACTCGGGAGCATCCGTGCCTCCGCCGATGGTCCGGACCGCGATCCCGAGTCCGCCCCCCGTGGACCGCTGCATCGCAAACTCCAGCGAACCCATTCCGACGTCCTCCTCAGCGCCGTCGAGGATCCCATTGGTCGCAGAGCGCAACCGTGCGCTGTGCATGTCGTACATCAGGGTCAGGTACACGCGCGAGTGCCGCCGCGGTCTGGTCGCCTCAGCAAGCCGTGTGCTATCCCGCACCGCCCGCTGCGCCTCGGCCTGCGCCGGTGTCAGCGCCGGAGGAGCGGGGCGAGCCGCTGGGGTCGCGGCTGGCGGAGTCGCTGCCGCCCCGCCCGCGGGGCGAGCTGGCGTTCCCGCAGGCGTGGATGCCGGAGGTGTCGTGGCGGGCGTCGTCGGACGGGCGGCGGGCTGCCCACCAGCCGGAGGCGTCGTGGCGGGCGTCGTCGGCCGAGCAGCAGGTTGCCCACCCGCCGGACGTGTCGCCGGTGCCGCGCCTGGCCCACCCGGGGGAGATGCGGCGGGCGTCGGCTCAAGCGGCTTCGGCTTGAACACGCTGCAAGCAGCGAGCGGCATGAGCGCGAGCACAAGCGCCGCGCGCGCGATCGAGGTCCTGGAGGTCATGAACATTTAGCGGGCCTCCCGGCTGATCTTCACCGTCACGCGATACTCGGCAATGCGCTTTCGATTCTCCGCCTCGGCGTCAGCCAACGCTTTTCGATGTGTCGCGCGGACCGCCATGTTGGACTGCAGGTTCTCGACCGAGACCACGCCCTTGTCGAGCCAATACGATCCGACCGCAGCGCCGAGGATCGCGAGTCCCACGAGGTTTGCACGCCCGTCGTTCTCAAAAGCCGACGCCAACGGCTCCTCCGCACGGGCGCTCGATGCGATCATGAAGGTCGCCGTCGCGAAGAAGATGCTGGTCACGGCCGTTCGGACGCGAGCCGGCTTGGACATGTCTGGCTTGAGCAGCGTGGTGTCGAACACCGGCATCGGCACCATCGTGATCGCCGCGCCGGTGGCGTCGGCCCGATGGCGCAACACCACCGAGTCACTGGACGCGGCGTCGGTGGCGGTCAGGATCACTTCATACTGCCCGGCCGCGAGCAAGGCGGTCTTGCCGTCGTGCGCGCGGAAGGTCAAGCGCCCATCCGTCGCCGGCGTGAGCACCGAGTCGTGCGTCACCGGCACACCGTTGGGCAATGCCCGGAACGCCAGCCGATATCGCGCCGGACGTGACGAGATCACGCTCACCGCCCCACGACCTTCGGTCCCGACGAGCTGATCCTCCTGCGACGGGCGCATCTGCACGGCGAACGTGCGCGTCCGCGCGACCTCGAGCAGGGAGTCGAGTCCTGCCCACCGGATCTCGAGCGGCAGCGCGACGTCGGGCTGCAGCTTGACGAGCTCGACGAGGTGCTTCATGGCCGAATCGGCTTGCTGCGCCGCCTGCTCCTCAGGGTAGAAGGCGGAGGCCATGATGCCGCGCAGCGCGATCATCTGGTCGAGCCGCATGGAGCGAGCGAACGCGAAGACCTCGTTGCCGCGGCGCACCGCGTCCGCGTACGCCAGGTTGTTCACGTCGGAGCGCACGCGCGCGATCAGATCGTCGATCGGCGAAGCCTGCGCGGCTGGCGCAGCGGTTGGCGCAGTCGTTGGCGGCGTGGTCGGCGGCGCAGTCGGTGGCGGGTCCTGCGCAAGCGCGACGCGAGGCAGAACGAGAGCGCAGACCAATCCCGCAGCGAGCACGGGGGCGGTGATGCGCGCGATGCGAGCAGCGATCCGGCGCGACAGCGGTGTCATGTAGCCTCGGGACGAGAGAGAACGAGGAAGAGCGAATCCCGTCAGCAGGAGACGGGGCGGTATCCGATCGTGTGAGTCTGTCCGGCGACCACCGTGAAGGTCGTGTCCCACGTGGCGCACTTCTCCGCGCGGATCGAGATGCGCACGGTGCCTGCCGGGAACGAGAGCGTCTGAATGCCCTGCTCGCCGATGGGACGTACTTCATCTCCCATGTACAGCACGGCCAGCGGAATGCGGCTGCCGATGCGAATGATGCCCGGGCCCGTCGCCGTTGCGGTCGCGGGGGCGGCGGCGGGAGGCGGCGTGGCCGGCTCAGCGCCCACCGTGGGAACGGTGGGCGGCGTGGTCGACCGGGCCGGCGTCGATCCGGCCGCACCGTCCTTGGCAGCTGCGCTCGGCGCCGCTCCGGAGGCGGCGGCCGGCGTGCCGCCGCCCACCGTCGGAATGCTCGACGCGGGCGTCGTCGTCGCCGGAGTCGCCGCGGCGACCGGCGGGGTCGCGCGCGGCGGCGTCGCGGTCGCCGTGCGCCGCGCGGCTGCGTTGCGCTGCGCCAGCGCGGCGGCATTCGCGCGTGCGATCGAGTCCGCGCGCAGCACGGAGTCTGCGCGCGCCACCAACCGGGCGATCGAGTCCGCCCGCGCCACGGAGTCCGCGGTCGATCGCGCGACCCGCGCGGTCTCGATCGAGTCACGCAACAGCGCCAAGGGATCGGCGGCCGTGGTGCTGGTGCCGGTGATCGACGCGCGCACCGACTCCACCAGATCGGGACGGAGCCACGCGGTGGCGGCGCCCCCACCCACCACGAGCAGCAGCAGCCCGACGAGCATGGGCAGCTTGGACCGCTTCGCTGGGGCCTCCTCGTCCTCGTGATCCTCCGCTGGCTGAGCCCCACGACGCGGCGCGGGCGCCATCGCCTTCGTCTTGGCGGTCGAGGCCTTGGTCGCCTTTGGCGGACGGTTCGCCGGCACCGGGCTGAGCGGCATACTCATCTTCGGCTGCGCCTGCATCCCGCTCTTGGCCAGGTTGATGATCTGCGTGCGGACCTCGACCTCCACCGTCGGCGAGACGGAGCCGAACGCCATCACGGCCTCTTCGAGATTCGGATACCGGTCCTTCGGATCCTTCGCCATCATCCGCTTCACGCACGCGTCGATCCCCTCGGGGACGTCCTTGCGCAGGTCCCGCACGGACGGGACCTCATCGAACAGATGCCCGCGCATCACCTCGGCGATCGTCTCGCCGGTGTAGGGCTGCTTGCCCGTCAGCAGCTCATACGCCAGCACGCCGAGGGCGTATTGGTCGGTGGCGCCGGTGACGGCCTTCCCGTTGAACTGCTCGGGGCTCATGTAGTACGGCGTGCCGATGATCGACCCGGTCATCGTGAGCCCCTTCGTGTCCTCCATCTTCGCGATGCCGAAGTCGGTCACGATCAGCCAGCCGTCCTGATCGAGCATGAAGTTGGCGGGCTTCACGTCGCGGTGGATGACGCCGCGGGTGTGCGCGTAGTGCAGCGCCTTGCCCGAGGACCCGATCACGGTCTGCACGAAGGGGACCGACTGCGCCCCACCCTGCTTGAGCACCGACTCGAGGGACCGGCCCTCTACGTACTTCATCACGAAATACGCGAGGTCGGGGTCATCACCGACGGCGAGGATGCCAATGATGTTCGGATGATTCAGCGAGGCCGCGACCTTCGCTTCCCGCTTGAAGCGCTCGATGTTGTCGTGCGAACTCGAGAGCGCCGGCGACATCACCTTGATCGCGACCTTGCGGTCCAGTGCGAGATCGAGCGCGAGAAAGACACTGGCCATGCCCCCGGTGCCGAGTTCCGCGTACACGTCGTAGCGCCCGATCGTCGCGCGACGAAGGTGCTCGAGGAGGGAGTCGGTATCGGTGTGGGTGTAAGTCTCGTTGGCCACGCGACTTCTGGGTGAGGGGGCTGGCTACGGGAGAATGTCCGCTTTCTTGGGGCGGAGGTCAAGTGAGCGGCATCACTATAGATGACGGCTACCACCTCGATGCGGAAACACGAGCGGGGCGAGGGGCGATGCGGGATACACCGGCGACGCGGGACGCGGGGTGGCCGGATGCTGGATGCGGGACTGGATGCGGGTACGGCTTAGGGGCGATGCGGGGGCGGGATGCGGGGGCGGAATGCGGGATGGCGCAGCTCCCCCCCGGGGGCCTGCTGCCACTTCCTCATCGCCCGCCTTACAACCCACCGAACGCTGACTACGCGAACAGGTCCGCGCCTTCCTTTTCGAGGAACTTCGTGTGGACGTCGCCTTCCACGAACTTCGGGTGGTTCATCAACGAGCCCAGGAACGGGATCGTCGTCGTCACCCCTTCCACGATGAACGTATCCAGCGCCAGGCGCATCTTGGCGAGCGCCTCCGACCGGTCGCGGCCGTGGACGATCAGCTTCGCGATCATCGAGTCGTAGAATGGCGGGACGGTGTACCCCGCGTAGACGTGCGTGTCCACCCGCACCCCATTCCCCCCCGGCATGTGGAACGTCTCCACCTTGCCCGGACTCGGCTGGAAGTTGCGCTTCGGGTCCTCGGCGTTCACGCGGCATTCGATCACGTGGCCGCGCAACTCGGGCGTCTTCTTGATCGACAGTTTCTCGCCCGCGGCGACGCGGATCTGCTCCTTCACGAGGTCCACCCCGGTCAGCATTTCCGTTACCGGATGCTCCACCTGAATGCGGGTGTTCATCTCCATGAAGTAGAACGAGCCGTCGCTGTCGAGCAGCATCTCGATCGTCCCGGCACCCACGTAGTCAATGGCCTTCGCGCCCTTCACGGCCGCGTCACCCATGCGTTGCCGCAGCTCGGGCGTCATGACCGGGCACGGAGCCTCCTCCACCAGCTTCTGGTGCCGGCGCTGCACCGAGCAGTCGCGCTCGCCCAGGTGGATCACCGTGCCGTGCGTGTCACCCAGGATCTGGAACTCGACGTGCCGCGGACGCTCCAGATACTTCTCGACGTAGACCGAGCCGTTGCCGAAAGCGCTGAGCGCCTCCGAACGCGCGAGCTGGAAGGAACGCGCAAAGTCGTCGGCGTCGCGGGCGACCCGCATGCCCTTCCCGCCCCCGCCGGCCGACGCCTTGATGATCACCGGGAAACCCATCTTCTTGGCGATCGCCAAGGCTTCGTCCACATCCTCCACCGGCCCGGGCGAGCCCGGCACCACCGGCACGTCATTCGCGATCATCGCGGCACGTGCGGCGGACTTGTCGCCCATCGTGCGGATCTGGTGCGGCGTGGGCCCGATGAACGTGATCCCGCTTGCCGCGCAGGTCTCGGCGAACTCCGCGTTCTCCGCGAGGAAGCCATAGCCCGGGTGGATCGCGTCCGCGCCCGTGATCTCGGCCGCCGCGATCAGGCGCGGGATCTTGAGATACGAGTCGCGGGCCGGCGCCGGGCCGATGCACACGTCGTCGTCCGCGAATCGCACGTGCAGCGACTCCCGATCCGCCTCCGAGAACACGGCGACCGTCTCGACTCCAAGCTCCCGACAAGCACGGATGATGCGGAGGGCGATCTCCCCCCGGTTGGCGACCAGCACGCGCTTGAACACGTTAGGTCACATCCTGCTTGAGCGAACTCCACTCTCCGTCAGAGTTCCCGGCCACGCCCTGCACCTTGAGCGCGAACTCGCTCGGACTCGAGGAGGCAAAGAGCGCGGCCTCGTACGAGATCACGCCCTTGTTGTACCAGTTCATCAACGACTGGTCGAAGGACTGCATCCCGTACTGCACGGTGCCTTCGCGAATGAGATCGGGGATGTTGAGCGCCTTGCTCGCGTCGCGGATGTTGTCCGCCACGGCAGCGGTGTTCACGAGGATCTCGCAGGCCGGAATGCGCCCCGGCTTGTCCGCGCGCGGCACCAGACGGAGCGACACCACGGCCTGCAGCGCGGTCGAAAGCTGAAAGCGGATGTCCGCCTGCTCGGCGGGAGGATAGAACGAGAGCACACGGTTGATCGTCTGCGAGGCGTCCATGGTATGGAGCGTCGAGAAGACCATGTGCCCGGTGTCCGCCGCCTTGAGCGCGATCTCCAGCGTTTCCTGGTCGCGGATCTCGCCGATCATGATGATGTCGGGGTCCTGCCGCAGCACGCGACGCAGCGCCTGACCGAAGTTCTGCGTGTCCGTGCCCACTTCGCGCTGATTGATGTGGCTCTTCATGTCGCGATGCAGGAACTCGATCGGGTCCTCGATCGAAATGATGTTCGCCTGTTTGTTCTCGTTCACGAAGTGGATCATCGACGCGAGCGCGGTGGACTTACCCGAGCCCGTGATCCCGGTGACGAGCACGAGACCGCGCGGCTTGAGCGCGATCTCCTTGAGCACGGCCGGGAGGTTCAACTCTTCCATCGTCATCGCTTGGAAGGCGATCGCGCGGAAGGCGTACGCGAGCGAGCCGCGCTGCTGGTACACGTTCACACGGAAGCGCCCGATGCCCGGCACACCGATCGCGAAGTCGGCGTCCTTGGTCTCGTCGAACTCCTTGCGCTGCTTGGGCGGAATGATCTGCTCGCCGATCGAGCGCAGGTCCTCGGGCTTGAGCGGCGGGAGGTCCATGGCCGTCAGCTCGCCGTTGAGCCGCATCGTGGGCGGGCGGCCGATCTTGAGATGCAGGTCGGAACCGCCGGCCTGCACCATGTTCTGCAGCACCTGCTTGAAGTTGTACGGTGCGGCCGCCGGCGCGGCGGCGGCGCCGGCGGCGGCAGAGGCCGCGGTCTTGGCGGCGGGATTCGGTGCGTCAGCCATTGGGGTCGACCCTGAAGAGGACCTGCCCGTACTCCACGGGATGCGCGTCCGTCGCGTTGATCTCCACCACCCGACCGGCCACTTCGGACTCGATCTCGTTCATGATCTTCATCGCCTCGATGATGCACAGCACCTGCCCCTTCTTGATCTGCTGGCCGACGGTCACGTACGGCTTGGCACCCGGCTCCGGCGCCCCGTAGTACGTGCCCACCATCGGAGACTTCACGTCGGCCAGGTGGCTCGCGGCGGATGCAGCCGGAGCGGCAGCCGCGGCGGGTGCGGCGGCGGCCGGCGCGGCGACGGCGACCGGAGCCGGCGCCGCAGCAGGCGCAGCAGCTGCCGCGTACTGCACCGCCCCGCGCGAGACCGGCGTCTTGCTGAGGCGGATCCGCAGCCCCTTGTCGGAGGAGATCTCCATGGAGTCCACGGACGACTCATCGAGCATCTCGAGCAGCTTCTTGACGTACCGGAGGTCGATCATTGAAGGGCAGATGGGAGAGGTGAGAGGAAAGATGTGAGAGAAACAGGGGTGACCACGCCTCGCGGTCTCTCCCCTCGTTCATCTCCCATCTTCCATCTGAGCTAGAGCTGCAGCAGCGACCGATCGAAACTGGTCAGCACCTCGGGCCCCTCGGCCGTCAGCACCACGTCGTCCTCGATCCGCACGCCACCCCAGCCTTCCAGGTAGATCCCCGGCTCGATGGTCACCACCGAACCGACCGGCATCGGGGATTCGGCGGTCTTCGCCAGCCGCGGAGCCTCGTGGATCTCCAGCCCGATCCCGTGGCCCAGCGAGTGGCCGAACGCCTCCCCGAATCCGAGGCGGTGAATGTAGTCGCGCGCGAGGGCGTCGGCATCCCTTCCGCGCATTCCGGCCCGAACACCCGCCGAAGCGCTCCCGTTGGCCTCCCGAACCACCCCGTGTACCTCCGCTTGCCGAGCGTCGGCCGCCTGCCCCACGACGAAGGTGCGCGTGATGTCCGAGCAGTAGCCGCCGTAGAGTGCACCGAAATCGAACAGCAGCAGGTCGCCCTTCCGGATCTCGGCGCTGGAGGCCCGTGCGTGCGGCAGCGCGGACCGCGCCGCGGCGGCAATGATCGTCTCGAACGCGAACCCCTCGCTGCCTGCGGTGCGCATCTCGTGCTCGAGGATCCCCGCCACCGCGAGCTCGGTCATTCCGGCCCGCACCTGCGGCAACGTGCGGCTCAGGGCATGCTCCGCGATCTTGACCGCCTCCCGGATGCACGCAAGCTCGCTGGCGTCCTTGGTCTCGCGGAGGACCTCCACCAGATTCACCGCCGGGCGCCACTTCCAGGCGCCGCCCTCGGCGTGGTCGCCGACGAGGCGGGCGGACTCCTGATGTGTCACATGCGCGCTCTCGAAGGCGATCACCTGCAGGCCCTTCCGCGCCCGGAGTTCCGCCCACAGTCGCGTCCAGAGTGAACTCTGCTCGATGACCACATGCGCGTCGGCTGCGACCTCCGCCTTGACCTGCGTGGCGTATCGGAAGTCGGTGAGCAGCACGCACTCGGTGGCCGAGACGACGACGAGCGCGTTGGAGCCCGAGAACCCCGTCAGATACCGCACGTTCGGCAACGACGAGACCAGCAGAGCATCCAGCTCGCTGCCCGCCAGCGACGCGCGCAGCTTGGCCAAGCGCGCCGAGTGGACGCTCATGCGCGGGCGGCGCCGTCGCGCTCGAGCCGCGCGAGATCGGCGACCGCGAACCGGCCGCGCACGCGCATCACGCCCTCGTCGGCGTCGGCCACCGCCGACACCGCCTCGCCCATGCGATGCACGTCAGCCAGCAGCTTGCCGTTGGTGAGCGGCAGCAGGAGTTCCACCTCCGGCCGACGCGCCCGGAGTGCCTCCCGCAGCGTCTCGCGAAGCGGCTCGAGCCCGTCACTCGTGAGCGCCGACACGAAGGCGCTGCCCGGCGCGAGATTCGCGATCCGGTCGCGCAGCGCCGTCCGCTGCTCGGCCGGGAGCGCATCCATCTTGTTGAAGACGTGCACCATCGGGATCTCGCGCACGCCGAGGTCCGTGAGCACCTCGTCGACGACCAGACGCTGCTCCTCCCACGAGGGGTGGCTCGCGTCGATCACGTGCAGCAGGAGATCCGTCTCGCGGACCTCCTCGAGTGTGGCGCGGAACGAGGCGACGAGATGGTGCGGCAGTTTTCGGATGAATCCGACCGTGTCGGTGAGCAGCACACTCTGATGTTCGCCCAGCGCGACCTCGCGCGTGAGCGGGTCGAGCGTCGCGAAGAGCCGGTCTTCAACAAAGACATCGCTGGCGCCGCTGATGCCGCGGAGGATCGAGCTCTTCCCTGCGTTGGTGTAGCCCACCAACGCCGCTCGGAACGCGCCGGTACGGCCCGCGCGCTGCACCTCGCGCGCCTTGGTGACATCCGCCAGCCGCTCCTTCAGGAGCCGGATCCGGTGTCCCACGAGTCGGCGGTCCGTTTCGAGCTGCGTTTCACCTGGGCCGCGCACGCCGATGCCGCCGCGGAACTTCTCCAGGTGCGTCCACATCCGGATGAGCCGCGGCAGCGAGTACTCGAGCTGGGCGAGCTCCACCTGCATACGCGCCTCCGCCGAGCGCGCGCGGACGGCGAAGATGTCGAGGATGAGCTCGGCCCGGTCGATCACCCGCTTGCCGAGCTCGCCCTCGAGATTCTTGCCCTGCGCGGGCGAGAGCTCGTCGTCGAAGATCACGACCGTCGCTTCGTTCTCGACGATCATGGCCTTGAGCTCCTCGACCTTTCCGCGCCCGATGTAGGTCGCGGGGTCAGGGCGGTCCAGCTGCTGGGTGAGGACGCCCACGACGGCGGCACCCGCCGTGTCGGTCAGGCGTTCCAGCTCTTCGAGATGCTCGGTGACGTGGTGCCGCGCGTTGGAGCGCTTGATGGGCGCCCCCACGAGGATCGCCCGCTCCTGTGGCGTCTTGAGCTCGATGATCGACTTGCTCACGGCATGCCTTCGACGCGTCCGCGCCCGGAGTACGGACGCGTCACGTCGCCGAATGGCGTGACGATCGTGAACTGGCCCGTCACCCGATAGTTGAGGGCGCCGTGCGCCAGATACTCGCGCATCGCCATGGACATGGCCGCGTACCCGAACGTGACCGGCACGATGATCTCGGCGCGTCCCTTCTCCTCCAGCGTGATCAGCCGGTCGATCACGCCGGTCACGACCTCGGTAGTGTCCACGAAGAAGTTGTACGTGATCTTCGTGGCGTCCACGCGGAACTCGTTGGGGTTGCTGACGCTGAGCACGACATCCAGCGAGCCGCCCATGAGCCCGACCGTGCGCACGCGCACGTCCTTGACCTCAACGACCGGGTTCGCGAACGCCTGGCGCGCGAGCGTGGCGCAGCCCTGGAGGGCGGCGACGGCGACGAGGACGGGGATCAGGCGGGCGGAACGGGGCACGGGAGAGGGGCAGAGGTGAGATGTGAGATGAAAGATGTGAGAAGGTGGACATGAGGTGAAAGGAGAAGCGCTGAGCACGTCGCCGGGAAGCTGCCGACTGCACGGCTCCCTCTCACTTCTCTCATCGCTCATCAGCCTTCTGCCGTTCCCTGATCGCCTGCCACCACTCCAGCCGTTTGGCGATCTCCTTCTCGAAGCCGAACGCGCTCGGCGTGTAGAAGGTGCAGTCCGCGACCGCATCGGGAAGATACTCCTGCGGAATGAAGCCTTCGGGCGCTTCGTGGGCGTACTCGTACCCTGCACCATGACCGAGTTCCTGCATCAGCGAGGTCGTCGCGTTGCGGATGTGCAGCGGCACAGGCGCGGCGGGCGTCGCGCGCGCTGCCTCCTGCGCGGCCTTCCACGCGACGTAGATCCGATTGCTCTTGGGCGCGGTGGCGCAGTACACGGCGGCCTCCGCGAGCGCGAGTTCGCCTTCCGGCGAGCCGAGGAAGTGAAACGCGTCGCGCGCCGCGATCGCGATCTCCAGCGCGCGGGGGTCCGCGAGTCCGATATCCTCGGTGGCGAATCGCACCGTGCGGCGAGCCACGTAGAGCGGATCCTCTCCGCCCGCGAGCATCCGTGCGAGCCAATAGAGCGCCCCCTGCGGGTCGCTGCCGCGCAGCGCCTTGTGGTAGGCGCTGATCGCGTTGAAGTGGTGCTCGCCGTTCTTGTCGTAATGGGCGAAGCGCGTCTGCAGGGCCTCGACCACACGCGCGTGCGAGATCTCCTGCTCGGCCGCCGCGCGCGCGAGCACGGCGGCCGCCTCGAGCACCGTGAGCGCCCGCCGCGCGTCGCCGTCCGACTCTGCCACGAGCAGTGCACGTCCCGCAGGCGCGAGACGCCAATGCTCCCTGCCCAGCCCCCGTTCGACGTCGGTGAGTGCCCGGTCCACGAGCGCGCCCAGCGCGTCGGTGCTCAGCGGCTCGAGCACGAAGACCCGCAGCCGCGAGAGCAGCGCCCCGTTCAACTCGAAGCTCGGGTTCTCCGTGGTCGCGCCGATCAGCGTCAGGAGTCCGCTCTCCACATGCGGCAGCAGCGCGTCCTGCTGGCCGCGGTTGAACCGGTGGATCTCGTCGACGAAGAGCACCGTCCTCCGCCCGAGGGCGCGCCGCTTCTCCGCCTCGCTGACGATCTCGCGCAACCGCGGCACGCCGTCCGTGACGGCGCTGAACGGCACGAACTCCGCGTCCACGTGCCGAGCGATCAGGCGCGCGATCGTCGTCTTGCCCGTGCCGGGCGGTCCCCAGAACAGCACGGAACCGGTCTCGCCGCGCTCGATCGCCACCCGGAGCGGACGCCCCGTGCTCAGGAGGTGCTCCTGCCCTGCCACCTCATCCAGCGTGCGGGGACGCAGCCGCGCAGCCAGCGGCGCGTCGAGCGGCCGCTCGAAGAGCCCCGGAGCCTGACTCAATGGCCCAGGAGTGCCCGAAGCCCCAGCGCCACGCCGCACCCCGCGAAGAACACGCCATTGTGGGTCCAGCCGGCCTTGCCCTGGAACTCGGGGATCAGGTTCGATCCGCCGACGTACAGCGTGACTCCCGCGGCGAGGGCGAGTCCCCACTCACCCAGCGGATCCACCAGGTCCGTGAAGATCACGCCGAGTACCGTGGAAAGACCGAGCGCCGCAGCTGCCGCGAAGGCGCGGCCGCGGCTGCGTCCGGCGGCGATCCACAACGACGCGATCGCCAGACCCTCCGGCACCTTGTGCAGGAAGATCGCGCCGAACACGAGCACGCCGAGCTCATTGCTCACGTGGAACGCACTCGCGATGGCCACGCCATCCACGAACGTGTGCAGCAACAGCCCCACCAGCGCTGACACGCTGACCGCGGGCGACACGTGGTGTGTCTCTTCGCCGAAATGGAAGTGGCCCACCAGCGCGTGCTGCGTGAGATGCACCAGCAGGAAGCCAGCCAGGATGATCACCGCCGCCCCGGCACCGCCGTGCGCGATGGCCTCGGGGAGCAGCCCCACGATCGAGATCACGACCAGGAACCCAGCCGAGAAGGCGAGAAGCAACTCGAGCGCGCGGGGCGACCACCGCGGGCGGGCGGTGACGGCCGCCGCGCCAGCGAGGTTGCCCAGCGCGGCCACGAACGAATAGATGAGGGCGCTCACGGGAGGAAATCTATCCGCGCCACTGGCATCTGGTGCCCGCGCGGCGCCGGCTCGACTCCTTAGGCCTCGGCCGCCGGCGACTCGCCGAGCGCGCGCACCAGTCCGCGCAGGGCCAACTCGTACCCATCGGCGCCGAAACCGGCCACGATCGCGAGCGCACCGGGGGCCAGCCACGAATGCCGACGCTCGGGCTCGCGGGCGTAGATGTTGGTGAGATGCACTTCCACGTACGGCAGCTGCACCCCCGCAAACGCGTCCCGCAGCGCGAGCGACGTGTGCGTCCACGCACCGGCATTCACCAGCGCCCCGGTCACGACGCCGCGACAGTTGTGGATGGCGTCGAGCATGCGCCCTTCATCGTTGAACTGTGAGAAGAGCAGCGTGACTCCGAGTTCCGTCCCCACCTGTTCGAGCCGCGCCTCGATCTCCTCGAGCGTGACCGTGCCGTAGATCTCCGGCTCACGGATCCCCAGGAGATTCAGATTCGGTCCGTTGAGCACCGCGATCCTCATTGGGGCTTGAGCCCTTGAAGCCAGCCGTGGAACTGGTCGAGATCATCGTCGCCGGCGGCCGCGGGTGACGCTTCGCCAGCGTTCGCGACGGGCGGCGCCGATGCGTCGGGGCTCGCCGCGGTGGTGGCGGCCGCGCCGGTCGGTGAGAAGAACTGGTCGAACTTCAGCATCTCAGACGCGCGATTCACCTTCGCACGCGGGGCCTCGGCCGCCGAGAAGAGCTGATCGAGTCCAGTGCCCCCGCTCGGTCCCTCGAACGTGCCGACGCTCGCGAGGATCTCGGCCGCGTGCAGATCCGCCACGTCGGCGGCGGCGCCGAACAGCGCGTCCAGCGGCCACCCGCTCGGTGCGGCGGCTTCGGGCGCAGGCACCGTCGGTGATTCGACGATCGGTGCCGTGGCCGCAACGGCGACGGACACACCGCCGCCCGATGGGGCGGCGGCGCGGCGCGCGAACGCGCCAAAGAAGTCGCGCGCGCTCGGACCGCTGGCCGCCGGAACGGACATGATCGCCGGTGCGGGTGCTGGCGTGGAAAGTCCGACCTCGGCGAACGAGACCTCGTCCAGCACGGCGTTCGCCGGGGCCGGCGTCGGCTCGGGCGCGTCTGCGGCCGGCGGCTCGAAGTCGAGCCCGGTGTCATCGCCGCGCTCGAGCGCGGCCAGACGCTCCTTGAGACCTGCATCGGCCGGATCCTGCGCGATCAGCTGGCGGTACACTTCGATCGCTTGATCCTTGTAGCCCTGCTTGATGTAGAGCGCCGCCATGGTCTCGGTGACGAACGCGGGCGTCTTGGTCGGCTTCCGCGGCTCGCTCGTTGCGGGCGGCGCGACCGGAGGCGCCGCGGCGGCCGGCGTCTTCGCCGCGGGCACGTCATCCTCCAGTCCGTAGTCCGCCAGCAGCGGAATCGAGGACATGGCCGCCTTCGTCATCCGCGGCTTGGGCCGCGCGGTCGGCTCCGGCTCCAACAGCGGGAGGTCCGTCCCGGCGTCGGCGGACGGCGTGTCCTCGGGCGGCTCGAAGGCGCTGATCTCGAGCGTGGGCAGTTCTTCGGGCGTCGATGCCATCGGCGCCACCACGTCTTCTGCAGCGGACTCCAAGCCCGCGAGCGGCGCGACATCAGGCACCTCGGACTCCGACGACTGCAGCCCCTCGAGCAAGCCGGTCGGTTCGGCGGCCTCAGCCGCGAACTCCGTGGATTCAAGCCCTGCCATCGGTGCGACGTCGCCCGTGGTCTCGATCAGCAGCGAGTCGGTGCCCAGCGAGTCCGCCATTGCAGGGGGCTCGGCGGCACTGGACGTCGTGACCAGCGGCGCTGCGGCCTCCGTGTCGACGAATCCGTATTCCGCGGCCTCGGCACCCATGACCGGCGCAGCCGGCACGGCCAGCGGCGGCTTGTCCTCTGCCGGAAGCTCGGAGAAGTCGAACGCCACATCGAGCAGTGACGCACGACGTGACGGGCGAGGCGCCGGTGGCGCGGGAGGCGGCACCGGGACCGCGCCCGCATCAGCGCGAGCCAACGAGGCCGCATCAATGACCACGGTGGATCCAGGCCCGGCTGCCTTCTTGGGCTTCGGAGGCTCCGCTGGCGCCGGCGCGTCCAGCTCGATCATGCCGAGGGGATCCTGCACACCGTCGCCGCTGAGGCTCACGCCTCCACCGACCTTCACGAGCGGCGTGGCGTCCGACGAGTCCGCGCTCGACTCGACGCTGGCCTCACCCGCTCCCATCTGCTCCAGGAGATCGAGCACCTCGTCGTTGCGGCGATCCACTTCGAGCACCTTCTCGTACCACATCTTGGCGGTCTCGAGATCGTTCCCGAGGCGCGAGATGTCGCCGAGGAGTCGCAGCGCGATCAGGTTCTCGGGATCAACGCCAAGGGCTGCCGTGAGGGGCTCCTTGGCCTCCTCCCGCCGTTCCGACTCAAAGAGCGTCTGCCCGTACACCACGAGCCCGTTCATGTTGTCGGGCTGTTCCTTCAGATGCTTCTCGCAGAGGAGAAGTGCGCGGTCGAGGTGCCCGGCCTTGCGATACTCGTTGGCAAGGGGGGCGAAGAACCGGCGCGGATTCTCGTGGTAGCGCTTCCGCAGATCCTCAATGCGTTGCGATTCGGCCATCCGACCCGGAGCGAAAGGGGGGAACGGGCGTGCGAGCCCCGTCAGAACGAGGGGGCACGCGGGCAGCACCCATTCGACAGCGAAGATACCATGGCGAGCGAGCGAGCGTCAATCAGAACGGCGGCAGAAGTGTGCGTGTCGCTTGATTTTAGGTCGGCACGGCGGGTAGTTTCCGAGGTTCTAGAACGCACCCCTGACCGCTACCATCCGCGAAAGGTCGTCCGCCGTGCTCCAACAGATGCGAGGCGTTGCAAAGTACATCTGGATCTTCATCTTCATCGCCTTCGTCGGCGGCTTCTTGCTGGCCGACATGTCCGGTCTCATCGGGCAGGGTGCCGTCACGATGTCCACCGTCGTGGCCAAGGTGAACGGCGACGAGATCCCCTACCTCGCCCTCGAAAACCTCACGCGGACACTGACCGCGCAGCAGGAACAGCAGATGGGGCGTTCGATCAATCTCGACGAGCGCCAGCAGATCGAGCAGCAGGCCTTCGATCAACTCGTGACCGACCTGCTGCTGCAGCAGGAATACGAGAGACGGGGCATTGTGGTCACAGACGAGGAGATCGTGGAGGCGGCGCGGTTCTCTCCGCCTCCGCAGTTCTACTCGGCGCCCGAGTTGCAGACGGAAGGGCGGTTTGACCCCGACAAGTATCAGCGGTACCTCGCCTCCCCCGTGGCGCGGCAGCAGGGCCTGCTGACGCAGCTCGAGAACTACTACCGCTCCGAGATCCCGCGGACGAAGCTCTTCTCGCAGCTCGCGACCGAGACGTGGCTGAGCGACGACCAGCTCTGGGCCATGTTCAAGGACGAGCGCGATTCGGCGCGCGTCGCGTACACCGCGCTGCGCCCCACGCCGACACAGATCGCTGCCGCAACGGTCACGGACGCGGAGGCGCGCGCCTATTACGAGGCGTACAAGGGCCGCTGGGAGCGTCCAGGGCGCGCGGTGGTCTCGCTGATCAGCGTGAACCGCGTTCCCGCGCCGGCGGATACAGCCGCCGTCGTGGCGCGCCTGCGCGCGCTGCGCGCCGAGATCACCGGAGGCCGGTCGAGCTTCGCCGACGTCGCGCGCCGTGAATCTGAGGATTCCGTCAGCGCCGCCGAAGGCGGGTCGCTGGGCCGCGGCGCCCGTGGCCGGTTCGTCGCCGCGTTCGAGAACGCCGCCTTTGCGCTCCGCGCCGGGCAGATCTCCGAGCCGGTGCGCACCGATTTCGGGTGGCATCTGATCCGCGCGAACGCGCGCAAGGGCGATACGCTCGACGTGAGCCACATCCTGCTGCGTGTGCGCCAGGGCGACTCGTCCGCCACGGTCTCGGACCGCGCGGCCGACCGGATGGCCAGCGTCGCTGCAGGCTCCTCCGACCCGCGGAAGTTCGACGAGATCGCGAACAGCCTGGGTCTGCTCGTCACGCAGGTCCCGCTGGTCGAAGGCCAGACGGCTGGCTATCAGGGACGCGGCGTCGGTGGGATCAGCGGCTGGGCGTTCTCGGGCGTTCGCACCGGCGAAACGAGCGACCTCTTTGACGACGAGTCGGGCTACTACCTCGTGCGGCTGGACTCGATCACCCCCGGGGGCGAGCAGCCGTTCGAGCGCGTGAAGGCGGACATCGTGCAGGCGCTGCGCGAGCGGAAGGCCGTCGAGGGACTCGTGCCGCAGGCGGAGGCGCTGCTTGCCGACGCGCGCAGCACGACGCTCGAGGCCGCGATGACCAAGGCCGGACTTGGGGTGGACACGAGCCGTGCGGTCACGCGGACGTCCTTCTCCGATGGCCTGGGCTACTCCAACGAAGCCATCGGCGCGGCCTTCGGGTTGCCGGTCGGCACCGTGGCGATGGTGCGCACGATCGACGCCGTGTTCCTGATGAAGGTGATCTGGCGCCGCGAGGCGTCGCGCGACGACTTCATGGCACAGCGGCTCCTCCAGCGCCAGCGGCTCGCGGATGCCTCGCGCGAAGCGCGCGTGCGGCAGTTCCTCGAGAACCTTCGCCGCGAGGCGAAGATCGTGGATCGCCGGCCGGAGATCAACGCCGCGCTCCGGCGGCAGGTGGTTGAATAACGGCACGTGGCAGGTCGGAGGTATCTGGAGTCAGGAACGACGAGAAGCGGGGGCGAACTCTTTGAGTTCGCCCCCGCTTCGCATTCCCTGGTACCGGATACCTGCCAGCTGCCCCTGATCAGAGCAACCGCTTCGGCTCCTTCGCCGGCGAATCGTCGTGTTGCGCCACCCGCTCCTCGCCGCGCGGCAGACTGCCCTGCTGGGGCTCCGCCGGCGTCGCGATCTCGCGCTGCACGTCATTCATGTTCTTCTTGAACTCCTTGATCCCCTTGCCGAACGAGCCGGCGATCTCCGGAATGCGCTTGGCACCGAAGAGCAGCAGCACGACGACCAGGCCAATGAAGAGTTCGGTGGGTCCCAAGCCGAACATCGTATCCTCCTTAGAACAGCGAACGCGCGATGAGATAGGCGGCGAGGACCCCGACAAGGCTCAGCAACGAGACGTCGAGCGCGATGGGTCCAAGTCCGAACTTGATGATCACCAGGTCCATCGACAAGGGGCCGATCGAGGGGGTGACCCCCGTGGTGAGGAACTCCTTGACCGCGCCGGACGGCAGAAACAGGCGCGCGAACTGCGTGAGAAAGCCGCCCACCACGAATCCGACGGCGAGCACGATGGCGTGGTACCCGGGGCGATGCTTCGCCGATCCCTGCAGGGCCATCAGGCTCTCCGATCCATGACAAAGGCGAGGGCATCCTCGAGCGACTGCCGCACGTCGGACGCGGGGACGCCCGTGAGGGCCTCCTCCGCTTCCGCGGCGAAGTCCTCTCCGGTGCGCCGGGCGAACTCGAGCCCGCCGCACTCCCCTACGATCCCGACGACCTCCGCGATCGCCGCGTCACCGGGTGTGGGATCCGCGAAGAGCGCGTCCACCTGCTTCCGCTGCGCCGCCGTCATCCGTCCGAGCGCGTGGATCATCGGGAGCGTCACCTTGTGCTCGCGGAGGTCGTTCCCGCTGGGCTTCCCGGTCACGGCCTCGACCTCGGTGTAGTCCAACAGGTCATCCGCGACCTGGAAGGCCATGCCCAGGCGCTCACCGAACCGGAGCATGTTCTTCCGGAACCGCGGTGCCCCGGCGAGCGCACCCATCTCGCACGCGGCACCCACGAGGGAGGCCGTTTTGGCCCGGATGAGCCGATAATAGTCCTCCTCGCTGAACTGCAGCGCGTCGAACGACGCCAGCTGGCGCAACTCGCCGAGCGTCATCTCGTTCGACGCCTGCGTGAACACGCGGAGCGGCTCGAGATCGCCCAGCCGGACGAGCTCGGCGATCGCCTTCGAGAAGAGGAAGTCGCCCATCAACACGGCCACCTGATGGCTGAAGAGCGCGTTGAGCGTCGGCTGGCCGCGCCGCAGCACCGAGTGGTCGACAGAATCGTCGTGCACCACGCTCGTGAGGTGGACCAGTTCCGCCACCGCCGCGAGCGGCACCGCGCGATCCTCGGGCGTGCCCTCGACCGAGGACGCCAGCAGCAGAAGCGTCGGGCGGAACAGCTTGCCGCGCATGCCCTGCAGGTGCAGGTTCGCCGCCTGCACGATCGCAACGTCCGCCTGCACGATCCGCCACATCTCGTCCGGCACGCGGTCGAGCCGGTCCCGCACCGGCACCTGGATGTCCAGGAGCGCCGGTGCCACGGGCAGCCGGACGCGCGCGTCGAGACTCACTTGAGGTGCTGCTCCACCGCGTTCAGTCGGTCACCGATGTCGCGGAACTGGATGTCCACGGCGAAGACGCGCTCGAAGTGCTTCTTGGCGTCCTGGAACGCGCCCAACTGCTCCGCGATCGTCCCGAGGACGTACAGCACCCCGACCAGCGATTCGTCACGGACGCCCGGCTCCGCGAGCGCGCGCTGGAGGATCGTGCTCGCCACCTGCGGCTGCTCCTTCTCGACGAAGCAGTGCCCGAGCGCCTCGAAGGTACGCACGCGCTCCTTGGTCCCGCGCAGCGCCTTCTGGAACTCCGCGATCGCCTCATCGAGCAGTCCCATCTCCTTGTACGCGACGCCCAGGTCGTAGTGCGCCTCGTGGTCCTCGTCGTCCACGTTGTCGGAGACGCCCTTCTTGAAGGCGCGGAGCATGTCGTTGAAGTCGGCGGCCTCGTCCCCCGTCGGCTCCTTCTCTTCCACCACCATCCGCGTGCTCTTCGGCTCGTCGTCCTCCCGGAGCCAGTCACCGAGCGAGACGTAGTCGTCGTCCGCATCCTTCTTGGCCGCCGGCTTGGCCGGTGCCGCCGGCGCCTTCGGTGCCTTGGCCGCGTGCGTCGAGCGGCGCGGGGTGGGCGCCACTGGCTCCGCTTCCTCTGGGATGCTCTCGATCGCCGCTTGCGCACGCAGATCGTCGGGGCGGATGTCGAGCACGCGCTGATACACGGCGCGCGCCTTCGGGCCCTGCCCATCTGCCAGCAGCGCGTCCGCGAGCTCCACGTACGCCTCCGCAAGTCGCGCGCGGTCGTTCGCGCGGAACGCGAACTCCACGCGCTTCTGGTGGAATCGAATGGACTTGGGCTCGAGCCGCACGATCTCCTCGGCGATCGATCCCGCGGTGTCCAGATCCCCCGAGCCCTCGAATCCGGTCATCGCCGCTTCGAGTTCCTGGAGACCCTCCTCCCGCTTCCCGCTCTCGAGCAGCGCCTCCGCCAGCTGACGGCGCAGCGACCAGTTCTCGGGTTCGGCGTCGAGCCGCGTCCGCAGCGCGCCCACCGAACTCGCGATCTCGGTGGAGCGCTCGACCACCGGCGCTTCCTCGTCCTCCGCGGCGGGGACTTCGATCGCGGGCTCGTCGGCGACCGTCGCGTCGGCCTCGACCGCGACCTCCAGCTCGACCGCTGGCGTCTCCTCCGCGACCGCCGCGTCCTCCGTGGCGTCCAGCAGCGGCAGGTCGCCCCCCGGCGCCGATTCGATCAGCATCGGTGTCTCGCCGGACGCCGCACCGCCGCCGAACGCCGTGTCCATCTCGACCAGCGGCACGTCGGTGATGGCTTCGACGTCCTTCGCGGCATCCGCCATCGCGTCGGCGCCAAGCGTCGGCTCGAGCTCGATCAATCCGGCGCTCTCCGGCGCGGCCGTCGCCGCGGGCTCGTCGAGGTCCATCAGCGGAAGATCCACTGACGGCGTGGTCTCCTCCGATGCGGCGGCTGCGCTCTCGGGATCCAGCGCGGCGTCAAGCGCGGTGGTTTCGAGTCCGGCGATCGAGCCACGAGGCGGCGGCGGGGCGTCGCTGCCAACATCCGTGCTGATGATCTCGAGCCCATCCACGGGTGTGGCGGCTCGTGGGGGCGTCGGAGCGCGGTCGACCGCAGGTGTCTTGGTTGGCGTCGCCGCCGGCGGCTTCGTCGGCGTGGCCGCCGGTGTCGGAGCCCCTGGTCGCCGAGGGATCACTTCCTCGGACGGCGGCTCCAGCAGCGCGAGACCCTCGACCGCCTTGGTCTGCCGCTTGATCTCGGCAATGGGCTTCTTGCTCTTGGGCGGCGTGCCTCCGCCACTCTCCAGATCGAGGAAGACCAGTCCGCCGCCTCCGGAGGACGCCTCGGCCTTGGCTGAGCGCGGCTCGATCGCCGGGTCGAGTTCCTTCATCTTCGCGACGAACTTCTCACCCGCCTCCGACTCGCCGTCCAGCTCCGCCTGCTGATACCCGAGCTGGAGCTGCTCGATGGCCTCATCCTTGCGTTCCGCCTTCACGAGCTGGTCGGCGAGCATGAGCCGCACGTCGTGCTGATCCGGCACGAGGTCCGCGAACTCCTTCAGCGCCTTGAACGCGTCGTCGAGGTTGCCGGCCTTCTGCTGGCGACCCGCGTACTCGAGGAAGTTCTCGCGCGCATCGGCCTTGAAGCCCTTTTCCGCGCTGATCTTCCCCAGCTTGTAGTAGATGACCGTGCGACCTGGCGACGCGCGCAGGATCTTGTTGCACAGCGCGATCGCGGGGTTGTAGAAGCCGCCCTCGGTGTAGTGGTCGACGGCCTTCTCCCAAAGCGAGACGGCCTCCGGCAGATTCCCCACCTTCTGCGCGAGGTCGCCCACGCGATTGAAGAGCGGAATGTCGACCGGCTCCTCTTCGCCGGATTCGTAGAGCTCGATCACCTCGCGATACGTCGCGAGCGCCTTGTCGAACGCCTTCTTGGCCTCGAAATCGGCTGCCTTTTTCTTCAGTTTGACGATATCGGCCATGCGGAAAGGTACGCCCCGAACCACTGGCGTGACAAGCGTTTGGGTGCCTTTCCGACGGCGGTCGGCCGACTAGCCCCGAGAGGCTTCGACTCCCGCCACCCAGGTGGCCACACATCGGCGATCGCCATACCAGTACGGGATCTCCCGATGGTCGAGGACATCGAACAGTGCCAGGTCCGCCGCGTAGCCCGGGGCCAGCTGCCCAAGCTCCGCCGCCAGACCTAGCGCCGCTGCCCCGTTCACGGTGGCCGCCACGAACGCCTCGGCGGCAGAGAGCCGGAGTTGACTCACGCCCAGCGTCATGACCAGCGGGAAGTTCACCGTCGGACTCGTCCCGGGGTTGAAGTCCGAGGCCAGCGCCACGGCACAGCCCGCTTCGATCAGGGCACGGGCCGGTGCCTGCTTGGTGCGACCGAGGAAGAGCATGGTCCCTGGGAGCAGCGTGGCCACCGTCCCCGCTGTGGAGAGCGCCTTGATGCCGGCGGGCGAGATCGCCGCCAGGTGGTCTGCCGACGTCGCCGCCAACTCCGCCGCGAGCTCGGCGGCCGCGCCGTTCTCCAGTTCGTCGGCGTGCAGCTTGAGCGCGAGTCCGGCGGCGCGCGCCGCCACCAGCACCTGCCGGCTTTCCTCGACGGTGTACACGCCGGGCTCGCAGAACACGTCGCAGAAGTGCGCGAGGTGCTCGCGAGCCACGACCGGGATCATCTCGCGGACCACCACGTCGATGTACTCCGCCCGGGTCCGCGGCGCCTCACGGTACTCGCGCGGGATCTCGTGTGCGCCGAGGAAGGTCGGCACGAGCCGCATCGGCAGCTCGGCGTCGAGTCGGCGGATCGCGCGCAGGGTCCGCAGCTCGGCGTCCAGCGAGAGCCCGTACCCCGACTTCACCTCGACCGTCGTGGTGCCGTGCGCGGCGAGTCGGCGCAGCCGGGCCGCCCCGAGCGTGACCAGTTCGTCCTCGCTGCGCTCGCGCAGGTCGCGCACCGAGCTGTGGATCCCTCCGCCTTTCGCCGCGATTTCGAGGTAGCCTGCGCCTGCCGCGCGCAGCTCCTGCTCGTCGTGCCGTGAACGCCCGAAGATCGCGTGCGTGTGCGAGTCCACGAACCCCGGAGTGAGCACGCCGCGTGCGCAATCCACGTGCGTCGCCGTGGGATGGGCCGCGCGCAGCGCGGCGTCGGACGCCACGGTCAGGACCTTGCCGCCTTGCACCGCGACGCCCACGCCTTCTCGGACGCCCGCGTCCGCCATCTCCGCGCCGCGCCGTGCACGCCCGGGTCCCGCGACCGTCACCACCTGGGACGCGTTCAGGAACAGTGTGACGTCGTTCGTGGCCGGAGGTGTCATGGCGTCGCGAGCAGATCGAGAAAGCGGCCCGGCCGCAGCGGCGCCTGCGCCTCGCCGCGGCACGCGTAGTAACACTGGTCGCACTTGATCGGCGCGTAGCCGTCGTAGGTGGACCAGTGGCCGTCGGCCGGAAAGTCGGGACAGCGCCGCACGTGACCGCAGGGGTCGATGTGCACGGTATCCTGACCCGAGAGGCAAGGCTCCGTCATCTCGCCGCGCAGATAGCGCGGGATGTTCGCGAGATAGTGGTCCGAGTTGGAGATGATCCCGCGTCGTGCGCGCTTGAACGCGAGCAGCTCCTGCACCAGTGCTTCCACGCGGGCCATCTGCTCGGGGCGCAGCAGGTGCGCACCGTTGCCGTTCTTGGAGTCCGTGTACACGCTGAGATTCATCCCGACCCGCATGCGCGCGGCCTGCCGCACGAGCGGCAGGATGTCGTCGAGATTGTCGTCCTTGATCACCGTGTTGAAGCGCACCGTCATTCCGGCGCCGCGAATGGCCTCGGCGTGCGCGAAGATCTTCTCCGTCAGGCCCGGGATCCCGCGCGCGGCGTCGTGCCGCGCGTCCGGATAATCGAGCGAGATGTTGAACTGCGCGATCCCCGCATCCCAAAGGGACCGCGCGCGCTCGAGCGTGAGCATGGCGCCGTGCGAGAGGAGCGTCGTGTACTTCGTGCGCACCGCGCGATCCACAGCGGCCACGAGATCCTCGAGATCCTTGCGCAGCAGCGGCTCGCCGCCGGTCCACGTGATCAGCATGGGGTCGAACGCCTTCGCCGCGTCCACGAAGGACGACAGCTCCTTGGCCTTCATCTCCGGCGACGTCTTCCAGTAGTCGCAGAAGTCACAACGCGCATTGCAGCGCATCGTGACCTCGAAATGCACCAGCACTGGCCGCTTGGCGAGCCGAAGCCGCACGTACTTCGCGCTGAATGGCACCAGGTGCCATGGCCGGAAGCGGGTACTGATCACTTCGCGATCGGGATCATGGGCAGCTGGATCTTCGTGCGCGCGGCCGTCTCGCGGGCGATGTCGTAGCCGGCATCCGCATGCCGCGCGACGCCGATGCCGGGGTCGTTGGTGAGCACCCGTTCAAGCCGCTCCCGCATCTCGGGCGTGCCATCGGCAACGATCACCTGGCCGGCGTGCAGCGAGTTGCCGATGCCCACGCCGCCGCCGTGATGGAAGCTCACCCAGCTCGCGCCGCTGGCCACGTTGAGCAACGCGTTGAGGATCGCCCAGTCCGCCACGGCGTCCGTGCCGTCCTTCATCCCCTCCGTCTCGCGGAAGGGCGACGCCACGCTTCCGGTGTCGAGATGGTCACGGCCGATCACGATCGGCGCGGAGATCTCGCCGGAGGCCACCAGATCATTCAGCGCCACGCCGAAGCGCGCTCGCGCGCCCTGCCCCAGCCAACAGATGCGCGCCGGCAATCCCTGGAAGTGGATCCGCTCGCGGGCCATCGTGATCCAGCGCTTCAGGTGCGCGTCCTCCGGGAACATCTGCAGCACGAGCTCATCCGTGCGCGCGATGTCCGCCGGATCGCCCGAGAGCGCGGCCCAGCGGAACGGGCCCTTGCCCTCGCAGAAGAGCGGCCGCACGTACTCGGGCACGAAGCCGGGGATCTGGAACGCGTCCTGCACACCGGCGTCCAGGGCCACCGTGCGGATGTTGTTCCCGTAGTCGAACGCGATCGCACCCGCGTCCTGCATTGCGCGCATCGCCTGCACATGCGCCACGACGCTCGCGGTCGAGCGCCGCACGTACTCGGCGGCATCCGTCGCGCGAAGCTTGGCCGCCGCCTCGAGCGTGAGCCCGTGCGGGACGTAGCCGTGCAGCATGTCATGCGCGGAGGTCTGGTCGGTCACCACATCGGGGATGATGCCGCGCTTCACCATGCGCGGGAGCACATCGGCCGCATTGCCCACGAGGCCGACGGACAGCCCGCGCTTGGCCTGCTGCGCCTCGCGGATCCATGCCATCGCTTCGTCCAGATCGCGCGTCATCTTGTCGCAGTAGCCCGTGGCGAGACGCTTCTCGATCCGCGCCGGATCCACCTCGACGCCGAGGATCGCGGCCTCCTGCATCGTCGCGGCGAGCGGCTGCGCGCCGCCCATCCCGCCGAGCCCCGCGGTGAGGACGAAGCGCCCGGCGAGCGTGCCGCCGAAGTGCTGGCGCGCGACCGCACCGAACGTTTCGTACGTGCCCTGCACGATCCCCTGCGACCCGATGTAGATCCACGAGCCCGCCGTCATCTGGCCGTACATCATCAGCCCCTGACGCTCCAACTCGCGAAAGTGCTCCCAGGTCGCGAAGCGGCCCACGAGGTTCGAGTTGGCGATCAGCACACGCGGCGAGTGGCGATGCGTCCGAAAGACCGCCACCGGCTTGCCGCTCTGCACGAGCAGCGTCTCGTCGTCCTCGAGCGTTCGGAGGGCGGCGACGATCGCATCGAACGCGGGCCAGTCGCGCGCCGCTTTGCCGGTGCCGCCGTACACCACGAGATCCTCCGGGCGCTCGGCGACCTCGGGGTCGAGGTTGTTCATCAGCATGCGCAAGGCGGCTTCCTGCTGCCATCCCTTGCACGAGAGCGTGTTGCCGGTGGGAGCCTTGATGATGCGCTTGGACATAGGGCGGGTCGAAGGAACGCGAACAGCGCGCGCGTGGTGGACGCGCTAACGGAACTCGCCGAGGGCGATCCCCACGGCGAGGGATTCGATGTCTGGGCCGAGCACGCGGTCTTCCACGAGCGGCGCGACGCGCGCACGCACGGCGGCGTGGACCGCCTCGACGCCTCTCCCTGCCTTGAGCGGCCGGCGCGATTCGAGCCCCTGCGCGGCGCAGAGCAGCTCGACCGCGAGCACGTGCCGCACGTTGTGCAGCACGCGGCGGAGCTTCGTCGCGGCGCCCATCGCCATCGGGACCACATCCTCCTTGCTGCCGTCGGTCGGAATGGAGTCCACACTCGCCGGATGCGCGAGGATCTTGCATTCGCTGGTGAGCGCCGCGGCCGTGACCTGCGCCATCATGAAGCCGGAACTCACGCCGGCGGTCGGCGTGAGGAACGGCGGCAGCCCTTCATTGAGGTCGGGGTGCACGAGCCGGTCCGTGCGCCGCTCGCTCATCACGGCGAGGTTCGTCATCGCGATCGCGAGCACGTCGAGCGCCATCGCGGCGGCCTGTCCATGGAAGTTGCCGCCCGAGAGCATGGTGCCGTCGTCGAAGACGAGGGGGTTGTCCGTGGCGGCGTTGAGTTCCGGGGCGATCAGTGATTCGGCGAAGTCGATCGCCTGCAACACGGGGCCGTGCACCTGCGGCATGCACCGCAGCGCGTAGGCGTCCTGCACGCGCGGATCATCCGCCCGGTGCGACTCGCGGATCTCGCTGTCGGCGAGCAGCGCGCGAAGCCGCGCCGCGGAGTCCTGCTGCCCGCGCTGTCCGCGCGCGTCGTGGATCCGCGCGTCGAAGGCGGTGGGCGTGCCCAGGAGGGCTTCGAGCGCCGTGGCGCCCGCCGCGTGCGCGGCGTCCCAGCAGCGCCGCGCCTCGACGAGCGCGAGCGCCGCCAGCGCCGTGTGCGCCTGCGTGCCGTTGATCAACGCGATCCCTTCCTTGGGGCCGAGCGCGATCGGCGTCAGTCCGTGTGCCTGGAGCACCTCGGCCGCGGGCCCCGTGCCCGTGGCGTACCTGAGCGTGCCTTCGCCGATCACACCGAGCGCAAGGTGTGCCAGTGGGGCGAGATCGCCGCTCGCCCCGACCGATCCCTGCTCCGGCACCTCGGGATGGAGACGCGCGTTGAGCATGGCGCAGAGCAACTCGACCAGTTCGGGCCGCGCGCCGCTGAATCCCTTGGCCAGCACGTTCGCGCGCAGCAGCATCATCGCCCGCACCTCCCGTTCTGGCAGCCGTGGCCCCACGCCCGCCGCGTGCGAGCGGACCAGATTGACCTGCAGCGCGGAGAGCTGATCCGGCGGGATCGCAACGTCAGACAGCTTGCCGAATCCCGTGTTCACGCCGTAGACCGCCTCGCCCTTCGCGACGAGCGCATCGACGATCCCACGCGTTTCGAGCATGCGCACGCGGGCGGCGGGTGCGAGGGTCACCTCACGCGCATGATCTGCGACCGCTGCCACATCGGCGATGCGGAGGGAGTTGCCGTCGAGGGCGAGGGATGGGGGCGCCATTCCGGAAAGTTAGCCCACGGGCGACCACGAGGCCTACTGCATGAACGCTCTCGGCGGGCCGCGCACGAGCGCGCCCGGGAGCGAGGCTACGGTGTCAGCGCCCCCGAGGGCTGACGGTACGTCTGCCGGTCATAGTCGAGCTTGATCTCGGGCTGCGCTTTGAGCGAGATGAAGAACGTGAAGGCCACGTTCCCGTTCGGCGCCTGCGTGAACCCAAAGACGGCGCGCCAGTCGTGCAGTTCGCGCTGCAGCGTGACGACCTGGCTGGCGAACTGTGAGCGTTCCACATCGTACGTGGTGCTCCAGGCCGCGCCCCACTTGGGCGTGAGGTTGAACGTCGTGCGCACCCCGACGGAGGTGGTCGGCGGCACGCGGAAGATCGTCCCACCCGAGGTCCCCGAGGTCGGGTTCGGATCCGTGGGCCGCTGCCGTTCGGCCTGTACGATGCAGTAGTCGTAGCCAGCCATCCCGATCAGGTCGGCGCAGATCGCCCGCGGGTCGTACTCGACCACGCGTCCGCCCACCGGCGGGCGCTGCCGCTGCTGACTGACCGTGAAGCCGGCGGTGAATCCCGCACTAGTGTTGATCTCCTGCACCGCCCCGCGGCCGCGCGTCCCCGTGATCCCGCCGATCCCCTGCTGCCCGGGAGCCATCGACGACACCAGGCCGCCACCCATCGCGTCGCGCGAGCCGCCCTGCCCGCTGCCCGCGCCCCGCACGGGCGGGGGCGGCGTCACGCCAAAGAGCCGACTGACCGCGCGCACGATGCCCGAGTTCTGGTCCACGGAGAATCCGAACCGGACCGCCTCGCGGTACGGCTTGAAGACCGCCGTATCGGACTGGACGCTGCCTTGAAAGAGCGAATAGTCCACGCCGAGGTCGAAGCCCGGGAGCAGGTCGGAGCGAAACGTGTAACCGAGCCGGTCGGTGGCGAGGCCCGTGCGCCCGGTCTTCTTCTTGAGTTCGAAGTCGTACGCGAGCGGCGTGAACTGCAGCGACGCGAGCCGGATCTTGCGCGAGTTGGGATCGCCCTGCGCCGTGGTGTCCGACGGCGCCCCGCGCAGCTTGGCCTCGAGGTTCGTCGCCATGCTCAGCGACAGTCGGTTCTGCGCGATCCCGCCGATGAAGCGCGCCGGGTCCTCGCCGAGCGCCCGGAGATAGGCGTCGTTGACGTCGATGGCGGGCGAGTAGCTCCAGCTGAGCGTCGGCGAGACCGAATGCCGGATCCGCTCAGAGAATCCAAAGCCCGGCAGCAGCCGGAAGAAGGTGGGAGAGACGCCGGCGCCGTAGTTCACGCGCTTGGCCTGGGAGACCCATTCGCCGTTCGTGCGCTCGGAGCGCACGAAGCTCCCCGCTTGCACGGGGTTCGACAGCGAGACCACCGGCCCGAGATTCCACGTCCCCTTGAAGAACGAGGGCAGACCGATCGAGAGTCCATAGTCGGCCGTGGACAGGAACGTGCGCGCGTATACGCGATCGATCTTCTGCGTGGGATCGTTCGGGTCGACGATCGTGCGGATCGACGGGAAGTCGTCGAGCGCGTCGTTGTACCGGAAATCCGTCTGCACCTGGAAGTCGAAGATCTTGAACGGGGTCGCGAGGGTCATCGAGGTCTGCCGCTTGTTCCGCTGCAGCCGCGTCGAATCCAGACCTCCCGGGCCCGACGTGTACCGCCACTGGAAGTCGCCCACCGCGTCGAGATTCAGATTCTCGCTGTTCGCCAGCGCAAAGGTCGGCGTCAGGACGAACCACTCGCCGATCGTCAGGGGCTTGGACGCCACATTGAGCGAGGGAAACCGCCGGTCGATCTGGTCGCGCCCCGGATACTGCGTCTGCGATCCGCCCAGGTTGATCGACAGCGGCCCCTGCTGCCGCACGAGGTTCGCCTGCGACGCGATCGTCGCGAGCGCCGCCATCGGATTGATCGAGGTCTGCCGCTGCACCTGGGTGTTCGTCACGTAGTTCAGGTTCGACGAGAACCGCGTGCGCGACGAGAACTCCTGCGTGTGCGACCACGAGAGCGCCGTGTTCTTCGCGCCCGAGCTCACGCTGTTCTGCGAGAGCGCCACCTGGCCGCCCATGAACTGATCCAGCCAGCGGTACCGCATCTCACCGTGCAGGCGCACCCAGCCCGGATCGCGGTCCGTCTCGCGCGCGCTCGAGCGCCAATCCATCGACACCTGCGCGTCCACGTAGTCGGTGAGCGCAAAGTAGTAGCCCACGTTCTCGATGGTCCGCCGGTACGTGGGTGAGTTGCGCACCACTTCGGAGAAGCCCATGCGCGGCGTCAGGATCCCCGAGCGGCGCCCCGTGCGAATGTCCTGGAAGATGAACGGCAGCCACATCACCGGCACGTCCTGGATGTACAGCACGGCCGGCCGCGCGACGATCACGCTCGCACTCACGCGCTTGAGCTCTTTCGCGAGAAAGTGATAGTGCGGTTCGGAATCCAGGCATGACGTGAGGATGCCGTCGCGCCCGTACACGGTGGTGCGGTCCCGCGTGGTGTCCGACGAGAATGCCGCCCGGTGCGCCATCACGCGCCAGTCCTCACCCGAGTTCGCCACGGTGCTGAACTCCCGCGTGCGGCCCTCACGGCGCGCAAGGTCGTACGACATCTCACCGAGCCCCGTCACGTCTTCGCCGCGCGCCGGGTCCCGCATCACGATGGTGTCCCCGCGCGCGTCCAGCAGCTGCAGCGAGTCGCTGTACACGATGCGCTTGGCCACCAGCAGCGTCGAGTCGCGCTGCACGCCCGACCGCCCACTGTCTCCGGTCGCCAACGACATGGTCCGCGTGTCGGCGGCGAATCCCACCGTGTCGGCCTGGTACCGCACCACGCTGTAACCGCTCCGCTTCAAGAGCGCTTGCATGACCGAGTCGTCCGCGGCCCACGTGATCAGCGTGGCCCTGGCCCGCAGGGAGTCGGGGCCCGCGTCCGGTCGGATCCCCAGTGAGTCGAGGGTCCGGCGCGCCGCCACGGGGTCGCGGGGCCGGCCCTGCGGCGGACCTGCGGAGTCGCGCGGCGGCGTGTTGGGTGCCGGCGGGCGGGGCGCTGGTTCCTGACCGCTGAGCCCGCCGGCGAGCAGGAGCCCGAGCCCGCCCACGGCCGCGGCGCGGCGCCACGGCCCGCGCCTCACGCCGACGCTCCTCCGATGCTGCCGGACGCCGCGCGCAGTCGCTTCTCGCGCGCCCGGTGCACGAACCAACTCAGGATGATGCTGACCTCATACAAGCCGTACAGCGGGACGCCCAGCATCAGCGTCATGATCAGCAGATCGCCGGGCGTGATGATCGCCGCGCCGAGCAGACTGCCCACGATGGCGTGACGGCGGTATTTGGCGAGGATCGTCGGGTTCACCAGCCCGAGAGCGGTCAGCGCCAGCACCACGATCGGCAGTTGGAACGTCCCGCCGAACGCGAGACACAGCGTCACCGCGAACGAGAAATAGTCCGCGGCGGTGATCATCTGCTCCAACGATGCCGACTGGAACGAGAGGAGGACGCCGAACATGGCCGGGAGGACGAACTTCACGCAGAGGAATACCCCGGTCGCGAACAATCCGGTCGCCCCGATCAGCACCGGGATCACGATCCGCTTCTCGTGCGTATGGAGCGCCGGCGAGAGGAACGCCCACGCGTGGTACACGAGGATCGGCGAGGCGGCCACCAGTCCGAGCCCGAATGAGACCTTGAGCACGATCCCGATCGGGTCCGCCGGGTGCGTGAAGATCAGTTTGCCGCTCGGCAGGAACGGAATGATCGGCTGCGCGAGGACCCCGATCACGTCGTAGCGCCAGACGATCGCGAAGGCGACCATCATGCACACCACCAGCGCACCCAGCCCCCAGAACAGCCGAAACCGCAGCTCCTCGAGGTGGTCGAGGAACGGCATCTCGCCGGATGGGGGATTCTGCTTGGCCATCAGCGCATCGCCGGACCGACCTGCGTCGGTCCGCCCGGGCTAAGGCTGTCCGCGCAGGAACTCCTGCGCGAGGAGCGCCGCATCCGAACGCGGATACCGGTCGACGATCTGCTGATAGATCGCGCGCGCCTGCTGCGTCTGGCCGATGCTGCGGAAGGCCGTCGCACGCTTGAGGAGGGCGTTCGGGGCCATGGGCGAGCGCGGATACCGCTGCACCACGAGGGCGTAGACAGAGTCCGCCGCAACGCCATTTCCTTCATCGGCCCAGGTCGCCGCGATCGAGTACAGCGCGTCCGGCGCCAGATCCGACGTCGGATGCTTGTCGAGCAGTTCGAGGAACGCCATCCGCGCCGAGCTCACGCTGCCGCGGCGCAGCTGGTCCTCGCCCATCTGAAAGAGCTGTGCCGGACCGAGCGCTGGCGGCGCGCCGGCGGGCGGTGCCGGACGACCCGTCGTATCGCCGGGCGTGGGCGCGGCCAGTTCGGCGGCCCGTGCCTCCATCTCGGCGCGCAGTTCCTGAATGCGCCGCTGGCTCTGCCCCGTCAGTTCCTGGATCATGATCAGCTGCTGCCGGATCGCCTGCAGATCCTCACGCACGTCGCCGCGCAGCCGCATCACGGTGGCGTTCGCCGCGTGCGCAGTGTCGGCGACCTCGGCGATCGCGGTGGCGATGCGGACCAGATCGGCCGCGATCCCATCCAGCGTGCGGTGGAGCGCGCTGTCCGCCGCCAGGCGTTCGGCGCGCACCACCTGCAGGTCGGCCTGCACCACCCGCAGATCCTCACGGGTGGCAAAGCACGCGCCGGCCGTCAGGATGACGACCGGCGCGAGCCACGGACGGAAGAAACGTCCGGTCACGGGAGGCGAAGCGACTCCCCACCAGCGATGATCTCGAACTCAGCGCGGCGATTGCGCGACCAGGCGCTCTCGTCCGTGCCCATCGCCGCCGGGCGCTCCTCACCGAAGCTCACCGTCTCGATGCGGTCCGCCGCGATCCCCTGATCCACCAGGAAGCGCTTGGCGGCCGCCGCACGGCGCTGGCCGAGGGCGACGTTGTACGAGTCAGACCCGCGCTCGTCGGTGTGCCCGGCGATGCGGATCCGCAGACCCGGGTTGGCGCGCATGAGCGGCACCTTGGCCGTCAGCGTGGCGCGGGCCTCGGCCGTGAGATCGGACTTGTCGTACGCGTAGTAGATCGTGGTCGCGAACGCGGCACGCGCGGCGTTGAGGGCCGCAGCGCGCTCGGCAGCGGCACGCTCAGCGGCAGCGCGCTCGGCCGCAGCACGCTCGGCGGCGGCGCGCTCCGCGGCGGCCACACGGGCGCGCTCGGCAGCGGCAGCAGCCTCGGCCTCGCGCGCACGCATGGCGGCGTCGATCGAGTCCTGATTGATCATCGGAGCCGGCGGCGGGGGCGGCGGCGTCGGCCTGCAGGCGCCGATGGCGAGCGCGCCCACGCCCAGTGCGGCCAAAATTGAGATTCGTGCGTTCATGAGAGTTCCTCTGTGGTAGGGATTGAAGAAAGACGATGAAATGCGCCGACGGTCACTTCGAAGGATCAAGACGTGGAGACCACGCCCCCATGCGGGCGGCGCCCCCGCTGGTCAACTGCCGCAATCGCCCGGACTCGGTATCCAGTACCCACAACTGCTTCACCCCGCCTCGTGACGAGGTAAAGACCAAGTGTCGGCCATCGGGAGCCCAGGACGGCTGCTCGTTGACCCCTTCGATCGTGTGCTGCTTGACGCTCCGATCGCGCAGGTTGATCGTCGCGACCTGGAAGCGCCCCTCGATCTGCGTCTGAAATGCGACGGAACGGCCATCGGGGGCCCACGCGGGGTTCGACCGGTACGACTGATCCCCGAATCCTGTGGTCGTGAGCCACTGCGGATTCGCTCCATCCGCATCTGTAATATATATCTCGGGACGCCCCAAGCGACCACTCGTGAACGCGAGACGACGTCCGTCAGGGGCGAAGCTCGGCGAATCGCTCTCGGATCCGCGTCCCACCGTCACGCGCGACGGGCCCTCGCCACCGGCGAGCGGGAAGATCCAGATGTCCGTGCCATCGACGCCCGACGCCACCGCGATCGAGCGGCCGTCCGGCGAGAAGTTCGGCGAGAACGTGGATCCCTCGCCGAAGGAGATCTCGCGCTGCGCGCCGGTCTTGAGATCGCGCACTCGCACGTGCATCCCGTCGTCCGCGATGAGCGTGTAGGCCATGCTCGTCCCGTGTGGGTGCCACGCAGGCGAAATGACCTGACCGAGCCCCTCGATGCGGTGCGCGTTCGCGCCGTCGCTGTCCACCTGCCAGATGCTGCCGCCGCGCACGAAGAGGATCCGCGTCGCGGCGATCCCCGGCACGCCGGTCACCCAGCGCTCCACCTCGTCCGCAATGGCGTGCAGCGAGAGCCGCCACGACGCCGAGAACGGCTCCGCCTCGATCACGTACTCCTTCTTCTGCAGCACGCGCGCGGCACCGACCTCGTGCAGTGTGACCGAGATCCCGCCCCCCACATTCTCCGCAAGTTGCAGCACGGCCGCGGCGCCGAGGGCGCCGTACAGCGCGTAGTTGAGCGCGCCCGTCGGCGGCGGTCCAGAGTCAGGGGCGATCACGGTGATCCGGTCGCCGAAGTCGAGATCCCGGCCGATGATCGCGCGGATCGAGTCTGCGTAGGTGCCCCGCATGGGCAGCAGATAGAGGCCAGGACGCGTGCCCGCGCGGTAGGTCAGCCCGATGCGTACGCCTTGCGCTTGCTCCTGCGCGTGGGCCGGTGAGACGCCAAGCGAGGAGGACGCGAGTGCGAGCGCAAACACGGAGAGTTGCAGGGCGCGCGTCATCGCAGCCGCGCCGGATCGAACGAGAAGGACACAGGGAGGATGTCGTCAGAGAAGCCGGCAGGAAGAGCGCCGAAATGCCGCGCCGCCGCCTCGAAGGCGCCCTGCGCCTCAAGATCGAACGCGAAGTTGCCGCTGCTGGTCACGAACCGGAATCCGGTCACGGAGCCGTCGCGACGAATGAAGAAGAAGACCTCGGCCTTGAGCGCGCCAGGATTGCGGGGATTGAAGTTGAGCGCGATCTGCCGAACGATGTTCGCGAGATACCCCGGGAACGGAAAATCGATCCCTTCCGTGCGCACGGTCGCGACGTCGGTGCCGGTCCCCCCGGTCTCTCCGCCGCCAGCCGTCGGTGCATTGGACGGCGACACGCGCTCGTTGGTCTGCGTGATGTTGGTCGTGGCTCGCGTCTGCGGACGTGCGCGACGCGTGGGCGGATCGATCGGCGCGGCTTTGGTCGCTTCGTTCGTGGCCGCCTTCGGAGGCGCCTTGGTCGGACTCGTCGGCCCGGGGGTCTCCCGGACCACACCCGCCTGCCGTTCTCCCGCCGGAGCCGCCACCAGGTCGACGCGGTACATCGGAGGGAGCGGCGGCGTGGGCGCCGCGCGCCACACGACCAGTGCGCCCACGACCGCAGCGTGCAGCAGCAGGGAGAGGGCGAAGGGGCCGGCGAGTCCTTCCGGACGTCGGGCCGCAACACTCACCGCGTCACGTCCTCTGGTTCGGCCACGAGGCCGATGTTGCCCACGCCTGCGCCGCGCATGATCGCGATCACTTCCACCACACGGCCGTAGTTCACGCCCTGATCCGCCCGGAGATACACGCCCTCACGCCCTGCCTGCTGCGCGAGCGAGCGAAAGCTGCCGCGAAACTCGGCGAGCGAGAGTTGCACGTCGTCCGCAAAGATCCGCCCGTCCCGCGTCACCGAGATCACGAGCGCGCTCTTGGCGTTCAGCGGCCGGGCTTCGACGCGTGGCAGGGTGACGTCGACCCCGCCCTGCATCATCGGCGCCGTGATCATGAAGATGATCATGAGCAGCATCATCACGTCGATCAGCGACACGACGTTGATCTCCGCCTGCAGCGGCGTGCGTTCTCCGCGACCGCGTCGCCGCATGCTACAGCCGGCCCTCGCGGGCCATCAAGGCGATCACTTCCGAACCGAACCCCTCGAGATCGCCGTCGAATCGGTTCAGGCGCGCCGCGAAGATGTTGTAGCCGAAGTACGCCGGGATCGCGACGGCCAAGGCCGTGGCCGTGGCGATCAGCGCCTCGGCCACGCCGGGTGCGATCGCGGCCAGATTGCCCGACCCGCCTCGGGCCACGCCAAGGAACGCCTCGATGATGCCGAGCACCGTGCCGAGCAGGCCGAGCAGCGGGCTCACCGATCCGATCATCGCCAGCGTGGGGATCCACGTGCCGAGCCGATCACGCTCCGCGTTCGTCTCCGCGTCGAGGAGCAGGCGCAGCGCTTGCACCTGGGCCGCCGTCATCGTGACCGCGGCGCCGTCGGCGCCGTGCACCAGCCGCGTTTCCGTAAGGAACTGGAGCGCGCGCTGCATCACGCGCGTGTGGGCGCTGGGGCGCGAGCGCTTGGCGAGCGAGGCGACCGCTTCGAGCTTGGCGCTCTTGTGGAAGTCCGCCATGAATGCATCGCCCGCACGCTCC
>CAZGFE010000023.1:0-37836 GCA_964524665.1 uncultured Gemmatimonas sp.
CGATCACCGGGAAGATGTCGTAGCGCGTGATGAACTTGAGATCCTCGATGACGCCGTGGTTCGTCGGGTCCGCCATCGCGACGGTGAGGGTCCGGCCGTCGCGCTTCAGCGGCAGCACCAGGTTCTTCGTCGCCAGGTCGGCCGGAACCAGTTTGATGATCTTGGCGTCCACCTCGAACTTCGAGAGATCCACCGCCGGCATCTTGTACTGGCGGGCCAGCGTTCGCGTGAGCTCGTTCTCCTGAATGAAGCCGAGCTTCACCAGATTGTAGCCCACACGCGTGCCGTTCTGGCGCTGTTCGTCGAGCGCCTGCTGGAGCTGCTCGCGCGAGATCAGCCCCTCTTTGACGAGGAGGTCGCCGATCCGTTCGGTCCCGTGCGTTGCTGCTGAGGCCATGGTCGCGGCTGGGGGACAGGGCGGAGCACGCGGCCGCCGGGTCCCGGCGGTCGCGCACGAAGTGTGAGACGGTGAAGGTGTCCGGCGGAACGCGATGGTGTCAAGGACGCCGCGTGGCCGCCGGGCGCGTCGGACGGGGCGGCGACGAGAAAGTGATCAGTGGCTCAAGACGGGCGGCGAGCGCCGGGCCGATCCCGCGCACTTCCTGCAGCGCCTCCAGCGAGCCGAAGCCACCGTGCGCATCCCGGTCGGCGATGATCCGCGCCGCCAGGGCGGGGCCGATCCCCGGCAGGGCGTCCAGTTCTGCCGCGGAGGCTCGGTCGAGATCGACGGGGCCGGGCGGCGGCGCCGGCGAGGTTGCACTCAATGCAAGGCGCCCGGTGCTCGTGGCCGCGCCCGGCGGCTTGGTGGGCGCAGGGGACCGGCGGCGTCCGCCGCTCGTCACTGCCGAATCCACCAAGGCGATCTGCCGCGCCAGTGCCTCGCGGTCACTGGTCGGTACCTCGGGAGCGCGCAGGACCCGGCACCCCCGCACCCCGAGCCCCAACGCCGCGACCGCGGCCACGAAGAGGAGCGCGCGTCCTTCCGACGGGGTCGGCACGGAGTACGATCGCGTCGCCCCCGCTGCCCGCCCCTACCAGATCGTTGCCGCCCGGCTCAGATCTCGCGCAGCAGGGCTAGGGCCACGTCGCCGACCATCTGCAGCGTCCGCTGCGACACCTTGTCGAGCGTGTCCTCGGGCGTGTGGTGCCACGGATAGTCGAGGTCGATCAGGTCGATCACCTTGAGTCCCTTCTCGATCAACGGCACGTGGTCGTCGGTGATCGGGCCGTACTCGCGCGGCTGGAACGCGGCTTCGTAGCCCAACCGGCGTGCCGTGCTCCAGACGCGCTGCACCACGGCTGGCGCGGCGACCATCGAATGCGATTCATAGAGGAACGTCGGAAAGGCGTCGCCGACCATGTCGAACAGCACCCCGAACTCGGGCGCGTAGCCAGCCGACGGCAGGCGCTCGGCGAAGTACTTGGCGCCGATCAGGATGTCGGTGTTGGTGTCGAAGTTGCCCCAGTCCTCGCCGTCCACGAGGACGAGGTCCACCCCCACGCTGGCGGGGCGCGCCTTGAGCGCGTCAGCGACCCCGAGCAGGATCGCGACCCCCGAACCGCCGTCGTTCGCGCCCGGCACCGGGGTGGTGCGCTGCGCCGGGTCCTCGGCCTTGTCCGCGTTCGGGCGCGAATCCCAGTGGGCGAGGTAGAGCACGCGCCGTTCGGCGGCGGGCGCGAAGCGCGCGATGATGTTGCGCATCGGCAGACGCTTGCCGTCGGCGGTCGTGTGCGTCCAGGTCTGCACGTAGACCGTGTCCGCCCGCTTCTGAAGTTCTGCCACAAGCCAGTCGCCCGCCGCTCGGTGCGCCGGCGTCCCCGGGACACGCGGGCCGAACTCCAGCTGCGTCCGGACGTACCCGAGTGCCGCGGCGCCGTCGAACTCGGGCGGCGTGGTCACCGACGCGCCGGGGCGGTCGGAGGCGTCACTGCCCGAGCAGGACGAGACGAGGGCGGCCACGACGAGCGGGCGCAGGAGATCACGAGCCAGATCGGTGAACATGCGGCAGGCACTGGAGGGTGAGCGGGAAGTGACCGGACGCGGTCGACGCGGTCTCTCAGGGGTAGGAGTCACGGCGCGACCTTGCCCGTGCCTCTGCGCCCAGTGGAATATACGGAAGCGGCTCCTGCTCGCGTCCAACCCGGATCGTGTGAAGATCGTCTACCGATACATCCTCAAGGAACATGTGGGTCCGCTCGTCTTCGCCCTCTCGGCGTTGACGAGTCTGCTCCTGCTCAACTTCATCGCCCGCAAGTTCGGCGATCTGGTGGGCAAGGGGCTGCCGTGGTCGGTGATCGGCGAGTTCATGCTCCTCTCGGTACCGTTCACGCTGGCCATGACGCTCCCGATGGCGGTCCTGGTCGCCACGCTGCACGCGTTCTCGCGCTTCGCGGCGGAGAACGAGATCACGGCGTTCAAGGCCAGCGGCGTGAGCATGCAGCGCCTCGTGACGCCCGTGATCCTCGCGTCGGTCGTGCTGGCCATGTTGATGGTGCTCTTCAACGATCAAGTGCTTCCCCGGGCCAATCATCGGTTGGCGACCCTGCAGGGGAACATCGCGCGCGTGAAGCCGACGCTCGCGCTGCAGGAACAGGTGATCAACGAGGTGGTGCGCGGTCAGCTGTATCTGCGGGCGGCGCGGATCGAGTCGGGCACGAACCTGATGCGCGACGTCACCATCTACGACCTGAGCAACCGGAAGAGCCGCCGGACCATCATCGCCAACCGCGGAGCGCTCGCGTTCAACGAGAGCGGCGAGGACCTGATCCTCACGCTCTACGACGGCTCGAGCATGGAGATCGGCACCGACACGCCCAAGCGACTCCAGCGCAACTTCTTCGCGCGCGACCTGATCCGCGTGCGCGGCGTCGCCACGCGCCTTGATCGGCTCGAGGAGACGCCGGCGTACAAGTCCGACCGCGAGATGGGGATCTGCGAGCTGTTCGCCCGCGCGCGCGACGCGATCGCGCAGCGCGACACCGCCTGGCTCCGCCTGCAGGCGGCCAAGGCGCCCGAGGCGCGCGATGGCCCTCCCCGCGAACCCCTGGGCGCGAGTGCGGCCTACTGCGCCGCCCAGCGCGCATGGCAGAACTTCCGCGTGGTCCGCACCGCCGACGCCGCGCAGAGTCCGACGCCAGGGCCGCGTCGACCCGTGCCGCAGGAGCAGCCGAGTCAGCAGGCCGATCAGTCGGCGGCGAGCGCGCCGGCATCGCAGGAGGCGCCCGGCTACGATGCGATCGTGCTCGGCTCCCTCCGGTTCGATCTCACGGTGCAGCAGGCCACGATCGACCGCTACCGGGTGGAGATCGAGAAGAAGTTCTCGATCGCGTTCTCGTGCATCGTCTTCGTGCTCCTGGGCGCGCCGATCGCGCTGCGTTTTCCGCGCGGCGGCGTGGGGCTCACGATCGGCGTCTCGCTGAGCGTGTTCGCGGTCTACTACGTGGGCCTGCTCGCCGGCGAAGCGCTCGCGGACCGCGCGATCCTCGATCCCACGCTCGCGATGTGGGGCACGAACATCCTGCTCGGGATCGTCGGCGTGGTGCTCACGGTCCGCCTCGGGAGCGAGGGCTCCACCTCCCGCGGCAGTGAGACCTCCGAGTGGTGGAGCCGACTCGTGGACGGCGTGCGGTCGCGCTGGCGTCGGCGGACCGCGTGAGGTTTCGTTTGCTGCGGCCGCTCGACGGCTACGTGCTCGCGGAGTTCTGGAAGGTCCTGGTCGCCACGGCGCTCGGCTTCCCGCTGCTGGTCATCATCATCGACATCTCGGAGAAGCTCGACGCGTACCTCGCCCGGGAGCTGCCGTGGCCTGACATCGTGCAGGCGTATCTGTTCGGGATCCCGGAGACGATGTTCCAGGTGCTGCCGGCGGCGGTGCTCTTCGCGACGGTCTTCACGGTGGGCGGCTTCACGCGGCATTCGGAGATCACGGCGGCCAAGGCGTCGGGGATCTCGTTCCACCGCTTCATCGCGCCCATCGCCACGGGTGCGCTCGCGGCGACCGTGATCGGCCTCGGGCTGGGGGCCGTGATCCCGCAGCTCAACGCGCGGCGACTCGAGCTGCTCAAGGAGAAGGAGGTCCGCGCCTCGAGCCAGCGCACCAACTTCGCGTATGCGGCTGAGGGCGGCCGCGTGTACAAGATCGGCGAGGCGAACGTCATCACGAGTACGCTGCTCGCGGTGGAGATCGAGCGGCGCGGCACGGGCCCCGAGTATCCCACGTATGTGGTGGCGGCCGCGCACGGGAGTTTCGATGCCAACAGCGGCTGGATGCTGCGCGACGGCGTGATGCACATTCTGCCGGACTCACTCTCGAATCTCAGCATTCGCTTCGACTCGCTGCAGGACCGGCAGTTCAGTGAGCGGCCCGTGCACCTGATGGCGAACCCGCGCGCGCCGGCGGAGATGGGCTATCAGGAACTGGGACGCTTCATCACCGCCATGGAGCGCTCAGGGGCGGATGTGCGAAAGCTCAGGGTGGAGCGCATGCTCAAGATCGCGATCCCGGTCACGAGCGTGATCATCATGCTCATCGGCGCTCCGCTCGCGACGAGCACCCAGCGCGGCGGCACGGCGTACGGCGTGGCCATCTCGCTCGCCACCACGGTAGTATTCCTCGTGCTCCTGCAGCTCACGCAGGCGATCGGCGCGAGTGGGCTCGTGCAACCCGAGCTGGCGGCATGGTTGCCGGGCGCGCTGTTCACGCTGATCGGCACCTTCCTCCTCGTCCGCGTCCGGACCTGATGGCCTCTCGCCCCACCGCATCGTTCCCCGTCGTCCAGCGTTCCGGTCTGCGGTTCTTCCGCTCGATGGGCCACATGGCGTTGGCGCTGATGGGCGGGATCGGGGCGCGCGTGCTCTTCACGCGCGAGATCGGCCGCGCCCTGCGCGAGGGGCGCACGTGGGGCCGCGAGGTCTTTCACCAGATGCGCGCGATCGGGGTGGACTCCCTGCCGCTCGCGATCATGGTGGCCGCCTTCATCGGCGGCGTGATCACGATCCAGATCCGCTACCAGCTGTTTCCGGGGATTCAGCTCTCGATCGTGGGACTGTCGTCGCGGCAGATCGTGATCCTGGAGACCGGCCCGCTGCTCACCGGCCTCGTGCTTGCCGGCCGCGTGGGCGCCAAGATGACGGCTGAGATCGCGACCATGCGGGTCACCGAACAGATCGACGCGCTCGAGACGCTCAGCTTCGACCCCGTGGCGTATCTCGTGGTGCCGCGGATCATCGCGAGCATCATCATGCTGCCGATCCTCACCATCCTCGCGGATTTCTTCGGTGTCGCCTCCGGCCTCATGGCCGCCGTCACTCTGACCGACGTGCAGTACTCGCAGTTCATGGAAGGCGTGCGGCTCGGCTACGATCAGTTCCAGGTGACGTACAGCCTGATCAAGGCCACGCTCTTTGGCGGCGCGATCGCCTTCCTCTGCACCTATGAGGGCTACACGACACGCGGCGGCGCCGAGGGCGTCGGGAAGAGCACCGCGAAGGCCGTCGTCGTCTCCTCGATCGCGATCCTGATCCTGGACGCGATCACCGCCATCCTCCTCGCCAGGTATCTTCAGGCATGAAGCGACGTGACGAAGTGCTCGTAGGGGTCGTGGCCGTGCTCGCGCTGGGTGTGGCGATCGCGGGCTCGCTGTTCCTGGCCCGCGGCGCCCTCGCGCCGGGGTATCCGGTCTACTCCGTCTTCCCGTGGGGCGCGGGGCTGCGCGCCGGCCAGCCCGTCCTCCTCTCCGGGGTGACGGTCGGCTATGTGGACGACGTGCAGTTCCGTCGCGACGGATATCTCGTGGTGGCCATGCGGATCGACAAGGCGTACCAGGTGCCCAGAAGCACGACTGCGCGCGTCGTGCCCAACGGCGTCTTCGGCGACATGATGGTCGCGATGATGCCCGGCGCCATGACGACCGAGGATTTTGCGGTCGGCGACACGATCCCGGCCGGGCCGGCGTCCATCGGGATCGGCGACGTGCTGGCGCGGGTGGACTCGATCGGGCGGGATCTGCAGTCCATCACGCGCGCGCTCAATCGGGAGTTCGTGGAGCAGCGCGGCCTCGCCGACCTCCGCGCGACGGTGTCGAACGCCAACCGGCTCATTGCGACCCTGTCCGAGGTGGCGGTGGCGCAATCCGCCGAGCTGACGCGGACGCAGCAGGCGCTCCGCCGCGTGGCCAATGCGGTGGATTCGGCGGCGGTGGATTCCACGGTCCGCGCGATGGCGGACGCGTCCACGGCGGTGAGTGTGCTGGCGAACGACCTGCGGACGACGACCACACGCCTGAATGGCGTGCTGCAGCGGCTGGAGGGGTCCGAGGGCTCGGCCGGGATGCTGATGAACGACCCGGGGCTCTACAACGACACGCGGCGGCTGCTCACGCGACTGGATTCGCTGACGGCGGATTTCCAGAAGAATCCGCGGAAGTACATCAAGCTGTCGATCTTCTGAGACGGAAGACCGAAGAGGGGAGATGAAAGCAGGGCGATGCGGGACGTGCGTATCGCGTGCTGGGCAAGACGAAGCCCCCGGGAGCCAGGCTCCCGGGGGCTTCGTCCTACTCAGGTGCTTGGTCGATCAGTTGAAGGTGTAGCGCAGACCGAGCTGCATCTGCCAGACGTCGAACTGACCGGCGTTCTTCTGGAACGTCTTGGAGACGAGCTGTCCGTTGACCACGCGCATCGTGTGGCGGGCGCGGCCGTCCGCGAGCGGCGTCGCGGGGATCAGCGGCGACGTGGTGACCATGCTCTTGCTCAGGCCCCAGTCGCTGTTGATCATGTTGGTGAAGTTGAGGATGTCGAGGCGGACCTGCAGCGTGTTGCGCTGACCGGCCACGAGACGGCTGATGTCCTGCGAGATGCTGACATCCGCGCGCGTGACCTGCGGCATGATGACCCCGCCACGCTCGGCGTACTGCCCGCGGCGCGTCCGGAGGTGCGGATCCTGCGCGATGTACGCCTCCCACGCCGCCGCCTGCTGGAGCGAGGTGAAGCCGGTGATGGGCGCGAAGTTCATCTCGTTCATGTCGCGCGGAACGTAGATGAGGTCGTTCGAGGTGCCGCCGTCGCCGTTCAGGTCACCGCCGTAGGTGTAGCTGGCGTTCCCCGTATTCCGGTTCTCGATGAAGATCGAGGCGGAGGTGTTCCCCCAGCCGAACCAGTCGCGGGTGTGCGAGAGCACCAGGAAGCTGCGAACGCCGAGGACGTTGTTGCTCGAGCCGAGGCCCGGGTTGTTCGGGTCGCCGGCGTGCTGGTTGTTGTTCCAGGAGCCGAACGCGATGCTGCCCGGGACGACGGTGTTCTCGGACGTGCCGTAGGCCATCGCGCCCTTGGCGAAGAATCCGTTGCGGAACGAGCGCTCGAGCGAGATGGCCGCGTCGTACGTGCGGCCGACGTTCTGGTTCTTGAGCACCACGGCGCTCGTGACGGAGCAGTTGATGCGGTTCGTCTGCGTCCCGGTGACCGTGGGGCACTTGTCCGAGACCCACCGCGGACGAGGATCCACCCCGGTGAATGCCGCGTCAGCGGCGGGCAGGTTGGCGTTGATGTAGTACACGCCGTTCACATCCTGCCCCCAGATGTATTCCATCGTCGCCAGCCAGCCGTTCTCGAACCGGTGGTCGATCGCGACGTTCGTACGCCAGACCTGCGGGAACTTGAAATTCTTGTCCGTGAAGTTGAGCTCGTACGATGACGCCGGCGTCGGCGGGTTCGTGAGCGTGGCCGGGTTCGGCTTGTAGTGGTTCGGGTCCGGGTGCCACGGACGCGCCGTGGTGTTGTCCTGCTGCTCGAAGCCCGTGAGCACACCGTTGTTGCCGATCTGGTTGGAGATCCAGACGTAGGCCGGCTTGCCGGTGAAGAGGCCGGTGCCGCCGCGCACCTGCGTGCGGCCGTTGCCGCTCACATCCCAGTTCACGCCGAGGCGCGGCGAGATCAGCGGGGTGGCGTCGGGGAGCTTGTCGGTGCGGTACTGCACGTTGTCGCCGTTCTCATCGCGGAACGTCATCGCGTTGGCGGCCGCATTGACGAAGCCCGTGTTGCCGAAGCTGGCCATGTCGATGCGAAGGCCGTAGGTCAGCGTGAGGTCGCTCCGCGGCTTCCACTCGTCCTGCGCGTAGAAACCGCTGAAGGTCACTTCCAGCGGCTGCACCGGCTTGGTCTGTCCCGCGATGTTCGACCACCGCACCTGGAAGCGGCGCAGCGTGACCGGGCTCGAGGGACGTGAGCAGGTGGACCACGTGGCCTGGTTGGTGCCGCAGGCCGTCAGGAAGGCGTTCGCGTCCGTATAGAAGTCCGCGAGCGAGTTGTAGACGTAGGCGCTCTGCGATCCCGGGAAGAACACGTTCTCGGACTCGTACTTCTCCACGCTCACGCCGAACGTCAGCGCGTGGGTCATCGCGTGGATCGTGAAGTTGTTCTGGAACTGGAACGTGTTGTACCGCAGTTCGTTGTTCGGCGTGAACGGCTCGGACCCGAAGGTCGTGTAGACCGTGGAGGTCTGGAGGATGTCCACCATCGGGAAGAGCGTCCCCACCGACCCGCGGCTCTCGTCCTGCTCCGTGTAGCCGATGATCATCTGGTTCGACATCCGGTCGCCGATCAGCGAGTTCCACTCCGCGATCAGGGAGTTGATGTTCTCCATGATCGTGTAGTTCGACCCGATGAAGTTGAGCCCGTTCAGGTTCGAGCGGCGCGTGCCGAAGCCGAGCGACGAGGAGTTGGACAGCAGCACGTCCGTGTCAGACTCGAGCGTCGAGTAGCGCAGCGAGAACTTGTTGCGGTCGCTGAACGCATAGTCGAAGCGCGCCGTGAGCCGCTTGGACGGCGTCGCCGACGGATACCCCTGATAGATGCCAGGGTCGTAGTTGAAGCTGTTCGTCAGGTACGTCCGGAGCGCGTCGAGGTCGCTCGCAAGCACGCGCGTGATGTTGCCGCCCACCGTCTGGCCGCCCGTGTTGGCCACGAAGTTCGTCGCCGGCGACGTGTTCTCGTCCGTCTCGTAGCTGACGAAGAAGAAGAGCTTGTTCTTGAGGATCGGACCGCCGAGGCGGAAGCCGACCTGATCGAAGGTGAAGGTGCCGGGGTTGAACTTCCCGGTGCCGGCGTCGCGGCCGACGTACCCTTCATCCCGCTTGTTCATATAGATGGAGCCCTGGAACTCGTTCGTCCCAGAGCGGGTGACCGTGTTCACCGCGGCACCGACGAAGCCGCTCTGGCGGACGTCGTAGGGCGCGATGCTCACCTGCACGGCTTCGATCGCGTCGAGCGAGATCGGCGACACGCCGGTCCGGTCGCCCGGCTGGCCGCCGAGGCCGAAGGAGTTGTTGAAGTAGGCGCCGTCGACCGTGATGTTGTTGAGGCGATTGTCCTGGCCGGCGAACGAAGAACCGCTGGCCTGCGGCGTGAGGCGCGTGAAGTCGGAGAGCCGGCGCGAGATCGAGGGCAGCTGCTCCAGCGCCTCGCGGCGGACCGTCGTCGCAGCGCCCGTGCGGGTCGAACTCAGCTCACCGCCCTCGGAGGTCACCGTCACCGCCTGCAGCGTGGTGGCTACCGCGGAGAGCCGGAACTCGAGGTCGGCCGCGGCGCCCAGCGTGACCATGATGTCGTCACGGCTCTGACGCGCGAATCCGATCATCTGGACCGCGACCGCGTAGGGCCCACCCACGCGCATGCCGGGGATCTGGAAGCGTCCGTCCGCACGCGTGACGCCAACGTACGGAGTTCCAGATGGCGTGTGAACCGCGGTCACGCGCGCACCGGTCACGGCATTCCCTTCCGTGTCGGTGACGATCCCACGGATCGATCCCGTGGTGACCTGCGCGGACGCCGTCGTCCACATCGCGCTCGCGGAAGCGATCGCGAGAGTGAGCGCCAACCTGCCGATCCATCGCTGCATGAGAAAACCCTCAGTGGGTGGGATCCATCCGCAAATGCGACCCGTGGTGCGCTGGGTCACCTGAGCGCCGTAATTATAGCCCTAAGATTCCGCCGCCGCCGCCAGCGGGTCAAGGTTCCCGGGCGACCGCGACCTGACCGTTACCTCTTGCGCCCGACGGTCAGATAGTAGACCGGAACTCCCGCCAGACACACCCCCAGCACCGCGAGCGTGGACAGCCGGCTGCTCTCCTGAATGAGGGCATTGCCCAGCAGATACAGCACCGCCGCCATGAAGACCAGCGGCACCACGGGATAGCCGGGCACCTTGAACGTCGGCTGATAGTCCGGTCGCCCGCGCAGCCGGAAGATCGACGCCACCGCAAAAAAGTAGAACGGCAGGAACGCGGTCACGAACGCGTCCGCCAGCTGCTCGAACGTCCGCGTGAGCACGAAGACCGCGCCGAGCGACGCCGTAAGCAGGATCGCCACCCAGGGCGTGCCCAGCTTGGGGTGCACCGCCGCCACGGGCTTGAAGAAGAGCCCGTCATCCGCCATCGCAAAGAAGATCCGCGGGCTCGTGAAAAGCACCGCATTGAGCGTCCCGAACGTGGACACCATCACCGTGACCGACACGAAGATCACGCCCGCCGGCCCGATCACCTTGGCCGCCACGTCCGCCGCCACCAGCCGCGAGACACGCATCTCCTCGATGGGCAGCACGGCCAGATACGCAAGATTCGCCAGCAGATAGATCGTCACGACGGCGAGCGTGCCGCCGATCAGCGCACGCGGCAGGTTGCGCGCGGGGTCCTTCACCTCGCCGCCGTTGTACGAGAGGTCCGCCCAACCGTCGAACGCCCAGAGCGTGCTCACCAACGCCAGGCCGAACGCCGCGATCGAGAAACTCCCGGCTGGTACCGCCGGCGTGTAGTGCCCGCCCGTATCCGGCAGGCCGATCGCGAAGGCGACCAGCACGATGAAGATGAGCCCGCCGTACTTGGCGAGCACCGTGATGTTGGTCATCGCCGCGCCGAAGCGAACGCCCGCGATGTTGAAACTCGCGGTCAGGAGGATCATCGCGGCCGCCGTGAAGCGCACGGGCATCACCATCGCGAGGTCCCATCCCATCAGCCGGAAGAAGTATTCGCTGCACGTGATCGCGATCCCACCGAGCGATGCTGCGCGGATCATCACGAGCTGGCCCCACCCGAACAAGAACGCCGCGAGATTCCCCCACCCGTTCTTGAGGAACACGTAGATGCCGCCCGTCTTGGGCATCGCGCTCGCGAGCTCGGCGATCGTCAGCGCGCCGGCGAGCGCGAACACGCCGCCCGCGACCCACGCCATGAGCATCGGGAACGGACCCGGCAGCCGGTCCGCGATGCCGGCCGGCGAGCGGAAGATGCCGGAGCCGATGGTGCTTCCGATGACGACGGCGATCGCGCTCCAGAGGCCGATCCGGCGCTGCAGCGATGGGGCGCCCGAGGGCGCAACGGGAGAGGTCATCACGCGAAACTATGGCGCGGCACTCCCTGCGGGGAGGGCCGGGGGCGATTATTCACGGATGTCCGACCGCTTTCTCGATGTGCTCTTCTGGGGCTGTGCCGCCGCCATCGCCCTCGCGCAGGTGATGATCCTTGCCTCGACCGTCCGCGCCTGGAAGCTCGGCGGCGAAGGCCCCAAGCGCGTCTCGTTCTCCGAATGGAGCTTTGCGGTGGTCCCGGCGCTCGCGCTCGCGGGCGTGCTCTGGCTCTCGTGGGCGGCGCGCGTATGACGGAGACGGCGGCCCCCCCGGAGCGCGTCTCGCTCCTGCGCGACCTGATCGCGCTGACCAAGCCGCGGATCATCTCGCTGCTCCTGGTCACCACGGCCGCCCCGATGTTCGTGGCCGGGTCGCCGAGCTGGGGACTCGTTCTGCTCGTGATGGTCGGCGGCTACCTGATGGCCGGCGGCGCGAACGCGGTCAACATGTACATCGACCGCGACATCGACGACGTGATGGCGCGGACCAAGAGCCGCCCGATCCCGAGCGGCCGGATGGATGCGCGCGCCGTGCTCGCCTTCGGCGTGGGCGCAGCCACCGCCGCGACCTGGCTGCTCGCGACCTTCGTGAATGTGCTCACGGCCGGCCTCGCGCTCGCGGGCTTCTATTTCTACGTCTTCATCTACACGCGCTGGCTCAAGCGCTCGAGCCCGCAGAACATCGTCATCGGCGGCGCCGCGGGGGCCTTCCCTCCCCTCGTGGGCTGGGCGGCGGTCACCGGGCGGCTCGACCTCACGGCGTGGTACCTCTTCCTGATCATCTTCTACTGGACGCCGCCGCACTTCTGGGCGCTCGCGCTCAACAAGCAGCGCGACTACGGCAACGCCAAGGTGCCGATGGCGCCGCTCGTCTGGGGCGAGCGCGAGACGATCACCCAGATGTGGTGGTACTCGATCCTGCTCGTGGCCCTCACGCTCATGCCGGTGGCCTTCGGCGCGTTCGGCCTGGTGTATCTCGTGAGCGCCGCCGGGCTCGGCGCGCTGCTTCTGCACGGCGTCTGGCGCGTGCGGCGCGCCGCGGACTTCGTGAAAGCGTCGTGGTGGGTGTACGGGTATTCGCTGCTCTACCTCGCGCTCGTGTTCGTGGCGATGGTGGTGGATCGGAGATTTCTGATCCTGTAATTGCTTCACCACGAAGGCACGAAGGGCGGGGGCGCACTCGCCGGCCTCCTCACACCACAGCAAGATCGATCTTTTTTGGAACGACGGTGCCCGTCACACGCGTCGGGGCCCTTCGTGCCTTCGTGGTGCGGCAGTTCAAAAGCAGAACTAGATCACGAACAGCTCCCGCTGGATCTCCCCCGGCGTCACCACGAGCCCCTGCTCACCGACGAACGCATTGACCTCGGTGCGCATCCCGAACTCGCCGGGGATGTAGATCCCCGGCTCGATCGAGAACCCCACGCCGGGGATCAGCACCCGGTCGTCGCGCGTTTCGAGGTCGTCGATGTTCGGCCCCATCCCGTGGAGGCCGCGCGCGTCGATCGAGTGGCCCGTGCGGTGCGTGAAGTACTTGCCGTAGCCCGCCTTCTCCACGACGGCGCGCGAGACGGCGTCCGCCTCGCGACCGCGCACGTCCTGGCCGCGCGAGAGGCGGTCCGCGAGCAGCGCGATCGCCGCATCGCGGGCGTCGCGGATCGTCGTCCAGACCTCCTGCTGCTTGGCCGTCGGCTTCCCGATCACCGCCATCCACGTCTGGTCCGCCCACATCGCGCCCGCGGGGATGCCCTCGACCGTGGCCCAGAGATCGATCAGCACCACGTCGCCCGCGCGAAAGGCGCGCGGATGCGCGCTCGATGGCTCGTAGTGCGGATTCGCCGCGTTCTCGCTCGCGGACACGTTGGGCCCGTGGTCGGTCCACAGGCCGTTCGCGCCGAACTGCTCCAGGAGCCACGCCAGGACCTCGTGCTCGTGGAGCGCGTGCTTGGAGCGCGCCGCCTCGCCGATGCGCGTGAAAGCGCCGAGCGCGAAGGACCGCAGCAGCTCCGCGTGCTTGCGGTGCGACGCCTGCTCGGCCTCGCTCCAGACCGCGAAGAACCGCGTGACCAGTTCGCCGCTCGTCACGACCTCCGCGCCGGAGCGCTTCACGAGCTCGAGCACGCCCGCCGGCACGCGGTCCACGACGGGCACGGCGTCTCCCGCGGAATACTCCATCGCCACGCGCTTGCCGGAGACCAGCTTGGGCAGCAGCGCCTCGAGGTCGCGCCACGCGCTGTACACGTGCTTCTCCCACGCGGCCGGCCACGCCGTCCAGGGCCCGGGCTCGATCGCGTGCGTGATCGCCACCGGCGTGCCCTCGGCGGGGATCCACGCGAAGATCCGTCGCGTGACCATGCCGTGGAGTCCGAGCACGCCGCCCGCGACAGGGTTGAGTCCACGGAAATCGTAGAGCAGCCAGCCGTCGACGCCCGCCGCGCGAAGCGCGGACTGCAGTGCGGGAAGTTGGACGGGAGTCAGCATGGCATCACCTCACGGCGCGCCACTGCGCGCGCCATTCGCAGGTTCCCTCGTTGCGTGACACGCACCGCAGATGCTCCACCGCACCGGCGCCATCCACGAGCAGCTGCATCAACTCGCGCAGCACGGCCTCATAGAAGGTGCACCCCGCCTGCTTGGGCGCAGTGTCACGCGTGACGGACTCCCGCACGTCCAGATGGATTGTCGCGCCAACGCGCTTGACCGTACCGCCGAGGTACCGCGCGGCGATGCGGCGGATCTGGCGCAGCGCGAGCGGACGCGCGAACAACGCCGGCAGGAGGAGCATCATGCGGCGCGTCGGCAGGGAGATCCGCGCGTACGTCTGCCGCGCGAGCGCGCGACCCGCCTCGCGGAACACGGGTTCCGCGTCCGGGCGCCGGCCGATGAGCCGCGCGATGGCGGTGGCCTCCTCCGCATTCGGACGCTGACCGCGCTTCACGGCCTCGTTGTAGCGGCGGATCTGGGCCATCACGGTGTCGCTCAGTCCGAACCGCTTGGTGCGCAGCTCCTCGACGAACTCCGTCTCGAGCTCTTCGTCGGGGAGATCGACCGTGCGGACGGCTTCGAGCAGAGCGAGCGGAACGAGCGGATCGACCGTGGCTGGCATGCAGTGGGAGAGTGGTGGGAGGCGGAGAAGAAGTTAATGGTTGAGCATGCGACACGCGCCGCTCACCGTGGGGGGAACGTTCGCCGCCGCATGCGTGGGCGTGGGCGCGCTCGTGGGTGGATGGCCGTGGGGTGTGCTCGTGATCGTCTGGTTCCTCACCTCGCAGGCGCTCACCCGGCGAGGCGCGGCACTGAAGGCCGCGCGCACGGCCGCGATCCTCGCTCCGGAACGCGCGCGCAATGCGCGGCAGGTGTTCGCGAACGGCGGTGTGTTCGCGGCGTGCGTGGTGATCGGGACGCTGACGCAGGATGCCCGATGGAGCTTGGCCGCGGTCGGTGCACTCGCCGCGGCCGCGGCCGACACCTGGGCGACGGAGATCGGGCTGGTGGGCGGCGGGACGCCGCGCTCGCTCCTCCGCGGCGTGCCCGTGCCTCCCGGAACCTCTGGAGGGGTCACGTGGCGCGGCACGCTCGGCGGCGCGGCGGGCGCGCTCGTGGTCGCCCTGCTCGCGGCGTGGCTCGTGCCGGCGACGCTGGGCGTCGACGCGAGAAACCACACGGCCGTCGTTACGCGCCTCGCGGCCGCTGGTCTACTCGGCGCTCTCGCCGACAGCATCCTTGGCGCAACGCTGCAGTCGCAGCGCCGGTGCTCGGCGTGCGGCGCGCTGACCGAGCGCCGCGTGCACTCCTGCGGCGGGCAAACAGCGCACGCGCGCGGGCTGCCGTGGCTGGACAACGATGCGGTGAACTTCCTCGCGACGGTCACAGGCGCTATTCTCGCGCTGTGGCTGCTCTGATCGTCGACGCTTCCTCCTCCCGTCCGTGCCCATCGATCCCTCGACCTTTCGCGCGGCGCTTGCGCGCTTCGCCTCCGGCGTCACGATCGTGACGGCGCGGGACGATGGCGGGCGCGACGTCGGCATGACCGTGAGCGCATTCACGTCGCTTTCGCTGGATCCGCCGCTCGTGCTGCTCTGCATCGACCACGCGGCGTCGGTCGCGCCGGTCCTCGACACGTGCGAGCGTTTCGCCGTGAACATTCTGGCTGAGGATCAGGAGCCGCTCTCACGTCGATTCGCCGAGCGGGAGGTCGACCGATTCGATGGCGTGGCGATCCGGCGCGGCCTGAACGGCCTGGCGCTGTTGGAAGGCGCGCTGGCGCATATTGAGTGCCGCACGCACAGTCGTACGCCCGGCGGCGACCACACCATCCTCATCGGGGCGGTCGAGGCCGCGGACCTCGGCGCGGGCACTCCCCTGCTCTACTACCGAAGCGGCTACGGACGATTCGACCAATGACCCTTGAGCTTGAGCGCGAGCGGGTGGTGCAGGAGCTGTGCGCGGCGTACGCCAATGACCAGCTCAGCACCGGCGAACTCGAGGCGCGGCTGGAGAAGGTGTACGTGTCCGTGGAGCGTGCGCAGCTGCAGACGCTCCTGCAGGGCATCCCGGCGGCCGCGCACTCCGTCGCCGCGCCGTCGACCGCCGCCCCCCCTGCCCCGCGAGAGTCGGGCCCACGCCGCGGGCTGCCAGACAACGAGCGCCGCTATGTGGCGATCTTCGCCGAGGTCAAGAAGGAAGGCGCGTGGACGCCGGCTCCCGTGATCCGGGCGCGCGCGGTCTTCGGAAGCGTGCTGCTCGACCTGCGCGAGGCGGCGATCCCGGTGACGGGGATCGACCTCGACATCGACGTGATGTTCGGGGACGCCAAGATCCTGCTGCCCCCCGGACTCGGCGCGGACGTGGACTGCACGTCGGTGCTCGGCACCGTGGAGGACAAGTCGCGCCCTCCCTTCCCCGGGGCGCCCACGATCCGCGTGCGCGGCGGCGCGATCCTCGGCAGCGTTTCGGTGGTGACCAAAGTGCCGAAGAAGGAGCGGGTGGACTCGTGGCGGCGTCAGCTCAAGACCTGGCTCGGCGGCGACGACGCATTCTGAGCGACGCGCGCGCCGGGCTGGCGCGCGCATAACGCCGCAGGCGTCAGGGTCCGTGCGCGAGATACAGATCCGAATAGCGCGTGATGCTTTCACTCACGATCCGCATCGCCTCCTCGCTCTTGCCCCATCCCAGCACCTCGACGCGCTTGCCCTCAAGGTCCTTGTAGATCGCGAAGAAGTGCTCGATCTCCCTGAGCTGATGCGCGGGGAGATCCGCGATGTCGAAGTACTCGCCGTGCATCGGGTCGTCCACAGGCACCGCGAGGATCTTGTCGTCGGGCTCGCCTTTGTCGAGCATCCGCAGCACACCGATGGGGCGCGTGTCGATGAGACAGCCGGTGAAGGTCGGCTCCTTGATCATCACGAGCACGTCGAGCGGGTCGTTGTCCTCGTGAAGCGTGCGCGGGATCAATCCGTAGTCGCCGGGATAGTGCACGGCGGAGTAGAGCACGCGGTCGAGCCGGAAAAGTCCGGACTCCTTGTCCAACTCGTACTTGTTGCGCGCCCCCTGCGGGATCTCGATCACTGCGGTGATCACTTCCGGCGCCTGCCGGCCGGGGGCGAGGTCCTTCCATGGGTGGATCACGGAACGCCATCCTGCCGCTTGCGGCGGCGGTCGAGTGCGCGGCGGCGGAGCCGCAGCGAAAGGGCGTAGCCAGCGAAGAGCGCGATGATCGCGCCGTAGGCCAGCTGGTAGTAGATCGCGTTTTCAGGCATCGGTCACTCCCGCGTCGCGGCGTCGTCGAGCGCATCGCGCTCGGCGGCATAGGCCATGCGCGCGCGCACCAACGCCACGTACAGCAGCGTGAAGGCGCCCAGCGCGAGGAACAGCGTCTTGATCATCACGGGCGGCATCTGGATGCCGTCCGGGTTCGCGACGATCGGCATCGGGTGCTGCGTGCGGAACAGATACACGCTCAAGTGAATGAACGGGATCAGCAGCGCGCCGAGGATCCCGACCACCGCCGAGTACCGCGCCCGCGCTTCGCGGCTCTCCACGGCGGAGCGCAGCACGAGATACCCGAGGTAGAGGAACCACAGAAAGAGCGTGAGCGTGAGCCGCGCGTCCCACACCCACCACGCGCCCCAGATGGGCTTGCCCCAGAGCGGGCCGGAGATCAGCACGCCCGTGGTGAAGATCACCCCGACCTCCGCCGAGCTCTCGGCGAACCGATCGAGGCGTTCGTCCTTGAGGAACAGCCAGAATGCGCCCGCGAACGCCGTCAGCCCGAACGCGAGGAACGCCACCCACGCCGAGGGGAGATGCACGTAGAAGATCTTCTGCGCCTCGCCCTGAAGCCGGTCGGGCGGCGTGAACCAGATGGCGCGCACGAATGCCGAGGCGGTCAGCGCGACCGCGAGCGCGGCGAACCAGTCGAAGCGCTTGGCGCGTGAAGCCGCAGGAGCGGAAGAACTCATGAGATCAGTCGTCAAGCGTGAACGGGAACGCGACGGTACATGCGTAGAGGAAGACGAGATCGAACGCGAGCAAGATACGCAACCAGCCGAAGCTCTCGCTCACCGGGCGACCGGCCAGCAGCTGGGCGGTGGCTTGGGCGGCTGGCAGCACGATGGGCACGAAGAACGGCAGCGCCAGCACCGGCAGCAGCAGTTCCGCCATGCGCGTGTTGGCCGTGATGCCGGCGAACAGGGTGCCGATGGCGACGAGTCCAATGGCGGCGAGGACCATCACACCGCTCAGGGCGCCGACGATCCCGCCGATGGGCAGGTTGTAGAAGAGCGCGATCGCCGGGAGCGCCACCGCCTGCACGCCGAGCACGAAGACGAGATTCGCCAGCGCCTTGCCGAGGAAGATCGACTCGCGCGGCACCGGGGCGAGGAGCAGCGCGTCCATGGCGCCGTCGTGCTCCTCGACGCCGAACGAGCGGTGCAGGCCCAGAAGACCCGAGAAGGTGAACGTCACCCAGAGCACGCCGGGCGCGAGGTCGACCGGGCCGACTGCGGTGGCATCCCATGCGAAGTAGAAGATCACGATCGCCAGCAGCGAGAGCACGAGCGCGGAGAGGAACGCGCTGCGCGTCCGGAACTCGATCGCGAGATCCTTGCGGGCGACCAACCACGCGGCGGAGAGGAGTCCGAGGCGCGTCACGCGACGAGCGACCGGTAGGTGGCGGCGTAGGCGGCGACCTCGAGCCCCGCGGTGGACTCCTCGCGGAGGAACCGGCCGCCCTGCATGATCGCCGCGCGCGAGGCGACCGCGAGTCCTTCCGTGAGATGGTGCGTCACGACGACGAGCGCGGCGCCCGCGCGCCGCCGCTCGTGCAGCAGCGCGGTCAGTGCGTTGCTCCCTTGCTCATCAAGACCCGTGTAGGGCTCGTCCGCGAGCAGCAAACTCGGCGCGTGAACGATCGCGCGGGCGATCGCGACGCGCTGCTGCAGCCCGCGCGACAGGGCGCGGACGCGGATGTCGGCTCGGTCGGCGACGCGAAGTGCATCGAGCGCCTGTTGGGTGGCATGCGCCGGATCGGCGACCCCGTGCAGATCGGCGGCGAAGCGCACGTTCTCGCGCGCGGTGAGCGCACCATAGAGCATCGTCCGGTGTGAGATCAGGCCGACGCGTGAGCGGGCCGCCGCGGCGGGCAGCCGTTCGCCGCCGATGGCGGCCTGACCCGAGGTCGGAGTCAGCAGTCCGGCGAGGAGCCGGAGCAGTGTGGTCTTGCCGGCACCGTTCGGGCCGAACAGTGCGAGCGCCTCGCCGGGCGCGAGAGCCACGGAGACGCCGTCCACGGCGCGTCTCGATCCGAAGGCCCGCACCAGACCCGCCGCGTCGAGCAGCGGGGTCACGCGAGCGTCATCTGGGAGCGCGTCATCCGATGAACGGTACCGCGACGCAGCCCCCGATGGAACGGCGTGCTACAGACGGACGATGTCGAACAGGGAGTTCAGGCGTGTCGCATCGAGCAACTGCTCCACCGCGTTCGGCACCCGAAGCAGCCGGACCGTCTTCCCCTTCTCACGGGCACGCTTCTGCAGCAGGATCAGCACGCCGAGCCCGCTCGCATCCATCTCGGTGGTCGCGGAGAGGTCGAGTTCGACGGCGTTCAGCTCCAGGCGGTCCGCCTGCTCGAGCGCCTCGAGGGCGGCGCGACGGAAGTCGAGACGCGTCTCCGAGGTCAGTTTTTCTGGGGCGATCATCGGGTGCACGTCGGCCTCGGGATCAAACGTTGCGGTGACCATCATTTGGAGCTCCTGTGTCGGTCTTTGGCGCGGTGTAGTTGTGGCATTCTGCGTTCCTCACCCCCTACTATGGCAGACACCGTGCCATTCCGCAGTACCTCGTAAATGCTTATATTGCAGATAGTTACAGCGATATCACAGCGTGATGTAGAGCGTATTTCATGCGCGATGCGCTGACTCTGGCAATAATCGCTTCGCTGTTCGATTTCGATACGGTAGCCGCGAGCAGGCATCTTCCCTACCATTGGCCCCATGACTGAGATCGATGCGCTCCTCTCCGAGACCCGCACCTTTCCGCCGCCGGCCGCGTTCCAAAAGCGCGCGCTCGTCCGTGACCGTTCGCTCCACCAAGAGGGCGACGCCGACTACGAGAAGTTCTGGGCGCGACAGGCGAGCGAACTGCGCTGGATCAAACCGTGGAAGCAGGTCCTGGACTGGAAGCCGCCGCACGCGCAGTGGTTCGTCGGCGGGAAGATCAACGTCGCCGAGAACTGCCTGGACCGGCATCTGGATGGCCCGCGGCGCACGAAGCCGGCGCTCATCTGGGAGGGAGAGCCCGGCGACCGGCGCACCATCACCTACGAGGAGCTCGCGCGTGAGGTCCGGCGCTTCGCGAACGTCCTCAAGTCACTCGGCGTCGCCAAGGGCGACCGCGTCGGGATCTATCTCCCGCTGATCCCGGAAGCAGCCGTTGCGATGCTCGCGTGCGCACGCATCGGCGCAGTGCACTCGGTGGTCTTCGGCGGCTTCTCGCCCGAGTCCGTGCGCGACCGCATGAACGACGCCGCGGCCAAGGTCGTGATCACCGCCGATGGCGGATACCGACGCGGACAGGTGGTGCCGCTCAAGCGGAACACCGACAAGGCGCTCGAGGAATGCCCCACGGTGAAGCACGTGGTGGTGGTGCAGCGCAACGCGGACGCGGCGCTCGATGGCGCGGCGGACGCAATGCATCCTGGCCGCGACCACTGGTACCACGAGTTGATGACGCGCGCTTCCGACGACTGCCCGCCCGAGACGATGGACGCGGAGGACGTGATCTTCATCCTCTACACGTCGGGGACCACCGGCAAGCCGAAGGGGATCGTCCACACCACCGGCGGCTACCTCACCGGAGCGACGACCTCGACCAAGTACGTGTTCGACCTGCGCGAGGAGGACGTGTTCTGGTGCACGGCGGACGTCGGGTGGATCACCGGGCACACGTACCTCGTGTACGGCCCGCTCGCGAACGGTGCGAGCTGCGTGATGTACGAGGGCGCGCCCGACTGGCCCAAGCGGGACCGGTTCTGGTCGCTGATCGCGCAGCACAAGGTGACGATCCTCTACACGGCTCCCACCGCGATCCGCGCGTTCATGAAGTGGGGCGTCGAGCATCCCAAGGCGCACGACCTCTCGTCGCTCCGCCTGCTGGGGTCTGTGGGTGAGCCGATCAACCCGGAAGCCTGGATGTGGTACCACGAGCACATCGGCGGCGCACGCTGTCCGATCGTGGACACGTGGTGGCAGACGGAGACCGGATCGATCGTGATCTCTCCGCTCCCGGGCGTCACATCCACGAAACCCGGAAGTGCCACCGAACCGCTGCCCGGCTACTCGGCCGCGCTCATCGACTCACTCGGCAAGGAGATCGCGACGGGCGGCGGACTGCTCGCGCTCACCAAGCCGTGGCCGTCGATGCTCCGCACGATCTGGGGCGACGACGCGCGCTACGTGCAGACCTACTTCTCCAAGTGGGAGGGGCGTCCCGACCTGTACTTCCCGGGCGACGGCGCCAAGCGCGACGCCGACGGCTTCTATTGGATCCTCGGTCGTGTGGACGATGTGCTGAACGTGGCCGGCCACCGGATCGGCACGATGGAAGTGGAATCGGCGCTGGTGGAGCATCCCGCGGTGGCGGAAGCGGCGGTGGTCGGCAAGGCGCACGAGCTGAAGGGCCAGGCGGTGTGCGCGTTCGTGACCCTGCGCGACGGCCACACACCGTCATCCGCCCTGCGGGAAGAACTCCGTAACTTCGTCGCGACGAAGATCGGCGCGCTCGCGCGGCCGGACGACGTGCTCTTCTCTGCCGACCTGCCGAAGACACGCTCGGGAAAGATCATGCGCCGGCTGCTGCGTGACATCGCCGAGGGGCGCGCGCTCGGCGACACGACGACACTCGCGGATCCCAGCGTCGTCGCGTCCCTCAAGGACCAGTATGAGGAGAAGGAGGGGTGACGCGGCGCGTCACCCCTCCGGAGCGACTCAGGGCACCTTGACCGGTGTGCGCTCGGCCGGCGCGGCAAGCGCCGTGTTGACCTTGGCCTCGAGCACGTAGGCACGGAACTGGTCGTACGAGATCGCGCCCGGCACGACCCGATTGCCGATCACGAACGTGGGGGTCTGACTGATGCGCAGCCGGGTGGCCTCATTCCGATTCGCCGCGATCACTGGCAGCATCCGTTCGGAGTCATAGCACGCCTCCCAGGCCGCCACGTCCATTCCCAGCGGTCCCACGTAACTCTTGAGCACCTTCTTGGGGTTCCTCGTTCGCTGGGCGTTCCACTCGTTCTGGCCAGCGAAGATCCGGTCGTGCATCTCCCAGAACTTCCCCTGCTCGTTGGCGCACCGAGCGGCGTTGTGCGCGGCGACCGAGTTCGGATGGATCTCCGTCAGCGGCAGATCGAAGAATCGGAACGCCACTTCCCCGGTCTCGACCAGGCGCTTCATGACGTCGGGTTCGGTGACCGTGGCGAAGTACGCGCAGCCCGGGCATTCGAAGTCCGCGAACTCGTAGACCTGCACCGGCGCCATCGAGTCTCCCTTGAGGATCCCCTGCGCGGCCACGGTCGGCAGCGCGGCTGGATCCAGCGTCAGGACCTTGGTGGGGCGCGAGACCACCCAGCCCAGCGTGGCGACACCCGCCACGCCGATCACGGCGAGAATGGCAACGAACGGACTGGTATTCGAGGACACTTTGCGGGCCACGAGCGGTTCTCCAGAGGAACGCGTAATGAAGGAGGGACCCCGCAAGCTACTCGCGACGCCACGCGCTGTCAGGCCGTTGGGGTAGGAGTTGGGCCCCGGATCGATTAGGTTTCATATACGGACGGAACGACCGTCCGACCTACCCTATGAACCGGGTGAGATGAGTAGACAGAAGAATCGCGGTCGGCCCTCGACCGCTGCGCCCTCGATCATGGATCAGGCGCGCGATGAGCTTTTCCAACACATCATGCGGTGCGGCGTCATCGGATCGGCGCCAGAGCATCAGACCGAGTGGTTCGACGAGACCATGAAGGTGATGGCCGAGCGGTGGCACGAGCTCAGCCCGAAGCAGGTCGCAGATCTCCGGGTCCTCGGCGAGCGTTTCGCCGCCCCGGCCACGCGTCCCGCCGCTCCTGCGGCCCAGGCCGTGACGACCGAGCAGGCGATGGTCTCTGATGACGCGGAAGCCGTGGAAGGACAGCTCGACGCCGCCACGGCGGCGTAAGCAGACCGCACCAAGCAGTTCAGCGCGCGGGTTCACTCCGGCGAGGGCGCACGACGACCCCGAGCCGGAGCCCGCCGCCGAGACCCAGCTCCACTGACGGCACCCACCGACCGTCGGGTCTCCCTTCAACACCGAGCACGATCAGGAGCCGCGCATCCACGGGCGCGTCTCCGTCGCGGCGTGCGGTGATCCCCGCGCCGCCGTAGATGCCGCGCGGCCGCTCGCCGAACGGGTCCAACAGAAAGCGCACCGTGAGATCAGCGCGCTGGCTCGCGACCCACGCATCGCCGACGGACTCTGCGGCGCCGAGCGCGATGCCGCCGCCTACGCGGGCGTACCATCCGGCACGAACGTTTAGTCCGATGCCGAGGTGCGCGGCGTTCTCGCGCGCGGTGGTCCAATCCGTCCGGAGCTCCCACTGCGGCAGCGGCGTGGCGCGGACGGCCTGCGCGTCAGCGACCCGCGCGGCGCAGAGGGCCGCGATCATGAACGCGACAGCCCGCGACGCGGCAACGACTCCCCGGGACTGCGCGAACGCCCGTTCTGGCATGCGCGAAATATCGCCCAGTCGCTTGCGGCGCCGCGACTTGCGCTTGCGCCGCCGGGGGCCGAACGCTTGCAACCCTCCGACCCCTCGGATAGCTTCGCGAAGTCCCCATTTTCCCGTGGCACCCGAGGCCCCGATGACGGATACGGTCGCGCTTCTGCGCGGCGTCGCGATCTTCGCAGACCTGGATGACGGTGAGCTCGCGCGCGTCGCGGAGGTGTGCCGGTCCAAGGATTTCCTTTCCGGGGAGTACATCTTCAAGGAAGGGGAAGCCGGGAGCCGTCTGTACCTGATCGTGGAAGGGGACGTCCGGATCTCGCGCGTGGTGCCGGGCAGCGGCGAGGAAGCGCTCGCAGTGCTCAAGCCCGGGGCACTCTTTGGCGAGATGTCCGTCTTCGACCGCAGCGAGCGTTCCACGGACGCGATCTCCAATGGCGGCACCAAGGTGCTGACCATCTCCCGGTCCGACTTCGAGCTGCTGCTCGACTTCAACCGCGAACTCGCGTACAAGGTGCTATGGAGCTGCGTCCGGCTCCTCTCGGGCCGACTCCGGTCAACGAACGATTCGCTGAGATCGTTCTTGGCGATGTCGATGTTCTAGGAGAGGGGAGACGGAAGACGGAAGGTGGCAGGTGACTGGAGACAGGGACTACGACATGACTGGGCTTTCTTCTTGGCGGCGGCGCGGGGTGGCCGCCGTTCTCTTGATTCTCGCTTTCGCTGGGACGCTGCAGGCGCAGGCATCCACGCTTGGGCTCGCGCGCGATGCGCGCATCGCGGCGGCCATGCGGGAGATCTCGCCGGCGCGGCTCAGGGCGATGGATTCGGTGCTCGTGGCCTTTGGCACGCGGCACACCCTGAGCGACACGGTTTCCGCGACGCGCGGAGTCGGGGCGGCGCGGCGGTGGATCCATGCGCAGTTGATGACCGCGTCGCGCGAGTGTGGGGACTGCCTGCGCGTCGAGTACGACACCGGGAGCGCGGTCGTCACGCGGCATCCGCAGCGGCCGACGACGCATCTCGTGAATGTCGTGGCGTGGTTGCCTGGGCGCGATACCTCGCGCGTGATCGTCATCGGCGGGCACTTCGACTCCTGCATCTGCAGCATCAACAACCTGGACGCGGTATCCGACGCGCCCGGAGCGGACGACGACGGCTCGGGCACCGTCGCGGTGATGGAGCTGGCGCGTGTGGTCGGGAAACAGTTCCCGCGCGGCTTCGAGGCGAGTGTCGCGTTCGTGCTGTACACGGGGGAGGAGCTCGGCCTCCTTGGCTCCACGCAGTTCGCGGAGCGGCTCAAGCGCGAGGGCAAGGAGGTCACTGCCGCCTTCACGGACGACATCATCGGCAACGTCGTTGCAGAAGATGGTCGCGTGGATTCCACTTCCGTGCGCGTATTCGCGGTGGACTCGCTCGCGCTCGGCGGGAGCGAACTCGCGCGCTACGTGTGGGGCATCGGCGCGCTCTATCAGCCGGATTTCGAGGTGATCCCGGTGTTCCGGCTCGACCGGCTCGGTCGCGGCGGAGACCACGCGCCGTTCCATCGGCAGGGACTTCCGGCGCTGCGCTTCTCGGAGCGTCTCGAGAACTATCGCCGACAGCACCTGCCGACCGATGCGCTCGACGACGTGAATTTCGGATACGTGGCCAAGGTGGCGCGGCTGAATCTCGCGACGGTGGTGGCGCTCGCGTCCGCGCCTCCCCGCCCCGTGCGCACGCTGGCGACGCGCGACCGCGCCAGCGGCGGGCAGAGCTTCACGATCCGCTGGGACGCGGCGCCGGGGGCGGTGGGCTACGAGCTGCTCGTTCGCCGCACGACCGCGCCGACCTACACGCGGATCGTGAACGTGGGCGCGGTCACGGAGTTCCTCCTCGACGAGCAGCTCGACGACGTCTGGGTCGGCGTGCGCGCCGTGGGCGCGAACGGGCACCGGTCGCTCACGACCGTGGTCGGGGCGCCGGGTGGGCCGCGCTTCCCGTCGCCGCGCCGCAACGTGCCCGCGGCAGACACGAGCACGGTGCGAGGCCTGCGGTGAGCGTCTTTGCCGGGTTCACCCCCGAGGCGATGAGCTTCCTGCGCGGCCTCAAGAGGCACAACAACAAGCTCTGGTTCGAAGCGCGACGGCCGGTGTACGAGCGCGCGATCCTCGAACCGCTGCGTCAACTCGCGGACGAGCTCGACGTACAGTTCGCCAGGCTCGCGCCCGAGTTCGTCGCGCCGCGCAAACGCGCACTGTTTCGGATCCACCGCGATGTGCGCTTCTCTCGCGACAAGTCGCCGTACAAGTCGCACGCAGCGCTCTGGGTCTTTCACCGCGACGCGGGGCGCGGCGTGGGGCGCGAGGCGCACGGGGGCGCGGGGTTCTACTTCCATCTGGAACCCGGGCACTCTGCAGTGGCCGCTGGCTACTGGATGCCGCCACGCCCGGCCCTCAACGTCATTCGCGAGCGGCTCGTCGAGGACCAGCGCGCGTTCGAGAAGATCGTCCGCGCACCGGTCTTCAAGAAACGGTTCGGCGGGCTCACCACTGACGAGCCAGGCATCCTGCTGACCCGCACGCCGCGCGGGTTCGCTCCGGATCACCCGGCGGCGGCGTGGCTCCGCTTCAACAGCTTCACCGCGTCGCGCGACCTCACGGACGCCGAGGCGCTCTCCCCGAAGCCGGTGCCGAACATCCTCAAGGACTATGCGGCGTTCCTTCCGCTGGTGCGCTGGCTCAACGCCGCCCTCGGACACCCGAAGGCGTCAGCGCGCTAGACTCAGCGCGCGGTGCCGCGGACGATCCCCTCGACGCGGCGATCCGGATCGAACCAACGCTCGGCCACTTCGAGCATCGCGCGCGGCGTGACGGCGGCGAGGTCCGCCGGATAGCTCGAGAGCGACTCGAGGGCGTCGTGGAGCCACGCGTCGGCAAGATCGCTCAGCACGGCGGCGCCCGACGACTGGCGGATCTGCCACGCCCCCACCGCATACGTCCGCGCGCGCTCGATCTCCGCCGCCGTCACCTCCGCGCGGCGGAACTTGGCGAACTCCGCGAGCAGCCCCGCGCGCGCTTGCTCCTCCTTGTTCGGCGAGGTCGCGATGTACGCGGCAAAGGTGCCGCCGCTCCGGCGCGAATACGGCCGCGCGATCACGGTGTACGCCAGCGACTGCCGGTCGCGCAGCTCCTCGAAGAAGCGTCCCCCGAGACCACTCGCCACGCCACCAAGCAGCTCGGCGGCGAATCGGGAGCGGTCGAATCTCGACGGACCGTCGAAGAACAGCGCGAGTGCCGTCTGGGCGCGCTCGCGCGGATCGACGCGCGAAGCGAAGGCTTGCGGCCAAGGCGGCACCGGCACCGCCTCGAGCGTCCGGCAGCGCAACGCGGCGAAGTGCCGCGCGAGCAGAGCGGCCGTCTCGTCGGGATCCACATCCCCCACCGCAGCGAGCACCACCGGCGCGTGCCGCACCTGCTGGTCGTGCCACGCGCGCAGATCGTCCGGCGTGAGCGCGGCCACTGACGTCTCGGTGCCCAGCGTCGATCGGCCGTACGGGTGCCCCGGCCACGCGACCTCGGCTGCGAGACGCATGGGCTGGCGATACATATCGTCCCGCAACGCGCCCAGCGCCGAAATGGCGATCGCGCGCTCCGCATCGAGCCCATCGACCGGGAACGTCGGCTCGAGCGCGAGGTCGGCCAGCAACTCCGCCGCCCCCTCGAGCGCCGCAGCCGGCACTCCGAGCGTCCACTGCAGCGCTTCGGTCCCGACGCTCGCGCCCGGGGTGCCGCCGAGCAGTTCCGCGTCCTCGGCGAGCCGCGTGGCGCTGCGCCGCGCCGTCCCGCGGAGCGCCGTGCGCGCCATCAGCGTCGAGATGCCGCTGTTCGTTTCCGACTCGGCGATCACGCCGCCGGCCACGAAGCAGCCGATGTGTGCGAGCGATGCGCCGGGCCGCGGCCGGACCAGGATCGGCACGCCACTCGCCGTGCGGTACACATGCACACCGTCGACCACGCGTTCTCGGTCTGGCGCCGTGCCGGTGACGCGCCGTGCGCGCGTTGCCGGCGCGGCCGGCTCGAGCGGCGCCACCGGCTCGGCATCGAGCAGAGCGCGAACGGCCGCGGCATCGGCCCCGAGACGTGCGGCGCCGCGCGGACGGTACGCGACGATGCTGGCGGCGTCGGGACTCAGCCAGCGCGCGGCGACCTCCGCGAGTCGCGCCGCATCGGCCGAGAGGACCTTCTCGTGGTACGCGAGGCCATCGGTCCACTCGCCCATCAGCTCCCACGCGCCGAGGAAGTTGGCCTGACCCTCGGGACTCTCGAGCCGGCGCAGCCACTGCGCCCCGACCAGCGTCCGGGCGCGCGCGATCTCCTCGTCGGTGACCTCTCCCGCGCGCACGCGCCGCAGTTGGTCGTGGATCGTGCGCGCGGCCTCGGCCGCGTGCTCTGGCCGCGCGGACGCGTGGATGACGAAGATCCCGATCTCGGTGGGGGTGTAGTCGTACGACTGGATCGACGAGACGAGCTGGCGGTCGCGGGTGGCACGCACGAGGCGCGCCGCGCGGCCGCCGGTGAGGACCGTCGCGAGCAGATCGAGCCCGGGCGTGTCGGCGTGCGACACGGCGGGCGTGCGCCAGCCGAAGACCAGCTCGGTCTGCGCGATGTCGCCCTCCCATTCCTTCACGCGGAAGGTCGGCGGCGCGTCCTCCTGCGGACCGGCCACCCGCGGCACCGGCGCGTCCACGAGCGCTCCATAGCGCTTGGTGGCCTCGGCGATGGCCGCATCGGGATCCACATCGCCAACGATCGCGAGCACGGTGTTGGACGGGCGATAGTAGTCGCGGTAGAACGCGAGGACCTGCTCGCGCGTGAGCGCGCGGAGCTCGCGTTCGCGGCCCATGCGCCACCGGCGGATCCGGTGCTTGTCGTGCAGCAGTTCGAAGAGCGTCTCGAGGGCGAGCGGACCCGCGCTGTCCGCCTTGCGCTTGGTCTCCTCGATGATGACCTCGAGCTCGCGCTTCAGCTCCCCCGCGTCGATCAGCGAGTTGGCGTAGGCGTCCGCCTGCACTTCCAGGCCCTTGGCGAAGCCGCTCGAGGGCAGGACCGTGTAGTAGTGCGTGTGATCGTAGATGGTGCCGGCGTTGAGGTAGCCGCCGGCGGCCTTCGTCGCGCGCGCGATCTCTCCCACGCCACGCGTCGGTGTGCCCTTGAAGTACATGTGCTCGAGCGCGTGCGCGATGCCCACCGTGTCGTCCGGCTCATCGAAATAGCCGGCACCGACCCACGTGACGATCGCCACGACCGGCGCGGTGGTGTCGCGCCGTACGAGGATCCGAAGTCCGTTGGGGAGCCGAGTGCGCCGGACGCTCTCTGGTGGGAGCAGGGCGGCGGGGGGACGCGCGACGCTCACCGGGCGAGGGGCAGACGTTTGACGAGGAACAGCGAGATGGCCAGCATCCCGACCCCGTACGCCACAATGTGCAGCACATCCCCGCTGTCCACCGGCGTACCATGCAGCCAGCGGCCGCGGACGTCGGCGAGGAGTGCGAGCGGCGGCAGCGCGCGAGGGAGCGGCTCGAGCCAGGACGCCAGGACATCCGCCTTGCGCAGGTCCTGCAGGGTGTTCGTGACGATGAACACGACGATGAGTGCGAGCCCGTCCTTGGTGAAGAGCGCGCCGCAGAGCATCGCGAGCGCGCCGAGCAGCAGCCCGTAGAGCGCAGCGGCCTTGACCAGGCCGAGCACCTCGACGGGCAGCACCAGTGCACTGAACACGAGCGGAATGAGTGCGGACGCGGCAACGAAGAGGATCAGCGCGACGATGAAGCGCTGCAGGTAGAACTCCCAGGCCGCCACCGGATGCGCGAGTGTGAAGCGAAAGTGCTGCTTCTCGCGGTCGAGCGCGACCACCTGGTTCATCAGGATGATGCTCCCGAGCACGAGCGCGAGCGGGATGCCGCTGTTGTAGATGTTCAGCGCGATGTCCGCGCCGCGCGGGTCGTTGGCCGACAGCGTCTTCGACGCACCGAGGAAGGCGTAGATCGGGATGCCGATCACTGCGAGCGCGAGGATCGCCGGCGAGAGCGCGCGCATCAGCGAGTCGCGCGCGTGCCACGGGAGGTACGCGAAGAGCGGCGCGAGGCGCTTCATGGCGCGACCGCCGCGCGAAACGCTTCTTCCAGCGAGGACTCCGCCGGGATCACCGCCGTGATCAGCGCGCCGGCCGCGATCGCCTCCGCGAGACCGCGGTTGAGCGCGGGGACGTCCGCCGTGCACTCGACGAACCCGCCGCGAGCGACCGCGCCGGCGAACTGTGCGACCACGGCATCGGCGCCCTGCGCCACCTGCAGCCGCCACCGCCGGGGCTCCGTGCTCCCCGCCATTTCGCGCACCGTGACGATCCGCTGGATCCGGCCGTGATCGATGATCGCCACGCGGTCACAGAGTCGCTCCAGTTCGTCCAGATTGTGCGAGGCGATGACCATCGCGCGATCCTCGCGCCGCAGGTCGGCCACGAGTGTGCGGAACTTGGCGGTCCACACCGGGTCGAGCCCGTGCGTGGGCTCGTCGAAGATCACGAGCCGCCGCGCCTGCAGCAGCGCATGCGCGAGCCCCACGCGCTGCAGATTGCCCTTCGACAAGGTCTTGAGCCGCTTGCGCCGATGCTCGCCGATCCCGACCGCCTCGATCACGCGCTCGACCGCGGCGCGACGCTCCGCCGGCGCGATCCCCGCCAGCGCCGCGTAGCGCCTCAAGGTCTCGTCCGTCCGCCAGGTGAGCGGAAATGTCATCAACTCCGGCAGGTAGGCCACGCCCTCGCGCTCGACGTACGCGCGCGGCGCGAGACCGTCGAGCCGCACCTCTCCGGTCTCGGGTTCGATGAATCCCATCAGGAGCGAGATGATCGTGCTCTTGCCGGCGCCATTCGGTCCCGCGATCCCGAGCACTTCGCCCGCTGCCACGTCGAGGGTCACGTCCACGACCGCCGGCACCGGCGCTCCGAAGAGCCGCCGGTACGTCTTCCCGACCCCGCGCAGCGCGATCAGTGGATGATCCGCAGGAGGCCTGCGTCCGCGCTGGCGCGAAGAAAGCTCTCCGCATCGCGGGTGGGGATGAGCACGCCCGTGAGCGAGAACCCTCGCCGGGCCTCGGCCTGCATGAATTCCTGGAGCGTGCGCGCGGCGCCGGTGACCGCCGCGTCGCGCATCGCGCCGACGATCTCGTCCCACGTGCCATCGTACGGGCGCCCGTCGCGCCCGACCACGCGGTGCCGCTCCGGCGCGCCCTTCTGTTCGGAGAGATCGGTGAGCAGCGCGCCGAAGAGCTCGAGTTGCGCGCGCGCCTCGTGCTGCTCCTTCTCGACGGCCCGCTGCTCGATGTCCTGCAGCAGTTCGTCAAGCGGGTCGAGCGTAGGAGAGAGTTCGCTCAGACGCTCTTGCCACATCTTCATCGACGGGTCGTCGTCGCGCACCCGCAGGTGCGACTTCCGGAGTTCGAGCAGGCGCCAGATGCCGAGCTCGTCCCAGTGATCCTCCGGCTTGGTCTGCTCCAGCTGGAACAGGGCGGGCTCATACTCGCCGCGGTCGTAGAGCAGGTTGCCGAGGTAGATCCGCGCCTCCGCGTGGTCCGCGTCGAGAGCGAGCGCCTTGCGCAGCGTCTCGATCGCACCGGGCTCATCCCCGAGCCGGTGCTGCGCGTACCCCACCATCGCCACGGCTTCGGCGTTCTCCGGCGTCTGCTGGACGGCGATCTCGAAGTACTCCTTGGCGTCCTCCATCAGCCCTTCGCGGAACAAGGCGCGTCCGACCTGGAGCATCAGCTCGATGTCGTCCGCGTAGCCCAACTCCAGGATCCGCCGAAACGCGCGCACCGCGCTGCCCGTCTGCCCGACCCGCAAGAGCACCTCACCCAGCCCGGCGAGCGCATCCTCATGTTCCGGATCGAGGACCAGCGCCTCCTCGAACGATCGGCGCGCCCACGCGAACTCCTCACGGGCCAACCGCGCGTACGCCACGCCCACGTGCAGCTCCACCGCGTTCGGATAGAGCGCGAGGCCCTCCCGCAGCAGCGTGAGCGCCTCGTCGTAGTTGCCGTCGTTGTACAGCTGATGCGCGCGCTCGTCGTACTCCTCGGAACTCAGGAACGGAGAGGGCATCGTGCGGGTGACCTCGAGTTCTAGGGCGTGGTCTGCAACCTACCATATGGTACACAGAGGCATCAATAGTGTCTGCGTCACATCAGCCAAGCGCGGCCGCCAGCTCGCCAGCCAAGGCGGCGTTCGACTCGAGTAGGGCGAGATTCGCGGCCAACGACCGCCCGCCGGTGGCACGCTGCACCGCGGCCAGGAGAAAAGGCGTGAGCGCCGGACCGCTGACCCCGACCACCGCTGCCTCCCCGACCGCGCCTTCCACGATCACATCCACTTCGCGCTGCTCGAGCGCGTGCTCGGCAGGCACCGGATTCACCACGAGAACGGCGCCCGGCAGCCCGAGCGTCCGTGCCGCGCGGACGATCGCCGCCAGCTCACGTACGTCGTTCGCGCGCTGCGGCACAGGAAGTCCCGTGGAGCGCGTGAGGAAGCCGGGGAGCTCATCAGTTCGGTACCCGACCACGGTGACGCTCAACGACTCCAGGCGTTCGAGCGTGCGCGGGAGGTCGAGGATCGACTTGGCGCCCGCACAGACCACGGCCACCGGCGATCGGCTGAGTTCCACCAGGTCCGCCGATTCATCGAGGTCGTTGCCGCGGTGCACGCCACCGATGCCGCCCGTGGCGAAGACCCCGATCCCTGCGGCGCGGCAGAGCGTCAGCGACGCGGCGACGGTGGTGGCCCCGTCCTGCCCGAGGGCGCTCGCCACCGGCAGATCGCGCGACGACACCTTCCGCACCCCGTCGCGCGCAAGGAATCGTTCCAGCGCTTCACTCTCCACGCCGAGGGTCGGCGCACCGCGGACGATGGCGGTGACCACGGGCTCCGCGCCGGCCGCACGCACGGCGCGCGTCATTCGCGCGTGCGCGTCTCGATTCTCCGGGGCGGGAAGTCCCTGCGCGAGGACCGAACTTTCCAGCGCGACGAGGGGACGTCCGGCGTCGCGCGCGGCGGCCGCGTCAGCGGACCAGCGCAGTTCCGTGCGAGCGGCGCTCAGGCGTCGTCGAAGTCGTCGGCGCGACGGATCTCGACAAGGTCGCGCTCGCGCGCATCGGGATCGAAGACCGCAAGGATCTTCACATTCTCGCCGGCGTAGCAGTCGAACGCCTTGCCGGTGCCGCGCTTGACCGCGATCTCGTGGCCGTCCTCGAACCGCAGGATGGCGGTGGGATACTCACTGTTGAGGTACTGCTTGCGCAGCTTCTTCGCGGGCTGGGGCATCGTCCGTGGGTTCAGGGCTGGTAGGGGGCGACGAGAGCGAAGCTACGTGCGCGCGTGCGCGCGCGAAAGGGTCTTGGGACTTCCCGCGTCCGCGAAACGCCTACGTGACCCGCGGCCTCGACGTCGCGAACGCGCGCCACGCCCCGGACGCCAGGATCTGGTCGATCTCCAGGACCACGCGCTCGACCTCGTCGTCGGACGTATAGAAGTGCGGCGCGACGCGTACGCCGGCCCCGGGCCGGTAATCGATCACGACGTTCCGCGCGAGCAGCGCTTGCGCGACCTCGGCGCCGTTCGGCACGTCGAACGCCACCGTGCCGCCGCGCCGCGCCGCGTCGCGCGGGGCGTGGACGCGGTACCCGCGTTCGTCGGCGAGCGCGATCAACCGCGTCGTCTGCCGCACACTCTTCTCCCGCACCGCATCCATCCCCGCAGCGCGCACGAGCTGCGGCCCCTCCGTCGCAGCGTAGAGGGCCGGCACCATCGGCGTGCCGCCGAGCCAGCGGGCAATGCCGTCGGCGAATTGCATGGCGGGATCGAAGGCGAACGGTGCACGGTGGGCGCCCCAGCCGGTGAGCGCGGGCGCAAAGCGCTCGCGCGCCGCGGGCGACGCGTAGATGAAGCAGCCGCCGGGGCCGCCGCAGAGCCACTTGAGCACGCCGCCGGTGAGGAAATCCACGCCAGACCGCTTCACGTCCACCGGGATCACGCCCACCGAATGGTAGGCGTCGAGGGCGACCACCGCGCCCACCCGGTGCGCGTGCGCGCAGAGCGCGTCAGCATCCACGATGAAGGCGGAGCGAAAGAGCACGTGCGAGACGGAGACCAGGGCCGTGCGCTCGTCGATGGCTGCGTGCAGCGCGCCCTGGTCGATCGAGATCCCATCGACGCTCGGCACGATCACGACGCGCGCGCCGAGCCGGGCCGCGAGCGCCTCGAGCGCGTAGCGCACGCTCGGAAAATCGAGCTCGGTCATCACGAGCGTGTCGCGCGCCTTGGTGAACTCCATCGCGCTCAGGATCGCTGCCTGCGCCAGCGTGACGGTCGGGGCCATCGCGACCTCGCCCTCGTCCGCCCCGATGAGTGGCGCGACGAGGTCGCCCACGGTCACGGGCATATCCCACCAGCCCTTGGCCCACGCCCGCACGCCGTCGGTGGCCCAGCGGTCCGCGTACTCGATCAACCGCGCCGGCACGCTCCGCGGCATGGCGCCCAGAGAGTTGGAGACCAGGTAGGTGCAGCGCTCCAGGATCGGGAACTCGGAGCGGAAGCGAAGCAGGGGATCGGGCAGCGACAAGACGGAAGACGGAAGAGGGGCGAATGGCTCGAAACGTAGCCGGGACGTAACTTCTTCGCTCCCGCGCCGTCTCGCTATTGTACGCGTGGGCGCGGACAATCGGAGGCGCACGTGGCAGCTGCCGGACAGAACGGAAAGCCGACCCTTCCTCCCCGCATCGCGCTGGTGCTTGGCGGCGGCGGGCTCAAGGGATTCGCGCATATCGGCGTGCTGCGCGCGTTTGAAGAGCGCGGCATTCGCCCGACCGTCGTGGCGGGCACGAGCATCGGGTCGCTGATCGCCGCAGCGTACGTGGGCGGCATGCCCAACACGGAGATGGTCGACCGTGCGATGCGTCTCACCAAGCCCGACCTGTTCCGCATCAACCACGTGGGGATGGTCACCAAGCGGATGCTGTCCCCCGCCCTCTACCTCGCCAGACCGCTCGAGAAGCTCGTCGCGGAGATCGTCCCTGCGGGCACGTTTCGCGACCTCAAGACGCCGCTCCTCGTGAACTGCGTGGACCTGGAGAACGCCGCGCAGGTGCTCTGGGGTCTGCCGGGCATGCAGGATGTGCTCGTGCGCGACGCCGTCTACGCGTCCTGCGCGCTGCCCGGCTTCTTCCCGCCCGGCAAGGTCGGTGGTCGCACCTGCGCCGATGGCGGGATCGCCGACAACGTCCCGGCGCTGGCCGCGTCGTACCACGTGGACGCCGTGATCGCGGTGGACGTGGGCAGCACGAACATCGCACGCGCCAAACGCATCAGTGAGAAGGGATTCGCGGCGATCTACATCCGTGCCGCGCAGGTGATGATGAAATCGCTGCAGGCCCTCCAACTCGCGAGTTGGACCGGACCCCCGATGCTGCTCGTGCGTCCGGCCGTCTGGCACTACAACTGGTTCAGCTTCGCTCACGTGGACCGGATCATCCAGCTGGGCTACGAGGCCGCCAACGACGCCCTGAGCAAGGTGGGGAACTCGCTGCTGCTCGGCGGCGTTTGGCCGCGGCGCATGGTCGAGGTCACGGTGGACCGCAAAGCGTGCAACGGCTGTACGCTCTGCGCGACGATCGCGCCGCAGATGATGACGATGGATCAAGACGGCAAGGCGCAGGTCCTGCACAGCCCGGTCGAGTGGTCCCGGGCGGACGGCGACTTCGTCTCGCAGTGCCCCACCAACGCGATCCACGTGGAGGCCCTGGAAGGCGCCGAGCGGCATCGGACGCTGGAAATGCCCGTCCAGCTGGACTGAAGTAGATTGGAGGGATGACCTCCCTCGACTCCTTCAAGAGCCGCGACACCCTCACCGTCGACGGCAAGCGCTACGTCTACTACCGGCTCGACGCGCTCTCGGCGCTCGCCGGCAACACCGTGCGCCGACTCCCCGTGTCGCTGCGGATCCTGCTCGAGAACCTCCTCCGCAACGAGGACGGCGGGTTCGTGAAGAAGGCCGATATCGAGACGATGGCGCGTTGGAACGTGAAGCAGCCGGTGGACCAGGAGATCGCGTTCCGCACGGCGCGCGTGCTGCTGCAGGACTTCACCGGCGTGCCCTGCGTCGTGGACCTCGCCGCGATGCGCGATGCCATCAAGGCGCTCGGCGGTGACCCGGGGAAGATCAATCCGCTCCAGCCCGTGGACCTCGTGATCGACCACTCGGTGCAGGTGGACGAGTACGGCACCGAGGCCGCGATGCTGATCAACACGCAGATGGAGTACGAGCGGAACGGCGAGCGCTACCAGTTCCTGCGCTGGGGCAGCGAGTCGCTCCGCAACTTCCGCGTGGTGCCGCCGGGCACGGGCATCTGCCATCAGGTGAATCTCGAGTACCTCGGGCAGGTCGCCTTCGTGGGCTCTGAGGGCGGGCAGCCGGCCGTGTACTGCGATTCACTCGTCGGCACCGACTCGCATACGACGATGATCAACGGCCTGGGCGTGCTGGGCTGGGGCGTCGGCGGGATCGAGGCCGAGGCGGCGATGCTCGGCCAGCCCGTCTCGATGCTCATCCCGGAAGTGGTCGGCTTCAAGTTCACCGGGAAGCTCCCGGCGGGCGCCACGGCCACGGATCTCGTGCTCACGTGCACCGAGATGCTGCGGAAGAAGAAGGTCGTCGGGAAGTTCGTCGAGTACTACGGCCCGGGACTCTCGTCCCTGGCGCTCGCGGACCGCGCGACGATCGCGAACATGAGTCCCGAGTACGGCGCGACCATGGGCTTCTTCCCGGCCGACGAAGAGACACTCAAGTACCTGCGCCTCTCGGGCCGCAGCGAGCATCAGGTGGCGCTCGTGAAGGCCTACTGCGAAGCGCAGGGCATCTTCCGCACGGACGCGACCCCCGACCCCGACTTCACGGACACGCTCGAGCTCGACCTCGCCACTGTGGTGCCGTCGCTCGCGGGTCCGAAGCGTCCGCAGGACCGGATCCCGCTCACGCAGATGAAGGCCAACTACACGGAGTCGTACAAGGCCGAGCGCGAGCGCGTCGCCGCGGCGGCCGCCGCGACCGCGGCGAAGGCCGGCGGCGAGGCGGTGCCGATGGACCCCGCCGCCAAGGCGATGGTCGCCGAGGGTGGGCTGGGCACGTTGACCGCCGCGGTCGCGGACTGCGAACACCGCGGCGAGAAGTTCCAGCTGCGGGACGGCGCGGTGGTGATCGCCGCGATCACGAGCTGCACGAACACGTCGAACCCGAGCGTGATGCTCGCGGCGGGACTGCTCGCGAAGAAAGCGGTCGAGGCGGGCCTCACGGTGAAGCCGTGGGTGAAGACCTCGCTCGCACCTGGATCGAAGGTCGTCCGCGAGTACTTCAACAAGGGCGGCGTGCAGCCGGCACTCGACAAGCTCGGCTTTCAGATCGTCGGCTACGGCTGCACGACCTGCATCGGCAACTCGGGGCCGCTGCCGGAGTCCATCAGCAAGGCGATCGACAGTTCCAAGCTCACGGTCGCGTCGGTGCTCTCGGGCAACCGCAACTTCGAGGGGCGCGTGAATCCGCAGACGCGCTTCAATTACCTGGCCTCGCCGCCGCTCGTCGTGGCGTACGCGCTCGCGGGCCGTGTGGACATCGACCTCGACAAGGAGCCGCTGGGCGTCGGCGTGAACGGCCCGGTGTTCCTGCGCGACATCTGGCCGTCGCCCAAGGAGGTCGCGGACATCGTGCTCTCGTCCGTGAAGCGCGAGCAGTTCGAGAAGGAGTACGCCGACGTCTTTGGCGGTGACGCCGACTGGAAGGCGATCAAGGCGCCGAAGGGCGACCGCTACGAGTGGGATGCCAAGTCGACCTACGTGAAGCACCCGCCGTACTTCGAAGGCATGACGATGACGCCGCCGGGCGTACAGGCCATCAGCAACGCGCGCGTCCTCGGCATGTTCGGCGACTCCATCACCACCGACCATATCTCCCCCGCCGGGTCGATCGCGGAGAAGAGCCCGGCGGGCCAGTGGCTCAAGTCGCTCGGCGTGGAGAAGAAGGACTTCAATTCCTATGGCGCCCGCCGCGGAAACCACGAGGTGATGATGCGCGGCACCTTCGCGAACATCCGCCTCAAGAACGACC
>CAZGFE010000024.1:0-37318 GCA_964524665.1 uncultured Gemmatimonas sp.
CGCCGACGCCGTGGAGACCGCCCGAGACCTTGTACGTGTTCTTGTCGAACTTGCCGCCGGCGTGGAGGATCGTCAGCGCGACCTCGACGCCCGGGAGCTTCTCCGTGGCGTGGATGTCCACCGGAATGCCGCGTCCGTTGTCCTCGACCGTGATCGAGTTGTCGGTGTGGATCGTGACGAGCACCGAGTCGCAGAACCCAGCGAGCGCTTCGTCGATCGAGTTGTCCACGACCTCGTAGACGAGGTGGTGGAGACCGCGGTGCGACGTCGAGCCGATGTACATCCCGGGGCGTTTGCGGACCGCCTCGAGGCCTTTGAGTACCTGAATGCCTGAGGCGTCGTACTGGGAGTCGGCGACGTCGTTCGTCTTGGCCATGGGGTGGCTATGGGGGGCGAAAAAGGCGCGCGAAGAAATGCCGAACATCGCGTCGCAATCACGACTAGGAAAAATACGCCGCGACAGAGGGAAAAGCAACGATTTTCAGGCCCCATTTCCGGCCTTGCGCCGGAGGGGTCAGCGCAGCAGTTCCCAGCGGATCTTCTTGATCCCCGCGCGGCTCGCGCCGTCGTTCAGTTTCGCCACCAGCTGGCGCTCCATCATCGAGAGCTCGGCCATCCAGCCGTGGGTTTTCACGCCCACGACGAGCGTGCCGTCGTCCGCGATGAGTCGCGGCTGCGTGACGCCCGCGATCTGCGGGCCGACCACGCGTGCCCACGCCTCCATCACGCTCGAGCGGGCGACGGTCTCGTCGAGCCCGCGCTGGCTCAGCAGCTCGGCGAGCGCGTCGCCGATGGGCCGCGGCGTATTGCTGCCCGAGCGGTCGCGCTTGCTCACGTGGCGAAGCTCCCGCCGCGCACGGTCCAGCGCTCGAAGCGCGTGAAGTGCTCCGGGATCTCATCGGCGCGGGGTACGCAGAGCACGCACTGACCCATGCCCTGCGCCTCGAGCAGTGTGAGGATATGCGCCGTGCGGCGACGGTCGAGTTCGGCGAACGGGTCATCCAGCAGCAGCACGGGCGTCACGCCCGCGGCCTCGGCGTGGGTGGCGGACTCGAGCATCCGGAGCACGATCGCCGCCGTGCGCTGCTGCCCGGCCGACCCCACCGTGCGGAGGTCGCGCCCGTCGAGCAGCAGCAGCAGGTCGTCGCGGTGCGGGCCCGCGTGCGTGAGCCCGCGGCGCAGGTCGATGTCCCGCTGGCGCTCGAGCTGCTCCGCGAGCGCGGCGCGTGGGTCGGCGCTCTCCGCCGCGCTCCCCGTGTAGCGAAGCGTGGCTGCGGCCGCCTCGCCGATCTCGGCGCAGCGCGCCGTGAAGAGCGCACCCCGCTCCTCCACCCAGCGCCGCCGCGCCTCCACCAGCACGGCGCCCTGCTCGGCGAGCGCGGGTTCCCACGCGGCCACCGAGGCGTGGTCGGCGCGGCGCGCCCGGCGCTCGTGCTTGGCCGTCTCGCGCAGCGCCGCGTTCCGCCGCACGAGCGCCGCACGGTAGCGCCGCAGCGCGTGCAGGTACGCCGGCGACGTGAGCGCGAGCGTGATGTCGAGGTACCGCCGCCGCTCCGCCGGCGCGCCGGCGATCAGGTCCACGTCCCGAGGAGAGAACGAGACGCTCGGGAGCGCGTCGAGCGCGTCCGTGAGCCGCTCGGGCTGCCCGCCGTCGAGCGTGACCTTCTTGCGTCCCGCGCGGTCCACGCCGACGGTTGCCCGGTGCGCGGCCACGCCCGCCAGTTCCGCAGCGATGTGGAACGCGGCGGCGTCAAACCGGATCAGATCGCGGTCCCGCGCGCCGCGCAGCGACCGCTGCAGGCGCAAGTAGGCAATGGCCTCCACGAGATTCGTCTTGCCCTGGCCGTTGTCGCCCACGATCACCACGCCGTCCGCGGGAAAGGCGAGCTCCGCCGCCGCGATGTTGCGAAAGTCGCGGACCGTGAGCCGTCCGAGTGACGCGGCGGCGCTCACCGGGTCCGCCTACTGCCCGCTGAACTTCGGCGCGCGCTTCTCCAGGAATGCGCTTGTGCCCTCGCGCATGTCGGCCGTGCGGCCCACGGCACCGAAGTGCTTCGACTCCGCGGCGAGCGCGTCCTCGAGCGGACGCCCCGCGCCCTCGGCCACCGCGGCGATCGCGTGCGCGAGCGCGAGCGGTCCCTGCTCGGTCATCGTCCTGGCCATCGCCTGCGCAGCAGCCACGAGCTGCTCGGCCGGATGCACCGCGTTCACGAGGCCCATCGCGAGCGCGGCCTGTGCGTCGATCATCTCGCCGGTGAGGATCATCTGCATGGCGCGCCCGGTGCCGATGAGGCGAGGCAGGCGCTGGGTGCCGCCGTAGCCCGGGATCAGTCCGAGCTTCACCTCGGGCAGTCCGAACTTCGCCTTGTCGCTCGCGAGGCGCACGTGACACGCGAGCGCGAGCTCGCATCCGCCGCCCAGCGCGAATCCGTTCACGGCCGCGATCACGGGCTTGGGGCCTTGTTCGATGGCCGTGAAGATCCGCGTGCCGAACGCGGAGATCTCCTCGAGCCCGCCCTTGGTCTTGGCGCCGGCCGCCACTTCGGCGATGTCCGCGCCCGCCACGAAGGCGCGGCCCGCTCCGGTGAGCACCACGGCCCCCACGTCGGCGTTGGCCGTGAGCGCCGTGAACATCCTGCCGAGTTCGGCGATCACCTGCTGATTGAGCGCGTTCAGCTTGTCTGCGCGGTCGATCGTGACCGTCGCGACGCGGTCAGCGACGTCGAGACGCAGGAACTCGAAGGGGTCGGGCATCAGAGTCGAGGCTGGGGCGGCTATTGAGGGACGCCTCCAATCTATACATTCGGACGCGTGAGCGATCCGCGCGCGACTCTCGCTGTGGTGCAGGCGGTGCAGTGGTCTCCCGAGGGAGCGCTGCGCATCGTGGATCAGCGCCGGTTGCCGGGCGAGTACGTCGAACGCGACCTGCACACCGTGAGCGAGGTGGCGGACGCGATCCGAACCCTGGCCGTGCGCGGCGCGCCCGCGATCGGTGTGGCGGCCGCCATGGGACTCGTGGCCTCGCTGCGGCGCGGGATCCAGCGCGGTGCGATCTCCACCACCGATGTGGCGCTCGCGGAGCTGCGCGCAGAGGCCGAGGTGCTGCGCGGCGCGCGACCGACGGCCGTGAACCTCGGCTGGGCGATCGACCGCATGCTCGCGGCGGCAGAGCGGATTGCGCGCGCGGAACTCCCGGCGCTGCTCGACGCGCTGCACGCGGAGGCCGACGCGATCCGCCGAGAGGACGCGGCCATGTGCGACGCGATCGGCGCCCACGGCGTCACGCTCCTGCGCGACGGGATGCGTGTCCTCACGCACTGCAACGCGGGTGCGCTCGCCACCGCGGGCATCGGCACGGCGCTCGCACCCATCTACACGGCGCACGCGGCGGGAATGCACGTCGAGGTCGTCGCCTGCGAGACGCGTCCGCTGTTGCAGGGCGCCCGGCTCACGGCGTGGGAGCTGCGGCGCGCCGGGGTGCCCGTGACCCTCATCGCCGACAGCATGGCCGCGAGCGTGATGGCGGCCGGCCGCGTGGACCTGGTCCTGGTGGGCGCCGACCGGATCGCCGCCAACGGCGACACGGCGAACAAGATCGGCACGTTCGCGCTCGCGGTGCTCGCGCGCCATCACGGGATCCCATTCGTGGTCGCCGCGCCGAGCAGCACGGTGGATGTGCACACCCCGACCGGCGCCGAGATCCCGATCGAGGAGCGCTCAAGCGAGGAACTCACGCACCTGGCGGGGGAGCGCGTCGCGGCGCCGGACGTGGTGGCGTTCAATCCGGCGTTCGACGTGACACCGGCCGCACTCATCACGCACATTGTCACGGAGCGTGGCATCTTGGTGCCACCGCTCCAGTTCGACGGCACCCCGATCACCCCTCCTCCCGTCTGACCGATGCGTCACGTCCTTGCGCTCGACGAAGGCACCACCGGCACCACGGCACTCGTGCTCGCGGAGGACGGGCGCGTGGTCGGCCGCGGCTACCGTGAGATCACCCAGCACTTCCCGCAGCCCGGGTGGGTGGAGCACGACGCGAACGAGATCTTTGCGCGCACGCTCGAGGCCGCGCGCGAGGCGATCGCGATGGCCAAGGTCACCCCGGACGCGATCGGCATCACGAACCAGCGCGAGACGGCGGTGCTCTGGGACAAGAAGAGCGGGCGCCCCGTGGGCAAGGCGATCGTCTGGCAGGACCGCCGCACGAGCAAGCGCGCGGAAGCGCTTCGCGCGGCGGGGCAGTCGGAGGAGATCTATCAGACGACCGGACTGGTGACGGATCCGTACTTCAGTGGAACGAAGGTCGAGTGGCTCCTGGCGAATCGTGTCGCGGGCTCCGGCGTCGACCGCACCGACCTGCTGGTCGGCACCATCGACACGTGGCTCATCTGGAAGCTCACCAACGGTGCGGTCTTCGCCACCGAACGCACGAACGCCTCGCGCACGATGCTCTACGACATCAACACGATGGAGTGGAGCGAGCAGCTGTGCGCGCTCTTCGGCGTGCCGCGCGAGATGCTGCCCGATGTGCGCGATTCCTCCGGCGACTTCGGCGTCGCGGCCAAGGAGCACCTCGGCGTGGCGATCCCGATCGCGGGCGTCGCGGGGGATCAGCAGGCGGCGCTCTTCGGGCAGGGGTGCTGGCGCGAGGGGTTGAGCAAGAACACCTACGGCACCGGCGCCTTCCTGCTGCTCCACACCGGCGCAACGCGCCCCAAGGGCGGGCAGGGGATGCTCACGACCCTCGCGTGCGACGAGCACGGCAAAGCGGCGTACGCGCTGGAGGCGAGCATCTTCATCGCGGGCGCGGCGGTGCAGTGGCTGCGCGACGGACTCAAGATCGTCGCGTCAGCGTCCGAGACGGAGGCCATGGCGCGCGCGTTGCCGTCCAATGAAGGCGTCTACTTCGTGCCCGCGCTGACGGGGCTCGGAGCGCCGCACTGGGAGAGCGAGGCCCGCGGGACGATCGTCGGGCTCACGCGCGGATCTTCGCGCGAGCACCTGGTGCGCGCTGCGCTTGAAGCGATGACCTACGGCACCGCGGACGTGCTCGAGGCGATGCGCGGCGCGAGCGGCGCCTCGCTCGACGTGCTGCGCGTGGACGGCGGCGCCGCGCAGAACGACTGGCTGATGCAGTTCCAGGCCGACGTGCTCGGCGTGCCGGTCGAGCGCCCGGATATGGTGGAGACGACGGCCCTGGGCGCGGCGGGGCTCGCTGGACTCGCCGTGGGCGTGTGGAAGAACGCCGAGGCGTTCCACGCCTCGCGGACATTCGAACGGTTCGAACCCAAGGGCGCGGGCAATGTGGCGCGCGAAGGCCTGCCGGGGTGGCGACGCGCCGTCCGCGCGGCGGTGCACTGGGCGCGCGACGGAGAGCGCTCGTGAAGCTCGCGCTGGTGCTCGTGCTCGGCTCGTTCCAGTTCGGTGGGCCCCAGGAGCGCACCCGCGCGGACGACCGCTGGCTGGCGCGCGACAAGGCGCTGCACTTCGTGGTCTCGGCGGCCCTCCAGAGCGCGGGGCACGCGGCGCTGCGCGCCGGGGGCGCCGACTACCGCGAGGCGTCAGTCGCGGCGGGAGCGATCACGCTCACGGTGGGCGTCGGCAAGGAGCTTTGGGACCGGAGCCAGGGCCGCTACTTCTCGTGGAAGGATCTCACCGCCGACACCTTCGGCGGGGGCTCGGCGGCGGTCTTGGTGCGGCAGGTGGATCGCTGATCTCCACGCAACTGTTCTTGCTGTCGCACGCTGGTCGGCACCGGCTCCGATCCTTGCTCGACGCGCCGTTGCGAATCGGCGTTGTGGTCAGGGCTTCAGCAGCGTGCGCATGTATGCGGCGTGCCACACCTTGACGCCGCACGAGTACGCGCGGACCTTCAGCACACCGCCTGCTCAGGAGTCCCGCGCTAGAGCAGGAGAGTGGATTTGGGGATTCTCCGCCCGTGACAGCAACCGCCAACGACGCGGATGCCCCTCGCATCCGCTGGGCTGTCTCGTTGTCGCCCAGGGTGATGGGCATACGTTCTGGAGCATATGATGCGTCAGTCGCAACGACAGAGACTGTCTCTCGTGGTGCCGGTGTTCAACGAGGAGGAGACGATCCGCCCTTTCCTCGATCGGACCATCCCGATCCTGACGCGGGCGGCGTCGCTCGTGTCGTCCGAGAGTACATATGAGATCCTGTTCGTAAACGACGGAAGTACCGACGCCACGGCGGTCCTGCTCGGGGCGCTTGCCGAGCGCAATGCATGTATCAAGGTCGTCAACCTGTCTCGGAATTTCGGAAAGGAGGCGGCCGTCGCCGCTGGGCTCCACTACGCGACAGGCGATGCGGTCATCCCGATTGACGTCGATCTGCAGGACCCGCCAGAGCTGATCGAGCCAATGGTGGTCAAGTGGTTGGCCGGGGCGATGGCCGTAGAGGCGGTTCGGACGGATAGGGCATCGGACAGTTGGTACAAGCGATTCACGGCGATGTGGTTTTATAGCCTGTACAATCGGTTTGCGGACCAGCCGATTCGCGAGAACGTCGGCGATTATCGGTTGCTCGATCGCGAAGTGGTCGACGTGTTGAAGCACCTCGGCGAGCACTCACGATTCAACAAAGCACTGTACTCATGGGTCGGTTTTACGCGCGAGACCGTTGAGTTCGTGCGCGAGAAGCGCTCCGCCGGGACTTCGAAGTGGAAATACTGGCGACTGTGGAACTTCGCGTTGGATGGCCTCACCGCCTCGACGACTGCCCCGTTGCGCGTCTGGACCTACGTTGGAGGGGGTGCCGCGATCGTGGCGTTTGGGTACGCTGCCTTCATCATCATTCACACGCTCGTGTTCGGCGTGGATGCGCCGGGCTATGCGTCCATCATCACGGTCGTTCTCTCGATGGGAGCGCTCAATCTGCTCGCGCTCGGCATTATGGGCGAGTATGTGGGTCGGATTGCCAAGGAAGTACGGGGCCGCCCGCTCTACGTCGTGCAGTCTACCATCGGCCTCTAGCCGATTTCGCAAGGGGTCGTCCGTGGATCGTGCCGTTTATGAGCGCATGGCCTCCCAAGAGGAGAGCCACTGGTGGTTCGTTGGTCGACGGGAGATCATCCGAGCGCTGATCGAACGTGAAGTGACCTTGAGCCGCGAGCCGCGCCTCCTCGAGGCGGGATGTGGGTCCGGTGGCAATCTTCCCCTGCTCTCGCGCTATGGTCGAGTCGAAGGTTTCGAGTCCGATCCCGAGGCGCGCCGACTGGCGGCGAGCCGTGGCTTCTCGGTCAGCGACGGTTCCCTGCCGGATCGCGTGGCGGAGCCCGATGCCACGTACGACTTCGTTGGGCTTTTTGACGTGCTTGAGCACGTCGAGAACGATGTCGCCGCCGTCGCAACCCTCGCTCGAAAACTCAAACAAGGGGGTACGCTCCTCATCACCGTACCGGCGATGCCCTGGCTTTGGTCGGCGCACGACGTCACGCATCATCACTATCGGCGCTATACGGCAGGTTCTTTGAAGCGCGTCGTCAGTGCGGCGGGCCAGCGCGTAGTGCGAATTGGGTATTTCAACTCCTTGCTGTTTCCCCTCGCCGTGGTGCAACGCGGCTGTAGCGGGCGAGCGGGCGTGCGGGCGCCCACCGACAAGATTCCCTCGAGCGGTATCAACAACCTGCTTTCCGCGATCTTCCGCGTCGAGCGTCACTGGGTGGGCCGCGTGCCGACTCCGTTCGGGTTGTCGCTGTTCGCGGTGGTGCGCGCGCCGCAGTGAATATCAGCGGTCTTCGGCGGCGATACTTCGGCCGGCGTGGCGGGTTGTCTGCCGCGATCCTCTATGTCTCTATCTCCGCGTTTGCGGCTGCCGCCGTCGCTCCGGTCGAGGCCGGCGTGATCGGATTTCTCGTCGCTGCGCTGAGCGTGGCTCGTGGGCACGCGTGGCAGGCAGTCGAGCCCGCCCGGCACTGGCGAGACGTGGGGCGGTTGCTTGCGCGAACGCTTGCCGGACTGCTACTCAGCGGCGCGGTAATCTGGTTGATGACGATCCGGCTGGAGCTGCCGTTCCTGCTGGCGGTCGTGGTTGCCAGCCCGTCGGCGGTACTCTTGGCGATCACTCCGGCCAGACAGCTCGCCGAGAGCGGCGACCTGTTCGGGCGTGAGCATCCCATCCCGATCGCGCTGATCGGCGTCGCAGTGGCTGTCGCGAGTCTGGTCTACGGCTCGCTGATGCTCAACCATGACTCCAGCTGGTATCTCGTGGCCACGCGCCAGTGGCTTGCTGGTGTGCCGCTGTACGCTGGCATCATGGAGATCAACCCGCCGCTCGCGTTCTTTCTCACTGTACCGGCGCTGTGGATCGCCGATGTGTTCGGGACATCCGATTCGACGGCGTTCGTTGTCTACGTCGTGGCGCTGTGCGGTGTTGCACTCCTTGCCGTTCGGCGCCTGCTGCGGGACACGACGGTGCTGACGCCTCTGGCGAAGCGCGGTGTGTTTCTCGGGGTTTTGCTCGCACTCTTTGTCGCGCCGTTCGACGCCTTCGGACAGCGCGAACACCTCATGCTGATCTTGACGATGCCGTACCTGCTGACGGTCGCGATGTCGCCGAGAGGTGTTCGCACCACGAGAGTAACCGCTGTCGCACTCGGCAGTGCTGCCGCGATCGGCTTTTCGCTGAAGCCCCATTTCCTTGCTGCTCCGATCCTCCTTTGGCTTGCCGTGGGTCTGCAAACGCGCGGCCTCCGCGGGCTCGCTACGGCGGCCAATGGTGCCGTGGTAGTGGTGGGGCTCGGGTACGTCTCCTTGGTCTGGGTTGGCTTCCCGGACTATTTCACCCGCATCGTTCCGCTTGGTGTGCTGACCTACGGAAGTTTCGGTTCGGGGTTCTCCCTGGCGCTCGCGCAGCCGATGCTCGTGTTCGCTCCGCTCGCGATCGCGCTCGTCCTGAGAGACGCCGGTCGTGGGGAGGACCGACAGGTCGCCACGCGCCTGCTTGCTGTCGTTCTCGGTTTCGCGATCTCCTACTTGGTGCAGGCCAAGGGTTGGCACTATCAGATTCTTCCCCTGACTGCGTTTCTCATCATCGTGCTGACTTGGAGTGCCGTCATTCGAGCCGGGAACGTCCGAGCCGTCGCGTGGCCATCTACGGTCGGTGCGCTCCTCGTGGTGTCCTATTCGTTGGCGCGCGGTCCCTACCGGAACCCCAACGTCGAGGCCTTTGCTCCCTTTGTGGCCACCGCAGGCGAGGCGCCGGCCATTCTCGTGCTGTCGAGCAACGTCTCGGCCGCCTTCCCCTTGGTCAACGTCACTCGCGCGCGTTGGACCAGCCGATTTCCAGCCCAGTGGCTAGTCCCAGGTGCCGTGGCGGCCCTGGCGGCACCCGCATGCAGCGCGCCATCCGCCTGCCGTCGTCATCGCGCTGCGCTCGATTCCGCGCGGCAGATGGTGGTCGAGGATTTTCTGGATGGGCAGCCCGCGATTGTTATCGTCGATGAGCGGTTGTCAAAGCCGTACTTCGGCGGCGTCCCGTTCAACTATCTGACATGGTTGGCCGAGGACCGGAGGTTCGGAGCGAGGTTCGAGCGGTACTCCCAAGTCGGCCATCGTCGGGACTACTCGATCTGGCGTCTCAAACAACCGTGAGCGCCGTGTCGGCGTGCCGCCGCGGTCCGACGGGCTGCGCCCGCCACGCATCGTAGCCTGCCGAGCCGTGTGGCTTGCGGAAGCAGGCCGATGCGGCGCTCTTGATGCACGCGCGTCAACAGTTCTACCGACCGCGTCGTCGCTACGGCAGTCCGCGCCTCTGTCGCAGACTCCGTGCGGCGGGTCACCAGTGCAATACGAAGTGCAGATGCTCAGGGCAGGCTAACCCGGCGGTCCACTAGACCGGGTGAACTCAACCTTGCCTTGCGGTAACGTCCACCGAGTGGGCCGGACCGCCGACCGTGCAGCGGCTATATTTCCGTGGCTTGCCTCATCCCAGCCCCTTTCGTCATGCACCCACGCACAAAATTCCTCCTCGGCGGCGTTGTCGTTCTCGGGGCCGCAGGCGTCCTGATGGCCGGAGCCATCAAGGACACTGGCATATACTTCCTGACCCCCGGGGAACTGCACGCCAAGGTCGCGGCGGACCCGACGCTCGTCGGCACTGGGGTGAAGGTCGGGGCCAAGGTCGTCCCGGGCAGTGTCGTGCGTCACGAGTCGGGGCGCGAGGTCGCGTTCCAGATGACCGACGGCCAGTCCACCTACCCGGTGGTCTATCGCGGCATCATCCCGGACACGTTCTCGGATTCGGTCGAAGTGGTGGTCGAGGGCCGACTCGATGCGAGCGGGACGTTCCAGGCGACGACGCTCCTCGCCAAGTGCGCTTCGCGCTACGAGGAAGCGCCCGAGGGCTACAAGGCCGCGCGCGCCGCGTATGTCGTGGAGCCTGGCGCGCCTGCGGTCGCGACGCCCGCCGCGGCTCCGGTTCCCGCGCCGCGCTGAGCGCGGCGCGTCACGCTCTGCCTGAGACCCCCACGCCGTGAACCTCGTCGGAGAACTCTCGCTCTGGATCGCCCTCCTGATGGGCGTCTGGTCGCTGACCACGTCGTTCGCGGGCGGATGGCTCAAGCGTGAAGACCTGATCCAGAGTGGCGAGCGCGGACTCTACGCGGCGGTCGGACTCGTCGGCGTCGCGTCCATCGCCCTCTGGAACGCGCTGCTCACGAGCGACTTCTCGCTGCGGTACGTCGCGTCGTTCACGAGCGCGAATCTCCCCGTCATCTACAAGTTCTCGGCGTTCTGGGGCGGTCAGGCGGGCTCGATGCTCTTCTGGTGCCTGATCCTCGCGGGCTATGCGGGACTCGCGACGTGGACCAACCGCGCCAAGAACCGCGCGCTGATGCCGTGGGTGACCGGCACCAATGCGGCGGTGCTCGTCTTCTTCGTGGCTGCCACGGCGATCGCCGCGAACCCCTTTGCGCCGCTCGAGTGGATCCCGCCCGACGGCCGCGGCCTCAACCCGCAGCTCCAGAATCCGGCGATGGCGATCCATCCGCCGATGCTCTATCTGGGCTACGTCGCGACTGCGGTGCCGTTCAGCTTCGCGGTCGGCGCACTTGTCACGCGGCGGCTCGACGCCGAATGGCTGGGCGCCGTGCGCAAGTGGTCGCTGATCAGCTGGGTCTTTCTCACCGTTGGCATCCTGCTCGGGATGTGGTGGGCGTACGTGGAGCTCGGCTGGGGCGGCTACTGGATGTGGGATCCGGTCGAGAACGCCTCGCTCCTCCCGTGGCTCACGGGGACGGCGTTCCTCCACTCGATCATGATCCAGGAGAAGCGCGGGATGCTCCGGAAGTGGAACGTGACGCTCGTCGTCACGACGTTCTTCCTCAGCATCCTCGGCACGTTCATCACGCGCTCCGGGGTGATCCAGTCGGTGCACTCGTTCGCACAGAGCCCGATCGGCGCGTGGTTCGCCACGTTCCTCGTCTTGCTCGTGGTCGTGACGGTCTGGCTCGTCTCGATCCGACTCAAGGATCTGGAGTCGAAGGCCGAGCTCGAGGCGATGATCAGCCGCGAGGCGGCGTTCCTCTACAACAACCTCGTGCTCGTCGGGATCGCGTTCAGCGTGCTCTGGGGCACGCTGTTCCCGATCCTCAGCGAGGCGGTGCGCGGAACGAAGATCACGGTCGGTGAATCGTTCTTCAATTCGGTGAACGTGCCGCTCGGCCTGCTGCTGCTCGCGCTCACGGGCATCGGGCCGCTGATCGCGTGGCGGCGCGCGTCGGTGGCGAACATCCAGCGCCAGTTCGCGTTTCCGGCGTTCTTCGGCCTGTTCATCGGCGCAGCGCTCTTCGCCCTCGGCGTGCGCGGGCTCTCGCCCATGATGGCGTTCACGCTCGCGGGCTTCGTGGCGGGGACGATCCTGCAGGAGTTCTACAAGGGCGTCGGCGCGCGGATGCGGATGCACGGCGAGCATTTCGCGCTCGCTTTCGTGCGGCTCGTCGCGCGGAATCGTCGCCGCTACGGCGGCTACATCGTGCACGCGGGGATCGTGATCCTCTTCTCCGCGTTCGCGGGGATGGCGTTCAAGCAGGAGCACGACGTGACCCTGGCCGATGGCGAGCAGTTCACGACGACCGATCCCTACGGCCGCTCGTGGACGTTCACGAGCGAAGGGATCTCGGCGTTCAAGGCGATGAACCGCGAGGTCACCGCCATCGCGCTGCGCCCGGTCATGGAAGGGCGCGAGTACCCGGTGCTGACGAGCGAGAAGCGGCAGCACTTCGACACGCGCGGAAATCCGAGCTTCCAGCCGTCCACCGAGGTCGGGATCCTCTATCAGCAGAGCCAGGATGTGTATCTCGTGCTGGCTGGCGTGGTCGGTGACCGCGCGGAGATCCGGATCAACTTCAATCCGCTCGTGGTCTGGGTCTGGCACGGCGGGATCCTGATGGCGCTCGGCGGGCTGATCGTGATGTGGCCGCAGAGCGAGCGGAAGCGGCAGAGCGGCTATGTGGCGGAGATGGAGCCGCAGCATCGCGAGGCGGCGGCGGTTCCGTGAGCGAGCGTCACACAGTGGACGTCGCACTCGACTCTCGCGCGGGGCGTCGCGAGTTCCTTCTCGGCGTGTTCGGTGCGGTGGCCACGGCTGCGGCGCTCGGCGCGCGCTCCCTCGGGGGTCAGCAGCCGACGAATTTCGTCCCGATGGACCAGGGTTCGTTCCGGCCCACGATGCGCCCTCCCAAGCCGGACGCGACGCCGCTGCTGGACAACGATCAGCGCGACGCGCTCGAGAAGCGGTTGAAGTGTCAGTGCGGCTGCATCCTCGACGTCTACACCTGCCGCACCACCGACTTCACCTGCTCGGTCTCGCCAGCGATGCATCGCGACGTGATGCGCCTGATCGCGGGCGGCTACAACGAGGAGGAGATCCTCGCGGCGTTCGTCGAGACCTACGGCGAGGTCGCGCTGACCGCGCCGGTGAAGGAGGGCTTCAACTGGCTCGGGTATCTCGCGCCGGGGATCGTGCTCGCCACCGGTGCGCTGTTGCTGACGCTGATGCTGCGCCGCTGGTCGGTGCGCGCCGCCGCGACGCGCGCTGCGCAGGACGCGGCGCGGGCGGCGGCGCCTTCGGCGCGCTCCGAAGCGGCCGGCGCAACTGCCGACGAGATGCAGCGGCTTGAGCGCGCGCTGCGCGAGGATGGCTGAGGTGCTCGCGCTTCTGATCGGCAGTTTCGGTGCGGTCGCGGCGCTGGCCTACGTAATGACCCCCCTCCTGCGCGGCGCGCGTACGGCCGCCCCGGAGTCGCCCCTCGCGCTCACGCCCGAAAGCACGGCGGTCGATGCCCTCCGCGAGATCGAGTTCGATCGCGAGACGGGCAAGTTGTCCGACGAGGACTACGCCACGCTGAAGGCGACGTACACGCCGCGCGCGCTTGAGGAGCTCCGGGCGCGCGAGGCGCAGGCCGGCGCGATTGTCGACGCGGCGCGCGCCGCGCGCGCTACACCAGCTACGCTCGATGCGGCCGAGGACGCCGCCGAAGCGCTGATCGCGAGGGCGCGGGCCCGCGCGCTCACGTGCGAGCACTGCGGGCCGCGTCCGGAGTCCGACGCGCTATTCTGCTCGGACTGCGGACGCTACCTCGGCGCCGCGTGCCTGCGCTGCGGCGCCGAGGTGGAGACCAAGACGTCGAGGTTCTGCGGTGCGTGCGGCGAGTCGCTCGCGGCCTGAGCGCCGCTAGCGGCCCCGGGGTGCAGCCGGGGCGCTGAGGTAGTCGATCGCCAGCGCGGCCATCGTGCGCACCCCCACCGGCAGCGCCGACTCGTCCGCAAAGAAGTGCGGTGAGTGGTTGGCCGGCGCGAGGCGCCAATCACGGTCGCGCGGGGTGACGCCAAGGAAGACGAACAGTCCTGGCACCCGCTCCTGGAAGTACGAGAAATCCTCGGCGCCCGTCACGAGCGCGCCGACGGTGACCTGATCGCGGCCGGCGACCCGCTGTATCGTCGGAAGCATCTGCGCCGTGAGCGCCGGGTCGTTGCTCGTGACCGGGTAGCCGGAGTCGACCCGCACCACCGCGCGAGCACCCGACGCCATCGCGATGTGCTGCGCGGTGCGCGCCACGCGCGCAAAGATCGAATCGCGCTGCGCCCGCTCGAAGGTACGGATCGTCCCCTGCATCACGACGCTGTCGGGGATGATGTTCGAGCGCACGCCGCCGTGCAGCATGCCCACAGTGACGATCGCCGGCACCGCCGTGATGTCCGTCTGGCGGGAGACGATGGTCTGGAGGCCGAGCACGATCTGCGAGCCGACGACGATCGGATCGACGCCGCTCCACGGACGCGCGCCGTGCGTCTGCACGCCGTGCACGGTCACGGTGAAGGAGTTCGAGGCGGCCATCGACGGGCCCGAGCGATAGTTGATCGCGCCGGCCGGGCCAGGCCAGACGTGCAGCCCGAACGCCGCGTCCACCTTGGGCGAATCGAAGGCGCCGTCCGCGAGCATGCGCTCGGCGCCGCCGCCGCCGTTCGGGTGCCCTTCCTCGGCCGGCTGGAAGATGAAGACCACCGTGCCCGGGATGTTCGCCTTCATGCCTGCGAGCACTTCGGCCGCGCCCATCAGGATCGCCACATGATTGTCGTGGCCGCAGGCGTGCATCACGCCGACCTCTTGTCCGTTGTACTGCGTCCGCACACGCGAGCGGAACGGCAGGTCCACCAACTCGGTGACCGGCAGGCCATCCATGTCGGCGCGGAGCGCCACGACGCGTCCCGGCTTACCACCGCGCAGCACGCCGACCACCCCGTGCCCGCCAACGTTCGTGCGCACTTCCATGCCAAGCGCGCGCAGATGCGCCGCCACCACCCGCGCGGTGCGCTCCTCGAAGCCCGAGAGCTCGGGATTCTGATGGATGTCGCGCCGCCAGGCGACGACCTTCTCGTTGATCGCGGCCGCGCGCTGGTCGAGCTCGCGCTGAAGCGGCGTCTGCGCCTGGAGGAGCGCGGGCGCGCCGAGAAGTGCGAGGCTGAGAGAGGAGAGCAGAAGGCGGCGCATGGAGACCTGATCGGGTTGGAGTGGCGGGAACTGCTCGCGGCTCAGGCCGCAGCGCTTCATCTTACCGAGGACTCCGACAGGACGCCATTCGTGCACCTGCAATTGGCGGACATCATTCAACAGCTCGACCTCGCCAGCGCCCGACTGGGGCGGCTCGCGGAGGAGACGCCCGCGGAGGTGTGGGGCCGCCGACCGACGCCGAAGTCGTGGAGCGCCGCCGAGTGTGTGGCACATCTGAATCTCACGGGCCGCGCGTACGTGCCTCTGCTGCGCGGCGCGCTGGATGACGCGCGTGCCCTCGGGGGATCTGTGCCGCGCCACTATCGGCGCACCCTCGTGGGCTTCCTGCTCTCCGCGACGATCGGTCCCTTGCCGCGGATCGGGCGCTGGCGCCTCTTCAAGCTCCCCACCTCGCCTGCGTTCGTGCCCACGTCCGCGGCTCCAAAGGAGGAGTTGATCGCAGAGTTCAGCACGCTGCAGCGCGACCAGATCGAGTTGGTGCGACTCGCCGACGGGTTGCCGCTGCACAAGGTGCGCGTGCGGTCGCCCTTCGCGGACGCCGTCACCTACGACCTCTACTCCGCCCTCCTGATCCTGCCGCGGCACCAGCACCGTCACCTGCAGCAAGCCGAACTGGCGAGGCCCCGATGAGCATCCCCAAGTCACTGCAGGGCGCGATGGGCGGGTGGAAGGGTCGGTACAAGCTCTGGTTCATGCCCACGGATCCCGCCATCGAGTGCGAGACCGCAGCGATGGTCGAGGGGGCGATCGGCGACCAGTTCCTCTCCGTGCGCTACCAGTGGGAGTACAAAGGAAAGCCGCAGGTGGGCGGTGTGGTGCTTGGCGATGATCCGGAGTCCAAGTCGTGCGCCGGATTCTTCGCGGACACGTTCCATTACAGTCACCGCATGATGCCGTGCCGCGGGGGGATCGTCGACGTCGGTGCGGTGAAGATCCTCGGGCACTACCCGGCGCCCTCTGGGCCTGACTGGGGATGGCGCACCGAACTCGAATTGGTCGACGCCGACACGTTCGTGATGCGGGCCTACAACATCAAGCCGGACGGAGCAGAGGGGCGGGCAGTCGAAGCGACCTATCGTCGCCAGCGTTGATCGCAGCCGTCACATCGGCTGCGGTGCGCGCCGCGGATTCCAAGAGCGGGATGCCCGGGCCCATGTAGGACCCGCAGAACCAGAGGTGTCGACCGGGCTGCGCCTGCACGTTCCGCAACGCGCGCGCCGCCTCGAGGGAAGCAGCGTTCACGAGGGGCCGCTCGAAGCGCGCCACGGCGCGCACGGTCTCCTCTCGCGGCGCACGGATCGGGTTCCACGTCTGGAACACCGGCGAGCGCTTGAGCAGGGCGGGCTGCACCCGATTCATCCAGATGGTCGCCATGGGTTTGTCGTGCTCGGCGCTGCAAATGAGATTCACCGGCGCCCAGTGCCGGCGATCGCGCGGTGCCAGCGCGCGGTCCGTGTGGACGATCACCTCGCTTGCCTCGTACGCGAATCGCTCGAGCGCTTCCCGCTCGCGCGGATACGCGGCGGCAAGCAGCGCCGCGGCGTGATTCGCCTGCGTGGCGACCACGACGTGATCGAACCGCTGGTCGCCTCCGTCCCAATGCACGCGCACGCCGTCCGCCTCCGGCATGAGGGCGCGCACCGCGATGCCGCATCGGACCGCCGCGAGCGGTTCGGTGAGCCGATTCACGACCTCGCGGGTGCCCAGCACCACGCGCCGTACACCGCCGAAGGTCAGTCCGCGCGTGAGGTAGTCGAGGATCACGCGCGCCGGATACGCACGCACGGACGCCGTGGTGCACGTGCAGACCGCCGCGAACGTCGGGATCAGGAATCCCTCGGCGAAATCCGCGCCGAACCCGCTGCGATCGAGCCAGGACCCCAGCGGCTCGGCGCTCTCGCCGAGTTCGGTGAGCGCGCGTGGAGCCAGACGATAGAAGCGGAGCAGATCGCGGTTGATGCGCAGCGCCGCGCCACCCAGCGGGAGAGCGGGGAGCGGGATCGAGCGCCCGCCGACGATCCGGTTGGCGTAGCGGTAGTAGCTCGCGCCGCCGAGATGGCTGAACGAGCCGGCGTAGTTGGTGCGCTCGAGATGCACGCCGAGTGCGTGATACATCGCGATGAGCGTCGGGTAGTAGCCCTCGTACAGCACCCGCAGCGGCACGTCCACGCGCACGGAGTCGCCGTCGTGGGCGAGGTCGATCGAGTGCGCGTCCATCCCCACGACCGGGTGACGCTCCATCAGCGTAACGCGATGGCGCGCACTGAGTCCCCACGCAGCCGAGAGGCCCGCGATCCCACCACCGATGACGGCGATCTCCAGCGACTTTCCGGTCACGCAGCGTCTCCCGTTCCCCGCGAGGGCAACGTTGGGTCGAGTTCGAGGGTCGAAGTGTTGGAAGATGCGTCCCGCAGACTCCGGGCGATACCCAGATCCGCACCGTAGATTCTGCGTCCCGACAGCGCGACGTCTCCCGAGCGCGTAACTGAAAGACAATGGACGCACTCCTCAGTTTCTTCTTCAAGTACCCGTCACGCGTCTGGGAGCGCGGTGAGCTGGTATGGGGGCCCGTCCTCGCGCCGGCGCTGTTGGTGACCCTGGGTGCACTGGCGGTGGCGCTCGTCCTCGTCGCCCAGAGTCGCTTGCAGGGAGTGCGTCGGCGGGAGCGAGTGGCGCTCGGCGTGCTGCGGGCCTCGGCGGTCCTTCTCGTTGTCGCCGCGCTCTGGCGCCCGATGCTTGTGATCACCAGCGCGGTGCCGCAGCGGAATGTGCTCGCGATCCTCCTCGACGACTCGCGGTCGATGCAGATCAACGACGCGCCGGAGGGCACGCGTACAGCGGCGGTGCAGCGCGCGTTCGGCGACTCGGCCGCCTTGGTGCGCGCGTTCGGAGACCGCTTCTCGCTGCGATTCTATCGGTTCGCCGCGGACGTGCGGCCGGCGGCGGGCGCGGCATCGCTCTCCGCTGCGGGCACGCGGACCGACCTCGCCGCCGCACTGCAGGGCGCGCGAGAGGAACTCGCGGGGGCGCCGCTCGCCGGGATGATCCTCGTCTCGGACGGGGCGGACAACGCGGCGCAGGATCTCGAGCCCGCGCTGCTCGCGCTGCGCGCCCGGCGCGTGCCCGTGCATGCGGTGGGCGTGGGACTCGAGCGCTTCCCGCGCGATATCGCGATCGAGCGCGTCGCATACCCCTCCCGACCGCTCGCGGGCGCGACCCTGCTGGCCGATGTCACACTGCGATTGCGCGGTGTTGGCGGAGAGCGCGTCACGCTGGTCGCCGAGGCGGATGGTCGGCGTGTGGGTGAGACCACGGTCACGCTCCCCTCGCGCGAGGAGATCTCGCGCGTGCAGATCCCGCTCTCCACGCTCGCGCCTGGCGTGCACCGGCTGACGGTGCGCGCGCCCGTGCTTCCGCGTGAGACCGTGGCGCAGAACAACGAAGCGCACGGGATCGTCGAGGTGCGCGCGGGTCCGGATCGGATCCTCTACGTGGACGGCGAACCGCGGCCCGAGCTCGGCTTCATTCGTCGTGCGGTCGCCACCGACAGCGCACTGCAACTCGTGACGCTGCTCCGCAGCGCAGAGCGCAAGTTCCTGCGACTCGGAGTGCGAGACTCGCTGGAACTCGCCGAAGGGTTCCCAGCGACGCGCGCGGAGCTTTTCACGTATCGCGCAGTGATCCTCGGCAGCATCGAGGCGGCGTTCTTCACGCCGGATCAACTGCGTATGCTCGGCGAGTTCGTGAGTCGGCGCGGCGGCGGCCTGCTCGCGATCGGCGGACGGAACGCGCTCGCCGAGGGCGGCTTCCGGGGAACGCCCGTGGCTGAGGTGCTTCCGGTCGGACTCGACGCGGCCGCCATGCTCGCCGATGCGCCGGTGGTCGAGTATCGCGTGCGCCCCACGGACGCGGGACGCGTCACGCCCGCGCTGCGGCTGGCGCTCTCCGACAGCGCGAGTGCGCGTCGGTGGGATTCGCTGCCGCCGCTCACGCTCGCCAACGCGGTGGGGTCCTTGCGCCCCGGGGCGACGGCCCTGCTGATGGGCCGGCGCGAAGGATCGACCGTGGACGTGCCGATCCTGGCCTCGCAACGGTTCGGGCGGGGCACGGCGTTCGTGTTCAGTGCGCAGGACAGCTGGCTCTGGCGGATGCACGCGGATATTCCGGTCGAGGACCGCGCCCACGAGACCTTCTGGCGGCAGCTGGTGCGGAGCATCGCCGAAGAGTCGCCCGACCGTCTGGAGCTCACGGTGCAACCGTCCATCGCGGCGCCCGGTGAGCCGGTGACCCTGCGCGCGCGCGTGGCGGACGACGGCTATCTCGACGTGAACGACGCCGCGGTCGAGGTGCGCGTGGAGGCTCCGGACGGGAGCCACACCATGGTTCCCCTCGAATGGGTGCTGGGCGAGGACGGCGTCTATTCTGCGCGCTACGTCGCCAACGGCGCTGGCCTGCACGCCATCACCGCGGAGGCGCGCCGCGGCCGCGACACCGTGCGCGCGACGCCGACGGCACTGCTCGCCGACGACGCGGGAGCCGACGTCGAACAAGCCGAACTCCGCACCCCGCTGCTGCGGCGGATCGCGGAGTCCACGGGCGGGCGCTACTACCCGCTCGCGGACGCCGGACGGCTCGCAGAAGACGTGATGTACACGTCGAGCGGCGTCACCGTGCGGGAGTCGCTGGATCTCTGGGACATGCCGATCGTGTTCCTGCTGCTTGCGCTGCTGCTCGGCGGCGAATGGGCGCTGCGGCGCGCGCGGGGCCTGGCGTGAGCGTGCGCGCGCTGCCTGCCGCAATGTGCGCCGCGTTGTCGGCCCTCGCACTCAGCATCGCCGCATTCTCGGTCGACGCGCCCACGCTCGGTGCCCAGCAGACCCACGTGCTGATCATCAGCGGCCTCGCGGGCGAGCCGCGCTTCGCGCGCTCGTTCGCTGAGACCGGCGCGGCGATCCACGACGCGGCACGCAGGCAGTGGCGCGTGGCGGATTCGAGCCTGATCTGGCTCGCGGAGGAGCCGGGGATCGACCCCGCGCGGATGCGCGGCCGTGCAACGCGCGAAGGCGTGGAGAGCGCGTTCCTGCAGCTTTCGCGTCGCGTGGCCCCTGGGGATCAACTGCTCGTGGTGCTGATCGGCCACGGCGGAGGTGAGCGGGAGGGCTCGCGCGTGAACCTGCCCGGGCCGGATCCCACTGCCGCTGACTTCGCAAGCTGGATCGCGGGATTCTCGCGGCAGTCCGTGATCTTCGTGAACGCATCGAGCGCGAGCGGCGACTTCGTAGACGTCCTCCGCGGCGCCGGCCGCGTGGTCATCACGGCGACGCGCAGTGCGTACGAACGGAACGAGTCGCTCTTTGCGACCTTCTTTGGTCGCGGACTCGCCACGCAGGAGGCCGACGCGAACAAGGACGGTCGCATCACCGTTCGGGAGGCCTTCGAGTACGCGGACGCGGCTGTGGTGCGCTCTTACGAGACCGCCGGGACGATGCGCACGGAGCATGCCGTACTCAGCGACACGATCCTCGCGGCGCGCCTGGCCTTTGGTCCACCGCCAGCCGGAAGCGACGATCCGCGCGTGCGCGCGTTGATCGCCGAGCGGCGGGCGCTGGAGGCGCAACTGACGACCCTGCGCGGCCGAAAGGAGCAGATGCCCGCCGCCGACTACGAGCGCGAGTTGGAGCGGATCCTGGTGCTGATCGCCGAGAAGAGCGCGGAGATCCGCGCTGCGGGAGGGCGGCCGTGAGGTTCGGGGCATCCGCCCGCCGTGTCGTGCGCCAACGATACGCGCGCGGCACACGGCGCACAGGCTGCGCCGTGCTCGCCCTGGTCGCTCTGATCGCCGGACCGACGGACCTCCCGGCGCAGAACGCGGATGCGTGGCGCGAGATCGAGTCCCTCCTCGATGCGGGGCGCGTGCCGCAGGCCGAACGCCGCGCCGAGGCCGGCGGCGCGGCCACCCGCGTCGCCTTCGCGGAGCTGATGGTGCGGCGCGGCCGGCTGGCCGCCGCGGACTCCGCGCTCGCGCTCGTGCGCGCTGGCGACCCCGGCGAACGCGTGGCCGAAGTGCTGCGCGCGGAGCTCGCGCTGCGTCGCGGCAACGTGCGTGAGGCCGAGCAGCGCGCGCTCGCACTCGTGCGCGTGTATGGCGCCGAACGCGCGGCGTGGAGCGCCCGCGATCGGGTGGCCGCGGGCCGCGCCTACTTGATCCTCGCTGCCGGCGACCCGGACGCGGTGCGCGGAGCGCTCCGCGCCTTCGACGCCGCCACCGCGCTGGACAGCACCTATCTCGACGCAGCCGTGCGCGCCGCCGATCTCTTCCTCGAGCGCTACAACGCTCCCGATGCCAAGCTCGGATACGAGAGCGTGCTCACGCGCGCGCCCGAGCATCCGCGGGCGCTGCTGGGGCTCGCGCGCGTGATGGAGTTCGAGGGCAGCGGCGACGCCCTGACCGCCGCGCGTCGCGCGACGACGCAGGATCCGCTGCTCGCGCCCGCGCAGTTCACGGTCGCGCGCCTGATGCTGGAGAGCGAGTCGTACGATTCCGCGCTCGTCGCCGCACGGCGTGCGCTCGTCGCCGATCCCACGATGCTGGAGGCCTGGGGTGTACTCGGTGCGGTCGCCTGGACCCGCGGAGATTCCGCCGCCTGGCGCCTTGCCGAACGCGAGGCAGCCGTGCGATCGCCGCGTCCGGTGGCCTTCTATTCGGTGGTGGCGGACGCCGCCGCGCGACAGCGTCGATACGCCGAGGCCGAGCAGTTCGCTGCGCGCGCCGTAGCGCTCGATTCGAACTCCGTGCTCGCGCTCGGCGCGCTCGGCACCAATCGCCTCCGGCTCGGCGACATCGCCGGTGGGCGCGCGATGATCGAACGCGCCTTTGCCGTGGACCCGTTCCATCTCTGGCACAAGAACACGCTCGATCTGCTCGATCAGATGGCGGGCTTCCGAAGCGTCACGCTCGGACGGTTCACCTATGTAGCGTCGCAACGAGAGCTCGACGTGCTCGTTCCGTACCTCGCTCCGCTGCTCGAGGAAGCCTACGACGCCCTCGCGCGGCGCTATGACTTTCGTCCCCCGACGCCGATCCGCCTCGAGCTCTTCGACCGCCACGCGGACTTCTCCGTGCGCACCGTGGGGCTCACTGGACTCGGCGCGCTCGGGGTGAGCTTCGGTACCGTGCTCGCGATGGACGCGCCATCGGCGCGCCCACAGGGGACGTTCAACTGGGGCTCGACCGCGTGGCACGAGCTTGCGCACACGTTCACGCTCGGACTCTCGGCGCATCGCGTGCCCCGCTGGTTCTCGGAAGGGGTGTCGGTGCTGGAGGAGCGGCGCGCGCGCGAGGGGTGGGGTGCGGTGGCCGGGCCGGATTTCCTGCGCGCCCTGCGCGCGGGGCAGCTGCGTCCGGTGAGCACGCTGAGCGAGGGATTCGTCCGCCCGCGTGATCCCGGCGAGATCGGGCGCTCGTACTATCAGGCCTCGCTGGTGGTCGAGATGATCGAGCAAGAGTTCGGCGCTGCCGCCACCGGTGCCATGCTGCGCGCCTGGGCCGAAGGGCTCGGTACGCCGGAGGTATTCGCCCGGGTGCTGCGGGTGGACGCCGGGACGATGGATCGGCGATTCACGGCCTGGATGGAGCGTCGCTTCGCCGAGGCCCCGGGGCGCGCGGAGCCGGGCGGAGATACGGACCTGGCCCCGGTCGCCCGGGCGATCGCCGCCGCAGAGCGCGCTGGCAACGATTCCGCGCTCGTGACAGCGCTCGAACGTTCTCTCTGGGTCTGGCCGTATGATATAGAAGGGCACCGGCGTATCGCCGAGGCGGCGCGGCGGGCCGGACTGACGGGTCGGGTGGTGCGCGAATGGCGCGTCATCCTGGCGCTCGGTCCCGGCGACGCGCTCGCGGCACGCTACGAGCTGGCGCGAGCGCTGCGCGACGCCGGCGATCCGGCGGCGGCGCGGCGGGAGGTCCTGCGGGTACTGGAGGTGGCGCCGACCTACGAGCCGGCGCAGGCACTGCTGCTGGAGCTGCGTTCACGTCCACCTGGGGAGGCGCGATGACGTTCGGTCGGAGACTGGCCCTGGGTGCGGCGGTCTGTCTGCTCGGCGCGGTGCCGGCGACGGCGGAGGCACAGGGTGGCGGGCGTGGTGGCCGCGACGGCGGCCGCGGCCGCTCTCCGGAGCCGGCGGCAAACGTTCCCTACGACGGACGCTTCACGTTCGCGCGGATCCGGTATTCGGTCTCCCTCGATGGGTTCGGCGGTGGGCGCGGCGGCGGGGGTGAGCCGTGGTTCCACGACTACCCACGCGCCGAGCGCAACTTCACGGCGATCCTGAGTGAGCTGACGACCATCCAGGTGCAGCGCGCCGGCAGCGTGATCGTCTCGCTGACCGACAAGGACCTGTTCAAGTACCCGGTCGCGTACATGGCGGAGCCGGGCTTTTGGCGCCCGAGCGACCCGGAAGTGGTGGCGCTGCGCGCCTACCTGCTCAAGGGCGGGTTCCTGATCTTCGACGACTTTGCCGGCGATCACTTTCTGAACCTTGCGGCGCAGCTGCGCCGGGTGCTTCCCGAGCATCGGCTGGTCCAGCTCACGGCCGAGCATCCGATCTTCGACTCGTTCTATCGGATCCCGAATCTCGACTACACGCATCCGTACTACGGCCTCAGGTCGGAGTTCTGGGGCATCTTCGAGGACAACGACCCGACGAAGCGGTTGCTCATGATCATCAACCAGAACAACGACCTCTCGGAGTACTGGGAGTACTCGGATCAGGGCTATTTCCCGATCGATCTCTCCAACGAGGCCTACAAGTTGGGGATCAACTACATCGTGTACGCGCTGTCTCGCTGAGCCAACTCTTTCTCCCTGCAACGAGGATCTTTCGTGACTGGCACTCTCTCCGACCCGACCTCCGACGCGCTGCGGGAGCTCGACGCGCTCGACGACGCGGAGCTCGCTGACCGCCTGCACGCGGCGAGCGGCCGGATATCCGCCGAGCTGCGCAAGGTGATCGTCGGGCAGGAGGCGGTGGTGGAACAGGCGCTGATCGCGCTCTTCGCCGGCGGGAACTGCCTGCTCGTGGGTGTGCCGGGCCTCGCGAAGACGCTGCTCATCTCCACGCTGTCGCGTGCGCTGGATCTGTCGTTCTCGCGGATCCAGTTCACGCCGGACCTGATGCCGTCGGATGTGACCGGCACGGACGTGATCCAGGACGACCCTGCCACGGGGCAGCGCAAGCTCGCGTTCATGCGCGGGCCGGTCTTCGCGAACGTGCTGCTTGCGGACGAGATCAATCGCACCCCGCCCAAGACGCAGTCGGCGCTGCTCGAGGCCATGCAGGAGCGGCGCGTGACGGTGCAGGGGCGCACGTACGAACTGCAGCCGCCGTTCTTCGTCTTTGCGACGCAGAATCCGATCGAGCTCGAAGGCACGTACCCGCTGCCAGAGGCGCAGCTCGATCGCTTCATGCTGGAGGTGCTGCTCGACTATCTGCCGGCCGAGGACGAGGTCGCCGTGGTGAAGGGGACCACCGGCATGGCGCCGGACGACGTGGAGTCGGTGGTGACGCGCGCGGAGATCCTGGCGTATCAGCGCGTGGTGCGCCGCGTGCCGGTCGCGGACGCGGTGACGCGCTACGCGGTGGCGCTGGTGCGCGCGAGCCGTCCGGTCGAGCCGGATGCGCCGGACTTCATTCGGAAGTGGGTGTCCTACGGTGCGTCGGTGCGTGCCGCGCAGGCGCTGGTGCTGGGGGCCAAGGCGCGCGCGCTCCTGCAGGGCCGGAGTCACGCCACGTCAGAGGACATTGCTGCGCTTGCGCACCCCGTGATGCGGCACCGGTTGATCCTGAACTTTCAGGCGCAGTCCGAGAAGATCACGACCGACCAGATGATCGATCGCCTGGTGGCGCACGTGCCCACGCCGACCGGCGCCCGGTGACGTGAGCGTCGCGCCGGCCACCCTCCTCGATCCCGCGCTCTTGGCGCGGATCGCTGACCTGCCGCTGCTGGCGCGCACGGTCGTGGATGGGTTCCTGCACGGCATGCATCGGTCGGCGCGGAAGGGACTCTCACTCGACTTCGCGCAGCATCGCGCGTATCAGCCCGGCGACGATCTGCGGCGGATCGACTGGAAGGCCTACGCGCGCACCGACCGCTTCTATGTGAAGGAGTACGACGCCGACACCAACGCCGGCGTCCTCTTTGTGCTCGACGCGTCGGGATCGATGGATTTCGCGAGCGCGGGCGTGAACAAGTTCGCGTATGCGCGGATGCTCGTGGCTTCGCTCGCGTGGCTGGCGCAGCGCAACGGCGATCGCGTGGGGCTCGCGACCTTCTCGGACTCGCTCGGCGAGATCGTTCCGCCGTCGACACGGCATCTGCAGCTGCTGCTCCACGCCCTCGGGCGCGCGGCGCCTGGGGGTGAGGGGACGATCGGGCCTGCCGTGCGGCGCGCGGCGGACGTGGCTTCGCGGCCGGGGATCGTCGTGCTCGTCACCGACTGCTACGACGAGCCGACGGAACTGGGCGAGTCCGTGGACGTGCTGCGTGCGCGCGGCCACGACGTGATCGTGTTCCACCTGGTGGATCCGGCGGAGGAGGAGTTTCCCTTCGAGGGTCCGTTGGTCTTCGAGGACGGCGAGCGAGGCACGCGGATCCCGCTGCGTCCCGAGGAGACGCGCACCCGGTATCTCGCGCTCTTTGGTGCGCACCGTGAGGCGCTCGTCGAGCGCTTCCGTGCGGCGGGCGCCGACTACGTGCGACTCCGCACCGATGAGCCGCTCGACGCCGCGCTGCACACGTATCTCGACCGACGCCTCGCGACCGGACGGGTGCGCTGATGGGGCTGAGCTTCCTCGTCCCGGCCTTCCTCGCGGGGCTCCTCGCGCTGGGGATCCCGCTCTGGATGCATCTGCGGGATCGGAACGAGTCGTCGCCCGTGCGCTTTCCGTCGCTGATGTTCCTCGTACGGCTCCCGATCCGCAGCGCGGATCGTCGTCGCGTGACCGACTGGCCGCTGCTGGTCCTGCGTGCACTCATCGTCGCGCTGCTGGTGATGGCGTTCGCGCGGCCGTACGCTGGGGAGCCCGCAGCGGTCGCGACGAGTGACCGCGCACGCGCGCTGGTCCTCGCGATCGACCGCTCGATGTCCATGGGACATGGCAACACGTGGAGCGCGGCGCGCGACTCGGCGCGCGCGCAACTCGACGCGCTTGGTGCCGACGACCGCGTGGCGGTGGTGCTGTTTGACGAAGAGGCGACGCTCGCGCTCGACTGGACGGCCGACGTGGGCGCGGCGCGCGCGGTGATCGATGCCGCGCAGCCCCGACCGCGCGCCACGCGGTTCGGCGCCGCATTGCGCGCGGCGCGTGGGTTGGTCGCCTCGGCGCCACCCGCTGCGCTGGACGTGGTCGTCATCTCTGATCTTCAGCGGTCGGGGCTTGGCGGTGTCGCCGGGCTGGAGTGGCCGGAAGGCGTTCCGCTCCGCACGGTCTCCCCGACGGCTGCCCGTCGCGCGAACGTGAGCCTACTCGGCGTGGAAGCGCGGCGCGCTTCCGCCGGCGGACGTACGACGCTGAGCGTGCAGGCGCGCATCGTGGCGCGGGAGCTGACCGCGCCGCGCAACACGCAGGTGACGTTGCTGATCGCCGGACGGGAGGTCGCGTCCCGCGAGGTGGCGCTGCCACTCGGCGGCGAGCGCACCGTGATCTTCGACGCGATCGCAGCGCCGACCGGTGCGGTGCGGGGCGAAGTGCGGCTCGGCGCCGACGAACTCCCTGCCGACGATGTCTACCACTTCGCGCTGAGTCCAGATGACGCGCTGCACGTGGTCATCCTCACCCCAGACGACCTTGCGAGCGACGAAACGTTGTACCTGGAGCGCGCGCTCTCGATCGGCCGCGCGCCCGCTGTGCGGGTCGAGCGGCGTGGCGTGCGCACGTTGAGTCCTGAACTGCTGGCGCGGTCGTCGCTGCTGGTGTTCTGGGACGTGATGCCGCCCGGCGGAAGCGCGGGCGCGGCGCTCGACCGTTGGGTGAATGCGGGCGGAGGCGTGGTGGCGCACGCTGGCGTCCGTCTCGCGCCGCGTCGCGCGTCAGTGTTCGCGACGGCGAGCGTGGACGGGCTGGCAGACCGGCGCCTCGCCGGTGGCGCGGTCCTCGGCGAGTCGCGCAACGATCACGCGCTCTTCGCGCCATTCCGCAGCACGCCCGCCGCGCTCGGCGCTCCGCGCTTCTGGCGCTACGCGCGGCTCACACCGGCGGTCGGCGCCGAGGTGCTCGCGCGCTTCGACGACGGATCGCCCGCGGTGCTCGAACGCCGAGCGGGCGAGGGGCGCATCATCGTCAACGCGATGGCGCTCGACGTGCGAGAGGGCGACCTGCCGCTGCAGCCCGCGTTCCTGCCGCTGATGCGCCGGCTGGTGCTCCACGGCAGCGGTCACGCGAGCGCACCACTCGCTCGCGCCACGGGCGACGTGTGGTCGCCGCGGGGCGTTCGTCGCTCGCCGGTCGTGCTCGCGCCCAACGGGGACTTGCTGCGGCCAGAGCTCGGTACGGAATCCGTGCCCGTGGTGACGCTCGAGCTCCCTGGCGTGTACGCCGCGTACGAGGAGCGTGTGGACGGCACGCCGCGAGCGCTCACGGCGGTGAATCCGCCAGCGAGCGAGTCAGATCTGACGTCGGCCGATCCGCGGGAGCTGTTGCTCGGCGTCGGCCGGGTGAGTGACGAGGCGGCGCGCGCCAACACGCCCGCGACCGCGGTGGAGGTCGAGGGACGGCAACTCCTCTGGCGCGCACTGCTGCTGCTGGTGGCCGCCGCGCTCGTCGCCGAGTCGCTGTGGAGTGCCTGGGGGTGGCGCGGCGTCGCTCGCCGTGCGACAGTCGAGACATCGGGAGGGAATGTCTGATGACCGGACGCGACAAGCTGCAGCTCCTGTTGGGTACCCTGCGTCGGCAGCACCGCCAGCGCATGGCGCTGGAGGGTGCGGCCCTGCTGCTCGCGGCCGTGCTGCTTGCGGTGGTCGTCGGTGCGCTGGCGACACGCGCGCTCGGACTCACGGACACCGGCGTGCTCGTCGGTCGGTTCGTCGGGTACGGCGTGATCCTCGCCGTGGCTGGCCGCTGGCTGCTCTGGCCTTTCCTCAAGCCCGCAGATGACGCGGCGTTCGCCCTCTATGTGGAATCGCGCGCGCCGGAGCTGAAGGAAGCGCTGCTCACCGCGATGGAGGCCAACTCGGCGTCCGATGCGGCGACCTCGCCGTCCTTGATGGCGCGCGTGGTGGACGCCGCCGCGCGCGCCATCGCTCCCATCGCGGAGAGCATGCGGATCGAACGTCCGCGCATGCTGCGTGCCGCGAAGGGCGGCGGCGCGCTGGTCGCGGTCCTCGTGCTTGCGCTCGTGTTCGGACCCGAGCGGCTGCGCGACAGCGCGCGCGTGCTGTTCGCTCCTTGGAGCATCGCCGTGGCGGCCACGCCCCCGGCGCCGCTCGTGGCCGTGCAGCCTGGCGACGTCTCGGTGGCGCGCGGCGGGGCACTGGACATCTCGGCGACGCTCGCGAATCTGAGCGCGGACGGCGCCGAGCTCGTCTTCCGCGGTGACAGCGCGGCCGAGTGGGTGCGCCTGCCGATGGGCCGGGATGCGGAGGCCTTCACGACGCGACTTTTCGACATCACCGCGCCGACCGAGTACTACGTCGAGGCGGCGGGCGTGCGGTCGCGCTCACACCGGATCCGCGTGCTGGATCTGCCGGCGGTGCAGCGTCTCGCCGTCGAGCTGCGCTTTCCAGCGTACACGGGTCGGAGTCCCGAGCGCGACGAGGATGGCGGCGACGTGGCCGCGGTGACCGGGACACTCGTGATCGTCGAGCCGACGCTCACCCGTCACGCGTCGGGAGGAGCGCTGGTGTTCGACGACGGCGCCTCGGTGCCGCTTGCGGCGGACTCGGCGGGCCAGCTGCGTGCGTCCTTTCGGGTGCGGAACAACGGCTTCTACCGCGTGGATCTCATCGCGGACGACGGCCGCAGCATCGCAGGCGGTGTGCAGTATGCGGTCGAAGCGCTGGTGGACCGCGCGCCTTCGGTGCGGATCCAGACGCCCGGGCGCGATACCAAGGTCTCTGCGCTCGACGAAGTGACCATCGAAGCGCGCGCCACGGACGACTACGGCGTGCGCGGACTCGAGTTGCGCTACCGCGTGAACGGCGGCGACGAGCGGCGCGTGGCGCTCCGTGCGCCCACCGCAGCGTCGCGCGAGGAGGCACAGGGCGCCCACACGCTGATGCTCGAGGATCTCGGACTCAAGCCGGGCGATCTCGTCGCGTACAATGCGGCGGCCACCGATGCGCGCGGGCAGGAAGCGCTGAGCGACGTGTACTTCCTCGAGATCCGGCCGTGGACCCGCGACTATCGGCAGGCCGAATCCGGCGGCGGCGGTGAGGCCGGCGAAGGCGCGCCGGCCGCCGGCGACTTCGTCAAGCGCCAGCGCGAGATCGTGGCCGGCACATACAACTGGGTGCGCGACAGCGCCCAGCGCTCAGAGAAGCAGCGCGCGGAGGATGTCACCACGCTGGCGATCGCGCAGGGGCAACTTCGTGAAGAGGTCGCGCGGCTCGCGGTCCAGATGATCCAGCGCGGCGTCACGTCGGGCGACTCGTCGCTCGCGACGATCCAGCGCATCCTCGATTCGGCCGCCACGCAGATGAAGGCCGCTGAGGAACAGCTCGGCCGCCGCAACGGACGTCGGGCGCTGCCGCCGGAAGAGCGCGCGCTCGCGCTCGTGCAGCGCGCCGACGCGATGTATCGCGACATCCAGGTGCAGCAGAACGACGGACAGCGCGCGGGCGGTGGAGGGGCTGAAGGATCGTCCGACCCCGAAGATCTCGCCGACCTGTTCGAGCTCCAGACGGATCGGATGCGCAACCAGTACGAGGCGGTGCAGGAGCAGTCGGCGGCCGCGCCGGAGCGCGAGGTGGACGAGGTGCTGGAGCGGCTCCGCCAGCTGGCCAGCCGCCAGCAGCAGGAGAACGAGCGGCTGCAGCGGCAGGCCGAGGCCATGCGCGAGCGGATGGGGCGCGAGGCATCGGGTGGCGGCGGTGGCGCACAGCGCGACCTCGCGCGTCAGGCGGAAGAGGAAGCCCGTCGTCTCGAGCGACTCGCCCGTGAGCGCGAGTCCGAGGCACTCGCCGAGGCCGCGCGTCAGATGCAGCGGGCCGCCGATGCGATGCGCCAGGCGGCGACCGGCTCGGAGTCGCAGGCTGCCTCCGCACTGGAGCAACTGGGCCGCGCCACGCGCGCCGTAGAGGATGCGCGCCAGCAGGGGATGGCCGAAGGTGTGCGCGATCTCGCCGAGCGGGCGCGTCAGCTCGAGCACCAGCAGCGTGAGATCGCGCGCGATGTCGCCGAACTCGGGTCGGCGACGGGCGCTGAACGCGCGCAGCGCCAGCGCGCGCTGTCCGAGCGCAAGGACGCGTTGAGCGCCGACGTGCAGCAGTTGGAGGCCGACGCCGACCGCATGGCGCGCGAGTCACGCCGCGAACAGCCGGCCGCCTCGAGCAAGATGCGCGAGGCGTCGGACGGGATCCGCGACCAGCGCGTGCGCGACAAGGTGCAGTTCTCCAAGCGTGTGATGGCGAGCGGATCGACGGAGTACGCGAACGCCTTCGAAGAGCAGATCGCCGAGAACCTTGGTGACGCGGCGCGATCGCTGCAGGAGGCGGTCGGGGCGCTGCGCGGGGAGAGCGCGACGCGACAACAGGAACGGGCGCTGGAGGCCACGCGGGATCTGGTCCGCGGTCTGGAGTCACTGCAGGAGCGCTCGACCGGGCAACCAGTCCAGCAGGGCCGCCAAGGCCAGCAGGGTCAGCAGGGTCAGCAGGGTCAGCAGGGTCAGCAGGGGCAGCAGGGGCAGCAGGGCGAGCAGGGTCAGCAGGGCGAGCAGGGACCGCAGGGGCAGCAAGGGCAGCAGGGCCAACAGGGGCAGCAAGGCCAGCAGGGCGGTCAGGATCCACAGGCCGGAGGCCGCGCCGGCGGCCGGATCACGCCCGGCGACGCGCGGCAGTGGGCACGCGAGTTCGGACTGCGCCGTGAGAACGCGGAGCAGCTGCGCGATCTCGCGCGCGCGCAGGGCGTGGACGTCGCCGAGCTCGACCGGGCGATCCGCGACCTCCAGCAGCTAGAGTCCGGGCGGCCGCTGACGGACCTGCGTGCGAGTGCAGAGCTTCAGGCGGCACTGCTGGAGCGGCTTAAGACGTTCGAGTTCGCGCTCCATCGACAGCTGCTGCAGCAGAGCGGCCGTCAGGGCGCGCTCGGCGCGCGGTCTCCCGTGCCGAGCGAGTACCGCGCGGACGTGGAGGAGTACTATCGTTCACTCGCGCGGCCCCCCGGCACGCGGACGCCGCCCCCGTAAGGCCCGGCGCCCGTGCCGCTGACACCAGATCACGAGCTGCCTCGTAGGATTCACCATGGCCCAACCGATCCTTCTTTTCGCGCAGCAGACGGCCGTGACCCAGACCCCGGCGCCCGCACCTCCGGCCCCGCCGGGTAATGGGTTCAACGCGGACGGCGTACCGCAAACGCTCGAGGCCGTGCGCTCCATGCGCGCGCAGCGCGGCGAGCTTTCGGATCAACTCACGTCGGCGCTGGGCCGGCGCGCCACGTTGGCTCGGCAGTACGAGGACGCGAGCGAGGCGCAGAAGCCAGCGCTCGAAGCGCGCATCCAGCAGCTGGACGAGCGGATCCTCGGGATCGAGCAAGAGATCGCCCGCACGGGACAGCTGATCTCACGCGCGCCCGGGCAGTTCCTCACGCAGTCGGAGATGCCCAACCTTGGCCCCTTCGTCGACATGCAGACCGACATGACCGCGATCGTTTCCGTCCTCTCGATCTTCGTGCTCGCGCCGATCGCGATCTCCGTGGCCCGACTGATCTGGCGCCGGTCGTCCCTGCCGAAGGTCACGGCCGTCGATTCCGAATTGAGCGAGCGACTGCGCCGCCTGGAAGGCGGCGTGGACACCATCGCCCTCGAGGTCGAGCGGATCTCGGAGGGTCAGCGGTTCGTGACGAAGCTGCTGGCCGAGCGCGAGAAGGAACGCCTCACCGCGCCGCGCGAGTAGTGCGCATCGCGAGCTGCGTGCTGCAGCTCGGGTTGCCCTGCTCAGCTGGAGTAGTACGACGCGTTCTCTTCGACGTAGCCCTTGGTGAGGTCGCAGCCGTAGGCCACGGCTCGCGCCTCACCAACGCCGAGCGCGATCTCGAGGTCCACCACCTCGTTTGCGAGCGCTTTCCGCACGACGGCATCGTCGAAGGGGAGCCGCTCACCGCCGCGCACCACGGGAAAGCCGTTGATCCAGGCATCCGTCGTGGCTGGCCGCACCGTGCAGTCGAAGCACTTGCCCACGGCCATCAGGAGCCGGCCGACGTTGGGGTCCGCGCCGTGCACCATGGTCTTCACGAGCGGCGAGTTCACCACCGACTTCGCGATGGTCGTGGCCTCCGCATCGTCGAGCGCGCCGCGCACCGTCACGCGGACGAGATGCTCCGCGCCTTCGCCGTCGCGCCCGAGCGTCTCCGCCATGCGCACACAGCCGGCGATGAGCGCCTCGCGGAACGCGGCCTCGTCCACGGCGCCGGCGAGCCCATTCGCGAGGATCGCGCACGTGTCGGACGTGCTCGTGTCCGTGTCCACGCTGAGCATGTTGAAGGAGCGCGCCGCCGCCTCGCGCAGCAGGCGGTCGAGCGTGGCCGCGTCCAGCGCCGCGTCCGTGAAGATGTAACTCAGCATCGTCGCCATGTTGGGCTCGATCATGCCCGAGCCCTTGGCCACCCACGTGATCGTCGCTTCACCCACGGAGATCGATAGCGCCTTGGCAAAGGTGTCGGTGGTCATGATCCCCTCGGCGCCGACGATCGGATCGTCCTGCAGCTCGGCGGCCATGCCGCGGACGCCCGCCTCGATCTTCTCGATCGGCAGCGGGACCCCGATCACGCCCGTGGAGCTGACGAGCACCCGATCCGCGGTGGTGCCAAGCTCGACCGCCGCCGCCGCGGCCATGCGGCGCGCGTTCGCGACGCCGGTCTCGCCGGTCGCGACGTTGCTCACCTTGCTGTTGGCGATGATCGCACGGAGCCGACCGCCCTTGATGGTCTCGCGGCCGAGGATGATCGGCGCGCCCGGGAAGTGATTGCGGGTGAAGATGGCGGCGGCTGCGGCCTCGGGTGCGCTCACGAAGAGCGTGAGATCCTTCGCAGACGGCTTGAGTCCGACGTTCCGCGAGGCGCAGCGAAAGCCGCGCGGAAAGCGCGGCCGGTCGTGAAAGGCGAGCATAGGGTGCGGAAGTTAACGCGGTCTGGGCAGCGGCGTCTGACAGGGTGAACGGTGCCCCCACCGTCCTCAACCCAGTGGAGCAGACCATGCGCAAGACCATTCGTACACTCACTGCCGTCACCCTCCTCGCGGCGCCGCTGGCGCTGGCCGCGCAGGGCGCCGATCGTCGGCCCGCGGGCCCGAGGGGCCCCGGCGGACCAGACGGCCGCGCCCCGGTCGCGCAGATGGCGCAGCGGGGGCCGCAGGAGCCTGGCGTGACGCAGATCCTCAACGCCCGCCGCGTCCTCGACCTGACGCCGCGTCAGGTGGCGCAGCTCGATTCGATCGAGCGCGCGCTTCACGCGGAGCGGCGTGCCGTGGAACAGCGCGTGCGTGCGCTCACGGACTCCGTGCGCACGGCAGCGCGAGCCCGCGCCGAGCAGGACCAGGGCCGCGTTTCCGACGCGCGGCGCGACTCGATCCGCACGCGGATGGCGACCATGCGTCCGCAGATGGAGCGCCTCCGCTCGCGTGATTCGGTCTCCCGGGCGGCGGCCATGCGGTTGCTCACCGACACGCAGCGTCAACAGCTGCGGGAGATCCAGGCGGAGGAACGTGGGCGACAGCGCGGGATGATGGAGGCCAGGATGCGGCAGCGTGGTGGTGCCGTACGTCCCGGGCAGCGCGACGGGCGCGGCGTTCGCGGCGAACTGCGCGAGCGTCGCGAGCGGGAAGTGGAGACGCGCCGAGAGGTGGAGCGTCGTCGTCCGGACGCGCGCCCCGAGGGTGAAGCGCACGATCGGTAGCGATCCAATGTTGCCGTGGCACGCGGGGGGACGCATTCTTGATGCGTCCCCCCGCTGCATTTTCTCTCGTTCCGGAGTCCGCTGTGACCGATCCCGCCCCGGCGCCTGCCGTCGAAAAGGCCTCGCTCGTCGAGGATTTCATTGACATCATCTTCACGCCCTCCAAGGTCTTCGCCCGGCGCTCGACCGGTGGGGCGTGGGGTCCTTTCCTGATCGTCTCCGTCCTGATCGCCGTGCTCGCGTTCGTGAACGCCGGTGCCATGCAGGGCGTGATGGATGCGGAAGTGAATCGCGCGGTCGCGCAGGCCTTGGAGAAGAACTCCAACATGACCGCGGAGCAGGCCGACGGGATGCGCGGCGTCATGGAGGCGTCCATCAAGTACGGCGCCATCATCGGCATCCCGATCATGCTGCTCATCATGGGACTGGCGACGTGGCTGGTCGGCAAGATCCTCGGCGGCACGACCACCTTCGGACTCGGCGTCATGATCGCGTCCTACGCGATGGTGCCGCGCGTCCTCGAGCAGATGCTCGTGGCCGTGCAGGCCTTGATGCTGGACACCGCCACTTTCACGAGCCGCTGGCAGTTCTCCCTCGGCGTCGGCCGCTTCATGGACCCCAGCGGCCCGCAGGGGCTGCTCAACACGGTTGGCCGGATCGAGCTGTTCACGATCTGGTCCACGGTGCTGATCGTGCTCGGCCTGGCGCACGCAGCCAAGGTCACGAAGGAGAAGGCGATGATCGGCGGCGCGATCATGTTCGTGCTCGGCGGAGTGCCGGCGCTCTTCCAGATCATCTCAGGGCAGTAGCTGCTTCACCACGAAGGCACGAAAGCACGAAGGGCTTCCAGACTCTCGCAGGCGCGCCGTTGTTCCATTGAGATCGCTTGAATGGAACGACGAACACCGCGGAGAAGCAGGGAGCCCTTCGTGTCTTCGTGCCTTCGTGGTGAAGCAGTTACTTCAGCGACCGCGCGAAGCAGTGCTTCTGCCCGACCTCGATCTCCGTCTTATCCACCTTGGTGTAGCGGGAGATCTTCTCGGGATACGTCGTGAGCGGCACGCGCTCGAAGCCCGCGCTCAGGAAGAGTTCGTCGGAGTAGGAGACCGCGAACAGATCCGAGTAGCCGCGCGCCTTGGCGAGCTTCACGGCCGCGGCGATCAACGCACGGCCGTGCCCGACCCCGTGCGCGTCCTCGTCCACCGCGAGCGAGATGATCTCCGCGACCGAGGGCGAATATTCGTCGAGCGCGATGCAGCCCAGGATCCCGCCGACCGCGTCGCGGAGCACGCGGTAGTCGCTCAAGTGATTCGCCGCGAATTCCGGCGTGCGCACGAGCGTGAGCCCCGACGCGGCGTAGCGATTGTTGAGCGACACCAGCATCGCGATGTCGGTCTCGTGCGCGGCGGTGATGCGTCGGCTCATCGTTCGACCGCCTCCAGGCGGCGCATGGCAAGGTGGATCGGCGCGATCGTCGTCACGATGCAGAGCAGGGCCGCCAGGCCGAAGCCGATCACCATCTCGGTGGGCTCGATCGCCTGCCCGTAAGCGCGGGCCGAGAGGAAGCCGTAGACGGGACGCGCCTCGAGCACGACCACGCCGCCGATCAAGGCGACCGACGCCATCATATAGAGCAGACCGCCGAACGACGTCGGGATCTGCGCCGCGTTCTCGGTCTCGAACTGCGGGAACATCGTTCCGAAGCCGATCGCGAGGCCGGACAGCGCGAACGTCATCAGCGTGATGCTGCCGACGGAAACGAAGAACATGAAGTCGCTCACCTGCAGCAGCCAGTTCGTCACGCCGACGATCGCGAGCGCGAGGATCAGCAGCGGCATCGTCCCCACCCAGAACTTGGCCCAGAGCAGGTCGCGGACCGCCATCGGGCTCGAGCGGAGCAGCCAGAGCGTGCGGCCTTCGAGCGAGACGCCGGGAAAGATGAAGCGCGCCGCAATGGACGCGAGCACGAAGCCCGCCAGCACGAGGTTCAGGAACGGCACCACGTTCACGAGGAAGAACGTGATCCCTTCGCCGCGGAGCGGGAGGTACTTGATGTTGAAGACGTAGACCACGACGAGCACCGCGAGCAGGATCAGCTGCGACCACTGCGTGGTGTCGCGGAAGAAGAGGCGCAGCTCCTTGAGCACGAGTTCACGCCGGAGGATGCCAAAGGGGCTCAGAAACCGGCTCGCGGCACGGCCCATCGTGCCCCGCGTGCGCACCCAGCGCTGTGCGCTCTCCTGCGCGCGGCTGAACCCAGTGAGGTACAGCCAGCGATGCAGCAGCGCGCCGAGTACGACGAGCGCCGCGGCGGTCGTCCACAGCAGATAGATCGAGAGGAAGTCGGGCGCACCGTTCAGCCAGCCCATCGTCGCCTTCTGCACCCACTCGCTGGGGAGGAACGGCGACGTCGGCGTCCGCAGGATCGTGATGAACTCCATCAGGTTGCGGAACCCTTCCGGCCGCGCGAGCTGCTCGGGGCGCACCAGGCGGAACAGCAGGACGATCCCGCCCGCCGCGAGCACCGCGATCACGCTCAGGATGTCGCGCGTGCGGCGCGCCGGAAACACGTTGACCAGCGTGAGCGTGAGCGCACTGCCGATGACCGCGGGGATCACGAAGAGCGGCACCATCAGCAGGACCACGTAGATCGGGAACAGCCAGCCGCCGCTGTACGCGAGGCCATAGGCTGCGAACATCGGGATCGAGACCAGGAACACCATCCAGCTCGACGCCACGACGGTCTCCAGCAGCTTCGCGCCGTAGAGCCGCAGCCAATCCACCGGCGCGCCGACGAGCATGTCGAGATCCTTGGCGAGGAAGAAGCTCGACAGTGCCGTGATCACATTCGAGAGCAGCAGGATGGACGTGAACCCGAGCAGGATCAGGCCCAGCAGCTTGCCGGCGAGCAGCGCGCCGATCTCCTCGACGCCGCGGAAGTATGTCAGCAGCCGGTAGAGCACGCCAAAGACGAATGCCCAGAACAGGAATCCGACGACCCCGAGGATGGCGAACCGCGCACCGCGACCCTTCTCGGCCTGCACCGTACGCGCGCGCGCCGTGAGCCACTTGGGGAGCAGGAGATGCAGCAGCGGCGGATCCGGGAGCGGCACGTCCGTGCGCCGCTCTCCGGTCGTCAGCAGCGGGCGGAGGACCTCAGGCGTCGAGGACATCCACCAGATTC
>CAZGFE010000025.1:0-36321 GCA_964524665.1 uncultured Gemmatimonas sp.
CCCGATGCACCTGACGATCATTCTTGGTGCGGTGCTCGGCAGTGCGGGTGGCTTGCTGCTGTTCGGGTCGCTGAAGACGCTGGCCGACGTCGTGATGCACAAGGTGGAGCATCGGATGTTGCAGGGGGCGCGGCGTGCGTGAGTCCTCGCGCGTGGACGCGAGCTCACCCGACGCCCGGAGTCGGCGCCGAACTCGGCTCCCCTCCATCCAGCGCCCGGCGGATCTCCTGCAGGAGGTAGTGCAGGGAGTAGGGCTTCCCGATGACGCGCAGTTCACGGCCGATATCGGATTCGCCGTGGATGACCTCGTCCGAATAGCCTGATGCCAGCACGACGCGCAGTGCAGGATGCGATTCGCGGAGCCGTCGCGCGAGCTCGACGCCGGAGATGCCCGGCATCACCACATCGCTCATGACGAGATCCAGTGGGCCGCGGTGCGCGTCCAGCAGCGCGAGCGCTTCCTCGCCCGAGCCTGCATCGAGGACGGTATACCCGGCCCGCTCGAGCACGCGGCGGGCGACGAACCGGATGGCCTCCTCGTCCTCCACGATGAGGATCGTCTCGGAGCCGCCGATCGCTGCCTGCGTCGCCGTGGGCGCGATCGGCTGCGCCGACGCGGGTGCGAAGGGAAGATAGATCTGGAAGGTTGATCCGACCCCGACCTCGCTGCTGGCCCAGATGTGCCCACCGGACTGGCGGACGATGCCGTAGCAGGTCGAGAGGCCGAGCCCCGTTCCCTTGCCCGGTGCTTTCGTCGAGAAGAACGGCTCGAACACTCGCCCCAGTACCTCCTCGCTCATGCCGTGGCCCGTGTCGGAGACGGTGACCAGTATGTACTCCCCCGGTCGCATCGGAGGCCGCTCCTGGGCCCCGGCGTGGTCGATCGTCGCGCGGGTGACCCCGATCGTGAGGCGGCCACCATGGACCATCGCGTCACGCGCGTTCACGCAGAGATTCATCAGCACCTGCTCGAACTGGCCCTGATCCGCGACGACAGGAGCTGAGGAGCCGGCGAAGGTCGTGACGACCTCGATGTGCTCACCGATCACTCGGCGCAGCATGCCCATGAAGCTGGTGATGACCTCGTTGAGATCCAGAAGCACCGGGTGCAGGACCTGTTGCCGACTGAATGCGAGCAACTGCCGCGTGAGGGTGGCGGCGCGTTCGCCCGCGGCACGGATGTCGCGCAGGTCCGCGAGGTGGGGTGCATCGTGCGCCGCGTCGGCCAGGGCGAGGTCGGCCGTGCCGTTGATGACCGTCAGCAGATTATTGAAATCGTGCGCCACTCCGCCCGCCAGCCGACCCACGGATTCCATCCGCTGGGCTTGGACCACCTGGGAACGGAGGCTGTCACGTTCCTCCTCCGCAGCCATCCGGGCCGTGATGTCACGGGCGATCCCAAGGACGAGTGGGCGTCCGGCGACCTCCACCGGCGTGATGCGCACCTCGACGGGAACCAGCCTGCCGTCCTTGCGGCGGAGGGCCGTCGTGCGCGTGTTGGCTCCGGTCTGACGGATCTTGTCGAGCCGAGCGAGCGCCGTGTCGGCATCGGGCAGGTCCACCACGAGGCCCGTGGGTCCGAGCTGCCGGATCTCGTCGACGGTATACCCGAGCGCCGAAACGACGCTGGCGTTGCAGTCGACGTACTGCATGGTCGCAGGGTCGGCGACGAGGATGAGGTCCGTCGACCGATCCATGACGGATCTGAAGAGCTGCAGTTGTTCCGATTGCGCGATCAGTCGCTGGCGGTCGTCGATCGCCGTGAGCCCCGCTTCGAGATCCGTCGCGATCGCGGCGAGCAACGCGAGCTCCTCGGCGTGAAATGCCCCCGGCGTCGCCATCGCGAGAGTCAAACTGGCGATCACCTCGCCTCGGACCTTCAGGGGAACGGCGCAGACGGAGCCGAGTTCGTGCTGCTGAGCCGTCTTGCGCCATGGGGCGTGGCCCGGATCCCGCTGCGTATCCTGCGTGACCTCGACGCGTCCCGATCTCACGGCGCGTCCTGTCGGTCCATTGCCCATCGGATGCTCGGCCGCCCAACTGACGCTGAAGTCGTCTAGGAACCCCGTCGCGCCCTTCGACGCGACGACCTTCACCGATCGCCCCTCGTCGTGGTGGACCTGCCCGACCCAGGCGAGCCGGTAGCCGCCCACTGCCGTGGCGGCCTTGCAGACCAGCTCGAAGAGTTCTGCGATGGAGTCGGCGCGCGCGACCGTCTGCGCGATCGCGCTGCGAAAACCGAGCATGCGGTCGAGCTCCGCGCGCCTGACCTCGCTGACGTCCCGTTCGCGGACGAGCTGGAGCTCACGATTGGCGGTTGCGAGCAGCCAGCGCGTCCAGGCAAAGAAGCCGACGCTGGTCAGCGACAGCAGCAGCGGCAGGAGCACGAGGGTCGTGCGCAACGCGGCGCGCGCGGCGGGGGCCGCCAGCTCGTCGGGTTCCATGATGATCGTCAGGACCCACTGGCCGCCCTGAAGCGGGCGAATCGTGACGAGTGACGGGGCGGTGCCGGGACGCTGCTGCCATCCGGTCACGGCTTTGCGCGGCGCAGTACGCTCAGGGTTCAGTGCCGACCAGGCGGCGGTCGCCACCCGCGTGCGACGCCCGATGGAATCGTCGACCATTGCCATCGCGCTGTCTCCGCGGACCCGCCACAGCACCGTGCGTCCCACCAGTCCGCCAGGGCGGTCGCGTGCGACGATCGGGAGGATGTGGCGCCTGATATCCACCACGAGCGCTATGCAGAGCGATGTGGCTGATCGTGCGCTGCCGTCCAAGGGCACCCAGTAGATGATCCGACGTTCGGTCCAGAGTCGTGAGTCGTCCACGACCACTCCCGTGTCTGAGACGCCGCGCGGAATCGGATACGCGAAGCGGCTCTCCGTTGGCACAGGAAGGATCGACGCGGAAGCGAGTACTCTGCCGTCCAGCGTAACGAGCGATGCGGACTCGAAGTCGGCCCCGGCGCGCACGCCCTCGAGCCAACGACGAAGCTGCGGCGTCCCACCGGGCGTACGCAGTGCCGCGTTGAGTGCGTCACTCCCCCCCGGCCCAAGCAGGCGCACCGACTGCGCGATCTTGAGTTTGCGGTCGAGCCGCTCCTCAACCTCGCCTGCCATGCTCTCGATCACTTCTTCGTTCGCCGCGATCGCTCGGGCCGTAGCGGCGGCGCGTTCCTCGTTGAACCAGAGGTACCCCGAGACGGAGAGGAATCCGGCGAGCAGCACCACGATCCATCGAAACAGGATCCGTCGATGGTCGGTGATGCTCTGCCCGTCGCGCCGAATCAGCACCCGCAGTGGCCACTCGCTCGAGCTCGAGAGCAGCAGGAGCGCTGTGGCGACCAGTAGCAGCAGGAATGCCGTCAACGCAGCGACCGGAACGGAGTCGTTTCCGTACATCAGTGGGAAGCCGAACGAGTACGCGTGGAGCACCACCGCACTGACCGCTGCGACCACGGTCGTCGGTACCGGTGTCCGCGAGCGCCACTTCGGCGGTGCGAGCTGACCCAGCACGGCGATCGCCAGCAGGAGCGCCAGCGTTGCAGTGTACGCCGACGTTCGACCGACCGGCGAACCGCTCCGCAGCGCCTCAGTGCGAGCAAGCCAGGATTCGACCGGCAGTATCGTCCCGGTCGCGTACGACACCAGAACGGCCACCGAGAGCAGCAAGGCGGCCGCACCCGCCAAGTGGCTTGCCCGTGGCGGCGGCGCCCCCGGATGTCGGGCGCGGGTCCACGTCGCAGCTGCGAGCAGGAACACGAGGATCGCCGTCATCGGCGCGATCGGCACGAACGCCTCACCGAAGGCAAGCCATCGCCAGTCGCCGACGATCCACACGCCGAGTGCGCCGGACGCACCTACCCCGGCCGCGGCGGCCAGGCGGGCCGCCCACTGTGGCGCGAAGGGGGCGTTGTCGTTCATGAGCCAGCAACCCGCTGAGGAGGAAGTGTGGACCGGTCCCACACAAGTATCGGACGTACCTCCACCGCACTTGAACATGCGAGGTGCTGGCCCGCTTCGATAGGTTCCGCGCTGGCGGCCTTCCGGCGCCCGCCCCAGATTCTCCCGATGACAACCTCTCCCATCCCGAAGCGCGCGGTCGCCAGTTGGATCCTCTACGACCTCGCCAACACGGTCTTCTCGATGGGCGTGGTTTCCCTGTACTTCTCGCTCTGGGTGCGCGAGCAGGTCGGGGTGGACAAGGCCGACCAGGTGTACGGGATCGTCACCGCCGTCTCGATGGCGATCATCTTCGTCATCTCCCCACTCCTCGGCGCGATGACCGACCGTGCGCGGCGCCGCATGCCGTTCCTGGTCGTGAGCACGTTGATGTGCGTGGGCTTCACCCTGCTCATCGCGCGCAGCGGCTACTGGCCCACGATGCTCGCGTTCGTCTTCGCCAACGCCACGTATCAGGCCGGGCTGCAGTTCTACGACGCCCTCCTGCCTGAGGTGACCACCGAGGAGAATCGCGGCCGCATCTCCGGCATCGGCGTGGGCATCGGCTACCTCGGCTCCTACCTCGCCATCGGCCTTGGCCTCTGGCTCGGCACCGAGAACAAGCCGCTGCTCTTCGGAGCGATCGCGCTCGCGTTCCTGCTCTTCGCGATCCCGTGCTTCCTGTTCGTGAAGGAGAAGGGCAACCCCATCCCGCGCGAAGTGTTCTCGCTTCGCATGGTGCGCGAGTCCACGGCCGAGACGCTGCGCACGCTGAAAGGGGGCAGTCAGTATCCAGGACTGCTGCGCTTCCTCGTCGGCCGTGTCTTCTATACCGACGCCATCAACACGGTCATCACGATCATGACGCTCTACACCGTGAATGTCGCCGTGGCGTCAGGATTCGAGCAGGCTGCGGGCGAGCAGAAGGCGCAGCTGATCATGCTCTCCGCCGTGAGTTTCGCGATCATCGGCGGGTTCGTGTGGGGATGGATGGTGGACAAGATCGGGCCCAAGCGCACGCTCGATGTCGTGCTCTGGCTGTGGGTGGCGACGTTCATCGGCGCCGCGTCCATAGGCTTGCTCTCGCTCCACGTCAACGTGCTCTTCCTCGTGGCGGCGATGGCGGGCGTCGCGCTTGGCGGGATCTGGAGCGCGGACCGGCCGCTGATGCTGCGGCTCACGCCGCCGGACCGGATCGGCGAGTTCTATGGCCTGTACGGGATGGTCGGCAGATTCTCGGCGATCCTCGGCCCCGCGATCTGGGCCTTCGTCGCGTGGCTTTTCGTCGGCCAGCTCGGCTTCGCCGCCACCAAGGCGCAGGGGATCGGCGTGCTCGTGCTGCTGGGCTTTGTGTTGATCGCGCGCTGGATCCTCGGGCCGGTGACGGATACGCCCCGTGATTGGGCGGCCCTGCGCGGTGCGGCGCCTGGCGGCGCCGCACCCGCGCCACCTACGGCGAGATGATCGTGTAGCCCTCGGCCGCGAGGGTGGCGTGCGCCATCCCGGCCGTCTGCGCGATCTTCACGAACGGCAGCAGCGTCTCGCGGGGGACGTTGCGATTGATCAGCGCTGCGCCGCAAACGATGATCTGCACGCCCGCCTCGTGGAGCGCCGTGAGCAGCGCGATGCTGCCGTTGTCCACGCCGCGGAGCGCCTTGTAGGCATCGTTCCTCATCAGCGAGTGCGTCGCGGTGCCGTGCACGATGATCGCCAGATGCAGGTTCCGGCGCGGCACTTGTTCGCGGTCGGCCATCCAGAGGAAGTTCGCGGCTGCGCGGAACGACGGCGCGAGCGCGGCCGGATCCTCGGGACCCACCGTCGCGTGCCAGGCCATCTTGTAGATCAGGCTCTTGGACGCCGGGAACGTGATCACCGGCACCTCGGCACCGGCACCGATCTGACGGATCAGTGCTTCGCCGGACTGTGCAAGGGCGACTTGGGGAAGGGAGCCCAGCAGGAGCAGCGTGGCGGCGATGGAGAGGAGTCGTGCGCGCATCGGGACCTCAGCGTGGGGGACCCCTGATAGTACCTCGTACTCCAGGGGTCTGAAAGACGATCGGCCGGGTGTCACTCGGGGTCAGCCGTCCGCGAGGTCCACGGTTCGTGTTTCCTTGAGGAAGAGTGTTCCGATGATCAAGGTCATCGTCGCCACGGCCACGGGATACCACAGCCCCGAGTAGATGTTGCCCGTGGCCGCCACGATCGCGAACGAAGTGGTTGGCAGGAACCCGCCGAACCACCCATTGCCGATGTGATACGGCAGGGACATGGACGTGTATCGGATGCGGGTCGGGAACATCTCGACGAGCATCGCCGCGATCGGGCCGTACACCATCGTCACGTAGAGCACGAGGACCCACAGCACGAAGACGATGGCCGGCCGGTTCATCGCTGCGGGGTCCGCCGCCAGCGGATACGCAGCCGCAGAGAGAGCCGCGTCGAGTTCGGCGTCAAACCGCGCGCGCGCGCGGAGGCGCACACTGTCGGTCGTCTCGCGGGTGTCGAAGCTGGCCACCGCCACGGATCCGATCTGGATCACCACCGCGTCGCCCGCGACAGCCTCGTTCTCGTACGGCACGCCGCGGCGCACGAGCGCGCTCTTGGCCACGTCGCACGGCGAGGTGAACTGGCTCGTGCCCACGGGATTGAACTGCAGCGAGCAGCCCGCGGGGTCCGCGAACACCCACACGGGCGCGGTGCGCTGCGCGCTCTCCAGCGCGGGATTCGCGAAATGCGTGAGCAGCTTGAAGAGCGGGAAGTACGTGAGCGCCGCGAGCAGGCAGCCCGCCATGATGATGCGCTTGCGGCCGATCGTGTCGGACCACGCACCGAACAGCACGAAGAACGGCGTGCCCAGCAGCAGCGAGACCGCCACGAGGATGTTCGCGGTCTGCGCGTCCACCTTCAGCGTCTGCGTGAGGAAGAACAGCGTGTAGAACTGTCCCGTGTACCAGACCACGGCCTGTCCCGCGGTCAGGCCGAAGAGTGCGAGCAGCACGATCTTGAGATTGCCCCAGCGCGCGAAGCTCTCCGTGAGCGGCGCCTTGGACTGCGTGCCCGTGCGCTTCATCTCCTGAAAGAGCGGCGACTCGTCCAGCCGCAGCCGGATCCACGTGGAGATCGCGAGCAGCACGATCGAGACGAGGAACGGGATCCGCCATCCCCAGGCCTCGAACGCCTCGTTCCCCAGCAGCAGCCGACAGCCGAGGATCACCAGCAGCGAGAGAAAGAGCCCGAGCGTGGCGGTCGTCTGGATCCACGACGTGAACGCGCCGCGCCGACCGTTGGGCGCATGCTCGGCCACGTACGTCGCCGCGCCGCCATACTCGCCGCCCAACGCCAGGCCCTGGAGCAACCGCAGGATCACGAGGATCACGGGCGCCGCGATGCCGATGCTCGCGTAGGACGGCAGCACACCCACCAGGAACGTCGCGACGCCCATGATGACGATCGTCACCAGGAACGTGTGCTTGCGCCCGACGAGGTCGCCGAGGCGGCCGAAGACGATCGCACCGAACGGACGGACGGCGAACCCGGCGGCAAAGGCGAGCAGCGCAAAGATGAACGCGGCCGTCGGGTTGACGCCCGAGAAGAACTGGCGGCTGATGATCGCCGCGAGCGAGCCGTAGAGATAGAAGTCGTACCACTCGAACACCGTCCCCAGAGAGGACGCGAGGATCACGCGGCGGACGTCACGCGGAACTGGGGCAGCGGCGGTGGCGGTGGACATGGCGGGGGAATATGCACCGCACCGCACGGCACGGCATCCGCGAGCGGCGGCGCGCGAGCGTCAGGGCGTGGGCCAGCGCAGCCGCGCGGCCGTCGGCGCCGAGAGCGAGCCGAGGTACAGGTAGCCCGGGGAGCCCGTTGCCTCGAGCGCGCTCGTGAGCATTGGCAGCTTGCCTGTGGGGTCCTGCAGACTCACCAGCACGCGTCCGGAGTCGTCTACCGCGAGCACATGTCCGTAGTTCACCGGCTTGGGGCGCACGAACTCCGGCAGGCGGCGGATCACCTTTCGCGCGAACGGATGCCCCGCCACCCGGTCCGCCAGTGCGTTGCGCGGCGAGATGAACGCGACCCAGTATCGTCCGTCGCGCCCGCGCGTGATGTTGTCAGGGAATCCAGGCAGGTTCTCGATCAGCGGCGTGAGCTGGCCTCGCTCGGGCCCGTCGCGCGTCACGCGCAGCACGCGGTAGCTCCCGGTCTCGGCGAGCAGCACCGAGCGCTGGTCGTGGCTCACCGCAACGCCGTTCGCGAACACAAAGCCTTCCGCGAGCACGCGCGTCAGTCCCGTGGCTGGATCGAACTCCAGCAGCCGCCCGGTACCGACATGCTCGAGGATCTCGAGCAGACTCGCTTCGAGGACGGGAAACCGCGGCGGATAGAATTTTGTGGAGGCGTCGGAGAAGTACACGCGTCCGTCGCTCGCGACGTCCACGTCATCGGCCAGGCGGATCGGTGTGCCCGCCACCTCTGCTGTGGCGACGCGGACCTCGCCGCTCGGTGAGATCGCGAGCAGTCCGCGCTGTCCGTCGGCGGCCCACAGCGTGCCGCGGGCATCGAACGCGAGTCCGAGCGGCCGCCCACCCGTGTTGGCCCAGAGGGTGGGTGCGGTGCCGTCGGCCGCGAGCCGGACGATCTTGCCGTCGAGCGCGGCGGCGTAGAGGCGCCCGGACGCGTCCTGCGCCATGGCCTCGGGTCCTGCGGCGTCGCCGATCGGCACGAGCTCCATTGCCGTGAGTCGGTCATTGCGCGCCGTCGGCCCCACGTATCCCGCGTCGGTGGGCGCATCCCACGCCACCGGCGCGATCGGCACCGGCCACGCAGCGAGGTAGATCAGGAGCAGCGCGAGCGCGCTGACAATAAGTGGGCGCCGCAGCGAGGCCAGGGATCGCATCGGGCACAACGCTACAGCGGCGAACCGCCGCCCACAACACGCGGCCCGCGAACGGTCAGGCCAGACGACCCGCGCGGCAGTATCTTCGCTGCGTGTCCCTACCGGCCGCTCCTCTGCCATCGCTGCTGCGCTTCGCTACGAGGCACCCGGCGCGCACAGCCATAGTCGACGCTGCCGGCGCGCACAGCTATCAGGCGCTGCTCGATGCCTCCGCGCGCGTGGCCGGTGCGCTCCTCGACGGCCGCGTGGACCTGCAGGAGGAACGCGTCGCATTCCACGTGCCGCCGGGTTTCTCGCACGTCGCGGTGCTCTGGGGGATCTGGCGCGCGGGCGGCGTCGCGGTGCCGCTGGCCCTCTCGCACCCGCCGCCGGAGCTCGAGTACGTGATCCGCGACGCGGATGCGTCGGTCCTCGTTGCGGAGGGAGAACGCACCGGCGCGTGCCGCGCGCTCGCAACGCAGCTCGGCGCGCGCTTCCTCACGGTGGAGCAGGCGCTGAGCGGCGCCGTGCCGGAGACGCGGGCGGAGGTGCTCGCCACACGCCGCGCCCTGATCGTCTACACGAGCGGCACGACCGGGCGGCCCAAGGGCGTGGTCAGCACGCACGGGAATCTGGACGCGCAGGTCGGTGCGCTGGTGGAGGCGTGGGAGTGGACGGCTGCGGACCGCGTGCTGCTCGTCCTGCCGCTGCATCACGTGCACGGGATCGTGAACGTCGTGGGGTCCGCGCTCGCGAGCGGCGCGACGTGTGAGATGCACGCCACCTTCGAAGCGGACGCGACATGGGAGGTGTTGGCCGCGGGGCGACTCACGCTGTTCATGGCGGTGCCGACCATCTATCGGCGACTCATCGCCGCGTACGATGCCGCGGCGCCCGCCGAGCAGCGGCGCATGCGCGATGGTGCGAGCAAGTGCCGGCTGATGGTGTCAGGCTCTGCCGCGCTGCCGGTGCAGACGCTCGAGCGTTGGCGCGAGATCACGGGCCACACGCTGCTCGAACGCTACGGCATGACCGAGATGGGAATGGCGCTCTCGAATCCGCTCCACGGAGAGCGCCGTCCGGGCTTCGTGGGCACGCCGCTGCCCGGCGTCGAGGTGCGGCTCGTGAATGACGCGGGTGAGCTCGTGCCGCCCGGCACGGCGGGCGAACTCGAGGTGCGCGGTGCGAACGTCTTTCACGAGTATTGGCGGCGGCCCGAGGCCACGCGCGATGCGTTCCGCCGCGAGTGGTTCCGCACGGGCGACACCGCCATTCTCGAGCACGGTTCGTATCGCCTGCTCGGCCGATCGAGCGTGGACATCCTCAAAACGGGCGGCTACAAGGTCTCCGCGCTCGAGATCGAGGAGCTGCTGCGCACGCACGCGGCGATCGCCGAGTGCGCAGTCGTTGGGGTGAGCGATCCTGACTGGGGCGACAAGGTCTGCGTGGCGGCGGAGCTCCGCGAAGGCGCCGCGCTCGATCTGGACGCGCTGCGCGCGTGGGCCAAGGAGAAGCTCGCGCCGTACAAGGTGCCGCGCGCGCTCAGGGTCGTCGCGGCGCTCCCCCGCAATGCGATGGGCAAGGTCGTGAAGCCCGACGTCGCTCGCCTCTTCTCGGACGTGGGAATGACCTGAGGCCGGTCTGAGGGCTCACTCGCGCACCGACGCGGCTGACGACGGCGCGGCGACTCCGAGGAACCCGCGCACCCGCACGCGCCACATCCAGTACACGAGGAACGCGAGCGGCGCGAACGCCAGGACGAGGAGCAGCGGCAGCACGCGCACCGGCGCCGGAACGAACGCCATCTGGCCCAGAAAGAACGACCCGGTGGCGATGAACAGACCGGTGCACATCCGCCACACGTGCCGCGCCAGACGCCGGGTTCCGCGCAGTCCCCCGGCCCGCAGCGCGCGCAGGTCGCCGACGGCGGCGAGCAGGAGGATCGTGCCGCCGATGAGCGGTGGCACAACGCGCGGACGACCGACCACTTCCACGGTTGGGTCGACGAACTCCGTGTAGCTCCCGTACACCATGGTGGCGCCGATCGCGAAGGCGACGAGCATGAGCGTGCCGTCGAGCCACCGGCTGCTGAAGGGAAGCTCCTTCACCGTCGACATGGCGGTGAACACGAGGTACGCGGCGAAGATCCCGGCCACGACCTGGCCCGGGGCGCCTTCGTACGCGCCGATGCCTGCCGCCGAAAGGCCAAGGACGAGCATCCCGACCGTGAACACGAGCCCGCTCCGCCGGTGCAGCCGCCCACCCTTCGCGGCCGCGAGCGCGACCGCTCCCGCGCCGATAGCCGCCAACCCAGCCGCGAAGTGGACGCCGAGCGCGTACAAGGCGGGACCTGATGCCGTGGCGAACGTGACGCGATCCATGCCGGACGCTCCGGGGTGATGAGTGTGCCCGGCAGACTCGTACGCGAACGCGAGCCGTGGGTTTCGCGGCTCAGGCCGGCCGGCGCATCCCGGAGCGTGGCAGACCGATCGGTCTGAGGCCCTGCACCGCGCCCGCGAGTGCGAGCACCGCCTCCTCGCCCTGCGTGCGCCCAACGATCTGCATCCCCACGGGCATCCCACCCGCGTCGAGCCCACACGGCACCGACGCCACCGGCAGCCCCGCGAGACTCAGCAGGAACGTCGGCGCGAGCCAGTCCACGTAGGTCTTCATCGCCTGCCCGGCCACGAGTTCCGGATAGTTCTGCTCCACCGGAAACGGTGACACGCACATCGTGGGCGTGACGAGATGGTCGTACCGCGCGAAGAACTCGCGGAACTGCTTCCACACGCGGCCGCGCGTGTGATGCGCCGCGCCGAGGTCGCGCGGTGAGCCCTCCAGCCCTGCCTTGGTGTTGTTCTTCACGTTCACACCGAATCCGTCGAGCCGGTCGAGCTTGTCGTACATCCACGCCACGAACCACTCGCCACGCAGCGCGAGGAACGCGTCGCGCGCATAGCTGAGGTCGAACGCGATCTCCTCGACCTGCGCCCCCGCGTCCCGCAGCGCAAGCGCGCCTTCACGGCACGCGGCCTCCACGCTGGGCTCGATCCCGATCCCCGCGAGGTCGGGGCAGTAGGCCACGCGCACACCGCGTGACGGGCCGCGCTTGACCGCCGCCACGAAGTCGCGCCCCGCGCTCGGCTGCGCGAGCGGCGCGCGCGGATCCGCGCCCGCCACGGCCTGCAGCCCGAGCGCGAGGTCCTCCGCCGTACGCGCCATTGGCCCGGAGACCTGCAGGGTGTCCCACACCCAGTCGGCGGGGTCGGTCGGCACGAGACCCGGCGACGGCCGGATCCCCACCACGCCGCAAAAACTCGCCGGAATGCGGAGCGATCCGCCGAGGTCGGTTCCCTCAGCGAGTGCGATCATGCCAGTGGCGAGCCCGACGGCGCCGCCACCCGTCGAGCCGCCGGCGCTCTTGGTGCGGTCCCAGGGATTCCGCGTGCGGCCGAACACGTCATTCCACGTGTTGCCGCCCGCTGCGAACTCCGGCGTGTTGGTCTTGCCGAGGATGATCGCACCGGCCGCGCGGAGCCGCGCGACGATCAGTGCGTCCTCGGTAGGCACGTGATCCTTGAAGAGCGGGGAACCGAACGTCGTGCGCAGCCCGGCCACTTGCGTCACGTCCTTGATCCCCACGGGCACACCCGCGAGGATGCCGACGTCCTCTCCCTTCGCGATCCGCGCGTCGAGCGCGCGCGCGTCGTCCACGGCACGCGGGTTGAGCGTGACGACGGCGTTGAGGTCAGCGTTCTCCGCTTCGACGCGCGTGAGGGCTTCCTCCACCACCGAGACCGCCGTGCGGCGCTTGGCGCGCACGGCGGCCGCGATCTCCGTCGCGGTCGAGAGCGCGCGCTGCGTTGCGCTGTGTCCCGCGGGTCGAACTGTCTCGCTCACTCAGACCTTCGCCGGCCACGCACCCTGGAATGCCACCGCACGACAGAACGCCGCCTCGCCGCCGCGGAACTTCCACGGAAACACGCCAAGGATCATGCGCTGATTCTGCAGTTCCTCCGCTTCGATGTCGCCGCCCAGATTCTCGACGTGCATGCAGTCGTGCGGAAAGAGCGCGTTGTGCGTGAGCTGGTACGCTGAATCGGGGAAGAGCTTCGCGACGCCCTTCGGACCACCGAAGAGCTCCTCGGCCTTGGCGCGCACCCGGTCGCAGTGGCCGTGCTGACCCGCCCCGAGGAATCGGCCGATCGGCAGGTTCATCGGATGGTCCGTGGAGATGCAGTCCATGCCCCAGATCTTGATCTTCTTCTTGAGCAGCCACGGCACCATGTCCGGATGCGCGCCCGGATGCATGTGGATGTACTTCTCCTCGTCGGGCTCGGCGCCGAACTGCGAGTGCCGTCCCCAGCCCGTGTTGAGGAAGAGGATGTCGCCCTGCTTCACCTTGACGCGCTTCTCGATCATCTGCGGGGTGTAGACGGCGAGTTCGTGCATCTCGTCGCGGAGGTCGACGATCACGCCGGGGCCGCAGAGCCACTCCACCGGGATCTGATCGATCGTGCGCCCAGCGGTCACGAAGTGCCGCGGCGCGTCGAGGTGCGTGCCCATGTGGTTCGACGTCATGATGTACTGCGCGTTCACCCCCTGCTCGGCCTTCCGCTTGATGTACTTCACTTCGAAGGGCGGATAATACGGCCAGTTGGGGACTTCTTGGTTCAGGGGCTGGGAGAGGTCGAAGATCTTCATGGTGGGATGGGAGATGTGGGATGAGAGACGGAAGACGGAAGGGAGGGGCTCTTCCTTCTACCGAACGCGGTGTGGAGACAAGAGCCAGTGTACGACGGCTGCGACGATGGCGGCGGAGAACCAGGCGCCGCTGAAGAGAAAATGCAGTGCAGGGACGGCTGCGCCTAGCAGGGCGGTGCCGACTCCTGCGGCGAGGGCGATCATGGCGCCGCGGGCGATGCCGCTCCGGTACCAATAGATGCTGCCCTCCTCGTACAGGGCGCGGACGTCAAGGACGCCGCGGCGGACGATCAGGTAGTCGCAGACCATGATGCCGCCGACGGCGCCCAGCAGACCCGAGTAGCTCAGCAACCACGTCTGGTACGCGTCGAGGAGGCGCCACGGGATCAGGACGATCCCCAAGGCTGCGGCGAGGAGGCCGCCGAGCCGAAGTGAGATCGCCTGCGGCTTGAGATTCGCGATGCTCGCGGCCGGCGCGACGATGTTCGCGGCGATGTTCGTGGTGAGCGTGGCCACGAGCAACACGCCCAGCGCGAGCAACGCCACCACGGTACTCTCGCTCTCGGCGGCGATGCGCCCCACGAGCGTGACGGGATTCCAGATCGCCTCGCCATAGATCGTCACCGTCGCGCTCGTGACCGCCACGCCGATGAACGCGAACAGGGGCATCGTCGCCAGCAATCCGAGCGATTGCCCCACGGCCTGCGCGCGCTGGCTCTTGGCGTGCCGCGTGAAGTCGGGCACGTTGAGCGCGAGTGTGGCCCAGAAGCCGACCATCGCTGTGACCCACGGCAGGAAGAGCGCGGCGGAGAACTCGCGTGCGCCGCCCAGCGTCGTCGCGCCGCTGAACATCGCGCTCCAGCCGCCCACGCGCGCTTGCGCCCACCAGAGCAGCGCGAGGCCGGCGGCGATCAAGAGCGGCGCGGCCGCCGTCTCCAGCCACTTGATGGACTCCGTGCCCGCCCACACGAAGTACACGTTGATCAGCCAGAAGAGCAGGAACGCCGCGTAGTGCGGCAGCGCATAGCCCATGAACATTGCGCCCCCGCCGAGCGACGCCCAGCCCGGCCACACGATCGTGAGCATCTCGTGGATCGCGAGACCGCCCACCCACGTCTGGATCCCGAACCATCCGCACGCGACGATCGCGCGGAGCAGCGACGGCACGTGTGCGCCCCGGAGCCCGAAGGCGGCGCGCACGTACACGGGGAAGGGGATCCCGTAGCGCGCGCCGGCGTGCGCGTTCACGAGCAGCGGGACCAGCACGATCGCGTTGCCAAGCAGGATCGCTGCGAGCGCCCACTGCCACGTGAGCCCCGCTTCGATCAACGCGGCGGCGAGCATGTACGTCGGGATGCACACGCTCATGCCCACCCAGAGCGCGGCGTAGTGCCAAAGTCCCCACGTCCGCGCCCGCGCCGGAACCGGCGCGAGGTCTGCGCTCGAGAATCGCGACCCGCTGGGCAGCGCGTCGGGACCGAGGTCCTCAGCGAATCCTGCGGGCAGCAGACTCATCGACTGCCGCCCACGTCGGTGGAGCGATCACCGGCGAGACCACTCGCCCGCCCACCCGCGCGTTCGACCGCGATGGTGAGCGCGCGGCGCGTCAGCACCGCCGCCAGCTGGCGCCGATACTCCGCGCTCGCGTGAATGTCGGTGGGCGGATCCAGCTCCGCGCGCACCGCCTCCGCCGCCTCCGCGATCACCCCAGCGGTCGCGTCCTGCCCCACGAGCGAGTTTCCGACCGACGCGAGCACAGGCCCGTCGCCCACGCTCAAGAGGGCGATGCGCGCCATCGCGAACCGGCCGGTCGGGTCGAGCGCCACGCGTGCCGCCACCCCGGCCAGCGCATAGTCGCCGTGGCGGCGCGCGATCTCCAGGAAGGCCTCGCCCGTGTGCGCCGGGCGATGCGCGAACTCGACCGCCGTCAGGAGCTCACCCGGCTGCAGCGCCGTCGCGAACAGCCCAGTGAAGAACTCGTTCACGTTCACCCACCGCTCGCCCTGCTGACTTTGCAGCAGGAACCGCGCGCCAAGTGCGAGCATCACTGCCGGAAGCTCAGCGCTGGGATCCGCGTGCGCGAGACTCCCGCCGAGTGTGCCGCGACTCCGGATCTGCGCGTGCGCCACGTGCGGCATGGCCTCGTGCAGCAGCGGGGTGTGCGTCCGCACGAGTTCGCTCCGCTCGACCTCCACGTGGCGCGTCATCGCGCCGATCCGCAGGCCGCCGGACGGTGTGGCAGTGATCCCGGCCAGCTCGCGCACGCCGTTGAGATCTACCAGCGCCGAGGGGACGGCCACGCGGAAGTTCATCGCGGGGATCAAGCTCTGCCCGCCGGCGAGCGGCTTGGCGTCCGGATGCGCGGCGAGCAGCGCGAGCGCCGAATCCAGCGACGTCGCCCGGTGGAAGACGAACGGTGCCGGCTTCACGCGTTGCCTCCGCTGGAATGCTCGCGCAGCAACCGCGCGAGCGCCTTGAGTCCCTGCGCGCTCATCATCTTGCTCACGGAGTCGAGCATGCGCTGCCCCACGGCGGCGATCGTGCCCCCGAGCTGCAGTTCCGCGCGGTAGGTCATCGCCGTGCCGGTGCCCGCTTCGGCGAGCGCCACGTGCGCCGAGCCGCTCACGAAGCCGAGTCGTCCACGCGCCTCCACCCGCATCGTGTAGCGCTCGTTGGGCACGACATCCGCCAGTTGCACGTCCAGCGTGAACTGCGCAGCGGAGAGCGGCCCCACACCGACCTTCATCTCGCCCGAGTACCGGTCGCCCGTGCGTTCGAGCCGCTGCGTGCCGACCATCACCTCTCGCAGCACCGCGGGGTCGAGCAGCAGTGCGTAGACGGCCGCGGGCGACCCGTCGAAATCGTACGCGCCTTCGATGATCAGCGCCCGTCCCGTCGCCGAGGGCGGCGACGGCATGCGCGGACCGCTGCGCTTGGCCTCCTGCATCAGCGAGAAGATCCGTCCCGGCGAGAGCGGGATCTCCGTGATCTCGACGCCCGTGCCGGCGAGCGCGTCCTCCACCGCCTGCGCAAAGGCCGCGCCGGTGGGGATCGCGCCCGCCTCGCCCACCCCCTTGGCGCCAGTGGGGTTGAGCGGCGACGGCGTCTCGATGTGGGCCATCTCGACCGTGGGCACGTCCAGCGCCGTCGGCATCAGGTAGTCCATCAGCGACGCGTTGAGCAGTTGGCCGCCTTCGTCGAACACCAACTGCTCGTAGAAGGCGTTCCCGATCCCGCACGCGACGCCGCCCTGGATCTGGCCTTCGACGATCATCGGGTTGATCTGTGTGCCGCAATCGTGCACCACCACGTAGCGCTTGATCTCGACCATCGCGGTCTCCGCGTCCACCTCGACGATCATCGCGTGCACGCCGCTCGCGGTGCTCCCGCGCGAAGGCCCGAAGTACTTGGTCGCCTCGAGGCCCGGCTCGCTGCCCGGCGCGACCGCGCCGCGCAGCGGATTCGCGCGCTGCGCGAGCTCGCCGAGGGTGAAGCCCTTGGTCGGATCATCGCGCAAGTACACGCGGCCCTTGGCGATGTCGAGTCGGTGGGGTTTCACCCCGAGCAGTCGCGACGCGTGGCCGAGCGCCTTCTCGCGCACGGCCGCCGCCGCTTCGTGGCACGCACTCCCCGCCACCACTGCGCCGCGGCTCGCGAACGTGCCCGTGCCCCAGCTGAACGAGCGCGTATCCCCCGTGACCACGTGCACGTCGGCGGTGTCGACGCCGAGTTGCTCGGCGACGATCTGCGCGAAGGACGTGAAGTGCCCCTGGCCCTGCGTGCCCACGCCCGTCGCAAGCCGCACGCGTCCGGACGGCTCCACGGTCACCCGCGCGCCCTCGTACGGGCCGATCCCGGTGCCTTCTATATAGGAGACGATCCCCAGCCCCACGCGCTTGCCCTCGGCGCGGAGCCGCGGCTGCTCATCTTTCACGAACCGGTCGTAGCCGATCATCTCGCACGCCTTGGCGAGCGCCGGTTCGTAGTTGCCGCTGTCGTACACCAGCGGCTGGAAGTCCTGGAAGATGATCTTGTGGTCGTGCGGAAAATCGCGCGGCCGGAGGAAGTTCTTCCGGCGGATCTCCACGCGGTCGATCCCCATCTCGCGCGCCGCGATGTCGAGCAGCCGCTCCATCACGAACACGCCGTGCTGCCGCCCCGCGCCGCGCACCGGGGTGACGATCGGCTTGGTGGTGAACACCGCGCGGAACTCACTCGAGTAACTGGGCACCGCGTACGGCCCGAGCAGCGTGCACTGCGAGTTGATGGGCACCGTGAGGCCGTACGGGTCGTACGCGCCCGTGTCGTGCAGGAACACGTCCTTCACGCCGAGGATCCGCCCGTCCTTGGCGAGCGCGATCTCCGCGTCGTGGATCTGTCCGCGCTCCTGCGTGGTGGCCGCAAAGTTCTCGCGCCGGTCCTCCACCCACTTCACCGGTCGCCCCACCGCGCGCGCGGCCCAGGGGATCACGACCTCCTCTGGATAGTACATCATGATCTTGGGCCCGAAGCCTCCGCCCACGAACGGCGCGATCACGCGCACCTGCGACTCTGGCAGCCCCAGCATTCGCGCGAGTCCGTTGCGGATCGGGATCGGCGCCTGCGTCGTGTCCCAGATCGTCATCTCCTCGACCGTCGCGTCCCAGTGCGCGGCCACCGCGCGATTCTCGATCGCGCCCGCGACGCCGCGGTCGTAGTGGAATCGCCGCGCGATCACGCGATGCGCCTTCCGGCGCGCCTTCTCGTAATCGCCCTTGGCCTGCTTCACGTGCGCCGCGAGGTTCGACGTGAGCTGCTCGTGGATGCGTGGTGCGTCGGCACCGAGCGCGGCCTCGAGATCCACCACGGCGGGCAGCGGCTCGAGGTCCAGGTCGATCAACTCGAGCGCATCCTCCGCGATGTAGCGGCTGTCGGCGATCACCACCGCGATCGGTTCGCCCACGTAGCGCACCTTGCCCTTGGCGAGCGGCACCTGCGTGGCCGCGTGGAACACCAGACCCTCGATCGGCGGCGGCGGCACGAGCAGCGGCCCCGGCTGCCAATAGTCGCCGAGATCCTCGGCGGAGAAGCACGCGATCACCCCAGGGTGTGCGCGCGCCCGCGTGAGATCCACGTCGCGAAGCACTGCGTGGGCGTGTTCGCTCCGCAGGAACGCCGCGTGCAGCATGCCAGGCAGATGCACATCGTCCACGAACTGTGCGCGGCCCGTGAGCAGCCGCGGGTCCTCATTGCGCCGCACCGACTGCCCGACGAGGCGCGGCACGGTCAACGCTGCGTGGCGAGTTTGACCGCTTCGACGATCCCCGCGTAGCCCGTGCAGCGGCACAGATTCCCAGACAGTGCTTCGCGGATCTCCGCTTCACTCGGCGACGGGTTCTCGCGGAGGAACGGCACAAGGGTTATGAGGATCCCCGGCGTGCAGAAGCCGCACTGCAGGCCGTGCGCTTCGCGGAACGCCGCCTGCAGCGGATGCAGCGCGTCCTCGGTGCCGAGACTTTCGACCGTTTCCACCGTCGCGCCGCCGGCCTGCACCGCGAACATCAGACAGGAGCGGACCGCCTCACCGTCGACGAGCACGGTGCACGCGCCGCACACGCCGTGCTCGCACCCCACGTGGGTGCCGGTCTCGTCCACGTCGTGCCGGAGGAAGTCGCTGAGCAAGAGACGCGACTCGACCTGGCGTTCGACCAGGCGCCCGTTCAGGGTCAGGGAGATGGGGTGCACGTCGAGATTCTACGTCTCGGCGGGCGGTCCGGCGAGGGCAGAGGCGACGCTAGTTCCCGTCCCGGATCCACGCCACCGCCCGCGCGATCAGCGTGGCCTCGTCGCTGATCGTCTCGTCGGGGACGATGGGGCCGTAGTACCGCACCGAGTCGCGGTCGGCGAATCGCGCGACCGTCAGACCGAGCGACGAGCCATCGGCGAGCGGGATCTGGATCACGCCGGTCGGCTGCCCACACGTCGCCGTGCCGAACGAACGCGCACGGGCCATGCCCCGGAAGGCGACGGTGACGGCCTCGCCAGAGCTCGCGACCGCGTTGTCGGTGAGCACCGCGATCCGGCCGTCGGCGCCGATGGGCGCGTACTCGTCGGGCACGGTCACGATCACGGTGTTGTCGAGCAAGGCGCGGTCGGCGCTCACGCTCCACGTCGACCACGCGCCATCCGCATCCACGAAGTAGCCCACCTCGCCCTGCAGGAACGGCCAGATGGCCGCGAGCATCGGCCACATGTTGCCGCCGTAGTTGCCGCGCAGATCCACGATCCATCCGATCGTGCTGTCGTTGTCGGAGGCGGCCATGGCCCGCTGGATGTCGCCCGAGTAGGTGCCGGAGGCGTACGCCGAGCCGCTGTAGGCGCGGACGCGCACGTAGCCGACGTCCGGCGGCAGCCCGACGAGTGGCGGCGCCAGGTACGGCGAGCAGGCGGGGCGGGTCGTGCCAAGGACGAACTCTCCGAGTGCCGTCCGGAAGTAGCTATGGTCATCCTCGAGGAGATCGAGCGCGCGGCGGATCGCGGGGATCGCCTCGCGCAGCCGGCGCGCATCGGCCCCGAGCGCCATCACCTCCTCCCGGAACGCCGGCCAGTCGATCGCATGCCGGTTGAGCGACCCGGCTTCCATATGGTCGATCAGCGATTCGAGATACGCGCGCGTGTACTCGCGCCCGCTCGGGCCCGTCGGCGAGTCGCCGAGGCAGGCGAGGGGGCCAAGCATCAGGAGGAGAAGGCGGACGGGGCGCACGGCTACCAGTATCTACGATCGCCCGGGAAAGGTCCGCAATCCCTCCGGCCCGCGCCGGCGCGTGGTTGCCCGCCGCGGTGTGCTTGACGCGAGCCGGCACCGCCCCGACGTTCCCGCGATGTCCGACGACCGTCCCACCACTTGGCTTTGGATCCTGCTCGGGTCGGCGTCCGTCGTGTGGCTCGTGCTTGTGGCGTGGCGGCGCTGGACCCGGACCGCTGCCCTGCGCGCGCTCCTCCGGTTTCGCGCGCGCGTCGATCGGTTCAAGCTCACCGGCAAGCGGTACATCACCGAGGCGTTGCTGGCCGACCCCGAGATCGCCGCCGCCGTGCGGGCACACGCCGAGGAGCATGCGATGCCCAAGGCGAAGGTCTGGGCGCGGGTGCGGGTCTACCTCCAGGAGATCGTGCCGGCGTTCAATCTCCTGATGTACTACCAGTTCGGCTACGCGCTCTCCAAGGCCGCGCTGGGGATCTTCTACAGATCCACCATCACGATCCGGCGCCCCGAGTCGATCGCCTCGTTGCCGCGCGAGAGCATCGTCATCTACCTGATGAACCACCGCTCGAACGCGGACTATGTGCTCGCCGGCTACGGGCTCGCGGGGCAGGTGGCCATCTCGTACGCCGTGGGGGAGTGGGCCCGCGTCTTTCCGCTCGAGTATCTCTTCAAGAGCTTCGGCTCGTACTTCATCCGTCGGCGTTTTCGCGAACCGCTCTACCACACCGTGCTCGAGCGGTACGTCCAACTCATCACGCGCAACGGCGTGACGCAGGGGCTGTTTCCCGAAGGCGGTCTCTCGCGCGACGGCAAGCTGCGTCCCGCCAAGATCGGTCTGCTCGACTACATGATCGGCACCGCGCGCGAGCCGGGCTTCGCTGAGCGCATGTACGTGGTGCCGGTGGGCCTCAACTACGACCGTGTGCTCGAGGACCGCACGCTGCTGCGCGAGCTGCGCGCGAGCGAGGGACTCAAGATCTCCTCGCGCACCGCGCAGTTCCGCGAGGTGCTCAACTATATGATGTCGAGCTTCGGCCGTCTCTCGACTGGTCGGTGGAAGCGCTACGGGCGCGCGGCAGTTGTGATCGGGGAACCGGTGCCGATCGCGCCTTGGCTCGCCGAGGTCGCCGCCGAGGGAGTGCCGCTCTTTGACCGTCCGCGGCCGGAGCGCCTTGCGACCGTGCAGAAGTTCTGCGACGGGATGATGCAGCGGATCGGCGCGATCATCCCCGTGACCGCCATACCGCTGGTGTGTGCGGCGCTCCAGACGTTCGACGCCGAGCTCGTGGCCGAGGAGAAACTGCTGGCGCGCATCGAGGAGCTGCGCGACGTGCTGGTGGCGCAGGGGGCCGAGGTGGTCGAGCCGGAACGCGAGGCGGCCGAGACGTTCGAGCGGGCGTACCGGATGCTGGCGATGCGGCGTGTGCTGCTGAAGCAGGGGGACCAGTATGTGATCCTGCCGCGGGGCCGGGAGCTGATCTCGTACTACGCCAACGGGGTGGCTCACCTGTGTGGGGAGTACGAGGCATTGGTGCGGGCGCGGGATGCGTTGCCAGCGGACGGGCTGTTGGCATGAGATGCGCGATGCCTCTTATGCAGCGGCGACTGCGACCGGAAGGCAGTCGTTCCGATCCCAGCCAGCTGCTAGCTGATCCTCGTGATGCGGACTCCTACAGGACACCGTCGACAAGACCGCGCGGCACTCAGTACCGACCGCATGGGTCGCTCGGCGCGGCCATACGCTAGGCTGGATGCGAACGGCGACACACCGTTCTCGAACGCGGTGTTCTATTCGAACGGACGGCGCGAGGCGATCGCGTTGCTGCTGTGAGCTGGGGCGGATCCGCAGCGGGCGAACGCACCTGGTGTATCGCCCGTCGCGCTCGCGCGCTCGATGGCGAACCCGCTGCTCATCACGTACTTCGACTCGCCCGACGCACTGTAGCCCCGCGCTGCGTCGCATGTCGATCGTTGGTGCAGGTGGCCGTGCCGCCGCTCCCTCTCGGCTCGGCCGCAGGGCCGGATCAGCTGCTCCTATCGGGTGTGCGAGGCGCAGCGCCGTTCGGACGCATACGCCGGGCGTGGTGCCGCGTTGATTCACGCCGTCAGGAGGGTGTCACGATTGCGAGGCAACAACGACCTATGTCTCGGTAGTTCGCCCGCTTCGGCTGACTCCCCTATTCGGAGAAGCTCAATGCGCTCCCTCGCCAGCGAATGGCTCGTCAAGATCAGACGCGTGCGCGTCCCGATGGCAGCCGGGGTGCTGGCCATCGCGTGTGCCGAGGGGTCCTCAACCGGTCCGTCTCCGATCCTGACGCAGACCGTCTCAGTGGTCAGCAACACGACCCTCTCCTACTCCGCGACCCTGCGGTCGGTCGCCACGGCCACGCGGACGGTCTACCATGACGGGGTCCTCGTGGACTCCATGACGCTCACGATCACGAGCCCCTTCTTCTTCCTGCAGCACGTGGGGATGCGAAAGGGAAACTGGCGCTTCGTGCTGAAGGGGGACGGCGCGGACTCGAGTTCCGTGACCGCCGACGTACCCAACTACCCGCCCACGGCGGTCGCCGCGTTCTGGGAGGGGCTCAACGTGGCGTTGAGTGACGGTGTGACGAAAACGTTCGATCTCACGGCGAGCTTCACGGACCTCAATCCGGAGGATCTCCCGGTGGTCATCAGTGCTGCCGCCTCCACCGACGGCCGCACCAGTGTCGCCCTCGTTGGCAACGTGTTGCACGTGACGCCACTCAGCGCCCCGGGGCCGTACCAACTGCAAGTTGACGTTGGCACGCCAAGCGGGGGGACGGCGACTCGACTGATTGACGGCGTCATTACACCGAGCCCGCCGTTCAGTATCCGGGAGACGGATCAGGATGTGATCGTTGGCCGTCCGGGGATCGCGAGCGACGGGACGACGTTCCTCGTGGGCTGGCGTGAGGCGACCATCGTGAAGGTCGGCCGGGTGAGCGCGTCGGGCGTCCCCCTGGATGGAGCCGGTACCACTGTGGGGACGATCACGGGAAGCCCAGGCGGCCCATCGATCGCGTTCGATGGCACGAACTATCTCGTGACCTGGGCGGACCAGGAGATCCGTGCCGTGCGCGTGAGTGCCGCCGGGGCGCTGCTGGACGCGGTGCCGGTCACGCTGACAACCGGCGCAGACGCAAAGCTGAGGGCGCCCGGCGTTGCGTGGGACGGCTCGCGGTACCTCATCGCGTGGCGTACGAACGGCGACCGCATTCGCACGCTGCGCGTTGGCACCGACCTCGCCCCGCTGGACTCAGTGGCGGGACGCGAGATCGGCGTCGGTTTCTATCCGTGGGTCGCGGCGGGCGGGGGCGTCTTCTTGGTCACGTGGCATTTCCACGGTACCTCGAGTCTGGACATCCGCGGCAATCGCATCGATGGCGCGAGCGGCGCTGCGCTCGATGGGACGGGGTTCATCGTGGCGAGCGGAGCGTCGCGGCAGGATCATTCCTCGGTGTCGTTCGGTGCGGGACAGTTCTTCGTGGTATGGAACGACACGCGCACTGGGGCGGTGGGAGGGAACACCGGTGGGGCGTTTGGCGCCCGCGTCAGCGCGGTCGGGACGGTCCTCGACCCCAACGGCATCGAGATCGGTCCGATGGCGCGTGACCAGGTGCCGGTGCAGAGTCTCTTCGACGGCACCCGCTTCGTCGTGATCTGGCACGCGGACTTCGACCATCTCGTGTTTGCGCAGAACGTCGATGTGATGATGCGGCGAGTGACCACGGCTGGGGTGGCCGAGGGCGTGCCCTTGAACCTCACCCCTACGGTCGGGACACAATGGGGGCCGACGGCGGCGATGTCGACGACGCACATCCTGATCGGTTGGAACGAGTCGAGCGGCGGACGCGGCACAGGGGTCTGGGGACAGCTGGTGCGGCGGTAGCACGGTCACCGTAGCCGGCGCTCCGTCCGCAACGCCTCTCGCGTCCCCCGAGAGCCACCGACGCGTTCAGCGCAGGCGCCGTCACGAGCCGCGCGATGGCGCAGCACCAACCCCTCGCCCTGCTCCGTGCACAAGACACCGCTCGGGACGGCGGTGACCACTCTGCACTGAGGCGCGACCCAGCGCCCGCCACGCCGTGCATGTTCTCGCATGACCCGGACGCGGTGGGGTCGAAGCGCGTGCCGCATCGCCAACCCGCCCACCGGACCTCATATTCCGCCGTGTCTCCCGGCCGCTGAACGCCAGCACCGCATCCAGCCTCCCACCCCATCAGACCATGCCGCTCTCCGCCGCCCCCGCCCGCGCGCTGCTCGCGTGCTGCGCCGTCACGTTGGCCCTCGCCGCGCACGGTGCGCCATCGCACGCGCAGGAGACGCGGCGCCTCAACCGCACGATCGAGACGCTCGAAGCCGGCAAGCCGGTGTTCGGCCTCGCGACCGGCGACTTCTCGCTCCTCAACGCGCGGTCACTGGCCACCAGCCCGCTCGACTTCGTGATCATCGACATGGAGCACAATCCGCTGGACTTCGAGACGCTTCAGCGCTTCGTGCTCGGCATGATCAACGCGCGCAGCATCGCGGCCAAGGGATTCCCGCAGATGGACGTGACGCCGATCGTGCGCCTCCCGGCCAACGGGCGCGAGGGGCTGCAGTTCCTCGTCAAGCAGGCGCTCGACATCGGCGCGTACGGCGTGATGTTCCCGATGATCGAGTCGCGCGAAGAGGCGCTGAATGCGGTGCGGGCCATGCGCTACCCGCAGCCGCGCGGCGACGCGCAGTCGGAGCCGCAGGGCGTGCGCGGATCCTCGCCCGGCAACGCCGCGTGGGTGTGGGGCGTTCCCAACTATTCGCAGCGCGCCGACACCTGGCCGCTGGACCGACAGGGTGAACTGCTCGCGGTGCTCCAGATCGAGACGGTGAAGGGGGTCGAGAACGCCGAGGAGATCGTGTCGACGCCCGGCGTGGGCGCGTTGTTCATCGGACCGTCGGACCTGTCGCTGTCGTACGGCTTGCCGGGGAGTCACCCCGAGGTCCAAGCCGGCATCGCACGCGTGCTCGCGGCGTGCAAGCGATTCAATGTGCGCTGTGGTCTGACGACGAACGCCGGCGATGTGGCCGCGCGTCTGGCGCAGGGCTTCGACTTCGTGACGATCTCGTGGGGCGGCGACGCGGGCATCAGCGGCGCGGCGGAGAACGCGCTCACCGTGGCGCGGCAGGCTGCGGGGCGGAACTGAGAGCGCTCTCCACCCTGCCGTTCACCGGCGGCGCGCTGATCCCGGGCGGTCAGTTCGCGGTGATCGTCCAGTTCGAGGGTGTCTCCATGATCCGCGTCTCGGACGGCCGCGTGATGCGGCGGGTGTCGCTCCCGTTCGGCACGGAACCGCATCGACTGGTGCCGTTGAATGGGACTGACGGATTGGCGGTTCTTTCCGGCTGGTTCTACCGCGTGAGCATGGCCGACTTCTGACGTGCGCTTGTAACTGGCGCATCGCGACCGAAACTGGAGGAGCCCCCTCTGGCTGCACCCTGGCACTTTCCCATCTTCATCGCGGTCTCGTTCGTTGGCTTCCTCGGCGTGCTTCGGCTGACGCTGCGAGGACGCGACGCGAAGCCGTCTGGGGCGACGCTGCTGGTGATCACCGCCATCGTGGTCGTTGGCGGGATGACGTTCGCCAAGTTCGGTGCGACGGGCGGATGGCCGGTGTGGTTGTACTACGGCGTTCCAGCGGCGCTCACCTGGGTGCTGCCTCCTGTCTGGTTTCGGATGACGGCGCGGGAGCTCGCGCGCTACGTGCCGCTCGCGGTGCTGATGGCGCCGGCCATTCACTTGCTGTTCTCGCTCGTGCTCGGCTGGAAGGAGTACATGCCGTTCCTGCCGGTTCCGTCGATCGCCGAACTGCTCGGTCGGTGATGCACTGGAAGCGCCGCATGCACGTGCGCTCGATGTTCGCTGACTTCATTGCTCATCGTATCCGGTGATCCAAATGCAAGCTCATGATCTGCGTTTCGCGTTCCTCGTACTCGGCGTCCTCAGTGCCGCACCACTGCCGGCACAGGACGCCGACCTCATCGTCCGCAACGCCCGCATCTGGACCGGCGACTCCGCTCGCCCGCGCGCCGAAGCCCTCGCCGTGCGCGGCGAACGGCTGATCACTGTGGGGACGAACGCCGAGGCCGATGCACATCGCGGATCGCACACGCGAGTGATCGACGCCGGCGGCCGGTTCATGACGCCGGGATTCATCGACGACCACACGCATTTCGCATCGGCGGGCGCGCTGCTCCTCGGCGCCAACCTGCTCGACGTGCACACCGCCGCGCCGTTCGCCGCGCGTGTAAAGGCGGCCGCGCAGCGGATGAGTCCCGGCGCGTGGCTCACCGGCGGCGACTGGGGCGCGTACGAGGACAACCCCGCCAACAGCACCGGCGCGCCCGCCGGCCGCGCGGCCGGGCGCTTCTCTCCGGACCGGACACTCATTGATTCGGTCACCGCTGGCACGCCGACGCTGCTGAACCGTTGGGACCGCAGCGCCTGGCTCGCGAACGGCGCCGCGCTCGCAACCGCCGGTCTCTCGTGCAACGCGCCGGTCGCGGGACTCGAATGCGCGAACGGTGCCGCGACCGGACGTGTGAGCGGCGAAGCGCTCACACGCGTGCGCAGCGCGATCGCGCCCAAGTCGTTCGACCAGCGCCTCCGCGAGGCGCGCGTGGCGCTGCAGCACCTCACGGAACTCGGCGTCACCACGATCCACGACAACACCGCGCCGTCGCAGCTGCCGGTCTTCACCGAACTCAAGCGGCGCGGTGAGCTCACGGTGCGGATCTTCGCGCGCCCGACACTCGACAAGTGGAACGAGCTCACGTACGCCGGCATCTCCCCCGGCTTCGGCGACGACTGGATCCGTCTGCGTGCGCTGAAGGGCTTCGTCGACGGCATCCAGGGCAACTCCACGGCCCGCTTCTATGAGCCGCAGCTGCATTCCGGGCGCGTCGGCGAGTGGCGCGACAGCACCAACACCGCCGCCACCGGCGGCGCTGGGTCCGGGATGAACCCGCCGGGCAACATGGAACGGCTCCTCTTCGGCCTCGACTCCGCCGGGTGGTGGGCGAACGTGCACGCGATCGGCGACCACGCGATCGACAGTGTGCTGACCATCATGGAACACGTGATGCGCGTGAACGGGCCGAAGGAGCGGCGTTGGCGCATCATCCATTCGCAGGTCATCCGCAACGCGGCCGTCGCGCAGCGCTATAGGCAGCTCGGCGTCATCGCCGAAGTGCAGCCGTATCACGCCATTGATGACATGCGATGGATGGAGGAGCGCATCGGCGCGCGGGCGCGCTGGGCGTACGCCTTCCGCACGTTCCACGACGCCGGCGTGCCGCTGCTCTTCGGCTCCGACTGGCCCGGGACGAACGCGAGTTGGTATACCGCCGACCCGATGGTGATCCTCTACGCCGCGGTGACGCGGCAGACGCTGGACGGGAAGCCTGAGGGCGGATGGTATCCAGAGGAGCGGCTCGATCTCGAGACAAGCCTGCGCGCGTACACGGTGAACAACGCGTGGGCCGAGGGCGAGGAGGCGAGCAAGGGGTCGCTGACGGCAGGGAAGCTCGCGGATTTCGTGATCATCGATCGCGATCTGTTCGCCATTCCCCCGACGCAGCTCAAGGAGGCCAAGGTGCTGCTGACCGTGGTCGGCGGTCGGGTCACGCACGCGGCGGCGCCGTTCCGGCGGTAGAAGGACCGGATCTGGGGGTCAGGCCTCGTCTGACACCTGGTCCGCTGATCGGTCGTAGAGTGAACAGGCGCCACCTCGGCGCCCAAGTCCGCGCCTCAACCGGAGCCGCACGTGCTGGCACTCATTCTCCGTCTCTTCGCTCTGCGTCCGTTGCTGTCCGTGGCGATCTTCGGCTTCCCGATCCTGCTTCTCGTGGCGATCGGGCTGTTCACGATCGTCGCGATCAAGGTGATCGTGTTCGTGGTGCTTCCGCTGGCGCTGGCGGTGTGGCTGTGGCGGCGACTGACGCGTTCGGAGCCTTCGCCCACGATCTGACGGGGGGCTCGCCCGCCCCCGGCGTCGAGAGGTATCATTTGTCGAACCCTCGAGGCGCTATCGGAGGCTGTCATGCGGCGCGTCGTATTGCTGGTGCTCGTTGTGTCATTGAGCGGATGCATGGTCCATCGCCCGTTCGAGCCGAACCCGGGGCCGGGGGGCACGCTCGGGAAACACCGCATTCGGGCTGAACTGAGCGACGGTTCCCGGGTGCTGGTCGGCGACGCGCGGATCGCGTCGGACACGCTCTTGGGGCGGCGACTGTGGGATCTGACCCCCGTCGCGCTGCCCATGACCGAGGTGCGACGTGTCGAGGTGCCGCGCGTGAGCGTGCGGCGCACGGCCATGCTCGCCGCGGGCCTCGGCCTCGCCTGGTGGATCGGCGCGAAGTGGATCGACAGCCAGGTGGTCTACGGCAGCCCCTGACGGCCCACCCGCCCCGGTTGACCCACCCCCCTCGTTCGGCTAGCTTAGAAGGCTATGTTCCGTGCCGCCCGTCGTGCGACCCACGTAGAGGCAGAAGGACGAACAACAGATAAGGAAGGCCGAAAAGAATGCCGACGATCAATCAGCTCGTCCGGCAGAGCCGCCGCGCCGTGGTCAAGAAGGACAAGGCGCCCGCTCTGAAGGAGAACCCGTTCAAGCGTGGCGTGTGCACTCGCGTGTACACCACCACCCCCAAGAAGCCGAACTCTGCGCTCCGTAAGGTCGCGCGTATCCGCCTCGTGAACGGCTTCGAAGTCACCGCCTACATCCCCGGCGAAGGCCACAACCTGCAGGAGCACTCGATCGTGCTCATTCGCGGTGGTCGTGTGAAGGACCTCCCGGGCGTTCGTTACCACATCGTGCGCGGCAAGCTCGACGCCTCCGGCGTCGCTGGGCGTAACAAGAGCCGCTCCAAGTACGGGACCAAGAAGCCGAAGGCTGGAGCCCCGGCTGGAGGAGCTAAGTAAATGAGCCGCCGCAAGAGTGCCGTGAAGCGCACGATCCTCCCGGATTCGCGCTACGACAGCCAGACCGTCTCCAAGTTCATCAACGTCCTGATGTATCAGGGCAAGAAGTCGACCGCTGAGCGGATCTTCTATTCCGCGATGGACGTCGTCGAGGCCAAGGCGCAGCAGCCGGGCGTCAACGTCTTCAAGGCCGCGCTGACCAACCTGAAGCCGGTCGTCGAGGTGAAGAGCCGCCGCGTCGGCGGTGCGACGTATCAGGTGCCGGTCGAAGTGCGCCCCGAGCGCCGGACCGCGCTGGCGATGCGCTGGCTGATCCTCTACTCCCGCGAGCGGAACGAGAAGTCGATGGCCGAGAAGCTGGCCGCCGAGGTGCTCGCCGCGTCGAAGGGGGAAGGGAATGCGGTCAAGAAGAAGGAAGACACGCACCGGATGGCGGAAGCCAACAAGGCGTTTGCCCACTACCGCTGGTAGAACTGAACGGCAGGTAGAAGGTGGCAGGTATCTGGTGTCAGGGTTGGTTGGAGGGGTGCTCCGCTGCGGAGCACCCTTTCTTCTTTTCTACCTGACCCCCCACCTGATACCAGATACCTGCCACCTCCCACCTGCTTTACAAAGCAAAGTACTTGACAGAACAGAAGGAATCAGGTAGCCTTCCCGCATGCCCGCATCGCTGTCCCCCAAGGATCCGCCCGCCCTCCACGACCGGGCCATCCAAGACATCTCGTATATCCGCCGCACCATCGAAGGCGCGGCGCGGTTCACGGATGTCTCGGGGGTCGGGCTCGTCCTCGTCGGCCTCACCGCCCTCGGCGCCGCCTTCTTCGCCGCGCAGCAGCCGACGCTCTCGCGCTGGCTCGCCATCTGGCTCGGCGAGGCGGTGCTGGCGAGCTCGCTCTCCTTCGCGCTGATGCACCGGAAGATCCGCAGCCACCAGGCAGAACCCATGGGGCTCAGTGCTCCCGCGCGGAAGTTCCTCTTCGCGTTCTGGCCGGCCATTGCCGCCGGCGCGGCGATCACGCTTGCGCTCGTGAGTGGCGGTGTTTACGCCGCCGACGAACAGCGCCTGCTCGCTGGCGTCTGGCTTCTCCTGTATGGAGTGGGCGTCATGGGCGCGGGGGCTTTCTCGGTGCGCGCGGTTCCGTTGCTTGGCCTCGTCTTCCTCGCGCTCGGGACGCTCGCGCTCTTCGTGCCAGCCGTCCCGCCCGACGCCGCAATGGCGGCCGGGTTCGGCGTCGCGCACATCCTCGTCGGTCTCCACATCGCCAGGAGTTACGGTGGCTAAGCGGTCTGCGGTCCGGTCCACCCGTCCGCCCGACGAGCCCGCGCCCGTGCGCGCGCTGTCGGCCATCGCGGGCAATGCGGCGTCAGCGCTCTCGCTCGACCGCGTGATCCACGAACGCGTGCGCCTCGCGATCGTCAGCGCGCTCGCCGTGCACGAGGCGATGAGCTTCAGCGAGCTCAAGGACCTCCTCGACACCACCGACGGCAACCTCTCCGTCCACGCGCGCAAGCTCGAGGACGCCGGCTACGTGGCGTGCAAGAAGTCGTTCGACGGCCGCATCCCGCGCACGGAGTTCAAGCTCACGGCCGCAGGCCGCCGCGCGCTCGAGCAGTACCTGTCCCACATGGAAGCGTTGATCGGCCGGGTGGGCGGCGCATAAGCTGCCCGCCACTCTTTCCCTCCTCCCGGCGCCTCGCGGCGCCCTCTTTCGGTCCGGCGACTTTATGATACAAAGGACTCTACTGCACGACCTCCATCTCGCCGTCATCTGTGACGGCAATGGACGCTGGGCCGAGCGTCGGGGGCTCCCACGCTGGGAAGGTCACCGCGTGGGCGCGCAGGCGGCGCACGCGCTCATCACGCACTGCGCCACGCGCGGCGTGGGGCAACTCTCGCTCTACGCCTTCTCCAGCGACAACTGGAGCCGGCCGCACGCCGAGGTCTCGGCGCTGCTCACGCTCTGCGCGGAACGCCTGGCCGCGGAGACGCGCGCGCTGGCCGATGCCGGGATCCGCACGCTCGCGATCGGCCGGCGCGACCGCCTCCCCGCGTCGCTCCTCCGCGCCATCTCCGACGTAGAGTCCGCCACGCGCGGCGGCCGGCGGATGACGCTTCGCATTGCGCTCGACTACTCGAGCCGCGCGGCCATCGCGTCGAGCATCACCCGGTCGCCCACGCGCGAGGACGCCAACACGATCGTCCCTGCCGTGGATCTCCTGCTCCGTACTGGCGGCGAACACCGCCTGTCAGATTTTCTGCTGTGGGAATGCGCGTACGCCGAGCTCGCGTTCCTCGATGTGCCATTCCCTGATCTTCGCCCCGAGCACGTGGATGCGGTCGTCGACGAGTTTCGTCGCCGCGAGCGTCGCTTCGGTGGTCTCCCTGGTGTCCCCTTGCAACGAGGTGCCTGATGTCCCGCGCCACCGCGCAACGCGCGCTGCTCGCCACGATCCTCCTCGGCGTCGCCGGGAGCTTCCTGTTCGACGACGGCATGCTGCGCCTGGGGTTCGCCCTCTGGCTCTTCGCCGCGTCCCTCACGCTCAGCTTCCTCGTGGAAGGACTACTGCTGCGCGCGATCCTCGGCGCGATGGGACTCGCGTCGGTGATGATCGTGCTGCGCTCCGCCGAGGTGCTGAACGCGATGAGCGTGATGCTCTACGCCGTGGGCGGCACGCTCGTGCTCTGGATCGCGGGCGCGGGCGGCGTGCTCGGCGCGCGGTTCTGGGATCTGGTGCGACTCGCGCGCGCCACGGCGCTCACGTTCGTCACGGGCGCGGCGCGCTTGGCTGGTCTCTCAGTGTCGGAAGAGTCGGCGGAAGGCACCGGGCAAAGTCGCTCCGAGCGCTTCCTGCCGCTGATCGCCGGCCTCGTGATCGCGCTTCCGGTGTTGCTCGTGGTGATGCAGCTCCTCACGGAGGCGGACCCGATCTTCGAGCGGGGTGTGGACTTCATCGGCGATCTGATCGCGGGTGACCTGTTCGAGCACACCATTCGGTCGGTGTTCCTCGCGTGGATCATGGGCGGCTGGTACGCGGGCACGCTGCAGCCGCGGCAGTCGTTCGCGGAAGCCAACAACGGACTGCGCTTCCCGCTCTCCGTGCACCTGCCGACGCTGGTCGGCTTCTGTGTGATCCTTGCCGTGTTCTTGGGCGTGCAGGCCCGCACGCTCTTCGGTGGCTCGGAGTTCGTGATGGAGACGGCGGGCCTCACGCTCGCGGAGTACGCGCGCGGCGGATTCTTCCAACTGGTCGTCGTCGCGTTCCTCGCCACGGGCCTGCTCGTGGTGGTGGACGGCACGTCGCAGCGGTCGGACGAGAAGAGTGAACGCCACTTCCGCGTGCTCGGCACGACGCTCGTCGGCCTCGTGATCCTGCTCGCACTCTCGGCGGCGTATCGGCTGTCGCTGTACGTGGGGTCGTTCGGCCTGAGCGAGGACCGCGTGCTCGCCTTTGCGGCGATGATCGGGATCGTGGGCGCGATCGTCTGGTTCGCGGCAACGGTGCTGCGCGGCAAGGGCGAGTGGCTCGCGTCGGGACTCGCGGTGGGCGGATTCGTGTGGGTCGTGGCGCTGAATCTTCTGAATCCCGATGCGCTGGTCTCGCGCGTGAATCTCGCGCGCGCGGCCGCGGGCGCGGAGTTCGATCTCAAGTATCATCTCGAGCGCTCGGCGGATGCCGTTCCGGCCCTGCTGAACGGCGCGCGCCAGCTGCCGCCCGAGCAGTGCGAAGCACTGGTGACCGGGCTCAGGGCAAGCTTCCGCGGCGCGGTGAGGGACAACAACGGCAACGCGCTCGGCTGGCGCGCGTGGGATCTGCCGAGCACGCGCGCGCGGGTGCTTGTCGCCATGGAGGAAGGCGCGTTGGTCGCGCAGCGCTGCACACCGTAGGCACACAGCGAACTCCGTGGGTCGGGCGTAGTTTGACTTGACCCCAACCCACGGATCATGCCTCGACCGCTCAGCTCCCGGATCTCGTTCGTCCTGGTCACTCTCTCGCTGCTCACTCTTGGGATGAGTGACGTCGGCGCACAGGCCGCGGCGCAGGGTGGCGGAGGGCAGGGACAGGGGCAAGGAACTGCGCGGCGCGGACCGCGGCCCTACGATCAGGTGATCACGGCGCGCGCTGCGACGGACGCGGGCTTCGTGACGGTGCACAAGGTCGAGGACCGCTGGTACTTCGAGGTGCCCGACTCGCTCCAGTCGCGCGATCTGCTGATGATCACGCGGATCGCCGGTGTACCGGCCGGCGTGGGCGGGTTCATCTCCGCGGGCACGAGTCTCCAGGAACGGCTTGTCCGCTTCGAGCGGAGCGGTGAGCGCGTGCTCCTGCGCGCGGTCCCGACGAGCGCCTTCGCGGACGACTCACTCGCGATCGCGATCTCCGTGCGGCAGAACAACGTCGGCGCGGTGCTGGCGTCGTTCCCCGTGGCGGCGTTCAGCGCTGACAGCGCCAGCGTGGTGCTCGACGTGACCGACTTCTTCTCGGGCGACACGCCCGCGATCTCCGGGCTCGATGCGGCGCAGCGGCGCACGTATCAGGTGCGCCGGTTGGATCCCGCGCGCTCGTCGCTCGACGCCGTGCGCAGCTACCCGACGAACATCGAAGTGCATCAGACGCAGACGTTCGACGCCGGCGCGCCCCCGGGGGATGCGGACGCCGCGACGATCACGCTGCAGATGCGCCAGTCGATCGTGCTGCTGCCCAAGGTGCCGATGCGCCCGCGGTACGCGGACGACCGCGTCGGCTTCTTCTCGATGACGCGCGTGAACTACGGGCTCGACGAGCAGAAGGCGGCCACACAGAGCTTCATCCGTCGCTGGCGGCTCGAGCCGAGTGATCCCGCGGCGTACGCGCGCGGCGAGCTCGTCGAGCCGGTGAAGCCGATCGTGTATTACCTCGACCCGGCGACGCCTGCGCAGTGGCGTCCGTACGTGCGCGCGGGGATCGAGGACTGGGCCGCCGTGTTCGAGAAGGCCGGATTCAAGAACGCCGTGATCGCGCGCGACCCGCCGACCAAGGAAGAGGACCCCGAGTGGGACGCGGAAGATGCGCGCTACTCCGTGGTGCGGTGGGCGGCCAGCACCGTGCGCAACGCGGTAGGCCCGAGCACGTGGGACCCGCGCACGGGCGAGATCATCGAGAGCGACATCACGTGGTATCACAACCACATGCGGTCGTATCGCAATCGCTTGATGATCGAGACCGGCGCGGCGAATCCGGCGGCGCGGACGCTCGAGATCCCCGAGGAGTTGATGGGCGAGACGATGCGAAAGGTGATCACGCACGAGGTCGGCCACGCGATCGGTCTGCCGCACAACATGATCGCGTCTGCCTCATTCCCCACGGATTCACTGCGTTCGCGTGCGTTCACCGGGCGCTACGGCGTGTCGGCGACGATCATGGACTACGCACGGCAGAACTACGTGGCGCAGCCGGGTGACGGCCTCGAGCCCAAGGACTTCATCCGGCGCCTCGGACCTTTCGACGATTTTGCGATCGAGTGGGGCTACCGCGTGTTCCCGACTGTCGCGACGCCAGAGGCCGAGCGACCGATCCTCGACGCGATGCTCAAGAACTCCACCGGGATGTTCGCGTACCGGTATCTGCCGCAGGGGCTGGTTGGCACGGACCCGCGTGCGCAGACGGAGGATCTGGGCGACGATCCGGTGCGGTCGAGCACCTTCGCGCTCGCGAATCTCAGGCGTGTGGTTCCCGAGCTCGTGAACTGGACCACGGAGCCGGGCGAGTCGTACGACGACCTCGCCGAGATCCACGGGGAGCTGATCGGGATGTGGGGCACGTATATGGGTCACGTGACGAACATGATCGGCGGGATGATCGTGGACACGAAGGTGTCAGACCAGGCGGGGCCGGTGTGGGGCGTGGTACCCGTGGCGCGTCAGCGCGCGGCGCTCCGGTTCCTCACGGCGCAGGTGTTCGAGACGCCGAACTGGTTGCTGCCGCCGGCGATCCTCAGCCGGACGGGGCCGAACGGGCCCAGTGCGGGGCTCGCGGCTCGGCAGGCGAACGTGGTGAATGCGCTGACGGACCCGCGGCGGCTCGACCGGATGGCGCAGTCGGCGCGGCTGCAGCCGGGGGTGGGGTACGATGCGGGCGCCTACCTGAGCGAGCTCACGGGTGCGGTGATCGGTGGGGCCACCCCGGACGCGAACCGCCGGACGCTCCACCGCGTGTACGTGGAGCGGCTCGAAGCGTTGCTCGACCCGCCTCTCCCGGCGGCTGGCCAGGGTGGGGGCGGGGGCGGCGGACAACCTCCGCTGAACGTGAGCCGCAGCGACTTCGCCTCGCTGGCGCGGGCGGAACTCCGGTCCGTGCGGGCTGCCGCGAACACCCACGCCGCGGCCTCGACGAACGCCACGGTTCGGGCGCATTGGAGCGATCTCGCTGCCCGGGTGGACGCCATTCTGGACCCCTCGCGGTAGGGGTCTGGCGCAGGGCGCCTAACTGACTGGGCGGGATTGACTTCCGCCCACAAAACGCTATTTTCCTCAGGCTACACCGAAATGCACGCAATTCGCATTCCGGCGTGGCAGGTGTTCAGCACACCGAACACCCCGGGGCACTGCGTCCCGGACAGATGGGCTCGCCAACGTCACCCAGCACCGCAGGACTGACGCGCGAGGGGAGTGGACTTCCCGATCGATCCCGCTGCTGAGACCCGTCTCACAGCGCCACGATTCCCGAAAATCACGCAGGACAACTTGACGTCGGGTGATCGTTCCTGTTTGCACCCGACGCGCCGAGGGTCCCCGGTCGCGCAGCAGTGGCGACCGTACCCGGCGAGAGCGGATGGATACCGGTTCCCCGGATGCTGCACAGGGGGGAATGCCTGGTCCAGCCGCGTTTTTGTTCTCTGAAACTGACCTTCCTGACCGCGTAAACGAGCTTTCCTGACCGATGCCCCGTACTACCGAACTCAAGTACTACCGCAACATCGGCATCATGGCGCATATCGATGCCGGTAAGACCACGACGACTGAGCGCGTCCTCTACTATACGGGGAAGTCGCACAAGATCGGCGAGGTGCACGACGGCGCGGCCACGATGGACT
>CAZGFE010000026.1:0-1539 GCA_964524665.1 uncultured Gemmatimonas sp.
ACGTCGAGGAACTCCATCACCTGCTTGCCGAACGCCACGCCCTCGGGCGAGTCGTACTTGATGCCGAGGCGGATGAGTGCGTCGGCAAAGCCCATCACGCCGAGCCCGATCCGGCGGATGCGCTTCGCGAGCGCGTCGATCTCTGGGAGCGGGTACTTGTTGGCATCGATGATGTTGTCGAGCATGTGGGTCGAGAGGTGGATGTCCTTGGCGAAGGACTTCCAATCCATCTTCCCGTTGTTGACGTAGTAGCCGACGTTGATCGAGCCCAAGTTGCAGACGTCGTAGGCGAGGAGCGGCTGCTCGCCGCAGGGGTTCGTCGCCTCGTACGCGCCCAGGTGCGGCACCGGGTTGTAGCGGTTGGCCTCGTCGACGAAGAAGACGCCGGGCTCACCCGTGCGCCATGCGCCGTCGATCATCTTGTCCCACACCTCACGCGCGCGCAGCGTCCCCGTCACCTGCTTGGTCACCGGGTCCACCAGTTCGTACTCGACGTCGGCCTTGAGGGCCTGCATGAACTTCGTGGTGACCGCTACCGAGATGTTGAAGTTCGTGATCTTGGTGAGGTCTTCCTTGCAGGTGATGAACTCCATCACGTCCGGGTGATCGACCCGGAGGATGCCCATGTTCGCGCCGCGCCGCGTGCCGCCCTGCTTCACGGCGTCGGTGGAGGCGTCGTAAAGCTGCATGAACGAGACGGGACCGCTGGCGACGCCGGTGGTGGACCGCACCATCGAGCCGCGCGAGCGGAGCCGCGAGAACGAGAAGCCCGTGCCGCCGCCGCTCTGATGGATGAGCGCCATCGAGCGGAGCGTGTCGTAGATGCCGCTGCGACCGTTGGAGAGCGCGTCCTCGACCGGGAGCACGAAGCACGCCGAGAGCTGCCCGAGCGGGCGGCCGGCGTTCATCAGGGTGGGCGAGTTGGGCTCGAACCGGCGCTGCGTCATCAGTTCATAGAACTGATTCGCGACCTTCTCCACCTGCTTGTCGGTGGCGCCGTACTTGCGATCCGGCTCCGCGACGACGGTCGCGACGCGCCAGAACATCTCCTCGGGCGTCTCCGTCGGCTTGCCCGACTTGTCCTTGACGAGATAGCGCTTCTCGAGGACGGTGCGGGCGTTCTGGGACAGGGTCGCCGGCGTGGCGGGAGGGGTGGTCGGCAGCGGCATCGCAACTTCTCCAACGAAGGGTATTGGGCCAAACCTGAGGAGTTCCGGTCGATCCCAGGTGGAACCGAACTCGGCTCAGGGGTCGAAGGCGTCCAAGCTACCGAGCACGTGTGGCCGCGCAAGAATCTTGTATCGCCATCGGTGACAACGTGTTATGCCAACAGCATCACGAAAGCGTATCGCGCCGAGCGTTATCCACGCAACGGTCGGTGTCGCCACTACCGATCACTTCAGCGACACCGTTCCGACACTCAGCGCCTCCTCTCGGAGGTGATGCAAATGTTTACAAACAAACAACTTACAGCCATCGGCACTCGGAGCACTTTCGGGTGCCATTCGCCGGGGGAGTGAACGTACCGCAACCGGCCCC
>CAZGFE010000026.1:1639-36088 GCA_964524665.1 uncultured Gemmatimonas sp.
AAACCAGACCTACCGCTCCCGATGCAGCTCCTTGAGCCGCACGTAGGTCTCGACCCCCGCCGCGACGCGCGCCTTCTGAGCGGCGTTCAAGGGGCGAAGCACCTTGGCCGGGACGCCCACCACCAACGAGTCGCGCGGGATCCGCATGCCCTCCCCCACCACCGCGCCGGCGGCCACCAGACTTCCCGCCCCGACCACCGCGCCGTTGAGTACGATCGCCCCGATCCCGATCAGCGCACCGTCCTCGATCGTGCAGCCGTGGATCACCGCGCGGTGGCCGATCGTCACCCCGCGCCCGATCTCGCACGGATAGCCGGGGTCGCAGTGGATCACGGTGCCATCCTGCACGTTCGTGCGGGCACCAACACGGATGCTCGCGCGGTCGCCGCGCAGGACGGCACCGGGCCACACGCTCACGTCCGCCTCTAGCGTGACGTCACCGATCAAGGTCGCCGACTCGTGCACCCAGGCACTGAGCGCGATGACCGGCTCCTCTGACAGCCCGGGGGCGAGATCATCCGGCAGCTTGGGCATCAGAACGTGTTGCCGAGTGAGATATAGAAGGTGGAGGATCGCACAGCGGCCTCCGCGCCACGAACCGGACGCGCGAAGCCAAGGCGGAAGCGGTACAACACATCGTACTGCACGGCCGCGTCCACCGTGAGTTCCCCGCCGGCGCTGGCGATCCAGCTCCTTGGCGCCGCCGAGGCGCACACGGGAGACCCGGAGACGGTCTGGTCGCACCACGCCGCGCCCGCGTCGGCGAACCCGAGGATCGAGATCTTCTGCAGGAACACGGGGACGTGTCCCACGCCGCGGCCGACCCGCATGAGCGGCACGCGATACTCCGTGCTGGCGGTCGCCGCGCGCACGCCCACCTTGGTCGACGGCGCGAATCCGCGTACGAAGAAGGTGCGATACGAGTCGCCGAGTTCGATGCCCGGCAGGACCTGGATCGTCGAGCCGCTGATGCCGCCCACGTGCAGGAACGCGAGCGACGTGGGGTCGGTCACGCCCACCGCGGCGCGCACGGCGACGACGTGGCGCGCGAACCCGGGGAGCGGGATCGACTTGGCCACGGCACCCGTCGCGATCGCCTCCCCGACGGCGGTGCGGTCGATCCCGTCCTTCGGGCGGTACCGATAGAGCAGCTGCAGGTCCACGCCATCCTGATCGCTCACCGCGAGCTGGGCACGCTGCATCGTGCTGCCGCCGACGACCAGCGCGGCGGTCGGCACTGCCGTCACGCCGGCCAGGCTCGGGCCGCTCAGCTGGCTGAGCAGCGCGACCGGGTACGTGCGGTAGGACCGGTACGTCACGTCGCCGATGAGCATGGCGTACGCGTAGTTCCGCACGCGGACCCGCTGGGCCAGGGCCGCGGCGGAGAACGACACGTGGCGCCGCGCGAGTGTACCGACGCGGTTCCCTCCGCTGTTGATGGCACCGTGTCCCCACTCCTGCGCCGCCGTGAAGCTGAGCGTGGGGTTGCCGAGCCCCGCGTAGTCGTAGCCACCGCGCAGCGTGAACTCCGGATGCGTGAGATCACGAAGCACGCTGACGTTCCACCGATGTCGCCCGATCACATCGCGCCCGAATGTGAACCCGCCCACGGCGAACGTGGCGTCGTCCGAGCTCTGGAACGACGGCAGCCACCACGACGGCGCGAGCGTGATGCGCGGGTCGAAGGTGGTCGGCGTGGCGAAGCGCACCGGCACCGGCGCGACGGGCTCGAGCGGTGCGAGCGACGCGGCGTCCCGCGCGGGCGCACCCTCGGCTGCGAGCGACGGCAGCGCGGCGGCGGCGAGATCGCGCACGACCAGCGCCCACCCATCGCCGCGCAGTTCCACCGCCGCGATCTGCGCGCCATCGGCGGAGACGTCCGGCGTGTTGAGCGCCGTCCGCGAGGACCAGAGCCGCGCGTACGCCCCGGAACGCACGTCGCCGCGGTAGATCTGCGGTGCGCCCTCGTGGTCGCTCACGAAGACGAGCGTGGTGTCCCCGGGGAACCACGCGGGCGCCGTCACCACCACGAGTCGTTCTGACCCGTCCGCTGCGCGCGGCGAAAACCGCTGGAGTTCTTCGCCGCGCTCATTCAGCACCACAATGCTCGTGCGACCGCCGCGTTCCCACAGTGCCGCAGCGATCCGCAGGCCGCTGGCTGAGAACCGTGGCTCGGTCCACGTCCGGTCCTGCGAACCCGCCACGAGCGTGGTCGGCGTGGGATCCTCAAGGGAGAGCGTCACGAGCTCCGTGGTGCCCGGCGCCGTGCGCACCGCGACGATCTGCCCCGACGCCGCGTGCAGATCGGGCGAGGCGAGTCGCGCGCCGCGAGTGAGTCGCCGGCGCGCGAAGCCTTCCCCCACGTACAGGTCACTCTGCACCGAGTACGGATCCGCGTAGTCGAGTTCACCGCGCAGCACCTCGCCACCCGACGTGGGCGCGCCGGCGTCGAGCGCATTCCTCCGCCCGATCCGCTGCACGCGTCCGTCCGCGCTCACCTGAACTGCGGCCGGCGGAATCCGCCGGTCGTCCATCACGGCGATCAGGTCACCACTTGGCAAGTAACGAGGAAAGCGCAGCGTCCAGTCCGGCGGCACCAGCGTCCGCGCCGGCGCACCCGCGTCGGTGGCGGCGCCCGGCGTCGGCAGCGCCGCCACGCGCAGCACCGAGTCTCGCCACAGCGCGTAGACCGCCGTGAAGCTTCCGCCAGTGGCGTCGCGCGAGCTCGCGTCGAGTCGCCACGGATTCATCCGCTCGCTCATCCGGCGGAGCAGCCGCGCGGCGGCGAGCGTGGTGTCCTGGCCGAACGCCGCGTGGTGCGTGAGCGTGCGCTCCACGAGGAACGCGCCAAAGAGATACGTGGAGTTCCCGCCGGGAAAGAACGGCGTCGGCAGGGCGAGGCCGGTCACGGGCGGCAGCACGCTGTCGATCGCCAGGGCGCGGGCGTAGGCGGGGAACTCACTGCCCGCGAGTCGTCCGCCTCGCGTGAACCGCGTCTCGTAGTGGACCGCGACCCCTTCGAGCAGCCAGCTCGGCGCGTACGTGTGCGGAAAGAACGGCGCCGCGCGCCCGAAGACCCGCCGCGCGACGCCCCACCAGCCCTCGGCGCGATCCAACTGGAAGACGTGCGCCATCTCGTGCGTCACCACGGCGAGGTTCCAGTCCTCGTGATTCCGCAGCGAGCTCTCATCCACCGGCGGCCGCGCGTGGATCACGATGCGATTCGTCGGAAACGGCGTGGCGCTGCCGTTGGCCCAGTCGATGTGATCCGTGACGACGATGTCGATCGGCAGCCTCGGCGTCGGCAGCTCGCGCGCGAGCCGCTCGAACGCGGAATCCGCGTTCACTGCCGTGCGGCGGGCGAGCTCCTCAAGTCCCGGCGCGTAGTGGACGCGGAATCGCAGCGTGGTGAGCGTGCGCCACTCGAGGTCGGGCCGCGCCTGCGCGCGAACCGCCCCACCGGCCAGCGCTAGCGCCAGCAGCACCGAGATCGCGCGGAGGTGGCGGCTCACCGCGTCCAGATCAAGACGACACCGCAGCCATTGAAGTCCGTGTACCGTGCGGGCATGAAGGACGCCTCGTGGATCTCGATCCGCTTCGCCAGCCGCAGCAGGTCGGCCTCCTCGACGCCGTCGCGCGGCACGCCGAAGTCCACGCCGTCCACGAAGAAGCGCGGATAGCACGGGTCGATCCCGCGCCGCAGCTGCGTGCGCGGCCATGAGCCACCCGACGACCGCACCCCCGTGCCGAGCATTGCGAGAATGTTGGCCGAGATGACCGGGTAGCGGGCGAGTTCGCGCTCGTCGATGAAGACTCCGCGGCCCATGCGCTGGCGCTCGCGGAAGCCCGCCTCGTTGACCGATGTCATCTCCGCCACGATCCGCATCTCCTCGAGTTCCATGGGCAGCGGGTCGAGGACGATGTCCGGGAGTTCGATCGCCGGGACGCCGACGTCCACCACCACGAGCTGGGGCGTGAAGCCGATGGCGCGCACGAAGAGCTGGTTCGTCCGGCGCGGAATCTTATCCAGCGCAAACCGACCCGCCCCGTCTCCGCGGCCGCCGAGCGTCGAATCGCCCGGCACGTCGACCACGACGGCAACGATCGGCGTGCCCCGCCGCGTGACCACACGCCCGCTCAGCCGCGCGGCCCGGCTTCGGTCTCCCACCACCAGGTCGCGGCGACCCACGGAACGTCCCCCCAGCCCGATCGAAAGATCCCCCGTGCTGACCGAATCGTTGCCCGCGCGCACGAAGAAATCGGTCTCGCGGGGAACGCCGCAGAGCGAGAAGTAGCCATTGGCATCCGTGGTGTCGATCGTCCCCACGAGCTGACCCGCGAGGCCCTGCGAGGTGAGGATCGTCTCCGACCACACCGCGCCGACGAAGATCCCGCTCCGGACTGCACCGTCCGCATCGCGCACCTCGCCGCGGAGCACGCCCTGCGTCTCGTCAAAGGTCGCGCCGCAGACGGCGCGGTGGTACTGCGCGATGGTCGGCGTCCCCAGGTTCACGCGCACGGTCCGGCGACCTCGGACGGTCACCGTCGCCCGCAGCGGCGGAAGCGAAAGTGAGTCCAGCCATGGCGCCTGATACTGGATGACGTGTTCGCCGTCGGGGAGCGCCTTGAACTCGAATCGGCCGCGCCGATCCGTGCGCGTGGTGACGCCGGAGCCCTCGATCCGCAGCAGCGCATCCCCGACCGGCCGGAACGTGATGAGCGAATCGAAGAGCACCCCACGCACGTCGGCCTGCGCGCCAAGCGAGGTCGCGCCGCCAGCGCACCCCAGCGCCAGCAGGGCGGCGGAGAGCCAACGGGAGGGGGAGGGGTGCCGCCACATGCCGGAGAGAATACACATTTGGTTGTCGCCGCGCCTCCCGCACGGGAGCGGCAAGGCGTATATTCGCGCCGACCCGAAAAACCCGTATCCCTGTGGCCCACTGCAACTTCTGCGGCAGCGACAACCCTGATGCGTCCAAGTTCTGCCTCGACTGCGGAAAGCCGCTCGTCGTCGGCGGGGCGCGGGTCATTCCGGTTCCCGGCGTCGTGGCCGGCGGTGCCCGTGCGCCCGGCGCAGGCGGGGCGGGCTCCGGCGGGGCTGCCGCCCAAGGCAAGTTCGCCGTGCCGGCCACTCGCGTCTCCGAGCGCGCCGGCACTGGCCTCGCTGGCGGCACGGGCATGAAGACGCCCTGCCGGTACTGCGCCACGCCCGTTGATCCGTCACTCCCCTTCTGCCCGAAGTGCGGCGGCCGGGTCGCCGCGGAGACTCCCAAGAGCACGGCGAGTGTTGCGGTCTGCGGGTCCTGTGGCACGCCGGTCCAGCCCGGCGCAGACATCTTCTGCACCCGCTGCGGCGCCAGAGTGGCAATGGATCAGGACCCACCGAGTGTCGGTGGGAGCACGGCGGTCTTCTCGGCGAAGAGCGCCGGACAGAGCGGCCCCAAGATCGCGATCCTCAACGCCGAGGGGAGCGTGGCGCGCACGGTGACGCTCTCCGGGGTCGAGGCGACGATCGGCCGGGCCGACGGCGAGATCCGGTTCGGGGATGACGTCTACATGAGTCCGGTCCACGCGTCGCTGGCGTGGCGCGAGGGGCAGCTCTATCTGCGCGACCTCGGCTCGCGGAACGGGACGTGGCTCTTCACCATGGAGCCGTACAAGCTGCAGGACGGCGACACCGTGCTCGTCGGGTCGCAGCTCCTGCGCTTCCGTCGGCTCGGCTACCCGGGCCCGAACCCGCCCGAGGCCGACGCCACGCGCCGTCTGGGCTCGGCCACGCCAAGCGCAGACGTCGCCGTGATGCAGCAGCTCCGCGCGGACGGCAGCGCGCGCGACACGTGTCACCTCTCGCCCGCGCGTTCGGTGGTGGTGGGACGCGAGGATGGCGACTGGCTCTTCCCGTACGACAAGACCATGAGCGGCCGCCACGCCGAGATCCGGAGTGAGGATCTCGAGTTCATCGTGTTGGATCTGGGCAGCCGGAACGGGATCGCGGTCTCCGTGCGCGGCGAGAAGCCGGTGAAGGTGGGTCAGCGGATCCTGATCGGCGACCAGACCCTGCGCGTGGAGAGCCTGTGAGCGATCAGAAGGTCTGTCCGACCTGCGGCACGGAGTATCCACTCAGCGAACGCTTCTGCCCGCGCGATGGCACGGCGCTGCGGTCGGCGAACGCATCGGCGGACCTGCTCGGGCAGGTGATCGCGGACCGGTACCACATCCTCAAGAAGCTCGGCGAAGGCGGCATGGGCACCGTGTATCTCGCCGAGCACGTGAAGATGGGGCGCAAGAGCGCGCTCAAGGTGATGAACCCGGGGATGAACACCGACCCCGACGCGATCGCGCGGTTCAATCGCGAGGCGTCCAATGCGTCGCGGCTCAGCCATCCGAACATCTGCGGCATCTACGACTTCGGCGAGACGCCGGACGGTTTGATCTACCTCGCGATGGAGTTCATCGAGGGCACCGCACTCACGGACCTGATCGAGAAGGGCGGCTCGCTCGCGCCGGCGCGTGCCGGGAGCATCGTGCACCAGACGGCCGACGCGCTGCAGGTCGCGCACGACGCGGGGATCGTGCACCGCGATCTCAAGCCCGACAACATCATGGTCGCGAAGAATCGCGACGGCACGGATCTCGTGAAGGTCGTGGACTTCGGGATCGCGAAGGCCAGCTCCAGCGACGCGCAGAAGGTGACGAAGACGGGGATGGTGGTCGGGACGCCGGAGTACATGAGTCCCGAGCAGCTCGCGGGCGACAAGCTCGATGGGCGCTCCGACATCTACTCGCTCGGACTCGTGGCCTTCAACTGCATCACGGGCAAGCTGCCGTTCCCGTCGGAGTCGGCGCAGGAAGCGATGATCATGCGACTGACCGACCGGCCGCGGACGCTGGCGGAGATGGCGCCCGACACGGCGTGGCCGGATGCGGTGCAGGCCACGCTGGACCGCGCGCTCGCGCGCGATGCGGCGGAGCGGTACCAGAGCGCGGCGCAGTTCGGGCGAGACTTCGCCGAGGCGCTGAGCGAGATGCCTGCCGTCGCGGCCACGGAAGGCGCGACCATGGTGATCGGCGCACAGAGCGCAGCGGCCGCGAGCGCGCCCACCAAGGCGATCCCCGCGACGCGCGTGGCCGGTAAGACGCCAGCGAAGCCCGAACCGGCCGCAGTGGCGACGAAGAGCATGCTGCCGCGCATCGCGGGCGGCGGCGCGTTGGTTGCAGCGGCGGTGACCGCGTGGGTGCTGTGGCCGAAGCCATCCGACCCGACGACCACGCCGCCCACGAATGTGGCGTCTGCCTCGGATACCGCGTCTGGAGCGAAGGGGACGAACGGGAGTCAAACGGCGCCAGGGACGCAGCAGTTGAGTGCGCCGCTGAACCCGGGAGCGAACCCGCCGCGTACGGAACCGCAGACGACTCCGAGCACGACACCCGCTACGAACCCAGGCACCAGCTCGGCGCCGGCGGGGCCGAACGTGAGCCGGTTGTTGTCGGACTGGAAAACTCGGCTCGAGAATCTGGCCGACGAACAGGACGTGACCCGGGCGCAGGGGGTGGCGCGCAACGCATTGCGAGAGGTCCAGCCGATGGTGCCGAATCTGAACGGGATCCAACTCGACGATGCGCGGTTCGTCCTGCTGCTCGCCTACTACACGCTGGATGATCGAGACGAGACCTGTCGCGTGGGCCGGCTCGTGGCAAGCTCCCGGAACCTGCTGCAGGCGCAGCGCGATCTGGCCACGGGATTGCTGCAGAGCTATCAGTGCGCGCCGTGACACCCGTCACCATCCCCCGCCCCACCCTCCTCGCGCCGACTCCGACCTTCCTATAAGATGAGCCAGTCGCGAACCCCCCAAACCTGCAACCGCGCCTAGTGACGGGATCCAATACTCCCAGCGGTGAGATCATCGTCCACGTCTTCGGACGCACGGACGTGGGTCGCACGCGCGAGCACAACGAGGACACGTTCGCCGTCGCGGACCTCACGGCGTTCAATGCCTCGCTCCAGCCGGAGGTCCGCACCCACACGGTTGGCGAGCGTGGGTCGCTCTTCATGGTGGCCGACGGCATGGGAGGCGCGGCCGCCGGCGAGGTGGCGAGCTCGATGGCGGTGGACACGATCCTCGCCGAGCTCGATCAGCGCTGGCGCAGCTCTCAGGCCAAGGACGGCGATGCGTTCGCCAGCGCGCTCAAGGCCGCCACCGACGCCGCGAACGCCAAGATCCACGCGTACGCCGCCTCGCATCCTGAGAACCGGGGGATGGGCACCACCGCGACGCTCGCGGGGCTCCTGGGCGACACGCTCTACCTCTGCCAGGTCGGCGACTCGCGCGGCTACATCGTCCGCGACGGCGTCGCGATCCAGATCACCAAGGATCAGTCGCTGATGCAGAAGCTCGTCGAGGCCGGCGAGATGACGCCCGAAGAGGCCGAGGTCAGCGAGCGGCGCAATATCATCCTGCAAGCGCTGGGACCCGAGCCGAAGATCAAGGTGGACCTCACCTCACAGCAGGTGAGGCGCGGCGATGTGTTGATCCTCTGCTCCGACGGACTCTCCGGCCAGGTGCGAGCGAACGAGATCGCCGAGGTCGTCAAGGCGCAAAGTGATCTGACGCAGGTCTGCAAGGACCTGATCGATCGCGCCAACGAGGCCGGGGGCCCCGACAACATCACGGTCGTCGCCGTGCGGTTCGACGGCGCCGGTCTCGCGGAATCGGGCGCCGAGACGGTCGAGCATCGGGTGTTCCGCAGTTCGCAGGAAGGGCGCGCCACCGTCCCGCTCGACCGAAGCTCGGTGCCCGCCCTGAGCGCGCTGGACGAAAGTGAGATCCCCACGCTTGAAACGGATGCGGTGCACCCGGAGCGGGTGGTGGTCGGGCAGGGCGGGCTCGGACCGACCATCGAGATCGCCCCCAAGGCCCGGCACTCCCGCAACGAGGGCCGCGTCCCGCGCGACCTGCTGCGCGTGGTGTTCGGCTCCCTCGCGGCGATCGTGCTCGCGATCTATCTGATCCGCTGGATCACCGAGCCCTGATGGCGATCGAGTTGCGCATCACCCGCGGCGCCCGCTCGGGAGCCCGTGAGCGCTTCGAGAAGTCCGTGGTGGCGATCGGCCGGCACCCGATCAACGACTTCCGCTTCGACGCCGACCGCGATCTGGATGTGTCCTCGCGCCACGCCGAGATCCGCTCCGTGGGCGACCGGCACGTGCTCGTGGATCTCAACAGCACCAACGGCACGTTCGTGAACGGCCAACCGGTCACGGGAGAGCGCGCCCTCGCGGACGGCGACACCATCACGTTCGGCAAGAACGGGCCGCAGACCACCTTCCACGCGGTGGCCTCGGCCGCGCCGGGGCTCGCCGAGACCACGGAGACCCGCTCTCCCATTACGCCCCGCCAGCCGACCGAAGTGCGGATCGCGCAGGCGGTCGAGCGCCAGACCGGCACGCTCAAGCGCATGATCATCGGCCTCGCGACGCTCGTGATCGTCGGCGCGATGGTCGCGGTGTGGATGACCCGGAAGAGCTCTGCGGAGACGCGAGCCCAGCTGGCCACGCTGCTCGCGGCCAACGATTCGCTGGCGCGCACCCTCAACAGCCAGCTGGCGCAGAACGTGATCGCGGACTCCGCGATGCAGGCGTGGCGCGCAGAGAACGCGCGGCTGGTGCGGGAGCTGCGCGCGCAGCAGGAGCGCGGCGGCGATGTCTCGGCGCTCAGCGCCCGGGTGCGCGACGCGCAGGCCCTGACTGCCGTGATCGCGCGAATGGACTACGCGGCGATCGCTGCGGCGAACCAGAAGGCCGTCGCGTTCCTCGTGGTCGAGTTCCCCGATAGCGCGCGGTCGAGCGGCACGGGGTTCAACGTGCTCCCGAGCGGCCTGATCGTGACCAACCGGCACGTCGTGCAGAACGCCGCCGGGGAGCGCGCGCAGCGGATCGCCGTGGCGTTCGACGGCACGCAAGGCGAGTGGAAGCGCGCCAGCATCGTCTACGTGAGCGAGACGGACGAGTTGGCCGTCCTGCGCATTACTACGGCGGGCACGTACCCCGTGGTGGCCGGTGTCGCCCGCACGGTCGCCAGTGTGCCGGTCGGCTCCCCGATCGCGATGCTCGGCTACCCGCTCGGGACGGGGACGGCCGGCATGCAGGGGAACATCAACGAGCTGCGTCCGGTGGCGACGCTCGGCGTGGGCACGGTGAGCAAGGCGATCGACGGGACGCTCCAGCTCGATGGCTTCGCAGCGCAGGGATCGAGCGGGTCCCCGGTGTTTGACGCGCGCGGATTCGTGGTCGGCGTGATCTACGGCGGCGCGACGGAGAGTGGCGGCCGGATCGTCTACGCGGTGCCCGCCGAGCGCCTCGCGGCGCAGCTGCCCGCCGAGGCGCGCGCGATCCTGCGGTAGCGCGAACGCGGGCGCCTACGGGCGTTCGATCGGCGGCGAACGCGGCGCGGCGGGCGTGGGCGGAGTTGGCGCCACCGGGCCGCGCTGCTGACGCCAGCTGCGCGCGCCGAGCTCCATTTCGATCAGCGAGCGCAGCGCCTCCGGAACGAGCGTCTCGAGGCCGGCACCCGGCGCATCCGCCGCGACGGTGCTCGAGGCCACGCGCATCGAGAACGCGTTCGGCGCCGCGAGGTCGCGGATCTGCACCAGCCGCACGACGCTGTCGCGCGCGGGGATCAGTGAGATCGAAACGATCACATCGGCCTCCAGCACCTCCTGGATGGCGTTCAGCGTCCGGGTGGTGCGCAGGGCGGCGGCGACCGAGTCCGCCGGGACCGCGATGTAGCGCGGATGCGCGTCGAAGGCTGCTCGCAGCGAGTCGGCCAACAGGGTGCCAATGGCGTCGAGGTCGCTGCGATTGCGCGACGGCCGCGGGGGCGCGACGACCACACGGCGCGGCCCGCGCGCCGGGGGCGACGCGCGCGTCTCGGTGGCGCGGACCGCCGCCATCTCGCGCGCGGCCGCTGCGGCCTCGGCGCTCCCGACGAACATCGTGGCGCCAGGGACCTCCGCCGTGATCCGTCGCTGCAGCAACAACAGCGAGTCCATCATCGCGTGCTGCACGACCAGCCGCACGGAATCCGTGAACGCGATCAGGTCGAGCGTGTCCTGTCGCCGCGCTCGCGCCGGCGTCGGGCGCTCCGCGAGCTTGGTCGAGACCGCGCGCGCGATCGCCATCGAGTCCTCGCGCGTGAGCATCGCGGCCGCCGGCGCCACCGCCTGCAGCGACTCGGCCATCGCGAGTGAGTCGCGCATGGCGCCAACGCCCTGCACGGCGCCGGTCCTCTGCCCCAGCCCCCATGCAGTACCGATCACCGCCAAGGCGGCCGCGGCCGCCGCCGCGACCCGCCAACGCGACGGCCGCAGCACCGCCCCGTGCGCGGCACTTGGGCCGCTGCTGAGTCCGATCTCGTCCAACGCCGTGACGACGTCCGCGGCGCGCGCCGGGCGGTCGTCGGGGAGCTTGTTCAGCAGCTTTCGGATCAGGAGCGCGAGCGCGGGCGGCACGTCGTTCCGCTTGGACTCGACCGGCGCCGGCTCGCGCGTGAGCTGCGCCGCCATCGTCTGCTGCGGCGAACTCTCCTTGAACGGCACCTCGCCCGTGAGCATCTCGTAGCCGAGGAGCCCGAGTGCGTAGAGGTCCATCCGGTGGTCGGCGGCCGGGTCCGCGGCGATCTGCTCGGGCGCCATGTACGCCGGTGTGCCGATGGCCATGCCCGCACTCGTGTAGCCCGAGTGCGGCATGGACGCCGAGATCGCCTTGGACACGCCGAAGTCCGTGACCAGCGCATGCGTCCCCATCAAGAGCACGTTGCCCGGCTTGATGTCGCGGTGGATCACGCCGAGGCCGTGCGCGTAGTCGAGCCCCTCGGCGACCTCGTGCATGATGCGGACCACGTCGCGCACGCTGAATCGGTCGCCGCGCGCGATCGCCTCACGCACCGACACGCCCGCGATGAACGGCATGGTATACCAGATGATCGACCCCTGCTCGCCGGCGGAGAGGAGCGGAACGATATGCGGATGACTCAGCTGCGCGGCGACCTGGATCTCACGGCGGAAGCGCTCGTGGTTCACGCCGGCGCAGAGCTCGGGCGGGAGCACCTTCACGACGACCTTGCGTCCGAGCGCTTCGTCGGTCGCCACGAACACACGGCTCATCCCGCCCCCCGTGAGTTCACGCTCGAGCGTGTACTGGGGAGCGAGTGCGGCCTGCAGAGTGGCGGAGAAGTCGGACACAGCGATCGGTCGGGTGATGTTCAATCCTACGTACGAATGGTGTATGTGGCGAGGTTCAGTTCACGGCTCAGCCGAGACGACGCGCCGCGGCTTCCTGCATCGCGCGGTCGCCACTCCACGCACACACGACCTGCGACACCTCGGGCAGCTCGGCGGCGAGCGCCGGTGGTCCGAAGATCACGGCCGCCACCTGCTGACCGGCTTGCCGTGCGACCGCCACCGCCTCCGCCACCTTGCGGCGGGTGGCATCGCGGTACCCCGCGCGACCACGACCGGCGGCGGGAGCGCCCAGCACGGCGATCACCAGCGCACCGCCTCCGGCTTCCCCTGCGGACGCCACGCGTCGCGGCACGATCTCCATGGCCCGCAGCGTGTCGAAGAATCCCGCGAGTCGATCGACACCCGGCGGCACCTGCTCGGCGTCGTCGTCCACCAGTAAGACGTCCACGGACCGCCCAACGTTCGGGAGCGCTCCGCGAAGACCGTGGACCACCGTGTCCGCCGTCTGCCGCGCCCAGAGCACGTCCTCGAGCGTCGGGTCGCGTCCATCGCCGGGCCGGCTCCACTGGGCCCAGAACGTCCGGCGCCGGAGCCGATCCTCCAGCGCGGCATCCGAAAGCGCTCCCGAGCGCAGCGCCCCGTCCATGCCATCGAGCACGGCGTCGAGATCGGCGGGCGCGAGGATCAGATCGCAGCCCGCCACGAGCGCCGCGGCCGCCGCCTCGCCCTCGCCTCCTGCGGTCCACGCGCCCACCTGCGCCGGAGCATCGCTCACGATGAGTCCCTCATACTGCAGCTCCCCGCGCAGCAGATCCCGCAAGAGCAGCGGCGATCGCGAGGCCAGCTCGCCACTCGCATCCAGTCGAGGATACGACACATGCGCCGCGAGCACGGTTGCTACGCCCGCGTCGACGACCGCGCGGAACGGAACGAGATCCGTGCCCCAGAGCACGGGTCCTGCGGCGCCGATCTCCGTCCGTTCGATCCAGGGGTCCGTGCGGGCGCGCCCCACACCCGGAAAGTGCGCCGCGCACGCGAGCACGCCTTCGTTCTGGCACGCGTCCACCCACGCCACGCACCACTCGGCCACGCGCTGTGCCTCCGGGCCCGCTGCGCGCGCGCCAAGCATGGGGTTGGTGAGCTCTGCCGCGAGGTCCGCGATGGGCCCGAGCGCCCAGGTCACGCCAAGAGCGCGCAGTTCCCGCGCCGTGAGCCGCGCCGCGCGGCGGATCGCCTCCTCGTCGCGCAATGCGGCGAGTGCTGCGAAGGGCGGGAGTCCGGTGGCCCCGGCGAACGCACCTCCGGCGCCGCGTTCGGCATCCGCCGCGATCAGCAGCGGGAGGCGCGACCGGCGGTGGAGCTCACCGGTGAGCGCGGTGACCTCCTCCGTGCTCCCGCCGCGCACGACGAACCCACCGACCCCGAGCTCGAGCGCGTCGTCGATCATCTCGCGCAAGTGCGCGAAGCCGACCCCGGGATCCCATCGCAGCTCCGGGATCAGGAGCGCGGCGTACGATCCGTTCACTTCGGGTAGAGGGCGCCAAGCACGCGCGGACCGCGCGCGCCCGTGGCGCCGGGAAGATTCCCGGCGCGCCGCCGCAGATGGACCCAACCCAGGAACGCGAAGGCCACGGCTTCCTTGGCGTCGCCGTCGAAGTAGAGCTGCTCGAACGGGCGGACGATCCGAGGCGACAGCGTCATGGCGATCGCTTCGCGGAGGACGGGATTGCGCGCGCCGCCGCCGGAAAGGAGCACGTCGTCCACCGGCTGCGGCACGAAGTGATCGAACGCCAGCGCGATCGTACGCGCCGTGAACCACACGGCCGTGGCGACGAGATCGCCGTCGGTGGCGTCGGGCTTGGCGCTGCGGCACCGCGTGATGAACGCGTCGATGAACGTCTCGCTGTAGCGCTCGCGCCCGGTGGACTTGGGCGGCGGCGCGGCGAACCACGGGTCAGCCAGCAGCGCTTCGAGCACGGACTCGATCGGCGTTCCGGACTTGGCGAGCGCCCCGTCGCGGTCGAACGCGAGGTCCGGGCGCAGCCGTCGCGTGACGCCGTCGATCACGCGCACGCCGGGGCCGGTGTCGAATCCGCGAACGGCCGCGAGGTCCGTGGCCATGGGCGCCAGGGGCGGGAGCAGCGTGAGATTTCCGATCCCGCCCAGGTTCTGCAACACGCGCCACGCGTCCGGCCGCGCAAAGAGCAGTGCGTCGACGATCGGGACCAGGGGAGCGCCCTCGCCGCCCGCAGCGACATCGCGACTCCTGAAATCCGCGATCACGTCCACGCCCGTGCGCTCCGCGATCACCGCGGCGCTTCCGCTCTGCCAGGTTCCCGCGCGCCCCGCGTGCCAGAGGGTCTGCCCGTGTGACGCGACTGCACGGATCTCCTCACGCGCCACGCCGCACTCGGCCATGACCGCCACGGCCGCGTCCGCGAGCCAGCCCCCGAGATCGAGGTCGAGCCGAGTGTACTCGTCCGGCGTGGCGCCCTGCATGGCGGCGGCGAGCCGTGCCCGCTGCTCGGGGTGGTACGGACGCGTGAGATGCGCCAACAGTTCAGGCGCGACGCTTCCCGACCCATCTTCGTGGAATCGCACGACGCACGCCGTGATGCCGTCGAGCGAGGTGCCCGACATCAACCCGACGAGCACATCGCCGCGCGTGGAGGTGGCGGCGCCGCTCACGCCTCGTCCACCGGCGGAGGCGCCCCGGGGATGAGTCGACGGATCACGCCGCCCGCTTCCGCGAGCCTGGCCTCGGCCTCGGATCGCGAGAGTCCGAGCTTCACCATCACGATCGCGAGCTTCACGCGCCGGTCCGCCGCGGCGAGCGCGGCCTGCGCTTCGTCGCGCGAGATGGCGCACGTGAGCATCAGCAGGCGTTCGGCGCGGTCGCGCAGCTTGTTGTTCGTCGCCTGCAGATCCACCATGAGGTTGCCGTACGCTTTGCCGAGCCGGAGCATGGCACCCGTGGTGATGGTGTTCAGCACGAGCTTCGTGGCGGTCCCTGCCTTGAGCCGCGTGCTCCCGGTGAGCACCTCCGGACCGGTGATCGGCAGGATCGCCACGTCCACCGCGCGCAGCACGCTCTGCTCGGGTGGCGAGCAGGAGATGATCCCCGTGTGTGCACCGAGCGACCGCGCGTGCGAAAGCGCCGCGTGCACGTACGGCGTGGTGCCGCTGGCAGCGATCCCGATGACGACATCGCCGGCGCGAACGCCCGCCGCGTCGAGGTCGGTGTGCGCTGCGTCCGGGCGGTCCTCGGCGCCCTCCTGGGAGCGCGTCAACGCGAGCGGACCGCCCGCGATGATCCCCTGCACCATCAGTGGATCGCTCCCGAAGGTCGGCGGGCACTCGGAGGCATCGAGCACACCGAGCCGTCCGGACGTGCCGGCGCCCACGTAGAAGAGCCGCCCCCCGGCGCGGAACGCCGCCTCGACGACCTCGATCGCCCGCGCGATCTGCGCGCGCTGGCTCTGCACGGCGTCCGCCACCGTGCGGTCCTCGGCGTTCATGAGGTCCACGATCTCGAGCGGCGACGCGAGGTCCACGTTGACGCTGCGGGGATTGCGGCGTTCGGTGACCCGGGGATCGAGCACGGAGGGGAGGTAGGGGTGGCGGCGCGGGCGACGCAGGCCCGGCGGCGCGGTGTCGCGCTCCGGGAACTCCCTCTAAGTTACGCGCGATGAAGCTTTGCATCCAACTCCGACACGCGGTCCTTCGCACATGGGCCGTCGCGTGCGCGGCGGCGGTGCTCGTGCTCGCCGCCACGCCCCTCGACGCACAGTTGATCCACGTCCCCAAACCGGACGAGAGCGGCCGTGTGCTGACCGTCGCCGCGGATGTTGGGCTCCTCTTCAGCGACGGGCGCTACGACGCCGTCGAGGGGCGCTACTGGTCGCTGGGCGAGGCACTGATCTACCGCGGCGCGGTGGACCTCGCGATCAACGCGGGGGCGATCGGGTTCGCCGCGAGCCTGGCCACGGTGCCGATCTCCCGGTCGGGGATCGCGGGGTCGGACGGCGATATCCAGTTCCGGCAGTTCGTCGCGACGTTCCGGTCGCCGGAATCGCCGAGCTTTCACCAGCTGATCGAGATCAGCGGCGGTCTGGCGCAGTGGGCGTCGTACTCGGGGACGGACGCGCTCTCGGCGGAAGAGAAGAAGACCCGCAACGCCGTGGTGTTCGGGATCGGCTACGGATTCGCGTTCCCGATCGGCAGCCGCGCCACGTTCACGTTCGTACAGGACGCGGGGCTTGTGATCGGCTCCTCCAAGGACCTCCCCGCGCGGGAGTCGCGAACACAGCGTCAGTACACGACGCGGTTGGGGCTGCGCGTGCGCGCCCGCGGCAGCCGCTAACGGTCGCCTGCCGTCGGCCCGCGCGCGCGCGGCTAGCGCGCGGGGCGCGTGATCACGCGCCAGACGCCGTCCCGCCGGCCGTCCGCGCCGCCCTCGGTCCGACCGGTCGGGCTCATCAGAAAACCGTGCAGCCCGGAGTCTTCCCCCTCGACCGGTGAGAGCGTGATGCCGCGTTCCGCGAAGAGGTCAGTGAAGCGCTGCGGGAACCGCCCAGACTCCACCGTGAAGCGCGTGCCGCGCGAGACGACGTTCGGCAGATTGATCGCGGCTTGGATGGGGAGCTTCCAGGTCAGGGCGCCGATGGCCGTCTTGGCGTTGTAGACGAGGATCGACGACCCGCCAGGCGACCCGAAGGCGCCGCGCACGCGGCCCGCGCGGTCGAGCACGATCGTGGGAGCCATGGACGAGCGCGGCCGTTTGCCCGCCGCCACCGCGTTGGCGATCGGGCCGTTGGAGTCGGACGGCGAGAACGAGAAGTCCGTCATCTCGTTGTTGAGGATGAAGCCGCCGACCACGCGCCCCGAACCGAACACGGACTCGACCGTCGTGGTCATCGATACGACGTTGCCCTGGAAGTCGATGATCACGAAGTGGCTCGTGCCCTCCGCTTCGACCGTGGCGTCATCGCCGCGGCGGATCGCAGCGGAGCCGGCGGGCTGGCCGGCCGCCGGCGGCGGCCCTGCGGTGGCGCCGATGAGTGCGGCGCGCGAGCGCACATAATCCGGGGCGAGCAGCCCGGCGACCGGAACATCCACGAAGCCCGGGTCCGCCACGTACCGGTCGCGATCCGCATACATCAGGCGGCTGCCCTCGGCAAAGAGGTACCACGACACGGGATCGTCCGGCCCACGGGCGGCGATGTCCGTGTGGTCGAGCACAGCCAGAAGCTGGAGCATGGACACGCCGCTCGACGGCGGCGGCGGGACGCAGAGGGTGTACTCGCGATACGGCGCGCAGAGCGGCTCGCGCTCCACCGGCGTGTAGTTCGCGAGGTCCTCGCGCGTGATCGCCCCGGGGCGCGGCGCCTGCGCCACGCGCGCGACGATCGCGTCGGCGATGGGGCCCGTGTGCAGTGCCCGCGGTCCCTGCGTGGCCAGCAGGCGGAGCGTGGCGGCATAGGCGGGGTTCCGCATCGTGTCTCCCGCCTGGATCATGCGGCCGCTCGGGTGTGCGAAGAGCGCGCGGGTGTCGGCCTGCTGCATCTGTGCGCTGCGCCCGTTGGCGAACCGCCCCAGTCGGCGCGGCACGACGAACCCCTGCTCCGCCGCCGCCACGGCATCGCCGAACAGCGCGTTCCACGGGAGTGCCCCGAACCGCGCGTGGACCATGCCAAGCATGGGCATCACGCCGGGCACGCCGATCGCGTGGCCGCCGGTGACCGCCGTGTCGAACGGCATTGGCACACCGGCAGCGTCCAGAAAGACCGCCGGGTGTGCACCCGAGCCTGCGGTCTCGCGGCCGTCAAAGGCGTGGACGCGGCCGGTCCGGGCGTCGAAGTACATCAGGAAGGCACCCCCGCCGATCCCCGAGCTCTGGGGCTCCACCAGGCCGAGCATCACCTGGACGGCCACGGCGGCGTCCACGGCGCTTCCCCCCGCCTCGAGAACGGCCAGACCGGCGTCCACGGCCAGTGGGTTGGCGGCCGAGACCCCGGCGATGGTCCCGGCGCGAGCATCCGCCGCCCGGTTGGTGGAGCCCCGGCCAGCGCAGGCGGCCAGCAGCAGGGCGACGAGGAGGAGCGGGGCGGGACGCGGGGCCGGGCGTGACGTGGGACACCTCAACAGGGTGGAGAGTCCGGGGGAAATTGCCCCCCGGACCCCTGTTGCGCCACGCGCGGGGATTCGTCCCATTACAGAGCGAAGTGCGCGAAACCCTTACGGGGTGGTCCGCGTACTTCTCGGCGTTGCAGGGACCCGTGGCCGTCCGGGGCTAGCATGACGGCTGGCAGATGTGTGTGCACACAACCCCATTTCGGAGGTAGCATGCGTTCAGTTCTTCGTACGGCGGTGGCGGCTGCGGCTCTTGTGGCCGTCTCGGCGGTGTCCGCGCAGGCGCAGGGGATGGGCATGGGCGGGCTGAAGATCGAGGAAGTGCGTCTCGACTTCGCCAGCTTCACCTCGAGCGACGGTTCGACGGGCCTGCAGATCGGTTTCCCGGGCTCGGTCACGCTCGCGATGTATCTGAATGACAACATCGCGATCGAGCCGATGGTCGGGATCTCGAGCTTCACCCCCGACGGTGGCGACGCCTTCACCACGACGCAGCTCGGCGTGTTCGCCGCGTACTACCTCGCCGGCGACCGCGGGATGAACGGGCTCTTCGTTGCCCCGGGCTTCATGTACAGCAAGAGCACCAGCCTCGACGGCGTCACGATCATGGGCGCTGACATCGGCATGAAGAAGACCTGGAAGGAGAAGATCTCGTGGCGCGTCGCCGCGCAGATCCGCTCGAACGACGGCACGACCTCGTTCGGCGTGGTTGGCGGCGTCGGCATGTTCTGGCGCTAAGCACCTCGTTCGGCCGCGTGAGCGGCCAAAACGTTCAAAGCCCCGTCGCGGCGAGTGCCGCGACGGGGCTTTGTGCGTCTACGCTGTAGCGCGCCTCAATACCGCCGCCCCGTCGTGACGGAGAGGGTCAACCCCACGGACGCGCCCGCATCCTCCAGGCCGATCGGGATCAGCACCCACGGCTGGAACGCAAAACGCCGCCCCAGGACCATTCCCACCCCGAGCGCGACGCTCCCGTAGGTCTCCGCCGTCTTGAAGGTGGTGCTGCCGTCGCTCAGGGTGCTCGAGGAGCGAGCCAGCGCCAGGCTCGCCGTCGGAAGCACCGTCAGGCGCGGCGAGGTGCTCGCGACGACGCCCACGCTCGCGCCCACCGAGGCCCCGCGGTAGCCCGCGTCGAAGCCCGAGCCGTCGATATTCAGCGGCCCGAACCCCATGGCCCAGACGACCATGGGACAGACGGCGACGCGGCCCATCACTCCCAAGGGATACTCGTAGCCAGCCAGTCCACTGACGGACAGGGTGGACCCGCCCAGCGCCTCGTAGCGCACCCGTCCCACCGCCGCGCCCATGAAGAGCTGCTGCCCCACCGCACGGACGCCAGCGCTCGCGGCACTCCCCCCGTCGAACGACTCGAACTCCGCATCCGCGTGGATGCTGCCGATCCCCGCCCCGGGGCGCCCGGTGCAGATCTGCGCCTCCACCGCGGCGGGCCCGCACAACGCGGCGGCAATGAGCAGGCAATGAAGCCGAACGAGGCGAGGCATGGATGATCTGGCGAAGGAGGCCGACTGGGGATCAGATGCGATTCAGGATGAACGCTGGCGTGAAGTCCTGCAGCCAGGTGGCGAGCATCGTGAAGCGATTCGTCACCATCAGCACGCCCACGAACACCAGGAGCGCGCCCGCGGTCCGGTTCACCCAGACCATGTGTCGCCGCACCTTGGCGAAGAAACCCATGAAGCGGTCCACCGCGAGCGCCGCGACGATGAACGGCACGGCCAACCCCATCGAGTACGCCAACAGCAGCGTCATCCCCTGCCCCAGACTCGACTCGTTGGCGGCCATGGTCAGGATCGCGCCCAGGATCGGCCCGATGCACGGCGACCAGCCCGCACCGAACGCGATGCCCACCAGCAGCGTGCCCAAGTAGCCGATCGGCTTGTTGGCCAGATGCAGCCGCGTGTCCTTGGCGAGAAATCCGAAGTTGAGCACGCCCAGCAGATAGAGCCCGAACAGGATCACCAGCGCGCCGCCCACGCGGCTGATGATGTCGCGGTTCCGCAGCATCAGCTGGCCGAACAGCGTCGCACCCGCGCCGAGCGCGAGGAAGATCAGCGTGAACCCCGCGACGAAGAGCGCGGCGTGCACGAAGGTCGTCCGGCGCGACCGCTGGAGGTCCTCGAGGTTCATGCCCGTGATGAACGTGACGTAGCTCGGCACGAGCGGCAGCACGCAGGGACTCAGGAAACTGAGGATCCCTGCAGAGAAGGCGATGAGCAGGCCCAGCGTGGCTGGTTGTTCCATTTACCGCGTTCCTCGCTGACAGTCGCCACAGATGCCGTGAATGACCAATCGGTGTCGTTGCCGCGCGAATCCGTGCGACTCTGCCACCAGGGTCGTCATACGTTCCAGTCGCTCGTCGCGGAACTCCTCGACCTTGCCGCACTGCGAGCAGACCATGTGTTCGTGATGCGGGATGTCGCGCGCAGGCTCGAAACGCCGAAAGCCCTCGCCAAAGTCGCGCTCCACGAGCAGACCGCTCTCGAGCAGGGTGTCGATGGCGCGGTACACGGTGGCGGTGCCGACCTTGCGTCCCCGCGCCGAGACCTCCTGCGCCACTTCCTCCGCCGACAGATGCCGCTCCGACGCGAGCATCACCTCAGCGATCGCCAGCCGCTGCGCGGTGACGGGCAGATTGTGCTGGCGCAGGTACGCGACGAACCGGTCGACTACGGGGTGGTCTGCCACCGGCGCTCCGCTTCGGCGATCAGCGCGCGCACGGCATCGCCTTCGAGCCGCTCGGGCTCGAAGCTCTCGCTCGCGCGCTCCTTCACGCCCTGGACCACCGCTTCGACGGTCACGAGCGGCGCATCCGCCTCCGCGACGACCTCGCTCTCCCACTTGCCGCGGTCCGGCCCCTTCCGCGTCCAGCGGTAGCGCGCGGAGTACACCACGTGCCGCTCGCCAGACTCGGGCACCGCCGCAACCACCGCGACCCCGGTCTCGATCTGCCCCTGCCGAAGCGGCGGAAAGAAGTGCACTTCCGCCACCCGCTCGCGGGGGACGACCGCGGCGATCTCGATCAGGAATCGTTCGCGTGCGTCGGCGGTCAGCGGAATGCTCTGGGTCATCGCTGAAATGTCGCGCCGTGCGAGGAGCGATTCAACCGCGCTAGAGGAGCGACACGGGGTCGCGGTCGGCTACGAGCCGCAGATCGTGCACGGCCGGCACGTCCACACCGGTCATCAACCCGCGCAGCAGTCGCGTGAGCGGCGCGGGTGAGGCGCTCTTGAGCACGGTGTGCCACCGGAATCGCGCCTTGATCTTCTCGATGGGGCACGGCGCTGGCCCAAGCACGGTCACGCCGAGCTTGAACTTGAGATCGGCCTTCGTGAGCCAGTCCGTGACCTCGATCGCGAACTTGGACACCGCGCGCTCGTCGTGGCCGCTCACCACGATGTTCGCGAGCCGCAGCGTGGGCGGATACGCGGGCGACTCGCGCCCCGGCATCTCCTCGGCCACGAACGATTCGTAGTCGTGCGTGACCGCGCAGCGCACCGCATGGTGCGTGGGCACGCGCGTCTGGATGATCACCTCGCCGCCCTTGGGGCCGCGTCCGGCGCGCCCGGCCACCTGGCTCAGGAGCTGAAAGCTCCGCTCCGACGCGCGGAAGTCCGGCAGATTGATCCCGATGTCGGCGTCCACCACGCCCACGAGCGTGACGTTCGCGAAGTCGAGTCCCTTGGCGATCATCTGCGTGCCGAGGAGGATGTCCACCTCGCCGCGTCCCACGCGGTCGAGGATCTCCGTGTGCGCCCACTTGCCGCTCGTGGTGTCCACGTCCATCCGCGCGACGCGCGCGGCGGGGAATCGTTCGTGGAGCAGCCGCTCCACTTGCTGCGTCCCGAGGCCGCGCTGGCGCTGGTAGCGCTGACCACAATCGGCGCACGCGCGGTCCACGGGCTCCTGATGCATGCAGTAGTGGCACACGAGCCGCTCGGGCGTACGATGGTATGTGAGTGAGATCGAGCAGTTGGGACACACCGCCACGTGGCCGTCCTCGCACTGCACGAAGCTCGCGTAGCCACGGCGGTTGAGCAGGAGAATGCTCTGCTCCTTCCGCGCGAGGCGTTCGCGGAGCGCGCCCTCGAGCGGCGCGCTGATCACCAGTCGCCGCGCGCGTTCGTCGGGGAGCGCCGCCTTCACCTCCTGCCGGAGGTCGAGCACGTGCACCTTGGGCAGCGCGCCGCCGCCCACGCGGTCCGGGAGCGACAGCTTGGTGAACCGCCCTTCGGCCGCGCTCGCCCAACTCTCCAAACTCGGCGTTGCGCTCCCCAGCACGCAGCGCGCGCCGGTCTCTCGCGCGCGCATGATCGCGACCTCCCGGGCGTGGTAGCGCGGCGTCTCGGCCTGCTTGTAGCTCGACTCGTGTTCTTCGTCCACGATGATCGCGCCGAGGTTGGCGAGTGGTGCAAAGACGGCCGAGCGCGCGCCGACCGCGATCCGGCGCTCACCGCGTTGCAGCGCGCGCCACGCATCGAGCCGCTCGCCGTCGCTCAGGCCGGAGTGGAGAACAGCCACTTGGTCGCCGAATACCGCGCGGAACCGATCCACGGCCTGCGGCGTCAGGGCGATCTCCGGCACGAGGACGATCGCCGAGCGTCCCTCCTTCCGCACGACCTGCTCCAGCACCTGGAGATACACGAGCGTCTTGCCGCTCCCCGTGATGCCGTGCAGCAGGAACGTGGACCCCGGCCCTCCCGCGAGGATGGCCTTCACGGCCGCGTTCTGCGCTGGCGTCGGCGTCATCGTGGTTGGCGCATCCACGCCGCGCTCCGCGAATGGGTCGCGCATCCGCGTCGCCGTCTCGAGGCGGACCACGCCACGCTTCACGAGGCCCTGCACCACGGACGCGCTGCTGCCGAGCCGCTCGGTGAGATGCGCCACGCTCGCGCGGCCGCCCAGTTGTTCGAGCAGCTCGTAAAGGGCGCGCTGCTGCGGCGCGCGCTTGAATGCCTCGTCTCGGGCGGTAAGCGTCGGGAGTTCCTCGGCGAGCACGAGGATCTTCTCTTCGCGCCCCTTGGCGTCGGGTCTGGAAGCAACGCCGAGGGCCGCCGGCAACACGGCGCGGCAGACGAGGCCGAGCGGCGCCACGTAGTAGTCCGACATCCACTGACAGATCGCGAGCAGATCCGGCGCGAGCGCTGGCTCGGCGTCCGGAACGTCGAGGATCTCCTTCGGCTTGGTGGCGCCGAGCGCGGCACCGTCACTCTCGCCCACGCAGACGCCGATCACGCGGCGGCCGCGCACGTTCACCACGACGCGGCTCCCCGCGGTCAGCGGGTGACGCGTTCGCTCGGGAACGGCGTATGTGAAGGTGCGCAGCAGGGGGAGCGGGAGCGCGACCTCGACGAGTCTGGGCGTCACCCCACGGGGCGCGTCGCCCGCGCCAACGGCTCGTCGCGGATCCCCTCGGCGTGCATCCAGCCGTAGATCGCCTCGGCGAGGTCGTGCCCGCGCTGGTAGCGCGCCTCCGGCTCCTTCTCGATGCACGTCATCACGATGGTCGCCAGTCCATCCGGCGTGTCGGGTGCGGCCTCGAGCACGTGGACGGGCATCTCGTGCACGTGCTTGTAGCCGATCGCGTAGCCGTCCGGGCCGTCGAACGGCGTCTTCCCCACGAGGCACTCGTACAGCATGATGCCGACCGCGTAGAGATCGGCGCGGCCGTCGACGAAGCGGCCCATGGCCTGCTCGGGCGCCATATAGTGCGGCGTGCCCATCGCGCGGCCGCCAGCCGTGAGGCGACCGTGGAAGTAGGCCGTGGCGATCCCGAAGTCCGTGATGACCGCATTCCCGTCGGTGTCGAAGAGCACGTTGTCGGGCTTCACGTCGCGGTGGATCACGCCTTGCCGGGCCGCGTAGTCGAGCGCCGTGGCGACCTGCGCCGCGATCCGCGCGGCGCGCGGGGACTCGACCGTCCGCGTCGCGGCCAGATCGTCGGCGAGGCATCCGCCGCCGAGATACGGCAGCACCAGATAGACCGCGTCCTCCGTCTCGCCGTAGTCGAGCGGTGCGCAGATGAACGGATGCAGCAGACGGCTCGCCGCCTCGGCCTCGCGGCGAAATCGCGTCCGCATCTCACTGTCGCGCGCCAGATGCGCGTGCATGACCTTCACGGCGAGCGGACGCGCGAGCGGGTGATGCCGCGCTTCGTAGACGTCCGCCATGCCGCCCGACCCGATCCGGCGCACGATCCGGTACCGGTTGCCAGTGGCCTGCCGGAGCGACGTGATCAAATGATCGGGCGCCTCGATCGCCGACGGCAGGTCGGGAAGCGAGGTGGAGCACTGCACGCAGTTGCGCAGAGCGCTCCGGTTCCAGGTGCCGCAGTCGGGACAGAACACGAGTGGAATCTGGCGCCGCGCGGCGTCAGCGCAACGCCTCGAGATGGGCCACGACGCCGGCGCCGACGCGGGGCGGCTCATAGCCCCCCTCCAGGGCGCTGACGAGGCGCCCGCCGCACCAACGCTCGGCGCGCTCGACCAGCGCCCGTGTCATCGCCTTGATCTCCGCCAGGTCGAGCGTAAAGCCGCCGAGCGGGTCACCCGCCATCGAGTCGAATCCGGAGGAGAGCAGCACCAGATCCGGGGTCCAGCCCGCGGTGGCCGCGTCCACCGCGCTCAGGAACGCGTCCACGTAGGTCTGCGGCGCGAGTCCGTGGGCCATGGGCACGTTCCACACGTTGCCGTGCGGTCCGCGGTCGGAGGCCGCACCCGAACCCGGGTACCACGGCCACTGGTGCATCGAGACGAAGTGGATGTCCGGCGTCTGCTCCACGAGCGCCTGCGTGCCGTTGCCGTGGTGGACGTCCCAGTCGGCGATCAAGACGCGCTTGGCACCGAGCGTGCGCGCGTGGTGCGCGGCGATGGCCACGTTCCCGAACAAGCAGAATCCCATGCCTTGCGCGCGCAGGGCGTGGTGGCCGGGCGGTCGCACCGCGCAGAAGGCGCGCCGATTGCGGCCATCGAGGGCGCGTTCCACGGCGTCGAGAACGCACCCCGCGCCTGCGGTGGCAGCGTCCCACGAGCCCTCGCTCACGGTCGTGTCCGCGTCGAAGCGACCACCGCCCGCCTCGGCCATGGTGCGCACGGCGTCGATGTAGGCCGGATCGTGCGCCAAGGCGAGCTCCGCCGCGGTCGCGTGCCGGCCTTCGAGATGCTCCACGGTGGTAAAGAGCTCCGTGTGGTCGCGGAGCGCGCGCATCACGGCGCGGATCCGGCCCACGTGCTCCGGGTGGTTCCACCCGTTGTCGTGCCGACCCACGTCCGAGTGCGAGATGAAGGCGAGCGGATTCGGCCGGGTCATGCAGCGCCCCGCGCGCGGCGCGAGCCCCATTCCGCGACGAGCGCGGCGAGGAGGAGGGCGCCCAACCAGAGCGGCAGATCCGCGCCGCGCCGCGACGAGCGACCGGAGTCCTCGGAGGCGGGTCCAAGCGCGTGGACGAGTTCGGCGAGCGGCGCGGCTGCAGGGGCGGAGGCGAGCGCGGCCGCGTCGCGCGGAGCCGCACCCGCACGCTCGGCGCGCACTCCACGCTCCGCACGCGGTGTGAGATCGCCCGCCGCCGCACCCACAAGCGCCGACCACCAGAGGCGATGTTCACGCATCGCGGCGTCCTCGCCCTGCATTCGCCACCGCCACGTCTCCACGTACCCGCTCTGCACCACGCGCCCCGCGTGCTCGCGCCGAGCGGCCACGGCATTCAACCCGTCGCGGGTCTCGAGCACGAGCGCGTCGGGGAGCAATCGCTCCAGCGCGTGGAGCTCCAGCGCGTGCAGCGGCTCGTCGGTGAACTCGCGCGTATCGGGCGCGTGCACTGTGGTGCCGCGCGCGGGCAGGAGCGCGCGCAGCGCCGCGGGACGCCACGCCGCCGCCTCGCCCGAGAGCACAAGCCCGCCGCCCGCGCGCACGAACCGCGGGATCACGTCGAGATCGGTGGCGGAGGAGTCGAGGAGCACCGCCGCCGCGTGCCGGTCCGTGCGCAGGCGCGGATCGCCCTGCGTGATCTCCTGCTTCCCGAGCGTCAGCACCGCGTCCACCCCCCAGCCATCCTCCTCGAGCGCGGCGATGGTGAACTTGGCTTCCCATCCGGCGCGCGCGACGACCAACACGCGGCCGAGCGAGGGACGCGCGCCGGGCTGCACGCCGGCCTCCCCGCGGAACTCGCGCACGCGCCACGCCTCGCGCGGCGCGCGGGTGAGGAGCGTGCCTCCGCCGGCAGGCAGCGAATCGATCTCGCCGAGCGCGTCACGCACGAGCGTGGCGCGTCCGGCCACCGCCGCGACCTGCCAGCGATCGCCCGGCTGCCGCGCGGGCTCCGCCGCCACCGCGAGATCCGGAAGGTCGCCGCGCCATTCCACGGTGCCCCCGGCGCGCTGCGCTGCGGCCAGCGCATCACGCACCGCGGGCGGCGGGAGCGTGGTCCACCGCTCGAAGCGACGTTCCGCGCCCGCGTCCGCTGCGGTCAGCACCCGGTACAGCGCCGCGAGCAGCATCACCGCCGCTGCGCCGCGGAGGAGCCGCTCGGTGAGCCGGCGGCTGCGCGACGCGCTACCGAGTGAGGGCATACACCACGAGGTTCACGCCAAAGCGCGTGTTGTCCACCGACATGAAGCGCTTGTTGTCGGGGTGGTAGTTCCACTCGGAGCTGTAGTCCTTGCTGCTGTAGAGCACCGCGATCCGGTCACCCTGCAGCGTGGCCTGCAGATGCTTGTGGACGAGGTTGTCTCCCCAGCCATTGAGCTCGTGGCTCGTGGTCGGCGGTCCGTCCTTGAACTCGAAGAAGGCGCGGTAGAGCGCGTGATCGTTGGGCAGATCCTTCAGCGGCCCCACCGCGCGCGTGAGCTCCTCGGTGGCGGTCCGGTGGAACTCGCCGTCGATGTCGTGGTTGTGATCATCCACGAACAGAAGCCCGCCGCGCCGGCAATACTCGCGGAGGGTCGTGCGCTCCGCGTCGCTGAAGCGCACGGGCAGGTGCCCGGTGAGATGCACGAGCGGATACTTGAACAGATCGCGCGAACCGAGCGGCACGACCACGCCCGTGGGCGCCACGTCGATGGCCGTGTACCGCGCGATCGAATCAATGAGATTCGGCGGCACCATGGGCGCGCTGTCCCAGTCGCCCGAGTCGTACTGCGCGGTGGCCCATACGAACTCGGCCATCAATGCCCCCACGCGCGGACGGCGCCGCGGCGCGTGGGTTCGCCGGCGAGCGCGCGGCGCGCGGCGGCCAGCGGCTCCGTGACGTCACCACCGCGTCGGAGGGCGTTGGCCGCTGCGTCGAGCAGCATGGCAGCGGCACGCTCGTCCGTGGGGAGCGTGATGCGGATCAGGAGCAGGGAGTCGGCGGCCGCAGCGGGGGAGGCCTCCACCACGCCGAGGGTGGCGTCGAAGCGCGCGAGCCGCAGCGCGCGGTCCGGGTCGATCGGCGCTCGCGCCGCGCGCTCCGTGGGCGCGCTGTCGTCCTTGCCCGTGCCGCGCACGCGTGCGAGGTCGATCACCACACGCGGCGGACGCCCGCGCAGGTAGATGCGCTCTGCCGCGCGCGCACGTTGCAGCGCTTCGATCGCGCGCTTCATCCATGGGATCGCGGCGCCCGGGTTGGCCGTCTCGAGCTCGGTCGATGCGCGCCACATGTGGTTGTACGCTTCGAGCAGCGGCCGGTTGATCGCGACGATCGGCGTCTCGTCGCCATCGTGGTCGAGGTTGCGTGTGGGGTCCACGTTCGCCGCGCGCTCAGCGGCCGCGAGGATCGCCGCGGGATCCACGGGCCCTTCCTCACCGTGCGCGTGCCCGTCGCCAGCGAAATGCGCGTGCTCGCCCGCGTTGTCCTCGCCGAGCCGCTGAAAGACCACTTCGCCCACACGCTTGCGCAGTTTGGTCTGGTCCACCGCGATCTTGCGCGACTCACGCGAGAGGACCGCGCGGTCGAGCCGCCGCTCGCGCGCGTGCAGCTCCTCGGTGAGCATCAGGATCATCCGCTGCGAGAGCGCCGCGGTGTCGAGCGCCGGGGGCGGCGCGGGTTCCACCGAGACCGAGTCGTACTCGTCCGCGCGCGCCACACGGATCGCGCGTGTCTCCGAGACGCCGCGCCCCGGGCCGGTGATGTCGTTCCGGTCTGCGGCCACTGCGCGGAGGTGCACCAGATCCCCAGGCGCGAGGCGGAGCGTGTCGAGCACCAGCTCGGCCCGGATCTCCGCGCGGCGCACGCCCACGTTGTAGTGCGCGGCGCTGATCGAGCCGCTGCGGAACGTGTACGCCTCACCGCTGCCCGCACTGATGATGAACTCGAACTGCGCCGACGCGAGGCCGAGGTCGTCCTCGAGCGAGGCTTCGAGCGTGACGCGCCCACGCGGCGTCCGCAGCACGGTGTCGCGGGTCGGCGCGAGGAGGCGCACGCTCGGCACCGAGTCGGCGATGGGATCCAGCAGCAGGACGCGCTCGCCATTTGGCGCGACGAGTCGCAGCGCGGTGGACGCGGCCGGCGCCACGAGCACGATCATCCACCCGTCGGCGCCTCGTGCGGACGCGCGCAGCGTGTCTGCGGGCGAGACGGCGCGTACGCCGCGGCCAAGGCCTTCGATCTGGATGCGACTGCCGACCAAGGCGGAGACGGTCGCTGGGTTGTCCTGCGCGCTGGCGCGGAGTCCGGAATACGCGGGCGGCGTCACGCGCACGACGATCGCCGCAAGCGGATCGCCCGCGGCGCGGCCCGCGGCGCCTGGGCGCGAGAGGCCGTCGCCCGCAGCGGGCGCGAGCACACGACCGACCGCGCCCGGCGGCATCACCAGCAGGAGAGTGGCGAGCACGGCGGCCGCGAGTGCGGGACGGAGCAGCAACGTGCGCGCCCCTCGCGACGCTTCGCTCTCGAGGGGCGCTGCGTCCACGGCGTGGCCGAGCGCGGGCGGGGCCGCGGAGCCCAGCTCCGTCTGGGTCACCAGCGCGTAGCGGAGATGCGGCAGGCGCTGCTCGAACCAGAGCGCGAGCTCGGTGGCGCGGGCGAGCACGACCTGCCGCAGCGGCCCCGCGAGCTGCCCGACCAGCACGAGACCGCCGACGAGCCACGGCACCATCGCCAGCGCCGACCGCGCGGCGATCGGCACGGCCACGAGCACGTCCACGAGCAGCAGCACCGCCAGCGACGCCAACGTGCCCGTGGCCGCGAGCAGGGCACCCCGCACCGCGACCGCCGCGGCGAGCACAAGGCGCGCGCGCTGGAGCCGGGAGGCGCTCGATGCGCGGGGAGCATTCACCCCGGAGGCCGTCACGCGGGCACCTCACGCGCGGGACGGCGGCGCAGCAGCTGTTCGGTCACCAGCAGCGCGAGCGCCGCGCCAAGCAGCCACGCGGGCCAGCGCCCATCACCGCCCGAGTTCTCCGCCAGCGCCGCACCGGTCGCGAGCGGACCCGGCGCGGTCAGCCACGCGAGAGCCGCATCGTCGAGCGCGGGAGGTCGCGCGCCGCCGCATGGTTCGACCATCACTTCGAGCAGCCGCGCAAAGTTGTCGCGGAGCGTGATGTCACCCGCGCGCGGCAGACCGATGCCCACGTGCCTCAGGCAGCCCGTGCCGACTCGGATCTCCGCCGCCGCTGGGGTGCCGTCGCGCCAGCGCGCGATCACGCGCCCGTCGGGCACGCCCCCGCGCGCCAGTGGCGCCACGACCGTCACCGCGCCGAGAGCACCGAACGCGGTGACCGCGTCCACGATCGCACCCTCCTCCAGCGGCCACACGATCAGGACCGCGCCCTGCCCCGCCCCCGCCTGCCACGCAGAGTCGGCCGCAGTGGGCACACTCCGCACCACGCGCACCGGGTGCGCGCCGCGACGGAGCGGCAGTCGCTCGAGCGCGGGCGCGAGCGGATCGTCCACGAGCGCCGAGACGAGCACCGCGCGCGGCGCGGGGAGGGTGTCGGCCGTTCCCGCTTGGCGCTGCAGTTCGATCCGACCGGGCCACTCCGCGCGGAGCGCGAGGGTCGCGGCATCGGCGGCGTCGCCCGCCGCCGCCGTGTGCACCACGAGTCGCACCGAGTCCGCTCCGCGCGCGAGCGTCCGCGCGGCCGTGCGCGCGGCGACGAGCATCGGCGAGAAGCGGCCCGCGGCGACGCGCGGCGCGCCCAGCGTGTCGAGCACCTCAAGCGGATCCGACGTGACCACGTGCGCCGACGTGTCGAAGAGCACGAGCGCCGCGCCCTCGCCACCCGCGCGCAGGGCCGCGCCCGCTGCCGCGCGCGCGGCGAATGGATCCGCGATGGCACGCGACCACTCGAGCGCGACCACGGTGCGCACCTGTGGCCCCGGCGCGTCCGGTACCGGCCGCGCGAAGGCTGCGCCGATCAAGAGCACCGCCAGCGCCCGCAGCGCGAGGAGCAGCAGGTCCGTCGGCCGCGTCGCGCGCGAGACGGCGCGCACGTCGCTCTCGGGGACGAAACGCGCCGTCGGCAGGATCGCCGGCGGCGGACGGCGCGTGGTGAGCAAGTGCAGCGCGACCACCGTCAGCGCGGCGGCCGCGCCCGCGGCCAGCATCCACGGCGCCAGGAACGTCATCGCCGCGTCTCGCCGCCAGGGAGGCGCACGATGCGGCGCACGGCGATCTCCGCAGCCTCGTCATCACGCACCTCGTGCACTTCCACGCCATCGGCGCGGAACGCGCGCGCGGTCTCCGACCGGAACTCGTCGAACCGCGTCCGGTAGCCTTCTCGCGTGGCCTTCACCAGCGGCCTGCGCAGCGCAGCGTTCTCCGGATCCGTCGCCAGCGAGGGCGCGAGCGCGGGCTCCAACTCGGCCGCTGCCACGAGATGCACGAGGATCGCCTCACCGCGGCGGGCCACGTGCCGCGCCAAGGCCACGCGCAGCTCGTCGAGATCGCCCAGGCAGTCCGTGAGCACCACCACCCGCGCGGCCGCATTGAGCACGAGCGGCGCGAGCTGCGCCGAGCCGTTCGGAGACAGCCCGTCGAGGGTGCGCGCGATCTCGCTCACCACCCCGCGCCGCGTGCGCGGCTCGAGCCGGCGCGCGCCCTTGCCCGAGACCACCGTGAGCCCGACCGGATCCGCGCTCGCGTGCGCGACGGCCGCGAGCCCCACGCTCAGCCGCTTGGCGAGACCCCACTTCCCCGCATCGCCCTCAGGGAATGCCATCGAGGCCGACGCGTCCACCAGCAGCGTGGTGCCGAGGATCGCTTGGTCCGGCGCGAGCCGAATGAACGCACGGTCACTGCGAGCGAGCAGCTTCCAGTCGATCCGCCGCGGGTCATCGCCCTGCCGGTACGGCCGGTACTCGGCGAACTCCGGCGCGACGCCGCGGGTGCGCGCCACGTGCGCTCCGGGGGCGCCGCCAGGCACCGGACGGCGCGCCGGCCATCGGACGCCGCGCACGGCGTCGAGGAGCGCGCCGTACGGGCCGACCGGCATCGTCTAGATCCCGGTGAGGCCGCGCGGCTCGGCCACGCGCTCGAGGAGGTCCTCGACGATCCGCTCGGCGTCGATCCCCTCGGCCTCGGCCGCGAAGTTCGGCAGCACGCGGTGTCGCAGCACCGGGCGCGCCACGCGGCGAATGTCCGCCGGCGAGACGGCGTGCCGCCCGGCGAGCAGCGCGGCGGCCTTGGCGCCGAGGATCAGCGCCTGTCCCGCGCGCGGCCCCGCGCCCCATCGCACGTACTGCTCCACGAGCGCCGTGGCCTCTCCGCCCTGCGGCCGGGTCGCGCGCGCGAGCGAGGCCGCGTAGCGGAGCGCCGCGTCAGCGGCTGGGATCTCCCGGGTGAAGCGCTGCAGCGCGCGGACCTCGTCCGCGCCGAGGATGGGGCGCAGCGGCGCATCGTGCACGCCGGTGGTCGCGCGCAGGATCTCGACCTCCTCGTCCGCATCCGGATAGCCGATCCGCACGTCGAAGAGGAACCGGTCGAGCTGCGCCTCGGGCAGCGGATACGTGCCCTCCTGCTCGATCGGATTCTGCGTGGCGAGCACGAAGAACGGCTCGGGGAGCGCCATCGTTTCGCCTGCGGCGGTGACGCGGTGCTCCTGCATCGCCTCGAGCAGCGCCGCCTGCGTACGCGGCGGCGCGCGATTGATCTCGTCCGCGAGCACGATGTTCGCGAAGACCGGCCCGCGCACGAAGCGGAACGCGCGGTGTCCCGTCTGCGAATCCTCCTCGAGCAACTCGGTGCCCGTGATGTCGCTGGGGACGAGATCGGGCGTGAACTGGATCCGCCGGAAATCGAGGTTCATCGCCTCGGCCACCGAACGGATCATCAGGGTCTTGGCCAGACCCGGCACGCCGACCAGCAGCGCGTGCCCCCCGGCGACGAGCGCCATCAGGATCTCGTCGAGCACCTCACTTTGCCCGACGATGCGCTTGGAGACCTCGGCGCGCAGCGACGCCGCGGCCGCGAGGAGCTCGTCGCGGTCGGTGCGAACCGGGGCGCTCGCCGCAGTGCTCAGCGGACGGGCCGGCGGTAGCGGTACGTGAGCAGGAAGGTCGAGCCCTCGCGAGCGCCCGCGACCGTCACCGGCGCGTTCTCGTCGAGGACCTCGAAGCCACGAAGCTTGAGCACATACTCGTGCGCCGGGTGGCTCCGCTGCTCGAACGCTTCGAGCGCGGCCTTCTTGAGCGCGAGCACCGGGGTGTCCGGCGCGCACTTCACGGCGATCGTGTCCCAGAGCTCTGACAACTGCACGCGCACGGTGATGGCCCCGGGGGCGTCCGCGCCGAGCGCGAGGAGTCCCGGACGCGACCGGAACTCGTTCACAACCGCGCTCACGCGACACTCCCTTCGGACGTCACGGCGGGCGGCAGCGTGGCGAGGAACTGCGCCACCTGCGCGTCGAACATGTACGACGAGGCCGTGACCGCGGTGCTGCCCGCGTCGGCGGTGGCGGCGATGACGATCTCCTCGCCCCCCTGGCCGCGAAGACTCATCCAGCTCGGCCCCTCCTTCTCGAGGAACGCCGAGTAGATGCCCGAGCGGCGGGCAAAGAAGTCACGCGCCGAGCTCAGGACCTCTGCGGCGGGAAGTGCGGTGCGCTGCTGCTGCAGCGTGCGGCCGGTCTGCTGATGACGTGTCACCTGATCTCCTCTGAGTGCGAACTTCAGACACTCGGAATCTATGCATCCGTTGCTTCGTTGTCCCCTCCCGCGTGCTCCTCCTCCGTACGCGGCTCGGCGGAGCTTCGCTGGTCCTCCAGCGCCGCCTCCGCCCGACGGAGCCGCCCCCGCAGCGCCTCGCGGTCCGCCATCGCGGCCATCAGGTCGGCGACGGCGCCGAGCAGCACCCGATCTCCCGAAGGCCGCTCGCCCGCCGAGGCGAAGTAGAAGGTTGCCGCGCCCAGGATGGAGTCCGGAGCCACGAGCGGGAGCGCGACGAGCGCCCGGAAGCCGAGTTCCCGGGCCACTTCCTGCCAATCCTCAAGCCCAGGATCCGCGAAGACGTCGGGCACCTCGATCACGCGCCGTTCGCTCGCGGCCTCGCCGCTCGGTCCGACGCCGAGCCGTACGCGCATCTCGCCGAGCCATGGGCGCCAGCGTTCATGCCACCCGTAGGCGGCCTCGAGCCGCATCAGCTCGCTCGCGCCATCCACGACGAACACGGAGCCGAGTGAGGCGCCGACGACGGGGCACGCGCGGTCGAGTGCGAACTGCATGGCCTCCTCCGGGCGCGACGCGCGGAGCAGTGCGTGAGCCAGGTCCTGCAGGACCCGGAGCGCGGGGTCCGGGTCCGGCTTCGCGGTCAGGGCGGGCTCCGGGAGGCGCCAGCGGTTGCGTCGTGGCATACGGCGATGCGGGATGCGGGATGAACTGACTCACCACGAAGGCACGAAGACACGAAGTGTGCTCGTGGATCCGACGGACGTCGTCACTTGCGACGAACTCGATCGTTCGTGGCACTTCCATTCAGCGCTGTTTCCTCGGCCTACTTCGTGTCTACGTGCCTTCGTGGTGAAGCAGCTACCGCCCGTAGAGCCTCGCCGCGAACGCGTCACGCAGACGGGACGTGACGGGCCCCGGCACACCGGAACCGATCGGCGCACCGTCGAGGGTGACGATCGCCTGCACGTCTGTGGTCG
>CAZGFE010000027.1:0-35198 GCA_964524665.1 uncultured Gemmatimonas sp.
CCCATGAGGGCGAGGCGCATGAACTCCTCGTCCTTGTAGCCGTTGCAGATGATCAGATGGTCCGTGCGCTCCGTCAGCGCGAGCACCGCCTGGAGCTCGGGCTTGCTGCCGCACTCGAGCCCCACGCCGGTCGGATTGCCGAACTCGACGATCTCCTCCACGACGTGCCGCTGCTGGTTGACCTTGATCGGATAGACCGTGGTGTACTTCCCCGTGTACTGGAACTCCTCGATCGCGCTCGCGAAGCGCTGGTGCAGCATCTCGATGCGCGCCTTGAGGATGTCCGAGAAGCGAAGGAGCACGGGGAGTCCGACGCCCTGCGCCTCGAGATCGTGCGCGAGTTCGAAGAGGTCGAGGACGCGCTCGGGCTGGTTCTTGTCAGGACGCACCACCACGTGCCCGGCGGCGTTCACATCGAAGAAGCCATCGCCCCATCCCTCGACGTTGTAGAGGTCCTTGGCGGCGTCGGTCGTCCAGCCGCCGGGCGGGACGGGACTCGCGGCGGGCGCGGGGCTCGGCGCAGGCGCGGGGCTCGCGGGAGCGGCGGCGGCCGCGCCAGACGGCGCGGCCGCGTCGGTCGGATGAGAGGAAGCCATGTGCCCGTATTCTATCGGATCGACGCCGCTGGCGCACGGTTGCCGGAGGGCGCTGGACGGTGCATCGTTGGGCGCCGAACCCTCAACCCGAAGATCCCACCATGTCTCGACTGCTCCGCATCGTCGGCATTTCCCTCGCTTCGCTGATCGGGCTGCTCGTCGTCAGTGTCGCGACGGTCTACGCCGTCACCAGCCGCGGCGTCGCGAAGAAGGTCGCGTCTCCCGCGCATGGATTCGTCGCCCCCACCGACAGCGCCAGCATCGCGCGCGGCGCTCATGTGCTGCGCGTACTGGCCAAGTGCGTGGACTGCCACGGGCAGGACATGGGCGGGGGCATGATGATCGACGACGCCGCGTTCGCGCGCATGGCCGCGCCGAACCTGACCACGGGACGCGGCGGCGTGCTGGCCACCTACGACGACGCCGCGCTCGAGGCGGCGATCCGCCACGGGGTGGGCGTCGATGGGCGCCGCCTGATGATCATGCCGTCGAACGAATATCAGTTCCTCTCCGACGAGGACCTCGGCGCCATCATCGCCTATCTGCGTTCCCTCCCGGCCGTCGACCGCAGCTTTGCTCCGCCGGCGCTGGGACCCATTGCGCGGATCCTCACCATCACGGGCGCACTGCCGCTCTTCCCGTACGAGGCCGTCACCCACGGCGCCGAGGTGGTGGCCGCGGTGCCGGTCGACACGACGATCGCCTACGGCGAGTACATCGGCGCCGTCGGTTGCTCGGGATGCCACGGCCAGGGCTACGGCGGGGGCCCGATCCCTGGCACGCCCCCGGATTGGCCGCCGCCAGCCAACATCACCATGACGGGGATCGGCCACTACACCTTCGCCGACTTCCAGAAGGCGCTCACCGACGGCGTGCGTCCGGACGGCAGTGCGATCAATCCGTTCATGCCGTTCGCGGCCACGAAGCAGATGACCGAGGTGGAGATGAAGGCCGTCTGGAACTACCTGCGCTCCATTCCGCCCCGCGAATACGGCACGCGTTGATGAAACGCGCACTCACCTACTTCCTGCGCGGCACCGTGCTCACGGTGCCGCTGGCCGTCACGATCGCGGTCTGCTGGTTCATCCTCCGCACGATCGACGGTTGGCTCGGGTTGCCGATCCCGGGCGTTGGGTTGGTGGTGACGATCCTCGCGATCACCCTTGTCGGGTTCCTCGGGTCCACTTTCGTGTGGAATCAGATCACGGAGTCGCTCGAAGCCCTCGTCGAGCGGCTCCCGTTCGTCCGGCTGCTGTACAACTCGACGAAGGATCTGCTCAACGCCTTCGTGGGTGAAAAGCGTCGGTTCGACGCGCCGGTCCTCGTGGCGATGTCCGCCGATGGCGCGATCCGGACCTTTGGGTTCATCACCCAGCAGTCCCTGGAGCGGTTGGGGCTCTCGGACGACGTGGCCGTGTACTTCCCCCAGTCGTACAACTTCGCCGGGCAGCTCGTGGTCGTCCCTGCGTCGCGCGTCAGTCGGCTGGACGCCCAGAGTTCGGAAGTGCTGGCGTTCATCGTGTCGGGCGGCGTCACTGATGTGCCGGCCGCCACGCGCTAGCGGTCTCCCCTACGCTTGACTCCTTAGGCGGCCCGCCTAAGCTCCTTGGGTCGCCCCACCCCGTTCGTCCACTCTCGCACCCGCTCATATGAACGCGTCCGCACCGCGCGCCAACTGGGGCTCGCGCCTCGGCTTCATCCTTGCTGCCGCCGGATCCGCGGTCGGACTCGGCAACATCTGGGGATTCCCGATGCAGGTGGGGCGCGGCGGCGGCGCGATCTTCGTTCTCCTGTACCTCGGATGCGTCTTCCTGATCTGCTTCCCGATCATGGTCGCGGAACTCGCGCTCGGCCGGTCCTCTGGGAAGTCGCCGATCCAGGCGTTCGCGGTGACGAAGCCCAAGACGCCGTGGTGGGTGGTCGGGGCCCTTGGTGTGCTCGCGGGCGTCGGCATCCTCTCGTTCTACGCGGTGATCGCCGGCTGGACGCTCGCCTACATCTGGTTCTCCGCCACAGGCGCCGTAGGCGGCTCGTCCGCGGAGATCGGCGTCTTCTTCAGTGCGTTCGTCGCGGACGGCGGCAAGAACGTCATGCTCTCCCTCGCCGTGCTCGCCGTGACGGCCGGGGTGTTGCTCGGCGGAGTGCAAAAGGGGATCGAGCGGGCCTCCAAGGTGATGATGCCCGCGTTGCTGATCCTGCTCGCCGTGCTCGCGGTCCGTGCGCTGACGCTGCCGGGCGCGTCGGAAGGTGTGGCCTACTATCTCAAGCCGGACCTCGCCGAGATCACCAACATCAACGTGCTCAACGCGGCGCTCGGGCAGGCGTTCTTCTCGCTCTCGCTGGGCATGGGCTGCATGATCACCTACGGGAGCTATCTCTCCAAGAAGGAGAGCGTGGTGAGCGCCGCCGGCTGGGTCGCGAGTCTCGACACGCTGGTCGCGCTCCTCGCGGGCTTCATCATATTCCCCGCCGGCTTCTCCATCATGGGCTTCGATCCGTCAACGAGCGGGCCCGGGCTGATCTTCGCCGTGCTGCCGCAGCTCTTTGCGACGATGCCGGGCGGGCACCTCTTTGGCGCGGCGTTCTTCATCTTGCTCGGGTTGGCAGCGCTCACGAGCACGATCTCGCTGCTCGAGGTGCCGACCTCCGCGCTGGTGGACAGCGGGTGGTCGCGCAAGAAGGCCGTCCTCGGCCTGACCGCGCTGATCACGGCCCTGGCGATCCCGTCGGTGCTCTCGCAGGGCGCCGTGGGCGGTCTGAGCAACCTGCCCGTGTTCGAAATGGACTTCCTCACGCTGATGGCGACCGTCTGGAACAACTGGGCGCTGCCGATCGGCGGCTTCCTGATCGCGATCTTCGTCGGCTGGATCTGGGGTGCAGACAAGGCCGTGGCCGAGCTCACGGCCGAGGGCGCGCACTTCCCCGGCGCCGCGGCGTGGGTGTTCCTGATCAAGTACGTTTCGCCGCTCGCGATCCTGTTCGTGATCGTGATGACCGCGCGCGGCATGTTCGCCGGCTGACGCCAACTCTTCCGTCTTCCGTCTTCCGTCCCATCACCCTCGGCCCACTTCATGGAACAACTGACCTCACAGATCACCGCGATCGACGCCTGGGTCTGGCAGCCGTTCGTCATGCCGATCGTCCTGCTCATCGTCGGCGGGTGGCTCACCTACAAGACGGGCTTCGTGCAGATCGCGAAGTTCCGCATCTCGGTCAAGACGTCCCTCGGCGGTCTGTTCGGCAAGCAGGAAGGCACCGCCGGGACCATCACCCCGTTCCAGGCCCTTTCCACGGCCTTGGCGGCGACGGTGGGCAACGGCAACATCGGCGGCGTGGCCACCGCGATCCTGATCGGTGGGCCGGGCGCGATCTTCTGGATGTGGGTGACCGCCACGGTCGGCATGGCGACGAAGTTCTCCGAGGCCGTCCTCGGGGTGCACTTCCGCGTGCGCACGGCGAACGGCGAGCTCGCCTCCGGCCCGATGTACTACATCCAGCGCGGGATCAAGAGCCCCGGGCTCGGCAAGGCACTCGCCATGATGTTCGCCTTCTTCGGCATGTGCGCCGCACTGTTCGGCACCGGCAACATGGCGCAGTCGAACACCGTCGCGCGGACGTTCGTGAGCGCAATGGACACGATCGCCGGGATCAGCGTTCCGATGTGGGTCCCGGGCATCTTCATCACCGTGGCCGTGGGTGCGGTGCTCCTCGGCGGCATTCAGCGAATTGCCGCGACGTCCGAGAAGCTCGTGCCGGCGATGATCGTGATCTATCTGGTGACAGCCATCTCCTTCGTGTTGATGCACATCACGCAGCTGCCGGGCGTGTTGCTGATGATCGTGCAGGAAGCGTTCACCCCGACGGCGGCCGTGGGCGGGTTCGCCGGCGCGAGCGTGGCGCAGGCGATCCAGGCGGGCGTCAGCCGCGGCGTGCTCTCCAATGAAGCGGGCCTCGGCTCGGCGCCGATCGCGCACGGCGTCGCGAACGTGAAGCACCCGGTCGAGCAGGGCACGGTGGGCGTGTTCGAGGTCTTCATCGACACGATCGTCGTCTGCACCATGACCGCGTTCGTGATCCTTGAGTCGGGCCTCTGGCAGGAGGCCGCGTTCCAGAACGCGAGCGGCGACCTCACCGCCGCCGCGCTCGGCACCTCGATCCCCGGCGCCTCGGCGATCGTCGCGCTATCGAGCTTCCTCTTCGGCTTCTCGACGCTGATCGGCTGGTGCTATTACGGCGAGAAGTGCTTCGAGTTCATGTTCGGCTCGTCGCGCGTGAAGCTGTATCGCTTCATCTTCGTAGCGCTCATCATGGTCGGCGCGGTGATCTCGGTGCCGCTGGTGTGGGCCATCGGGACGCTGCTGAACGGCTTCATGGCGCTGCCGAACTTGATCGGGCTCTTCGTGCTGAGCGGAACCGTCGCGAAGCTCACCAAGGACTACTTCAGCGGGAAGATGGAGTACGCGGTGAAGGAAGGGCACTAGCGGCCTGACGCCTGGCCTTGCGTGCCAGGTGGCCGGTTGGAGGTATCGGGTGTCAGGGTACGCGATGCGGGGTGAGTCCTTTGGGCTCGCCCCGTTTCGCGTTCTAGAGCCAAGCTATTGCGGGACCGGCGCCCGGCCGACAGCGAGCTCCGCCACCAGATTGGCGAGGATCTCCTCGTTGTTCCACTGGTCGCCGGTCCACAGCATGTGCCAGAAGACGGCGCCGTCGCTGAGGCGGCGGATCGCGATGCCACGATAGACGCGGCTGACCGTGACCTCCGGCGGCGCGCGGCGAGGCGCGTCCGCCGATCCGCGCCCGCTGGGGCGCGGCGCGTCCCGTCGACGCGTTGGCATGCGAACGTTCCGCTCCGCGTTGAGGATCGCGACGTGATAGCGGGCGCTTGCGGCGTCCACCTCGCGCCAGTCGAGCGCGCGGAACGAGATCTCGCTCTTGGCCTTGAGCCGCACGTCGAACCCGCGGTCTCCCATCTGGTCGTCGCGGGGGAGCGTGCCCAGCCAGAGCGCACTCGGCTTCACCCACGCGTACGTCTGGGCAAAGGGCAGTGTGCGGAGCGGCGGGCCCGCCGGAACGCCGAACGCGATGTCGGTCTCGTGCACGGTCGGTGGCCGGAGACTTGCGCCGCTCGCACACCCGAGCAGGAGCAGCGCCAGGAGCGCCGTCCGCTGGTCAGTTCGTGCCACGCATCCGCTGCAGCACGCGTCCCGCCCGCACTGCCGCCTCGGTGATCCGCTCCGGGCTGGTGATGAACGAGACCCGGAAGAAACCTTCGCCCCCCGCCCCGAGCGATGAGCCCGCAAGCACGATCACGCCTTCCTCTTCCATCATCCGCTCGTGGAACTCGAGGGACTTGATCCCCGGCGGCAGCGGCACCCAGAGGTACATGCTCGCCTTGGGGGCCTCGCCCACGTTGAATCCATTCGCCCGGAAGGCCGCCACGGCGGCGTCGCGCCGTTCGCGGAAGACCGCGACGTTGCCCGGCACCCACGCGTCGTGACTCTCCAGCGCGGCGATGCCCGCTGCCTGCACGGCCATGAACTGCCCCGTGTCCAGAAAGCTCTTGGTCTTGGCGAGCGCCGCGATGATCTGGGCGTTCCCGCAGGCCCATCCGCAACGCCATCCCGTCATGTTGTACGTCTTGGACAGCGAATGGAACTCGATGGCCACGTCACGCGCGCCCGGCACGTCGAAGATGCTCGGGGCCACGTAGCCGTCGAACGTCATCTCCGAGTACGCGTTGTCGTAGACGAGGATGATCCCGAGTTCCCTGCACCGCTGCACCACGCGCGCGAGATACTCGAGGGGCGCGACCGCCGCTGTGGGGTTGTTCGGGTAGTTCAGGAAGAGCAGCTTCGTCCGCTTGAGCACATCGGCGGGGACGTCGTCGAGTTCGACGAGAAAGTTCGTGCGCGGCGTGATCGGATACAGATACGGCTCGCCCTCGCTCAACAGGGTGCCACCCAGATACGCGAGGTAGCCCGGGTCCGGGATGATCGCCACATCACCCTTCTCGAGGAACGCGAAGGCCAAGTGGGCGATGCCCTCCTTGGATCCGATCAACGGCACCGTCTCCTTCAGCGGATCGAAGGTGTGTCCGAAGCGCCGCTGCATGAAGGCGACCACCGCCTCGCGGTACGCCATCAGCCCCAGCCCGAATCCGTAGCGGCTCATGGCCGGGTTCCTTGCCGCCTCGGCCAGCGCGGCCACGGCCGCCGGCGGCGAGGGGAGGTCCGCGTCGCCGGCACCGAGATCGATCACGTCCACGCCGCGCGCCAGCAGATCGCGCTTCTTGCCGGGGATCGTGGCCAGGAGATAGACGGGCAGCGAGTCAAAGCGCGCAGTGGTCTTCACGAGCGTTGGGCGAGGTGAGGGGCAGGACGCAACGAGCGGTCGCGGACGAATCTAACGGAGCGGCTTGACGAGCTCGGTCTCGAAGGTCGCCGGATCCGGGTTGGATTCGGGACCCTTGAGATAGCATTCCCACATCTCGCCGCGGGTAGCGTGGGGCTGCGCGTCGATCCAGGCGCTGAACTCGCCCCACGCGCTGCCCAGTCCCTCGTAGGGACCGCGGTAAACGGTCCGCGCGACGCGGAGCGCCGGAAGCCGCGACGGCACCACGCGGCCTTCGCCGCGGACCGCGGTCGTCACGGGCACGCCCACCTCGAGATCAAAGACCGCCGGATCGATGCGGTGGTGATACGAGAAGACGGGGCCCGCGAGCGACATGCGCTGGGCGCGCACCACGGCCATCACCTCCTGGATCGCCGGTCCCATCACGGCTCGGATCTCGGCACGCGGGACCGTCAGGCGGATCACGGCGGTGCGGTGCTCGGTGGTCGTGCTGATCTGCGGCGGGTCGATCACGGGAACTCCGGAGGGATGCGGAACCACTCAGTCATTCTATCCTGCGGGCGCGTTCCCCGCCGAGGTGTCCGGCGGCGGTCGGTCCATCCGCGCGCGAAGCCGCGCGCGCACCCCCGGCCACTCCGAGCGCAGGATGCTGTACATGACCGTGTCGCGGGCCGAGCCGTCGCGGCGCGGCTGAAAGTGCCGGAGCACGCCGTCGCGCTGCGCACCGAGCGCTTCGATGGCGCGCTGCGACCGCAGGTTGAGTACGTCCGTGCGCAAGCCCACCACGCCACATCCGAGGGTGTCGAAGGCGTGCGAGAGGAGCAGGAGCTTGCACGCCGTGTTGACGTGCGTGCGGTGCCATCGCTGCGCGTAGAAGGTGTAGCCGATCTCGACCCGGCCGATCGCCGCGACGATATCGTGGTAGCGCGTGGATCCGACGATGCGGTCCGTGGCGAGCTCCCGCACCGCCCAGGGGAGCATCGTCCCCGCGCGCTGTCCGTCGAGTGCGGCCTCGATGTACGCGGCGGCACCTGCCGGATCCGGGACGGTCGTGTACCCGAGTTCCCAGAGCACGCCGTCCGCGGCCGCCTCTACGAGCGCGCGCTCGTGCGCCGCGCCGAGCGGCTCGAGACGCACGCCGTGTCCTTCGAGAACGACAGGGGTGAGATCGATCATCGGACGGAGGGAGAATAGCACCAGCGCGCTGGTCCGGGGGGACCAGCGCGCTGGCGGCCTTCGCGTACTTCGACAGACCTACGGGGCCAGCGTCAAGCGTCGCGGTGCGAGCGTCTGGCCGACACGCGCGGCTTGGGTGAGCAGCGCGTTCGCCTCGCGCACCGCGGCATCCAGCGCGATGCGCGTCTCACGGACCTGCGCCATGGTGCCGGCGCTGGGTGTCTCCCAGATGCTGAGAATGCTCGACTTGAGGCCGGTGAAGCGTCCGTACACGTTCGCCGGGTTCTGGTTGCCGAAGCCGCCGAACCCGCCGCCGCCCGCGGCCGGCGCCGCCGGCGCACCGACGACCCCGAGGCCGAACTTCACGCGCACCGCGTCGTACTGGGTGCGCAGCGCGTCCACCGACGCCTTCTCCGCGGCCGTGACGCCGGCGGTCGTATCGATGCGCGCGGTGATCGCGGTGAGCTGCATCCGCAGTGTGTTCAGCCGCGCCACCACCGGTGCGACCGCGCCGTGCGCCTCGTGCAGTTCGTTCGCCGTGCGATCATACGCCACCCGCTCCTGCGCCGTGAACCGCACCTGCGGATCCATCACCACGCGGATCGGCTTGGTGTCGACCACCGCGCCGTCCACGACGAGCGCGACGCTGTAGTTCCCCGGCGTGACGTACGGGCCCGCGTTGGCACCGCCTCCGCCAAAGAAGGCCTGCGCACCACCGCCCGGGCCTTCTGTTGCACATGGGTTGGCCGGCAAGTACCCGGGATCCGGCAGCGGTGCCCTGACGCCGGGGATCGGACGCGCCTGACCCTGCCCTCCACCGCCACCACCTCCACCGCCTCCACCGCCACCACCGCCACCTGGTCCGGCCGCGACTGGCGCAAGGCGCATGTCCCAGCAAACGCTCTGGATCCCCGCGGTGCGCTTGCTGGCTGGCACGCTGATCTCGCGGACCAGTCGGTTGCCGTCCATCACGCGCAGCGCGATCTCACGCGGCGCGGTCTTCACGTAGAAGTGCATCACGGCGTCGTTCGCCGGGTTCTCGCCCGTGAAGAACTGGTGCCCCCAGAACTCGTCGTTCCGGTCATCCTTGAACTTCCATTGCAGCGCCGGACCGGGCGTGAAGAGCGTCACGGCGCGCGTGGCCGCCTTCGCCGCCGCGAGCTCCTGCACCGGCGAGAGGTCGTCGAGCACGAAGATCGCGCGGCCGTGCGTGGCCACGATCATCGCGTTGTCGCGCGGATGGATCATGATCTCGTCCACGCGCACCGTCGGGAGATTGGCCTTGAAGCGCGACCAGGTCGCGCCGCGGTCCATCGAAGCGAAGAGGCCGGTCTCCGTACCCACGTAGAGCACGTCGCGATTCCGGAGATCCTCCGTCAGCGTGCGGGTGACCTCGCCCGCGAGTCCTACATCCACCCGACGGAACGTTGCACCGAAGTCCGTGGTCATCCACACGTACGGGCCGTAGTCATTCTGCCGATAGTTCGCCACGACCACATACGCGGTGCCGGCGTCGAACTTCGACGGCACCACCTCGTTCACGAACGCCCCGACGGGGAATCCCGGGATGTTCGCCGTCACGTTGGTCCAGCGGCGCCCGCCATCCCGCGTCACACTGACGACGCCGTCGTCCGTTCCGGTCCAGAGCACGCCGGCCTGCCGCGGCGATTCGGCGAGCGACATGATCGCGGGCCAGCTGGTGATGCCGTCGTTCCGGGCGATGCGGATCGCGCTGCCCAACACGCCCATCGTGCGGATCGTGTCGCGGTCCGCACCCGACGTGAGGTCGGGCGAGATCACGGTCCAGGAATCGCCGCGGTCCGTGGAACGGAACACCTTGTTCGCGGCCACGAAGAGTACGCCGGCGTCGTGCGACGAGATCATCATCGGCGCGTCCCACTGGTACCGATACATCTCCCCGGAGTCCGGCGCGGGCGTCACGTTAAGCGCCGTGGGGCGGATGCTCTTGGACTCGCCCGTGACGGTGTTGCGGCGGATCATGTTGCCGTTCTGCGACTCGGTGTAGACGATCCGCGAGTCGCGAGGATCGGGGATGGCGTGGAAGCCGTCACCGCCGAGGATCTGGAACCAGTCGTAGTTCTGAATGCCGCGGCCGAAGCGCGAGCGGCTCGGTCCGCACCAGTTGTAGTTGTCCTGCATGCCGCCGCAGATGTTGAACGGCGTCTCCATGTCGTACGTGGCGTGGTAGAAGAGCCCCACGGGAAGGTTCGGAATGAACGTCCAGCTCTTCGCCATGTCGTGCGACGTCACCACGCCGCCGTCGTTGCCGAGGATGATGTGGTCGGGGTCGCGCGGATTCACCCACAGCGCGTGGATGTCGTCGTGCGTGACGAGCGCCGCGTCCGTCTCCATTGTCGCGCCGCCGTCGATCGACATGTGCAGGCCGACGCCGCCGAGGTACACCCGCTCCGGCGTGGTCGGGTCGATCAGGACCTTGCTGAAGTACATCGGCCGCGGGTTTGCGGCGTTCACCCGGCGCCACGTGGCGCCCGCGTCATCCGAGCGGTAGAGGCCGGTCGTGTCCGACGAGGCCGACTCCACCGTGGAGTAGACCACGTTGGGATTGGTGCGCGACACGTCCACCGCGATGCGACCGAGCGGACCGGTCGGGTACCCCCCGCCCACGCGGGCCCACGTCTCGCCGCCATCCACGGACTTGAAGAGGCCGCTGCCCGGCCCGCCGCCGTTCATGCAGCATGCGGTCCGCCGGCGCGAGTACATCGACGCGAACAGCACGCGCGAGTTGCCGGGCATCATCACGATGTCGTTGGCGCCCGTGTCCTCGTCGCCGGCCAGCACGCGACGCCAGGAGGCACCCCCATCGGTCGTCTTGTAGACGCCGCGCTCACCGCCGGGACCGAACAGCGGGCCCGTCGCCGCCACGAACACGATGTTGTTGTTGTTCGGGTCGATCACGATCCGATGGATGTGCTTCGACTCGCGTAGCCCCATGTGGGTGAACGTCTGACCCCCGTCGGTCGACTTGAAGACGCCCTGACCCCAGCTCGTGCTCTGGCGATTATTGGACTCGCCGGTCCCGACCCAGACGAGATTCGGATTCCCCTGGGAGATCGTCACGTCGCCCAGTCCCATCAACCCCTGATCCTGCAGCATCGGCGTCCAGGTCGTTCCGTGGTTCGTCGTCTTCCAGAGGCCGCCGTGCGCGGTGGCCACGTACCAGATGGAGGGATTCGACTCCACCACGGCGATGTCCGAGATGCGGCCGGACATCGTGGCCGGTCCGATCGACCGGAAGTGGAGCTTCTCGAGCTCCGCATTGACGGGGATCGCCGTCTGGGCAGCGAGGGGCGCGCCGAGTGCGAGCACGGCGGCCGAGGCGAGGACCGGCGCGACGATCGCGCGGCGGAACAACATGAGCGAATGCTGCACGGACGGATCTCCGCAGAGAGTGAGAAGGACCGAGGTCGGATCGACCGGAGAAGGTACGTCCAAGCCGCCCACTCCGCTGGCGCTCTCGGGTGACGACGCGAGCGTTCGGGGGGTAGTCTTGAGTTGACTCCTTCCATGGCCACGCTCATGCGACCTCTCCTCCTGGCGCTCTGCGCTGCTCCGCTCCTCGCGCTGGACGCGCAGCAATCGCCGCCCGCCGGCCCACCGCCAACGCCGTGCGCGACCGCCGAGCGCAGCCGCGCCTTCGATTTCTGGATCGGCAACTGGGACGTGCATCCGTGGGCCGCGCCCGGCGTCACCGGCCCGCTCCTCGGCAAGAACGAGATCACGAAGATCCTCGGCGGGTGCGCGCTGCTCGAGGTGTGGACCAGCGCGCGCGGCGGGACGGGCCAGAGCTACAACTGGTTCGACACCAACCTCGGGAACTGGCGCCAGCTCTGGATCGACCAGGGCGGCAACACGCTCGACTACACGAGCGGCGAGTACCGCGACGGCGCGATGCGCTTCAGCGGCTGGACCCTCGGCCCCAACGGCGCGCGGGTGCTGCAGAAGCTGACCTTCTTCAATCTTCACCCGGACACCGTGCGCCAGCTGTTCGAGGCGTCGAATGACTCGGGCAAGACGTGGGCGTCCACGTTCGACGCGCGGTACGTGAGGCGCCCGTCTCCCCGCTAGTATTGGGGAGCATGCACGACCTCACCGAAGGCTCGATCCCCCGGCACATCATCCAGCTCGCCTGGCCGATGGCGCTGGGGATGATCTTTCAGACCCTGTACCTGCTCGTCGATCTCTACTTCGTCGCGCAGCTGGGTGACGCGGCGATCGCGGGCGTGAGCGCCGCCAGCACGTTGCAGTTCATCGTGATGGCGCTCACTCAGGTCCTGGGTGTGGGGACCATGGTCCTGATCGCGCACGCGGCCGGTAGAAAGGATCAGGCCGACGCGAACCTCGTCTTCAATCAGAGCCTGCTCCTCTCGGCGCTCGCAGGCGGCGGCGTGCTGATCGGGGGCCTCTTGTTCGGCGCGCGGTATCTCGGAACGCTTTCGGCCGACGCACAGACAGTGGCCAGCGGGATGAGCTATCTGACCTGGTTCCTCCCAGCGCTCGCACTGCAGTTCGCGCTGATCTCGATGGGTTCCGCGCTGCGCGGGACGGGGATCGCCAAGCCGACCATGATCGTGCAGATGCTCTCCGTGCTGCTCAACGCGATCCTGGCTCCAGTCCTGATCGCGGGCTGGGGCACCGGCCGCCCGATGGGCGTGGCGGGCGCCGCCCTGGCGAGCACGATCGCCGTCAGTGTCGCCGTGCTCGCGCTCCTGATCTACTTCGTCCGACTCGAGCACTACGTGAAGTTCGACGCGAGCGCGTGGCGCCCGCATCGCGACACGTGGAGGCGGCTGCTCCGCATCGGTGTTCCCGCGGGCGGCGAGTTCGGCCTGATGTTCGTCTCCATGGCCGTGATCTACTGGATCATTCGCGACTTCGGCGCCGCAGCCCAGGCGGGCTTCGGCGTGGGTGGTCGCGTGATGCAGTCGATGTTCCTGCCCGTGATGGCGATCGCCTTCGCTGCCGCGCCTGTCGCGGCGCAGAACGTGGCTGCCGGCAAACCTGAGCGGGCGCGCGACACCTTCTGGGCGGCGGCGAAGATCGGCAGCGTGCTGATGCTGGTGATGACGCTGTTCGTCCAATGGCGACCGACGCTGCTCGTCGGCGTATTCACGAGCGAGCCAGAGGTGGTCGAGGTCGCGGGCCACTTCCTGCAGATCATCTCGTGGAACTTCGTCGCGTCAGGACTCGTGTTCACGTGTTCCGGGATGTTCCAGGCGATGGGGAACACGATGCCTTCTGTCATCAGCAGCGCGGTGCGCGTCGCGGTGTTCGTGATCCCGGCCGTGTGGATCGCCCAGATCCCTGGCTTTCAACTCCACTGGACGTGGTTCATTTCGGTGGCCGCCACCAGCGTGCACGCCCTGTTCGCCCTGTGGCTGCTGCACCGCGAAGCTCACGTGCGATTGATCGTGCCTCCGGCGATCGTGCCGCTTCCGAGCACCGCGGGATGAATCGCCGACGGTTCGTCCGGCTCGCCGCGTGCTCCGCATTCGTGGTCGGCGCGGCGAGCGCGCAGGGACCCTCCGCCCTCGAGCGCGGTGTCCTCGAGGAGACGAACCACGCGCGGACCGATCCAGCCGCGTACGCACGCCATCTCGAAGAGCTGCTTCCGTGGTTCCAGGGCGACATCCTCATGCGACCGGGCGCGACGGCAGGCCTGCGCACCGAAGAAGGCGCGGCCGCCGTGCGCGAAGCGATCGCATTTCTCAAGCGCCAGGAGCCTCGCCCGGCCTTGACCTGGTCCGATGGACTCTGGCGCGCGGCCCGCGACCACGCGCGCGACCAGGGTCCGACCGGCGCCACGGGCCATGCGGGCAGCGACGGCTCTACCCTCGACGACCGGACCAAACGCTACGGCCGGTGGCTCGAGACCGTCGGCGAGAACATCGAGTATGGCTCCAGCACGGCGCGGGAGGTGGTGATCGCGCTGATCGTCGACGACGGGGTCGCCTCGCGGGGGCATCGCACGAACATCTTCGCGGCTTCGTTCCGCGTGATGGGCGCGGCGTACGGGCCACACGCGCGCTACCGCCAGCTCTGCGTGATCAACTATGCGGGCGGCTTCGAGGCGCGGCCGCCGCGCTGAGGCCTCACTCGTCGCTGGAGGGCGCGCCGCCGCTCCGCGCCACTTGATCGGCCTTCACGTTCGTCGCATTGAACCGCCGCGCCGCGCCCAGGATCTTGTCGATCGTCGAGTCGAAGTCGGGGTGCTTCTCCTTGACGAAGCGCAGGTGATTGATCCGCGCCACCACGAACGCCTTGAGGTACGGACTCTCCAGCCCGCGCTCCTTGAGCTTTTTCACGGCGGCGTTCACGTGCTCATTGAGTTCGAGCAGCTTGGCCGCCCGTGCGCGCCGTTCTTCCATGGCCGCGGGCAGCTTCGCCGAGAGGAACTGGTCGCACCGCTTGAGGATCGGGTGGTACGCGCCACCGGAGAACCGGCCATTCTCGAGGTAACAGAGCCCCAGCGTGATCAGCGCCGGCTCCTCGAACACCTCGCTGTACGACTTCTCCGTGCCCGCGTCCACCTCGGCGAGCGCCTGCGCCAGCCGAGCGACCTCCATGGAGCGCTCGCGCAGATTGTGCGCCTTCTCCGTGTTGAGAGCGAGAATGCGGTGCGCGACCTCAGGCTCCGGCACGACCAGCGCGACGATCGCCTTGGCGCCGAGCTGCCGCATGGCGCCCAACCGGTGAAAGCCGTTGGGTGACCAGTACTTCCCGTCGCCGGCGGGCACCGCGATGATCGGGTCAAGGAAGCGGTCGAGCTTGTCGATCGCGTCCGCCAGGCGCGCGACGTGCGCGTCGGAAAGGTCTCGCTGGTAGGGCGTCGGCTCCACCACGTCGATCGGCAAGGAGGCCAAGAGCTGCCACCGGCCGCCGAGCGGATCGCGGTAGGTCGCGAGCACGACACCGCCGTCGTTCTCGATCGCGGCGCCCAACGACTCGACGGCCGCCGGCGGCGACGCCGTGGCGAGTCGCCCCGCGTCGAGCCCACGGGTCTTGGCGGCGGCGGCCTTCTTGGACTTCTTGACGGCGCGCTTCTTCTTGGCGGTGGCCATGGCTCTAGTCTGCGCCTCCGGGAGGCAGCCGCAAGGGGCGCCGGCGAGGGTAGCGTCGCGCTACCACGGCCACCACCCGATCACCAGACCGTACACGGTGAAGCGCACCACGTGAAATCCGCCGTCGACCAGCGCGAGCGTCATCCGCCCCGACCGAAACGACGCATTCATCCCCGCGCTCAACGCGGCGATCGCGAGCCCGCACAGCAACCCCATGTGCAGTCCGGTGGCAATGGAGACCTCCGCCTGCGAGGTGACGAGGAGCAGCGCCGTGGCCATCGCGCCGATGAAGCCCGCGGCCGTCATCGTGCCGTATGATGCCCCGTCGACCACCGGCGCCGCGCCGTTCGCGCGCGTCCACGCTGGCAGGAAGCCGGCGTTGGAGTACCACAGCGCACCGACCATCCCGCCGGCGATGGTCGCCACAATGATGGCGAGATACGGAAGTTCTGAGAGCAGATGCATCGGATTCTCCGGACGGAAGGAAGGGAGCGAGCGGCCTGCGTGAGCGAATTTACGGCGAGTGTTCCTCGCGCACGGCAGCGCGGGCGAGGTCCACGAGACTCCAATACATGGGACGGTAGCCATTGGTGGCCTGCCACTCTGCGGCCGCCGCACGCACGCTGGCGCTCAGTGCGCGGTGCCGCTCGGAGTATCCGCGATTTCGGAGCGCCGCCGCCGCCGACATGCCCTCCGGGATCGGCCCCGTGCCGCCCAGAAGCACGGCCACCGCGCTGTACGCCTTCGCGACGCGCGCCGGCGCGAGCGCGTACCACGGATAGGTGAGCACGTCACCACGCTCCGCGCCCTCGAGCATCGCGTCCGTCACGGCGTTGGCAATATGATCCTCGTAGAGTGCTGCGGCGTCACGGAACTCAGCGACCACGGCGAGCTGGGGATCGTACTCCAGATCCGACGGCTCCTGCGTCTCGAAGTGCTTCACCCCGAACGATGCGAGCCAGCGCCGCAGGCCCGGACGCGAGAGCGTGGAGATCCCCATCCAGAGGCGCACCCCCTGCGAGCGGTACGCGTGCGACGCGACCTCCGAGCAGAAGAGCGCCGACGGATCTTCGTGATCCATCGTGAAGTCGTACGGGATGTGTCCCGCGCGCGCACGCTGCAGCATCGTCGTGGCCGCCCGGTGCGGCAGGACTGAGTCGCGAAGGATCGGCGGGATGTCGCGCCGCGGACGCAGCAGCATCACGCGGAGCTTGCGGTCCGCGAGGTACTCCTCGAAGGACGAGACCGTGACGCCCACCTCGATGTGCGCCTCGATCACCGAGATGGCCTTCGACTCGGGGTCCACGTGCACCAGCGCCACGTGCGAGAAATTGCCGGCGTAGTCATTGCCCCGGGCGATGAGCGCAGACGTGGGATAGCCGCCGCGCGACACGAGGATGTCCCCAGACCGGAGCTCCACTCCTCGCGACTCCGCAGCGGGCGCGGCGGAACGCACCGGCGACCCGTGCAGGATCGGCGCCACGGAGTCGGTCCGCTGCAGCATCACCTCCTCGACGGCGGCGCGTCCGCCGTACAGCGCCCGGTACACCCGATCGCGCGCTGCGGGGTCGTCCATGTCCCACATGATCGAGAGATGCTTCACGACCTCCCGCGTGCGCGCATAGAGCGCCGTGAACGCATCCGCCGACGTACCGCACGCGGCCACGAGCGGAGCGAGGCGGAAGAACCTTGCCTCGAGCGAATCCAGTTCGGGGGCGGTCGGTGGCAGGTCGACGCGGCGGAGCTGCTCTACCCACTGGCGGAGCGCGGTGATCTCGCGGGGCACCGCGCGCGCCGCCGCGCAGTCGGAGGCTTTGGCCTCCACGAACGCCTGCTCCAGGCCGCGCCAGACGGAGTCTCTCCCCCACGCGAATCCCGTGCGCCCCTCAGGTGGTGCCGGAGGAGCGGGAGCCGGGAGCGGAACGGACAGGAGGAGATACGACCCGAGGAGCGCGGCCGCCGCACGCGCCCCGATCTGTCCAAGGCCCCCACGGGTGAGCGACATCGGTCGAATATGGCGGTCCCCTCGCTTTCCGGGGAGGGTAATGGGTCCGAGCGCACCCGCGAGCGACGTGAGGTGCGGCGGTTCCCCGACCCACGGCGCTCGGTACTTGTGCGATATTTCTGCCTCGCTCAGTCGGAACCCACGGGCGCTCTCCGAGCGATCGAACCCACCGTTCCACCCTTGGATGGCCTTGATGCGATTCGTGCTCCCCCGCCCGCGCCTGATGTTGGCGCTGCTGGCCCTGTTGACAGGCACCGCCACCGCAGTTCCGTCGCTGGCGCAAGATGCGCCAACGGCCGCCGCCGCCCCCGCTCCGGATTCGACGGGCGTCCCCGTGATCATCGCGGGAGATACGCTCTTCATGCTCCACGCCCGGATCGGCGCGTTCACGCCGGTCGAACGCGCGGACGGCGTGATGCGGCGCGCGGATGCGCTCGCGCGCTCGGTGGCCCGCGGTACGGACTCGATCATGGTGGTGGAGGCCGAGACGCACACCGACCTGGTTGTCGGCGAGACGGTCCTGATGACGGTGCTCGATGGCGATGCGCGCCCGCTCGGCGTCACGCGCTCTGAACTCGCTGCGCAGTGGGCGGCCGCACTCTCCGGCGGGATGCAGGCGCAGGCGAAGCGCACCTCCTGGCAGACGATCCTCCTGGGCGTGCTCTTCGCGCTGATCGCGACCGGCGCGCTGGTCCTGCTGCTGAAGGGACTCGCCCTCGTCTTCCCGCGACTGCTCACGAAAGTGGATGGCTGGCGCGACTCGGTGATCCCCGCGCTGCGCATCCAGCGGCTCGAGGTCCTGTCGTCCGGACGTCTGACCGATTTCCTGCTCGGCGTCATTCGCACCGCGCGCGTGGTGCTCACCGTGATCGTGCTCTACTTCTACGTGCCGCTCGTGCTCCGGTTCTTCCCTTGGACGGAAGCGCTGGCGGACCGGATCGTGGACTACGTGCTCCAGCCGCTTGAGCGCGCCGGCACGGCGTTCGTCGCGTACTTGCCGAACATCTTCTTCATCGCGGTGATCGCGATCCTGACGCGATACGTGCTGAAGTTCGTCCACCTCTTCTTCGACGCCGTCCGCGACGGCACGGTGGAGTTCCCGGGCTTCTATAAGGAGTGGGCAGAGCCGTCGTACAAGATCGTCCGCTTCATGATCCTCGCGTTCGTGGTGGTGGTGGTCTTCCCCTACCTCCCCGGCGCTGGCTCCGACGCGTTCCAGGGCGTGTCGATCTTCCTGGGTGCCCTCTTCACCCTGGGCTCGTCGTCGGCCATTGCGAACATCGTTGCCGGCGTGGTCCTCACGTTCACCCGGGCGTTCCAGATCGGCGACCGCGTCAAGATCGGCGACACCACGGGCGACGTGATGGAGAAGTCCCTGCTCGTGACCCGTGTCCGCACCATCAAGAACGTGGACATCACGGTGCCGAACGCGATCGTGATGTCGAGCCACATCATCAACTACTCGGCGCGCGCGGACGAGGGCGGCGTGATCCTCCACACCGGCGTGACGATCGGCTACGACGTGCCGTGGCGGCAGGTCCACGAGCTGCTGCTCGAGGCCGCCCGCGCGACCGAGGGTGTGCTCAACGAACCCAAGCCGTTCGTCCTGCAGACGAGTCTCGACGACTTCTATGTGAGCTACCAGCTCAACGCCTACTCGGCGAACCCCAAGGCGATGTCGCGCACGTACTCCGAGCTGCACCAGAACATCCAGGACGCGTTCAACAAGGCCGGCGTCGAGATCCTCTCGCCGCACTACCGCGCCGCGCGCGATGGCAACGAGATCACGATTCCGCCGGACCAACGTCCGGCGGGCTACACGGCGCCCGCCTTCCGGGTGCATCAACTTCGTCCCGAAGGAGAACGCTGAATGCCGTCCCTGAGCTTCGGTGCGCTGCGCACCGCGCGTCGTCTCGCGATCGCTGCCGCGTGCCTTGCGGCGGTGACCCTGCCCTCGCAAGCGCAGGAGGCCGAGCCGAAGTTCGACGCGTTGGTCAGTACGTTCCAGAAGGACTATTTCCGCCTCGGCGCGCTGCTGCAGATCGTGGGCGACGTGCAAGGCGAGCGCACCGACGGCGCGCTCAATGGATTCTCGGTGGCGAATGCCTGGCTGCGCATCGGCGGCTCGCTCGACGGAGGGTTCGGCTATCTGTTCCAATCCAACATGGTGGGCACGCCGGCGATCGTGGACGCGATGATCAGCTACACCGCGAGTCCCGCTGCGATCATCCAGGCCGGCCGGTTCAACGTGCCCTTCAGCCGCGAGTTGATGATCTACGCGGGCAGCATCGACTTCGTGAACCGCTCGGCGGTCGTCACGGCGCTCTCGCCGAATCGTGACGTCGGCGTTTCACTGAACGGACGGCCGGGCGGCGGTGCGCTCGAGTACCAGATCGGCGCGTTCAATGGCAACCGCACCAGCGGCGGCGGCAACGACAACAATGCTCTGCTCTACACGGGTCGCCTCGCGATCCGGCCGGACATCGCGACCGCGGAGTCGCCGAGCGACCAGTTCGAATTCGCGGTGAACGTCGCGCGCAGCGAAGACTCCACGGCGCGCATCGCCGGCCTCGTGCCCGCGTTCGACGGCACCCGGACGCTTCTGGGCGCGGACATGCGCCTCCAGCGCGGGCCGTGGATGGTCTCGGCCGAGCTGATCGCCGCCACGCTCGTGTTCACGGGCGGTCCCGAGCGCAATCCCATGGGGTGGCACGCGACGGCCGGGTACATGCTCACGCCGAAGGCCCAGGGCCTACTGCGCTGGGACGTGCTCGAGACCGATGGTCTCGCCACGGACGTGAACCGGCTGGTCGCGGGCTACAACCTCTGGCCGACCAAGGCCACGGAACTGCAGGTCAACTACCTCGTGCCGGTGGACGGCGGCGGGAGCAAGCAGCATCAGCTGCTCGTGAACCTCCAGGTCAGCTTCTAACCGCCAACTGGGCGCCTTCCACGCCCTCCGAAGTCCCCCGGAGGGCCTCCAGATCCGTGGCAGCGGCGTGACGCCGCCGTCACGGATCTGTTACAAACGAGCCCCATTCTTCCGGCACAACATTCAACCGGACTCCTGGAGCTGACCTTGACACGTCGCATCGCTCGCTCGCTGATGTTGGCACTCGCCCTCGCTGGACTCACGGCCTCGGGCGCCGCTGCCCAGACGACCATTGACGGCGTCATCTACCTCAACGGCAGCCTTGGGCTCACGAAGGACACCACCTTCTCGCCCGCCGCCGCGCGCAACAACTTCGATGTTGACCGCGTCTATCTGAACTGGCGCAACAAGTCGGAAGGCGGGATCACGTCTCGCGTCACGCTCGACGTCGACGGCCGCAAGGCGCAGTCCAACCAGCTGACCTTCCTGCTCAAGTACGCGTTCGTGGCCTGGAAGCCGGAGGGGAGCGAGCTGACCTGGAAGCTCGGGCTGCAGAACACTCCGGTGATCGGTTTCACCGAGGACATCTGGGGCTATCGCATGCAGGGGAAGGTCGCGATGGACCGCGCGGGCTACCTCTCCAGCGCGGATTTCGGACTCGCCGTCGAGGGCGGCTGGCGCGAGCAGGCGGTCAACTTCGACGTCGGGCTCTTCAATGGAGAGACCTACTCCCGCGCGCCGGGCGACAACCGCAAGGATCTCGCGGGTCGCGTCTCGGTGCGGCTCCTCGAGACGAACGACATGAGCAAGGTCGGCGGCCTTCGGCTGACCGGTTTCGCGCACGTGGGACAGGCCACGGGCGGCGCGGACCGGCGCCGTCTGCTCGGCATGCTCAGCTACAAGACGACCGCGCTGGCGCTCGGCGCCGAGTTCGCGGTCACGCGCGACTCCACCGCGGCCTCGGCAGAGACCGACGGCCGCGTGATGAGCCTCTTCGGCGCGTACGACGTGCCCGATTCCAAGTTCGGTTTCATGGCCCGTGTGGACCGCTGGGACCCGGACACGGATCTCAACCCGGCGACGGCCAGTCTGACCGCGAGCGAGCAGACCCGCGTCATCGGCGGCGTGTCGTACCGGCTGGCCAGGAACGTCCGCCTGCTCTTCGATGCGGACATCGCGTCCATCCAGAACGGTCCCGGCCCGAATGCCTTCGAGGCCGCCAACCGCACGCTGTTCGTTCACGCTGAGATCAAGTTCTGACCGCGATGTATCCTCAATCGACCTTCGGAGCCATTACAATGAAGACCATGATGCGCAGGATCCGCACCGCCGGAACATTCGCGGCTGGGATCGCCCTCGCCTCGCTTGCCGCCTGCGGCGGCTCGGAGACCGTCGCCCTCACGGGTGCGGGCGCGACCTTCCCGTATCCCGTGTACTCCAAGTGGTTCGACGCCTACTATCGGGCGACCGGCAACCAGGTGAACTACCAGTCCCTCGGCTCTGGCGCCGGCGTCAAGCAGTACACCGAGCGCACCGTGGACTTCGGCGCCACCGACGGCCCGATGACGGACGCAGAGATCGCGGCAGTCAACGGTGAGGTGATCCATATCCCGACCGTGCTCGGGGCGGATGCTGTGACGTGGAATCTTCCGACGCTCGGCACGACCCAGCTCCGGTTCGACGCCGCCGTGCTCGCGGACATCTTCCTCGGCAAGATCACGCGCTGGAACGACCCGCGGCTCGTGGCGCTCAACCCGGGCGTCGAGCTGCCAGCGCTCGACCTCCTCGTGGTGCACCGCTCGGACGGCTCGGGCACCACGTACATCTGGACGGACTACTTGAGCACCGTCTCGCAGGAGTGGGCCACGAAGGTCGGCCGCGGCAAGTCCGTGAACTGGCCTGTGGGACTCGGCGGCAAGGGCAACGAGGGCGTCACGCAGCAGATCAAACAGCTCCCCGGCACGATCGGCTACGTGGAACTCATCTATGCGATGGCGAACGACCTTCCGGTCGGCGCGATCAAGAACAAGAGCGGCAACTTCGTGGCGCCGACGCTCGAGAGCGTGAGCGCGGCCGCCGCGGGCGTGGATCTGCCGCCTGAGACCGACTTCCGCGTGAGCATCGTCGACGCTGCGGGCACGAATGCGTATCCGGCCGCGTCGTTCACCTGGCTCCTGATCCGACCGAACGTCGAGGACGTCAACAAGGCGAAGGCGATCAAGGAGTTCCTCACCTGGATGACGAGTCCGGAGGCCGCGGCCATGGCGGCCGAGCTGCACTACGCGCCGCTGCCGGCCTCCGTGCAGGCGCTGGTCCGCACGCGCCTCGGGACGCTGCGCGGTGGCGGCGAGGTGCTGCCATAGTGGAGCTGGAGCCGTCCGCGCCGAGTACCTCGTCGTCCGACCTCTCGGGGAGCTCGCGCGGGGACAGGATCTTCAAGTGGACGCTGATCGCGGCAGCGAGCACCATCCCGGCGCTCCTGCTCGCACTGCTCGTCGAACTCTCGCGGGGTGCCTGGCCGGCCCTGCGAGAGTTCGGCGCGTCCTTCATCGTGTCCTCGACCTGGGATCCGATCGCCGGCGTGTTCGGCGCGTGGCCCGCGATCTTCGGCACGCTGCTCACGTCGCTGCTCGCGCTGACCATGGCCGTACCGCTCGCGCTCGGGGTGGCGATCTACCTCACGGAGTTCGCGCCAAGCGCCATTCGGCGTCCGGTCGCCACGGTGATCGAACTGCTGGCGGCGATCCCGAGCGTGGTCTACGGCCTGTGGGGGATCTTCGTCCTGATCCCCTTCCTGCAAGCACACGTTTTTCCGCGCCTCGAGAAGTGGTTCGGGTTCCTGCCGATCTTCGAGGGGCCGATCTACGGCCCGTCGGTGCTCGCCGCGGCGCTGATCCTCACGATCATGATCGTGCCGTTCATCATGTCCGTCTCGCGCGAGGTGCTGCTGGCGGTGCCGTCCACGCAGCGTGAGGCTGCGCTGGCGCTCGGCGCCACGCGCTGGGAGGCCGTGAGCACCGCCGTCGTGCCGTACGCCAAGTCCGGCATCATCGGCGCGATCATTCTCGGGCTCGGCCGCGCGCTCGGCGAGACGATGGCCGTCACCATGCTGATCGGCAATCGGCACGAGGTCGCGGCGTCGCTCTTCGCGCCCGGCTACTCCATGGCGGCAGTGATCGCGAACGAGTTCGCTGATGCCGCCGGCGGCCCGCTGCACGAGTCGGCGCTGATGTACATGGCGCTGCTGCTGTTCGCGCTGACCGTGCTGGTGAACGCGGCCGCGCGACTGATGATCTGGCGCGTCTCCCGCGGCCGGAAGGGCGCGTGACCACACGGCGCGCGGTCCGACGCGGCAAGTCGCGGTTCATGGTGGCGCTGATGGCGCTCGCCGTGGTCGTCGCCGTCCTCCCGCTCTTCCTGATCCTGGGCTCTCTGGTGCTCCGGGGCGCGTCGTCGCTCTCGTGGTCCTTCTTCGTGAACCGCGCGGCGCCGGTGGGTGAGGTGGGCGGCGGCGTGGCTCACGCGATCCTCGGGACGCTGTCCATCGTGGGTGTGGCCTCGCTGATCGGCATCCCGCTGGGGATCGGCGCCGGCCTCTACGCGAGCGAGTATCGCGAGACGCGGCTGGCGCAGACGACCCGCTTCGTGGCGGACGTGCTCAATGGCACGCCGTCGATCGTCGTCGGGCTGTTGGCCTGGATCTGGATCGTGGCCGTGCAGGGGCATTTCTCCGCCTTCGCGGGCTCGGCGGCGCTGGCCTTCCTGATGATCCCGATGGTGATGCGCACCACCGAAGAGCTGGTGCGTCTGGTGCCTGACGCGCTGCGCGAAGCTGCGCTCGCGCTGGGGTATCCTCGCTGGCGCACCACACTCGTCGTGGTGCTGCGCACGGCGCTGCCCGGCATCGTGACGGGCGCGCTCCTGTCCGTGGCGCGGATCTCCGGCGAGACCGCGCCACTGCTCTTCACGGCGCTCGGCTCCGAGTACTTCTCGGCGAACATGGACCGGCCCATGGCGGCCTTGCCGCTGGTCGTCTACAAGTACGCCACGGGCCCCTACCCCGAGTGGCACAAGCTCGCGTGGACGGCATCTCTGGTGCTGATCCTCGTCGTCCTGACGCTCAACATTGCCGCGCGGATCGCGACGCGGCAGCGGCTGGGGCGCAATGACTGAACAGACCGCGCGCGTCCGCACGGAGTCGCTGAGCGCCCTCTACGGCAAGGTCCCCGCCGTGAAGGAGGTCTCGGTGGCCTATGCGGCCAATCGGGTGCACGCGCTGATCGGCCCATCGGGCTGCGGCAAGAGCACCTTCCTGCGCACGCTCAACCGCATGCACGAGACCGTGCCCGGCGCCTCGATCACGGGCCGAGTGCTGCTCGACGGCGCGGACATCTACGCGCGCAGCGTCTCCCCCACGCAGCTGCGGCGACGGGTCGGGATGGTCTTCCAGAAGCCGACGCCGTTCCCGTTCCTCTCCATCGCGGACAACGTGGCAGCAGGTCTGGTCCTCGACCGGTCGCTCACGGGGCCGCAGAAGGCGGAGATCGTGGAACGGTCGTTGCGCCGTGCCGCGCTGTGGGACGAGGTGAAGGATCGGCTCAACGCGAGCGCGCTCGGGCTCTCCGGCGGCCAGCAGCAGCGCCTTTGCCTGGCGCGCAGCATCGCGCCGGAGCCGGAGGTGATCCTGCTGGACGAGCCCACGGCGTCGCTGGACCCCAACGGCACCCAGCGGATCGAGGAACTCGTCTTCGAACTCAAGAAGGAGTTCACGATCATCATCGTGACGCACAACATGCAGCAGGCGGCCCGCGTCTCCGACACCACGACCTTCTTCTATCTGGGCACCATGGTCGAGCACGGTCCGACCAAGCAGCTGTTCACGTCGCCGCGCGAGGAGCGCACCGAGGCTTACATCACGGGACGGTTCGGATGAAGGAGCACATTCCGGGCGCGCTCGTGGTGCCGGCGATCGTGGCCAGGGACTTCTCGTTCTGGTACGGTGCCAAGCAGACGCTGCACGACGTCTCGCTCATGTTCGCGCGACGCGCCGTCACGGCCATCATCGGCCCGTCGGGCTGCGGCAAGAGCACCTTCCTGCGCTGCCTGAACCGGATGAACGACATCATCCCCGATACGCGCGCCTCGGGCGTGCTCGAGGTCGAGGGGCGGGTCGTCTACAGCGCGACGCTCGACCTCGTGGCGCACCGGCAGCGCGTGGGGATGGTGTTCCAGCGTCCGAATCCGTTCCCGAAGTCGATCTTCGAGAACATCGCCTACGGCCCCGCGCTGAACGCGCTCGCCAGCAAGAAGGATCTCCCTGAGATCGTGGAGCGCAGTCTGCGGCGTGCCGCGCTCTGGGACGAGGTGAAGGACCGGCTGCACGAGAGCGCGATGGGGCTCTCCGGGGGTCAGCAGCAGCGGCTCTGCATCGCGCGCGCGTTGGCCAACGAACCGAGCGTGCTGCTGATGGACGAACCCTGCTCCGCCCTCGATCCCATCGCCACGCAGCGGATCGAGGAACTGATCGTGGAGCTCAAGCAGGATTACACGATCGTCATCGTCACGCACAACATGCAGCAGGCCGCACGCGTCGCGGATCAGACCGGGTTCTTCGAGGCGGGCCGGCTCGTGGAGTTCGGCGAGACCGATCAGATCTTCACCGCTCCCCGGGAGGAGCGGACCGAGGCATACATCACTGGGAGATTCGGATGAGCAACGAACCAAAGCGCCACTTTCACGATGAGCTGGCGGACATCCGCGAGCGGCTCGTCACCATGTCCGGCGCTGCCGAGGCCGCGCTCGGCGTCGCGGTCGAGGCCCTGCTGGGGCACGACGAGGCCAAGGCCGAGTCCGTGCTCAAGCGCGACGCCGAGATCGACCGGCGCGAGGTCGATATCGAAGAGCGCTGCATCGCCATGCTCGCTCTCCACCAGCCCATGGCGCGCGACCTGCGCACCATCACGGCCGCGATGCGGATCGCGAATGACCTCGAACGCGTCGGGGATCACGCGGTGAACATCGCGCAGTCGGCCGTCCGGATCGCCGGCGCACGCCCGATCACGCCGGAGGCGGAGATCGCCGAGATGGCGCGGCTCACGCGCAGCATGCTCTCCGACGCGATGGATGCCTTCAGCAAGGGCGATGCGACCCTGGCGCGCGAGATCTGCCGCCGGGACGATCAGGTGGACGCGCTCAACCGGTCGGTCTTCCGGATCCTGCTCACGCACATGATGGAGAACCCGCAGAACATCGGACCGGGGATGGAGCTGTTCCTCGTGTCGCGGAATCTGGAGCGGGTGGCGGATCTGGCGACGAACGTGGCGGAAGGCGTGGTCTTCCTGGTGGAGGGCAAGTCGATCAAGCACCACGCGGAGGACGGGGGCGTCGCGGTCGGCTGACTCGCGACCGACGTTCGTTGCGAGAGGCGGCGCACACCGCAGTGTGCGCCGCCTCGGCGTTCATGGCTTGAGCAGCTGCTTGACGCGCCTTCTGAGTGCCGGGACCACCTCACGCTCGAACCACGGATTCTTGGCGAGCCAGATGTTGTTGCGCGGACTTGGGTGCGGGAGGGGAAGCACGCTAGGCCAGTAGGTCTTCCAGTCCCGCACGGTGTCGGTGAGGGAGCGGGTGTCGCCTTCCAGATGGTAGGCCTGCGCGTATTGCCCGACCGCGAGCGTGAGATCCAGACGAGGAAGGTGCGAAAGGAGCTCCGCACGCCAGGCGGGCGCGCATTCCTTGCGCGGCGGCAGATCACCCGAGCGCCCGGTGCCCGGATAGCAGAAGCCCATGGGGAGGATGGCGATCCGCGTGGGGTCGTAGAAGCTCTCGCGCGTGATGCCCAGCCAGTCGCGGAGGCGGTCGCCGGAGGGATCGTCGAACGGGATGCCGCTCGCGTGCACGCGGCGGCCGGGGGCCTGCCCGGCGATGAGGATGCGGGCGGAGGCGGCGATCTGAATGACGGGGCGCGGGCCGTGCGTCAGGTGGGCGGCGCAGAGGGTGCAGGCGCGGACGGCCTTGAGGAGCGACGGGAGCGAAGACACCCGGACGTCAGCCGCCCTTGGCCTCACGCTTCGGCAGCGTCCGCACGAACGACACGCACTCCTTGACCCACCGGGCGAGCGCCTCGTCCGACTCGATCCCTGCCGGCGCCACGTACAGGTAGCCCTGCATCGGCTTCCCAGTGAAATCCATTGGCCGCACGTGCTTCTGCTTGAGCAGCGCGCGGCCGCGCTCCGGCCCCACGCGCGCCATCAGCGTCTCGCCGAGGATCCCGACCGCCATGTACCCATCCACCATGAACGCCAGGCCGCCGAACATTCGCTTCTCGGCGACCCGGCGCTCAGCGGAGAGGACCTCACGGATGCGTTCCGCGAGGCCTTCGTCGTACGCCATTACGGCGCGATGATCACGTAGCGCGCGAGTCGCTGCAGCTCGGTCGGACGGGCGCGAAGATACTTCCCGATGTCGCGCTCGAACTGCGCCATGTCACGCCACGGACGATACTCGGCGAACTCGCGCTTCCACCGCGACGTCCCGACCCCGATGCTCGCGAAGGAGTCCATGATCGACTCCGTGAACGTGTTGAGCTCGATCGGGATGAAGAGGTACTGCTCAAGGCGCGCGGCCTCGGCGGCGCTGCTCGCGGACGTCATCGCCGCGGTGAACGCCGCGAACGTCGCCCACGGGCGGCCCGCCTTGATCGCGCCGAGCTTCCGCGCATCCATGCCGGGGATCAGCATCAACTCGGCGTCGGACCCGCGGTTGATGTCCACGTGCACGAACAGCTTGCCGTAAAGCTCGGTGCGCTGCGCGCGCGTGACGGATCGGGCGCCCAGAATGCTGTCGAGCGTCACGACGGAGAGGATCGGCCGCGCCGCACGCAGCGCCTCGGCGATGGACGTGTTGAGGTGCGGCAGCGCGGCCACGGTGCTGTCAGCGGCGACGTTGGGTTCCACGAGACCCTGCTGACGGCCCAGCTGGGCATCGGCGACGGTCGGAGCGAAGGCCAACAGCGCGGCGAGGATCGCCGCACGCGAGAGGCGGATCGTGATCATGACGGTTCCTTCGGGGTGGAGGGAGCGTCCTCACGGGCGATGCCGCGAAGACGAGGATGACGAAATGTGAACGCGAGTCCAAGAAGTGCCAACTGCACCATGGTGCCCGGAGCGAGAGCGGGTGTGGAGCCCCAGATCGCTTCGATGTACAGCGCGCGGCCCGAGAGGGATGGATCCGATTCCGCCGCGTACTCAAGGTTCGCGAGAAAATGCTGGATCACCCCGACCCCACCGCTCAGGAACGAAAGGACCATCACGCCCTGAAAGGCGCGAAGGGCCGCCGCCTGTTTGGTCACACCGTACCACAGCAGCACGAGGACGGTCGCGCCCATCACCACCAGCGGGATCCACTGCCACACGCCGTCGGTGTGTTTGAGCAGCACGAGCTCGATCGACGTGCCGACGATCACGAGCAGCAGCACGAAGAGGATCGCCTGACGGAGGAACGCGAGGGTCTGTTCGGTCGTGGTCATCGCGGAATGATCAAGGCAGAGAGGATCATGCTACGTTGATTCTAACGGACGCGACGCGGGGTCGCCTCCATTGGACGCGACCGACGGGCGGATGTGAATGTCGAGAGCCTTCCTGCGGGACGACGCCGAAGGTGAGATGCCGCGGCGCAACTACGGGCTGCCGGAGCGCGACGATCCGGACTACGACCGCGTCGCCGCCCGGGCGTTGCTCGAGGCCGCCTGTGTGAGCGAGACACAGCTCGCAGAGCGCGCCACCGGCTACTACTGGGGCGAGCCGAAGCTCAAGCCCTACGTCGCCGAGATCCTCCGCGAGGCCGAAGCGGCGCAGAACGACCGGCTGGAGCAAGTGGCACGCCGCTACCTCAAGTAGCCGTCAGCCGGCGCCGCGCTCCCACGGTGCGATACCACCGGGCCGCGTTCTGAAGAGCGGGTGCGGCGCGGGCTGCCGCACGAGCCGCAGCTCCTTCCACCACCGGGGATCGCGGGCACGGACCTTGGCGCGCAGGTGCTTCCATTCGAACGCGAGTTGCCCACGGGTCACGGTGAGCGCCGTCCCCGTGCGGACGCGGGCGAGCTTGGAGCGGTCGAAGCGGTAGCCGCGGCGCGCCGCCTCGTCCGCCACCTCGCGCAAGTACGCCGCGATCGCACTCACGGGAGACGAGGTCGCCCGGAAACGGTCCAGTTGCGGATGATGCTGGTATCCGCGCGTGCGCCCGCGCAGGACCGCCTGCGCGAGCAACCCCTCGCGCCAGAGCGCCACGAGGCCGCGGGCGTCCAGGTGTTTGGGGTGCAGGCTCCAGAGGCGCATCGGGCTTAGGGTGTGAGACGTGTGGTGATCACAGGACCTTGCGGAAGAGCACGACGCGCTCGACCTCGGCGAACCCGAGCGCCCGGTGCGCGCGATGCGACGCGTCGTTCTCGAGCAGCGCGTCCGAAGCGAACTCTGTGAGTCCGCGCGAGCGGGCCCACGCTTCGGCGGCGCGCACGAGAGCCGCGCCGACGCCGCGGCGGCGGAGATCGGGGTCCACGTACCAGCCCTCGAGGTACGCGACGGGACTGCTCTCGCACCCGTCGGCATACGGCCGAGTCCCCACTTCGGCGAATCCGCCAAGTGTCGCGCCGTCCGAACGCGGCGCCACCAGCACGACCGTGTCGTCACGGGCGATCCACTCGCGCATGCCCGCCTCGTGGTCGGCAGGCGAGCCTTCTGGCCACAGCGCGAGCCGCATCCGGAGCCACTCCGGGTCATCCTGCACTACGCGCGCGCGGATCTCCATTCGAGAAATCTATCGTCGTCGCGCGCACGAGCGGTTAGGTTCCGACGACACCTCCGATCAAGGACAACGCATGAACTGGGATCTGGTCGTTCCGATCCTGTATCTTGCGGGCGTCGCGTGGATCGGCCTTCGGGTCGGGCGTGGCACGCAGGATGCAGAGTCGCTCTTCCTCGGTGGACGCGCGCTGGGGTTCGGCGTCGTCGGCACCTCGCTGTTCGCGTCCAACGTCTCGAGCACCACGCTGATCGGCCTTGCCGGTGCGGCCTATGCCGCGGGCCTTGGCGTCGCGAGCTACGAGTGGATGGCCGCGCTCGCGCTGATCTTCGCGGCCATCTTCCTCGTGCCGATCTATCTGCGGTCGCGCATCGTCACCATCCCCGACTACATCGAGCGGCGGTTCGACCGTCGCGCGCGGCTCTACGTCGCCGGCTTGATGATCTTTCTCTCGCTGGTGGTGGACACGGCGGGCAGTCTCTTCGCGGGCGCCTTGGTCCTCACGGTGTTCGTGCCGTCCCTGCCCCTCTGGCCCACGCTGATCGCACTTGGCGTATTCGCGGGGCTCTACACGGCCGCGGGTGGACTCAAGGCCGTGATGCTCACCGACACGCTGCAGGCCGGCATCCTGATCGTGGGCTCGATCGTGCTCACCGTGATGACCTTCGGCGCGTACGGGTTCGACTGGTCCGCCGTGCGCGCCGCCGTGCCCGCAGAGCATCTGCACATGATCCGTCCCGCGAACGACCCCGACCTGCCGTGGCCCGGTGTGCTCCTCGGGCTGCCGATCCTCGGGCTCTACTACTGGACCACCAACCAGTACATCTCGCAGCGTTTCCTTGCGGCAAAGAACGTAGAACACGCGCGCTGGGGCGCGGTCCTCGCGGCGGGACTCAAGCTGCTGCCGCTCTTCATCATGGTGCTCCCGGGTGTGATGGCGATCGGCCTGCTCCCGGATCTCGCGCGTCCGGACGAGGTCTTCCCCACGCTCGTGCGCGATCTGCTGCCGGTGGGCGTGCGCGGGCTCATCATCGCGGCGGTGATGGCCGCCATCATGAGCACGATCGACTCCACGCTGAATGCCGCGTCCGCGATCGCCGTCTACGATCTGGCGGGACTCGACAAGAAGGAGATCGCCCCGGCGCGCCTGCTCTGGATCGCGCGTGCGACGACCCTTGGCTTCATGGTCGTGGCGATCGCGTGGGCGCCGCTCATCGCGCGGTTCCCAGGGATCTTCCTCTATCTGCAGGAGGTGTTCGCTTACGCGGTTCCGCCGGTGGCGGCGGTGTTCCTCGGCGGCGTCTTCTGGCGCGGTGCGAGCCGTGGGAGCGCCACGTGGGCGCTGGCGGGCGGGCATCTCGCGGGCCTCACGCTGTATCTCGGCACCGTGCAGGGTTGGTGGCCCGTGCACTTCACGCTGAACGCCTTCTTGATCTTTGTGGTCAGCGGCGCGGTGCTCGTAGCGCGTTCCCGGCTCGAGGGGGCTGGGCCCGTGGACGCCGACACGCTGTGGACGCCGGCGCTCTCGCGCGTGGCGTCAGGCACCGCACTCCTCGCCGACTATCGCTTCTGGAGCGCACTCGTGACCCTGGGAGTCGCCGGAAGTCTGCTGCTCTTCGCCTGAGGGCTCAGGCGACTTCTTCGTGCGCGGGGAGTTCCACGCCGAAGCGCTGCAGCATCTCGTGCATCCACCAGACGAGGTCGTGCCGCCGCGTCGCCTCCCAGAGCCGGCGCATGCGCTCGGTCTCCTCCTCGACGGACATGTCGAGCGCCTCGTCCACCGCACGGTCCATCGAACGCGCCGAGTACGGATGCACGAGAATGGCGGCCTCGAGTTCGACGGCGGCCCCCGTGAACTCCGAGAGGATCAACTTGCCGCTCTTCCCTTCCTTGGCGGCGATGAACTCCTTGGCCACGAGATTCAGACCGTCGCGCAGCGGCGTGATCCAGCAGATGTCGGCCGCGCGGTACCACGACATGAGCTCGTCGAACTCCATCGGCTGCGCAAAGAGTGAGATCGGCGTCCAGTTGGCGGTCGAGTGCCGGCCGTTGATGGCGCCCACGCGCTGCTCGATCGACGCCTGGATCTCGTCGTAGATCTGCATGCCGGGCGCGGCGGGCACGCACACGACCGCCAGCTTCACCTTGCCCACGAGATCCGGGCGGCGCGCCAGCAGGCGGCCGAACGCGTCCAGCAGCTCGACCGTGCCTTTCGTGTAATCCACGCGGCTCACCGAGAAGAAGAGCGTCTCCGCGCTGACCTGCTCACGGATCTGCGCCGTGCGCGCCTGCGAGGCCGCGGACTGCACGGACTCGACGATCTTCGGCACGTTCACGCCAAGCGGGACCGCGTCGACCTTGATCTGTCGGCCGTTCCACTTGAGTTCGCCCACCACGGTGCTTTCCTCGAGCGCCCATCCCTCGGGGCGAAGCCGCTCGTGCACCGGCTGGCGTCCGGCGGTCTGCGCGCCGGCAAAGGCGCGCGCGACGGCCGAGAAGTTCTCCGCGTAGCGCGGGATGTGGAACCCCACGCGGTCGCACGCGAGCAGACTTTCCGTGATCTCGCGCCGCCACGGCAGCACACCGAAGATGTCCGAGCTCGGGAACGGCGTGTGGTGGAAGAATGCGATCCGCAGGTCCGGCCGCCGTTCCCGGATCATCGCGGGCACGAGCCACAGGTTGTAGTCGTGCACCCAGATCACGGCGTTCGGGCTCGCCACCTCGCACGCCGCCTCCGCGAAGAGTCGGTTCACCTCACGGAACGTGCGCCAATCCGCCGCGTCGTAGTCGAACTTGTCCACGAACGAATGCAGGATCGGCCACAGCGCTGCCTTCGAGGTGACCTTGTAGAACGAGGTGACCTGCGCCTTGGTCAGCCCAAGCTGTGCAACGTTGTATTCCTCGCCGTCGAACGCCACCGCGTCGTTCGCGACGACCTTTCCCGTCCGGGCCTCGGGCACCTCGGTCCACGCCACCCAGGTGCCGCGGTCGAAGTACTGGAAGAATCCGCGCAGCGTCGGGACGATCCCATTCGGACTCCGATGACTCCGGAGGATCTCCTTGCCATCCACGATCGCGCGTTCGAACGGCTGCCGATGGTAGACCACGACGAGTTCAGACATTGATGCCGACCTCCATCGCCGTCAGTGCTTCCACGATCCCATCCGCCCCGTGCGCGCTGGCACGCCGGATCCGCTCGCTGGACGGCAGAGCAGCGAGCAGTGCAGGCTCGGCGTTCCCGACCACGACCGCCGGAAGTCCCGAGACCAACATGGCGAGGTCATTCAGGGTATCGCCAGCGACGAGCACCTCGTCGTCGGCCACTCCCCACTCGTGCATCAGCCGCACCAGCGTGGTGCCCTTGTTCACGCCGCGCGGCAGCACGTCGAAGTACTGATCGTCCGAGACGAGCCCGTCGCAGCCGAGCGCCGCGGCGCGTGCGTGCGCCTCGGGGAGCACGTCGGTCGAGTCGAAGTAGTACGAGACGCGGTACGGTCCGAAGTGGTCCTGGATGCGCAGCCTCGGGAGATCGGCGAAGACCGTGCGGACGCGCTCGCTGCGGTCGCCCCAGGCCTGCCGGATCGACTCGAGCAGCGCCCCCTCGTACGGCGCTCCGTCCGCGTGCGCGACGAACGCGCCCACATCGCAGATCATCGCGTCGGGACGCGGCAGCAGACCGCGACCCACCAGCGCCGTCACGCTCCGTGCCGAGCGGCCGGTCACGTACAGCAGCTTCCGGTCAGGCGCGTCGCGAAAGTGGGCGGTCAACGCGCGTCGCGCGCGGTCGGTGCCGCCGAGGAACGTGCCGTCGAGGTCCGTCGCCAGGACGCGCATCAGACCTTCATCGTGAGCGCGCGGCCAGAGCGCGGATCGTTGTAGCGGATCGACGCGGTCTTGAAGATCAGATCCACGAAGAGTTCGCACCGATGCTCGCCGTTCTTCCACGCGATGGACACGCTGGAGTCGTTGCTGTACTGCAAATGAAAGGTCCCTTGGAAGGCGGGATAGGTCGAACGGAACTCCATGAGCCGGTGCAGCCGGCGCACCATCGGCTCCTGCACCGCCGCGTCCACCTGGGCGCGCGTGTAGTAGTGCCGGTTGATCTCACGCGGATCGCCCGTCTCGTCCGCGCGTTCGACCTCGTTCGTGCCGCCGAGCCACCCGACGTAGTAGATCTGGGGGATCCCGGGGGAGAAGAACTGGATCGCACGCGCGGCTACGTTCGCGTCCTCGTTCTGCTTCAAGGCGTCGAAGAACGTGCACGTCAGCTGATAGATGGCTCCGACGCTGTGCACGTTCGCCGCCGAGCGACGCAGGATCGGATCCGCAGAGCGTGTGGAGACGTTGTTGATCATGTCCTGGATCTTGCCGTGCGGCACGAATCCTTCGACGTCGGGAATGCAAATGCCGTCGTGCGTGTCGAGAACGGTGATCTGATTGCGCGGGCACATCCGGAGCCAGTGCTTGAGGTACCGCGCGTCGGAGTCGAGCAGCGCGTGCAGCAGGAGCGGCGGCAGCGCAAAGCCATACGGCCGCATCCCGTGCAGCGAGATCGCGTACTGGAAGCTCGGATGGTCGTGGACCTCGGGGAGCGTCTCCGCCCCGTGCTCGAGCGCCACGCGGTTGATCCAATTGCAGATCTCATACACGTCGGGCTCCACGAGAAAGCAGCTCGTGCCGATCCGCTTGGTGGTGTAGCCGAACGCATCCAGTCGAAAGAGCCGCACCCCGCGCGCCGTAAGGAACGTGATGTACTCCTCCATCAGCGCGTACGTCTTGGGCGAGTTGTAGTTCAGGTCGATCTGTTGTTCAGTGAAGGTCGTCCAGACGCGGCCCTTGGAGCCGTCGGCGAACTTCACCTCGCGAAACGGCTCCTTCTCCTTTCGAATGTGGATCTTCGCGAGATCGTCCGGCGTGATCTCGCCGAGTTGGTCCACGTGGACGAAGAGATCCGCATGCTCCGACCGCATCCCCTTCGCGACGAAGTCCTTGAACTCCTTGGACTCGTCCGAGATGTGATTGATGGTCAGATCGAGACAGAGATCGAACTTCGACGAGATGCGCTCGACGTCCGCCCACGTGCCAAAGGTCGGATCGACCTCCAGATGTGTGAGCGGGGAGAATCCGCTGTCGGCGTTCGACGGATAGAGCGGGAGGATATGTACGCCGCCGACCGCACCGGTGAGATGCGTGTCGAGGATGTCACCGAGGGCGGCGAGGTCGCCGCCCAGCCGGTGGGGGTACGTGATCAGCTGAACCTGATTCCGCAGGGACAAAGGGACTCCGGCGGTCGGATGCGA
>CAZGFE010000028.1:0-5777 GCA_964524665.1 uncultured Gemmatimonas sp.
AAGTGTCCACGAAAGTGGAGCAAGATCCGCCATCTGCACCAACCGTCGTTATGCGCCCGGGTGACGATGCTGGTGCTCGGCGGACACGACACAGGCAGCGTAGCCGAGCACGCGCTGACCGTCCTTCATCGCGGTGGCGGTCGGCTGCCACCCGCGCGCCAACCGCGCATCGAGCATCTCGTGCGCTGTCGGCTGCTTGCTCCAGACGGCGACCGCCGTCACGGAGCCCAGTCACGTGGTGTCGTAAACGAGATAGGCGTCGACCCCGAGCTGCATCACGACGTCGTGCGTGTACTCGTCTTGCGTAACGATTGCGAGCGGTGACCGCGGTGGCGACAGTGAACGGCCCCACGCCATGACGTCTCCGAGTGTCGCGTGCGCCGCGATTGCCGCCGCGACGTCCGGAGCCAGCGGTGCGCCACCCTCATACGCTATTGGAACAGATCTCATTGCCGATCGCCGCGAGAGGGTCCGTGGTGCGCATAACGTTTGGTTGTGCTGTGGCCGTTCCATAAACTGCGGCGGCAGGGCCGCCGCCTACAAGGCCGGCCACAAGCGGCGGCCCTGCCGCCGCTTCCGACGCACGGCCATCAGTCACCAACCCGCGTTAGGCCGCGCCGCCGCCGCGAGCGCGCGTACGAGATCTGCGGAACAGCCAGGCCAACGTGAGGATGAGCGGTGGGGAGATGAGGACGGCGATGACCTGCACCACTGCAAGCGGAGTCGAACCACTCAACCACGTCGGATACGGATAGAGTCGGAAGAAGGTGCCGTCCTCCGACGAACGAACCAGCCCCCAGACGCCAAGCCAAGCGGCAAGCGCGAGGATCAGTGGCCAAGTGAGCCAAACTGCGACTACCGTGCGCCCTTTCATTTGCTCAATGCCTTTCACGTCGGCCTAACGTTTGGTTGTGCTGTGGCCGTTCCATAAACTGCGGCGGCAGGGCCGCCGCGTCCAACCCGGCCACAGAGCGGCGGCCCTGCCGCCGCTTCCGACGCACGGCCATCTGCACCAACCGTCGTTATGCGGCGCGCGCGCTCGCGTTAGCGGCCCGCACCAGCAGCGCCACAACAGGTGAGTGCTGGGACGGCGTTGAGTGCGATAGCGACGCCGGGGACGATGAAGTCGGCGCCAGCTACTGCCAGAACGTGCACCTCGCCCGTCCTACTGTATCCGGTTACTTCCGCCCAGTACTGTCGATCCGGATCTGCATCGACGCGGACGTTAATCGCAAGCGTGGTCCGCGTGCCGGAGGTGTGCCTGAACGAGATGTTGCGCGTCGCAATCGGGACGGGGAATCCATCCCAGACGACGCGCGAGACTGCCACCGTCAGGCTACCACTTGAGACGGTAGAAACCGTCGCCGGAATCTCAAGGAGGACAACCATCTGCTCCTCTCGTTCCGTGCAGGCAACGAGGAGCACAGCGCAACACAATAGAAATCGCAAGGAACGCATGGCTACAGTACCCCAGCTTGGTTCGAACTCGTCACCGGCCTAGGCGATAGAGAAGGCTAGGTCCGCATAACGAGGATTAGGTAGCAGCTGCATAACGCCAAGACGTCTGCGATCCGCCGTCGACGCTCCCAGCATTCACCGGCATCGCCGACGCCGCAAGTCCATTTTGTGCCACGACTTGCCCCGCATGCCCCGCGTGGCGCACTCAGCCGGAGCAAGCAAGCCGCAATTGTTATCTCGCTCCCGCCGCAGCGTAACACCGGCGGACCGGACGCGAACTGCTGGAACGATACCGCACCTCCGAACCGCATCCCTCGACCATCGCACACGAGCTAGGGGGGGCAGGCGCGATCCTGAACGCCCGCCCGAGCGCCGCCCTACCGCACAAAGTTGATATACGCCGTAATGATCACCGCATTCGAAAAATCAATGAAGAACGCCCCGACCATCGGCAGCACCAGGAACGCCCGCGGCGCCGCGCCGAACCGCTCGGTGAGCGCCGTCATGTTCGCCACCGCGTTCGGCGTCGCGCCGAGCCCGAACCCGCAGTGCCCGCCCGCCATGATCGCCGCGTCGTAGTCGCGCCCCATCACCCGGAAAGTGATGTAGTACGCGAACGCCGCCATCATCGCGACCTGCACGGCAAGGATCACGAACATCGGGCCGGCGAGATCCAGCAGCTCCCAGAGCTTGAGGGACATCAGCGCCATCGTCAGGAACAGCGAGAGCGCGATCGTTCCGAGGTCGTCCACCGTGCGCTGCGCGACGCGCATCACGCCCGTCGCATCGGCCAGGTTGCGCACGACGGCCGCCACGAGCATCGCCCCGATGTAGCCGGGCAATGTCACGAACTGCCCGAGCCAGCGCGAGAGCAATCCGCCGAGCGCCATGCAGGCGAGGATCACCGTGAGCATCTGCAACAACAAGAACGCGGTCGGCGCTTCGCCGGCCGGCTCAAGGTCGATCTCGGCGTCGAGGGCTTGATCCACTTGGGCAGGCGGCGCTGCGGCTGACGTGCCCTTGAGTCCGTGGCGGTTGAGCAGGCGCGTGCCGACGGGTCCGCCGATGAGTCCGCCGAAGACGAGCCCGAACGTCGCCGCCGCCATCGCCACGGTCACGGCGCCCGCCACCTGATACTGCTCCTCGAGCAGCTTGCCGAATGCCGCGCCGGTGCCGTGCCCACCCGTCATCGTGATGGACCCCGAGATGAGGCCGATGAGCGGGTCGATGCCAAGGGCCGTGGCGATGCCGAGTCCCACGCCGTTCTGGAGCACCGCGAGAAAGCTGGCGATCAGCCAGAAGAGCAGCACCTGCGGTCCGCCGCGCTTGAGCAGTCCGAGACTCGCGCCGAGTCCGATGGTGGTGAAGAAGGCGACCATGAAGGGGGACTGCAGGGTCGTGTCGAACTCGAACGCCAGGATGCCGGTCTGACGCAGCACGAGCGCGATGCTGGCGAACAGGAATCCGCCGACGACGGGTGCCGGGATGTTGAAGCGGTCGAGAACGCCGACGCGGCGGCGGACGCCGTAGCCGACGAAGAGCACGACGGCGGCGAGGGCGACGGTCTGGATCATGTCGAACTTCATCGGTCGCCCATCCCGAGCCGCTGCGCGGCTGCCTCCACCGCCAGATACCCAAAGCTGGCCGACGGCCCACTCGCCAACACCCGTCGGATCATCGTCTCCGCCTCCCGCCGCTCCCCCTTGGCCAGCCGCCACTGCACGATCCCGTTGCCGATCGTCTGCAGCTCCAGCGCCGTCGACCGCTCCGTCAGCAGTGAGTCCACCGACAGATCGCCGCGGAAGTAGAGCAGCAGCCGATGATACGACCCGTTCTCGATGATGCCCCAGTCGCGACGGATGGGCGCGAGCGCCTCGAGCACCCGCGCCGTCCGCCCAAGCTGCGCCTCGCAGATGACCCACCAATAGGTGGACGCCACGCGCTGATCGAGATTCCCCGCCAGCTTCGCATCCTCCTCCCACAGCGCCCCCGCGATCGGGAGTTCGCCCTTGAGGAAGTACGCGAGCGCGAGATGGTAGCGGATGTTCGAATGCAGGGTGCTGGTCGGGATCCCGCGCGCGTTGGGCTGCCCGTCGGGCTCCACCTGGTCCGGTCGCCCGGCCTCGAGCTCCCGCGCCCGCGTCAGGTCCGCGATGGCGCGGTCGAAGTCGCGCTTGGAGATGTACCGGTGCCCCCGATGACGCAGCAGCCACACCTCATCGGGCCGCGTCGAGAGCGCCTCAGTATAGATGGCGATGGCGTCATCAAAGGCGCCGGTATAGCCGACGAACCTGCCGAGCCAGAGGATGGCGTCGAGATCGTTGGGCGCGCGGTCGAAGGCGGCGCGCGCGGAATCCAGCGATCCAGGAGACGGCGTCCGCTGCGCCGCGACCTCCCCCACGCCCGCAAGCAGAAGCAGACACCCCACCCACATCGCGACCCGCCGCATCCTCACCCCCTGAAGTCCCCTGACCCCCCACCTGACACCAGACACCTGCCACCTCCCACCTGCCGTTCAAACGTTGAAGCGGAACAGCAGCACGTCCCCATCCTGCACCACGTATTCCTTGCCTTCAGCGCGAACGACGCCTTTCTCCTTCGCCCCCTTCCACCCGCCAAACGCAACGAAGTCCGAATACCCAGCCGTCTCCGCCCGAATGAACCCTCGCTCAAAGTCGGAATGGATGACGCCGGCCGCCTGCGGCGCGGTGTCGCCGCGATGGATGGTCCAGGCGCGGACCTCCTTCTCTCCGGCCGTGAAGTAGGTCTGGAGCCCGAGCAGAGAATAGCCGCCGCGGATCAACCGGTCGAGACCCGCAGACTCGATCCCGAGCGACGACAGGAACTCGGCGCGGTCCGCACCCGGCAGCTCAGCAAGCTCCATCTCGATCTTGGCCGAGAATGTCACGACCTCGGCGGGCTCGTGGTCAGCGGCGATCGCAGCGCGGAGCGCGGTGACGTGTGGGCCCTCCTCACCGGTAAGCTCGGCGTCCGTGACGTTCGCAGCGTAGAGGATCGGCTTCAGCGTCAGGAGCTGGAGCCCCTTGAGCAGGGCACGCTCGTCGGCCGTCAGCGAGACGTGCCACAGCGCGCGGCCCTCGCTCAGCGGCGCGTGGGCCTTTTCGAGCGCGGCGACCTCGACCGCCGCGGCCTTGTCGCCGGTCTTGGCAGTGCGCTTGGCCTTGTCGAGCCGCTTCTCGACCACCGCGAGGTCGGCGAGCGCGAGTTCGAACTCGATGGTCGCACGGTCGCGAACGGGGTCCACGGACCCATCGACGTGGATGACGTCATCGTCGTCGAAGCAGCGGACGACGTGAACGATGGCGTCGGTCTCGCGGATGTTGGAGAGGAAGGCGTTGCCGCGGCCTTCGCCGGTGGAGGCGCCTTTGACGAGGCCGGCGATGTCGACGAACTGGACGGCGGCGGGGACGGTCTTTTCGGGCTTGACCAGATCGCTGAGGGTGTCGAGGCGGGGGTCGGGGACAGTGACGACGCCGATGTTGGGGTCGATGGTGCAGAAGGGGTAGTTCGCGGCCTCGGCTTTGGCGGAGGTCAAGGCGTTGAATAGCGAGGATTTACCGACGTTTGGGAGTCCTACGATTCCGAGGCTCAGCATCTAGAAGCAGGTAGCAGGTGGCAGGTGTCTGGTGTCAGGTGGGGGGAAAGGTAACGGCAGGAACTGCTCTGATGACGGGGCGGTGACGTGAAGGCCTAGCGTTGGCCCATGTATTCGTTTCGGCGGCTGGCGGTTTGGGAGAAGGCGCATGCGCTGACGCTCAAGTCCTTCCAGATGACGGAGGGGGCGAGCGCTCGGCGATTCCCTGGGCTTGTCTCTCAGTATCGGCGTGCGGTGGCGGCGATTCCGGCGAATCTTGCCGAGGGGGCGGGGCACTCGACTGATCCCCAGTTCAATCGATTCCTTGAGATCGCGATCGCGTCGTCGCTGGAGGCGGACTATCACCTCCTGCTCGCGCACGACCTGGGGATCATCACCAGCAAGGACTACGCACAGCTCGAGGCTCGGCTCTCGGAGGTCCGCCAGATGCTGGTGGGTCTCCGCAAGCGCGTCCTCGAGCGAATGAAGGCAGCCGGTGTCAGGCGTACAGGCCAGAAAGTGAAAGTGCTCAGGCGAGCGGAGCGGATCGAAGCGGAGGAAGCAACACCAGCCTGAAACGAAAGAGGGGCGGCCGACCGGCCGCCCCCCTGACACCTGCCACCTTCTACCTGCAGTTACCGCATGAACCACGGAGCCAGAACAAGCGAAACCACCGACATGAGCTTGATCAGAATGTTCATCGCCGGCCCCGACGTATCCTTGA
>CAZGFE010000028.1:5877-34579 GCA_964524665.1 uncultured Gemmatimonas sp.
ACCACCGACATGAGCTTGATCAGAATGTTCATCGCCGGCCCCGACGTATCCTTGAACGGATCGCCCACGGTGTCACCGACCACAGCGGCCTTGTGCGGATCGCTGCCCTTTCCACCGTGCAGCCCGCCCTCGATCGCCTTCTTCGCGTTGTCCCACGCGCCACCGGCGTTCGCCATGAACAGCGCCATCATCACGCCCGTCACGGTCGCGCCCGCGAGCAGGCCGCCGAGCGCCCGCACGCCGAAGAACTTCCCGACGATCACCGGCAGCAGCACCGACGCCACGCCCGGCACGATCATCTCCTTCAGCGCCGCCGCAGTCGAGATATCCACGCAGCGTGCGGAGTCCGGCTTCACGCCTTCCTTGCCCTCGAGCAGGCCCGGGATCTCGCGGAACTGGCGACGCACCTCTTCGACCATGCCCTGGGCCGCACGGCCCACCGCGGTCATGGTCTGGGCGCCGACGAAGAACGGCATCACGCCACCAATGAAGAGTCCGATGACGACCATCGGGTCTACCAGATTGATGCCCGTCTGGTTGAGCCCGACCGCGGCCGCGTAAGCCGAGAACATCGCCAGCGCGGTGAGCGCGGCGGAGCCGATCGCGAAGCCCTTGCCGATCGCCGCCGTCGTGTTGCCGAGCGCGTCCAGGCCGTCCGTGATCTTGCGGACCTCGGGGCCGAGATGGCTCATCTCGCTGATGCCACCCGCGTTGTCCGCGATCGGACCATACGCGTCCACCGACATCGTCACGCCGACCGTCGCGAGCATGCCGACCGCCGCGATCGCGACACCGTAGAGGCCGGCCGACTGCACCGCGACGTACATCGCGCCGCAGATGAGCAGGACGGGAACGATCGTGGATTCCATGCCGACCGCGAGACCGGCGATGATGTTCGTCGCCGGGCCGGTCTTGGACGACTCGGCGATGCGGCGCACCGGGCCAGCGGCCGTGTAGTACTCGGTCACGAGACCGATCGCGATGCCGGAGACAGTGCCCGCGACGACCGCGAAGAACGGTCCGAGCGCGGGGAGGATCCGACCGGTCTCGCCGTTTATCATGTTGAGCGGCATCGCCTTGGTCAGGAAGTACGCAAAGACGAGGAACAGACCGGCGGCAATGAACGTCACGGCGCGGAGCGCGTTCGCCGGGTCGCCCTTGGCGAGCGTGCGCATCACGAAGATGCCGATGAGCGACGCGACGAGGCCGGCGGCGATGAAGGCGACGGGGAGGAGCACCGCCCAGAGGCGGGACTCATCCGGAATGAGCTGCGAGGTTGCGGCGAGCGCGACGCTGGCGATCACGGCACCCACATACGACTCGAAGATGTCGGCGCCAAGGCCAGCGACGTCACCCACGTTGTCGCCGACGTTGTCGGCGATCGTGGCGGGGTTGCGCGGGTCGTCCTCGGGGATGCCGGCCTCGACCTTGCCGACCAGGTCGGCGCCGACGTCGGCGGCCTTGGTATAGATGCCGCCGCCCACACGGGCGAAGAGCGCGATCGAGCTGGCGCCCATCGCGAAGCCGGAGATGATCTCACCGAACTCGGTGAAGCCGGCGTCGCTGAACAGGAGCTCCCGCTGCCAGATGAAGATCGCAGTGATGCCGAGGAGGCCGAGGGCCGCCACGGCGAGTCCCATCACCGCGCCGCCGGAGAAGGCGACACGGAGCGCGGCGGCCTGCCCGCTGGCGCGCGCGGCTTCGGACGTGCGCACGTTGGCCTTGGTGGCCGAGGTCATGCCGGCCCAGCCCGCCGCGACGGAGCAGAGTCCGCCGATCACGTACGAGACGCCGGTGCTGGCGCCGACGGCGAGGCCGAGCAGCACGGCGACGACGAGGAGGAAGGGCAGAAGGACCGTGTACTCGCGCTTGAGGAAGGCCATGGCGCCGAGCTGGATCTGCTCGGCGAGGTCTTGCATCGTCTGCGAGCCCGCGGACTGGCGGACGATCCCACGGTAGGTCAGGAAGCAGGCCAGAAGCCCGATGATCCCGATCGCGAGGGCATACGTCGTCAGATTCTCGATCATGTGGATGTGGAGTGAAGGTGGGTGAGGGTCAGCGATTGAACTGATTCATGGCACGTTCGATCCCATCTGTCGCCCAAAGCCGCAGGGCGTCTGCGAAGGTCGGCAGCAGGTCGCGCACGGTCTCGCGCTCCGTCTTGCCGAACTCGTCCAACACATAGTCGGCGAGATCGCCGATCCGGCGCTGCGGGTCGCTCGGTCCGACGCCGATCCGCAGCCGTGCATACTCTTGGTTCCCCAGCGCCTGCTCGATGCTCTTGAGCCCGTTGTGTCCGCCGGCGGAGCCGCGGGCCCGCAAACGGTAGGTCCCGACCTCGAGCTGCACTTCGTCGGAGACCACGAGCAGATCGTTCGGTGCGGCCCAGAAGGGGCGCCGCAGCCAGGGGCGAAGCACCGCGCCGGAGAGATTCATGAAGGTGAGCGGCTTGACCAGCCGCACCTTCACCGACCCGATGCTTCCTGAGGCGGTCATCGCCTCGCCATCCTTGCGCCAGGGATCGCAACCCCAGACGTCGGCGAGGTGATCGACGACCCACCAGCCGACGTTGTGACGCGTCCCTGCGTACTCCTGCCCGGGATTGCCGAGTCCGAGAACGACCTTCATCGCTCGATCCCGGTGATCGCGGGCAGGAGCAGACGCAGCGAACTACTTCTTCTCGTCTGCGTCTTCGTCTTCCTTGGTCTTGCGGATGAGCTCCGGCTCGGCCGCGGCCGCATCGGCACCCTCGGCGGCCGGCTCGGGCTCGGCCTCGACCTTCGGCGCGGCGCAGACGCAGAGCGTGGAGTCGGCATCCGTGAGGAGCTCGACGCCTTCGGGCAGCGTCACATCGCCGGCGTGGATCGAGTGACCGATCGTGAGCGCCGAGACATCGACCGTGATGTGGTGCGGGATGTTGGACGGATCCACCGAGATCTCGAGTTCGTGCATGATCTGGTCGAGCACGCCGCCGCCGTTCTTGACGCCGTCGGGGGTGCCGACGAACTGGATCGGGACCTCGACGGAGACCTTCTCACCGGCGACGAGTTCCTGGAAGTCGACGTGGAGGATCTGCTTCTTGAACGGGTGGCGCTGGATCTCGCGGATGAGCGTGCGGGCGACGCCGCCGTCGAAGGCGAGTTCGATCACGGTGCTCTGGTAGGGGTTCTTCTCCAGGAGCAGCGCGAGTTCGTGCGCGTTGAGCGCGAGCGGCAGGGGCTGACGGGCGTGGCCGTAGATGACGGCGGGGATCTGCCCGGCGGCGCGCAGCTTGCGGGCGACGCCCTTGCCGGTGGTGGAGCGCGAGGATGCTGCGAGGTTTGCGGAAGCCATGGTCTAGTTTCTCGAACTGAGTGTGGTGCTCGCGACGGGGGTTCCCGGTATATCCGGCCCCGGCTGCGGGCGATCCTTGATGCGGGACTTCAACTGCAGGTGGGAGGTGGCAGGTGTCTGGTGTCAGACCTGCCACTCAACTCGGCTCCCACCTTCCTGCCACTGCCCGCGCTCGCGCGCGGCTCCTGATACCAGATACCTGCCACCTGCTACCTGCTGTTCGTAGTTAGCTGCTCACTCGAAGAGTGAAGAAACCGACTGATCCGAATGCGTGAACCGGATCGCCTTCGCCAGCAGCTCTCCGACCGACAGCACCGTCAGTGTCGGGAACCGCCGAGACTCCGGGATGTTGATCGTATCCGTCACCGCGATCTCCGTGATCGGCGCCTTCGACAGCCGCTCGACCGCCGGACCGCTCAGCAACGCGTGCGTCGCGCAGACGTAGATGTCGCGCGCGCCCAGGTCCTTGAGGGCCTTCGCGGCCTCGCTGACGGTTCCCGCCGTGTCGATCATGTCGTCGGCGAGCAAGCAATCGCGGCCTTCCACTTCACCCACAACGTTCACCACTTCCGAGACGTTCGCGGTGGGGCGGCGCTTGTCGATGATCGCCAGGGTCGCGTTGAGGCGCTTGGCGAAGCCGCGGGCCATCTTCGCGGAGCCGACGTCCGGTGCGACGACCACCGGGTCGTGGAGCTTCTTCTTGCGATAGTGCGCCGTGAACACCGGCGCGGCGTAGAGGTGATCGACGGGGATGTCGAAGAACCCCTGCAGCTGATGTTGATGGAAATCCAGGCCGAGGACGCGGTCGGTGCCCGCGCGCATCAGCATGTTGGCCATCAGCTTGGCGCCGATCGCCACACGCGGCTGGTCCTTGCGGTCCTGCCTGGCGTAGCCGTAGTAGGGCATCACGCAGGTGATGCGTGCCGCCGAGGCCCGCCGCGCGGCGTCGATCAGGAGCAGGAGCTCCATGATGTTCTCGGCCGGCGGGTTGGTGGGCTGAATGATGAACACATCCGCGCCGCGGACATTTTCGTCGAGGCGGACGAAGACCTCTCCGTCCGCGAAGCGCGTCACCGTCGCCTTGCAAAGCTCCACGTCCAGCGCCTTGGCGATGGACTCCGCCAACGGTCGGTTCGCCGTCCCCGTGAGGAGTCGGTAGCCGTGGAGTGGGACTGCCAGTCCGTCCATGCGCGAAGGTCGTGTAAGGGTAACGCGAGATTGGAGATAGCCCGTGCCACCACACGACGTTCGGAGGGGTCGGGAGAGCCTCTGAAGATATCCCAATTCGGAGGGGAATGGCAGGGGGGAGGTCCGCGAGATATTCTGTCGGAACGATGAAAGGCATCCTCCTGGCCGGCGGCTCCGGCACCCGCCTCGCCCCGATGACGCGGGTGGTCTCCAAGCAGCTCCTCCCGGTCTACGACAAGCCGCTCATCTACTATCCGCTGAGCACGCTGATGCTGGCCGGGATCCGCGAGATCCTGGTGATCAGCACGCCGGACGACCTGCCGCGGTTCCAGGGGCTGCTGGGGGACGGTGCGGCGTGGGGATTGTCGCTGCGCTACGCGGCGCAGCCGGCGCCCGAGGGTCTGGCGCAGGCGTTCGTCATCGGGCGGTCGTTCGTGGGCAAGGACCCCGTCGCGCTGGTGCTCGGCGACAATCTCTTCTTTGGTGCGGGCCTGAGCGGCCGGCTGCGCGCGGCGCGGGAGCGCGTCTCCTCCGCGGCCGGCGCGACGATCTTCGGCTACAGCGTGCGGAATCCCGAGCGCTACGGCGTGGCCGACGTCGGCGCCGACGGGGTCGTGCGCTCGATCGAAGAGAAGCCGGCGAAGCCCAAGTCGTCCACGGCTGTGACAGGGCTGTACTTCTACGACAATCAGGTGCTCGACATCGCCGCGCGGCTGGGGAAATCCGCGCGCGGTGAGTACGAGATCACCGACGTGAACAACGCGTACCTGCGCGCCGGCACACTGCGCCTCGAGCTGCTCGGGCGCGGGATGGCGTGGCTCGACACCGGGTCCGTGACCGCCATGCAGGAAGCGGCGCGGTTCGTGGAGGCGGTCGAGATGCGGCAGGGCCTCAAGATCGCGTGTCCGGAGGAGGTGGCGTTCCGGATGGGCTACATCACGCGCGACGCGCTGCTCGCGCTCGCCGCGCCGCTCGCGACGAGCGAGTACGGCGAGTATCTCCGGCGGGTCGCAGCGGAGCCGGGGTGAGCGGCGAGCCATCGAGGGCCGCGACGGGGGGCGCCGTGTCTCGCGAAGCGCCGCGCGTGCTGCTCATGACCGGCGCGGCGGGATTCATCGGTGCGAACACGGTCACGTGGCTGCTCCGCGAGCAGCCCGACGTCCGGATCATCTCGTACGACGCGCTCACCTACGCGGCGCACCCCGAGACGCTCTCGATGGTCACGGCGGGTGCCGCCGCGCGTCACCAGTTCGTGCGCGGCGACGTGCGCGACGGCGACCTGCTCTCGCGCGTGCTCCGCGGCGACGCGACGGACGCTCTTGGCGCGCCGATCCCGCCACCGGACGCGGTGTGGCATCTCGCGGCGGAGTCGCACGTGGATCGCTCGATCGTCGGGCCCGCCGCGTTCGTCGAGACCAACGTGCACGGGACGCTCAAGGTCCTCGAGGCCGTGCGCGCGTCGCGCGATGCGGGGCGGTCGGTGCGGCTGCTGCACGTCGGCACCGACGAGGTCTACGGAGCGCTCACGCCCGGCGAGGCGGCGTTCACGGAGACGCGTCAACTCGCGCCCAGTTCGCCATACGCGGCGAGCAAGGCGGCGGCGGATCTGCTCGTGCAGGCCTGGGCGCGCACGTACGGGCTCGACGCGGTGATCACGCGCTGCTCCAACAACTACGGGCCGTTCCAGTTCCCGGAGAAGCTGATCCCGCTGATGATCACGCGCGCACTCGCCGACGAGCCGCTGCCGGTGTACGGCGACGGTCGGCAGGTGCGCGACTGGCTGCACGCGGAGGATCACGCGTCGGCGCTCTGGGCCGCGCACGTGCGCGGGCGCAGCGACGGGAGCGTCTACAACATCGGCGCCCACGGGGAGATGGAGAACCTCGAAGTGGTGCTGATGGTGCTGCGCGCGCTCGGGCGGCCGGAGTCATTGATCACGCACGTGCGGGACCGGCCGGCGCACGACCGGCGCTACGCCATGGATGCCACACGCCTCAGGACGGAGACCGGCTGGCGTCCCTCGGTGGCGTTCGACGATGGACTCGCGCGGACGATCGCGTGGTACTTGGCGCACGAGGCGTGGTGGCGCGCGCTGTCGGCCGTCTCCCGCGAAGCCACCGAGGCGCTCTACCTGCCGCCGCCCGCGTGAAGATCCTGCTGCTCGGCGGCCACGGGCTCCTCGGGAGTGCGTTGCGCGCGGCGGCTCCGGCTGGTGCGGAGATCGCGGCGCCGCGCCGGCTGCAGGTGGACGTGACGGATCGCGCCGCGCTCGCGCGCGCGGTGGACGCGGCGGAGCCGCGGTGGATCGTGCATTGCGCGGCGTTCACGGCGGTGGACCTCGCGGAGGAAGCGCCGAGCGAGGCGATGCGGATCAACGCGGAGTCGGTGCGCACCGTGGCGGCGTTGGCCGCTGCGGCGGGCGCGCGCGTGCTGTTGCCGAGCAGCGACTACGTGTTCGACGGCGAGCGCTCGACGCCGTGGACCGAAACGGACGCGCCGTCGCCGCGCTCCGCGTATGCGCGCAGCAAGCGGGCGGGGGAGGAGGCGCTGCTGGACAGCAGCGCCGAGGGGCTGGTGGTGCGGACGAGCTGGCTGTTCGGCCGCGTGGGGAAGAACTTTCCGCGCACGATGTGGACGCGAGCACGGGCGCGGACCGAGTCGCAGGTGGTCAAGGATCAGCGCGGCGCGCCGACGTTCGCTGACGATCTGGCGCGCTGGTGCTGGCAGTTGGTCGCCGCGAACGGCACCGGGATCTACCACGCCACGAACGCGGGCAGCGCGACGTGGCTGGAGATCGCGCAGCGGATCTACGCGCGCGCGGGCTGGCCCGACGGTGTGACGGCTACCACGAGCGCCGCGCTGAATGCACCCGCGGCGCGCCCCGCCTACAGTGTGCTGGGATGCGCGCGTCTCGATGCGCTGCTGGATGCGCCGCGTCGTCCGTGGTCCGACGCACTCGACGAGTATCTCGAGATCCTCAACGCTGCGGAGCCAGGATGAGTGACCGGGTGACCGTGGAGTCGACGCCGATCCCCGACCTCTCGGTCGTGCGCGTGCAGCGGCACCCCGATGCGCGAGGGTCGTTCCGCGAGCTGTTCCGCGCGAGCGACTTCGCGGCCGCCGGACTGCCCTCCAGGCTCGTGCAGCTCAATCACTCGCGGTCGGCGCGCGGCGTGGTACGCGGGCTGCACTTTCAGTGGGATCCGCCGATGGCCAAGGTGATGCGCGTGGCGCGCGGGCACGCGTTCCTGGTCGCCGTGGACATTCGGCGCGGATCGCCCACCTGCGGGCGGGCGTATTGGCGCGAGTTCGCGGCGGGCGACGACCTCTGGCTCGCAGCGCCCGCCGGGTTCGCGCGCGGGCTGCAGGCGCTCGAGGACGACACCGAGGTCGAGTATCTCTGCTCAGCGGAATACTCGGCGGCGGGCGAAGGCGGGATCCGCTGGGACGATCCGGCGCTGGGCATCCCGTGGCCGCTGCCGAACGCCACACTCTCGGACAAGGACCGCGAGGCGCCGACACTCGCAGAGTGGCTCAAAGGCCGGCACGGTGGCGTCTTCGCGACCGGCGCAACCGGCTGATTGCCCCTGGTGGATTCGAACCACCATTCTCGCATCCAAAGTGCGATGTCCTGCCGTTGGACGAAGGGGCAGCAGGGCACGTATCTGACGAATCGAAGCTAACGAGGGTCTCGGCCTCAGTCGAGGAGGCGGACCGGTGCGACACTCGTGCAGGTGCGGGTGTGCACGACCGAGGCGCCGGCCGGGAGCGCGCTGGGCTCGACGGTCACGCGGCGGTCGAAGACGCCGAAGACGGTCGCACCCGAGCCGGACATGCGCGCGATCCGCGCGCCCGCCGATTCCAGCACCGCGCGGCACGTCTCGATCGCCGGATGATGCGCGATGACCACGCCCTCGAGGTCGTTCGCCGCGAGCCGCGTGACGGCGTCCCAACGGTCCAGGTCGTCGCTGCCGAGCGGGGCAGGCGCGCCGCGCGCGGCGGCTGACGCCCCCGTCTGCTCCGCGTACCAGCCAAAGGCGGCGGCGGTCGAGACGCCGAATCCAGGCATCACGAGCAGGACCTCACGGGCGGGGAGCGAGCGCAGGGTGAGGAGGCGCTCGCCGCGTCCCCATCCGAGAGCGAGTGGGGCGTCCGTCGCCAGGAACGGCACGTCGGCACCAAGGGCGAACGCCAGCGACGCGAGTGCGGCGGCGTCCACGGGCTTCGGATTCAGCGCGTTGAGCGCGCGGAGCACCGCGCCGGCGTCGGCGCTGCCGCCGCCCAGGCCGCCGCCGACCGGCAAGCGCTTCTCGATCTCGATGCGGAACCCCGTGGGCCAGCCGGTGGCGCTCGTATACGCCACCGCGGCGCGCCACGCGAGGTTCTCGTCGCGCGGCCCGGTCTCGGCGCCCGTGATCTCCAGTTCGCGCGCCGTGGTCGAGGTCAGCACCCGCACGGCGTCGGCGAGCTCGATCCGCGCGAAGAGCGTTTCGAGCTGATGATGGCCGGACGCTTCGCGCGCGACGACGCGGAGAAAGAGGTTGATCTTTCCCTGGGCTTCGACGCTGGCGGCCGTGGCGCTCACGACGGCTCCGGCGCGGTGGCGACGTCACTCACGTGCAGGCGCATCCGCGTGAGGTACCACACGCCGATCACGGTGATGGGCACGAACGAGAGCAGGTGGAAGCCGATCGCCCAGCTGACGGCGGCGGCGTCGCTCACGGCGTAGAGCGCGAGCGCGGTCTTGCCGGCGAGCTCGAACGGGCCGAAGAAGCCGGGCGAGGACGGCAGCGCGACCGCGACGACCACGAGCATCTGCACGAAGAGCGCCGCCGAGAACGGCGCGTCGAGGCCGAGCGCCACGAAGCCGATCCAGAACGCCCCGGCGTTCACCAACCAGTGCAGCACGGTCCACCAGAGCACTTCGAGCGCGAGGCGCGGCGAACGGAGGACGGCAAGGCCGCCCACGTAATTGGAGAGGAACGAGCGCACCCGCGGCGCGCCGGCCTTCCACACCATTCCGGTCACGCGTTCCGCAACCGTGATGAACCGTTCGGGTGCCAGCGTGAGCACGTAGAGCACGGCGAGCACCACGCCGAGAAAGAGCGCGGCCGACGCCGCGAGCGCGCCCATCGAGCCGCCGAGGATCACGGCGTCAGACGGAAAGCGCGGATCGAGCGAAGCCAGCAGGAAGAGCGCGATCACCACGACGCCGTCGAAGATGCGGTCCACCGCGAGCGAGGCGAACGCCGTGGCGAACGGCACGCGGGGCGCCGCGCGCGAGAGCGCGAAGGCGCGCGCCACTTCGCCGGCGCGCACGGGCACGACGTTGTTCACCATCATCCCGATGGCCGTCGAATGCCAGAGCGGCGCGAAGGGCAGGCGTCCCGCCGCCGGCGCGAGGATCGCTTGCCACCGGCGCGCGCGGAGCGGGAAGATCGCGGTGGCGGTGGCGGCGCTCAGGAGCCAGAGCCAGAGGTTGGACCCACGCAGGATCTCCGCGACCTCGCGCAGGTCCACGCCGCGGAGCGTGATCCAGAGCAGCAGCACGCTGAGCGCGATCCCCAGCGCACCGCGCCAACCCACACGCATGCTGACTACTCCGCGGCCGCGAGCTGCAGCAGATCGTACAACTCCGCGAGCGTCTCGGCGTCGGGCGCGGCGGTGCCGGCGCGGAGCTGATCGCCCAGCTGGAGCGCGTGCTGCAGCGCGTCCTTGCCGCGGAAGAGCAGGTCTTCCACGGGGATCACGTCGTCCTCGTCACCAACCAGCGGCGCGGCGAGTCGTTCCTCGCCGAGGGGCGCGAGGCCGGCGATCCCGGTGGAGAGGAGTTGGTGCAGCGCCTGACCGGAGGGAGCGACGGCAGCGGGCGCCGAGGGTGCGGGCGTCGCCGCACGCATCGCGACCGGTGTCTGCGGCCGGGCTGCAGCTGGCGTCGTGCTCACCGGCCGCGCGGCGGACTCCGACGGCGGTGTCGTGCTCGCCGGCCGCCCGGCGGACGCCGACAGCTCGGCGCTGAGCGCGACGAACTGGCCCGCCATCGCGGCGGGCGCTGCGTCGTTCGCGCTCAACAGCATCGCCGCGCGATCGAGCACGTCGAGTGCGCCGCCCGCGAGGTCCGCCGCCGATCGCTCGGCTGCGATGAAGAGGTTGCTGATCTCGACCGCGCCGAAGCTCTGCGCTGCGCGGGCCAGCGCGCGCACGGCGCCGCGCAGTTCGCGGCTGAGCCGCTCGCGCGTGGCTGCATCCGCCGCCGCGCGTCCGTCGGCGACGAGCCGCCGGAGGTGCTCGGCCTGACTCACCACTTCGAGCCGGAACCGCTGCGCGGCGGTGGTCGGCGGGTTCGTGGACGGCTGCACGACGTTTTCGCCCGTGGCGAGCAGTGCGGCGATCGGCACCACGTCGTCGCCATCGCCGGCACCGGCGCTGAGGGTGGCCGAGGCGTGGGCGAACTCGCGGACCGCGACCGAGTCGAGCGGTGGGGAACCCCCGGCGCGCACGGCGTCGCCGCCCTCGAGGAGCACGCGGGCGGCCGCGCGGAACAAGCGGCGCCGCTCCGACGTCGCGGAGTCGTGTCCGATCTCGATGGCCTTGGCGGCGGCATCCACCGCGTCCACGACCTCGGCCAGCGGCGGCAGATCCTTGAGCGCCGCTACGCCGCGCATCGCGCGCACCTTGTTCATGACGGCGGCCAATCCGTCAGGCGCGCCGGGATTCTCGGCGAACGCCAGCAGACCGGCGGCGGCGTCGGCCGCGGCCGCAGCGAGATACGCATTGCCGGTCTTCTGCGGCGCGGCCGTCTTGCCCCTGGGCGCGATCCGGTCGATCTCGGCCACGCGCTCCGCGACGCGCGCATCCTCGGCGGCGCCCCACGTCCGCACGGCGCGGATGAGGATCTTGGCGTCGTCGATCGCCGAGATGGCGACACCGCGGGACGCCGCGTCCCACGGGAGCTGTCCGTCCTTCACCTGCTTGGCGAGCCGCTCGAGCGCCACGGCCAGCGTCGCGACGCCTTCGACCTTGGCCATGGTCGCGCTGCCGCGCAGCGCGCGCACCGTGCGACCGAAGAGCGCGGGGTCCGGGGCCGCGCTTGAGGCGCGCGACACCAGTCCGTCGAGCTCCTCGACGTACTCGCTGGCTTCCAGGGTGAAGAAATCGAGCAACCCGCCCGTCATCGCGCCTCCATTGGGTGCGCGCTAATGGTCGCCCGACGCAGCGCGCGGGTCAACGGGGCCGCGCCGCGTCCATGGCGGTGCGCATGGCGCGCACGGCGGCGTCGAGTCCGACGAAGAGCGCGTCGCTGACGATGGCGTGCCCGATGTTGAGTTCCTCGCACTCGGGGATGGCGGCGACGGGCCCGACGTTCTGGAGCGTGAGCCCGTGTCCGGCGTGCACCGCGAGCCCGAGCGCGGCGGCCTGGGAGGCAGCGCGCTGCAGCGCCCCGAGTGCCTCGTCGTCCGCCGGGTGGTGGCAGTAGCGGCCCGTATGCAGCTCGATCGCGGGCACGCGGAGCTCGGCGGCGCGCGCGACCTGACGCGGGTCGGCATCTATGAAGAGTGACGTGCGGATGCCGGCGGCGCGGAGGGCAGCGAGCGTGGCGTCGAGGCGCGCGGGCTCCGCGAACAGATCGAGTCCGCCTTCGGTGGTGACCTCTTCGCGCCGCTCGGGCACGAGCGTGACCTGATGCGGCCGGAGCGCCGTGGCAATCGCGGTCATCTCGGCGGTGGCCGCCATCTCGAGGTTGAGCACGGTCGTGACGACCTTCGCCAGCGCGTGGACGTCGGCATCCTGAATGTGGCGCCGGTCCTCGCGCAGGTGGACGGTGATGCCGTCCGCGCCGGCGACCTCACAAATCCGCGCCGCTGCGACCGGATCGGGATAACTCGCGCGCCGCGCCTGACGCAAGGTCGCGACGTGATCGATGTTGATGTAGAGGCGTTGGCGGCTCATCTTACGGAAGTTATCAGATCACCCTTTGGCGCGGAGCGCACCTAGTGAAACGTGGACTGGCGTGGACGGGACTCGTGGTGCTGGTGGCGCTGATGCCCGCGTGCCGCGGCGTGGGAAGCGGCGCATCGGCGGGCGCCGAGTCGTCCGAGCAAGCGGTGGTGCAGTTCCTCAACGGGTCGCGGGCGGACGATCTGCAGGCGGTCTCTGCGGTCTGGGGCAACGCCGAGTCGCCGACGCGGGACCGCGTGGACCGTCAGGAACTCGAGCGCCGGCTGCTGATCATGGTCTGTCATCTGCGTCACGATGAATCTCGCATTGGCGTGGCCCAGCGGGGCGAACTCGGACGCACGGTGCATCAGGTGGAACTCGTCACCGACGGACGGACCGTCACGCTGCCGTTCACGACCGTGAAGAACGCACGCTCCGGCCGGTGGTTCGTCGAGGACGTGGACCTGACGCCGGCGCGGGCGAACTGCCGGGCTGGGTCCACCAGTCGTCCCGGGCGCCGCTAGTATTCAGTGAGTTCGATCAGCACGCCCGCCGTGGAGCGGGGGTGCAGGAAGGCGATCCGCTTGCCCTCGGCTCCCACGCGGGGCGTGCGGTCGATCAGTTGAACACCGGCGGCCTCGCAGCGCTTGAGCGTGGCATCGAGGTCGTCGACCGCAAAGCAGATGTGATGGATGCCGGGACCGCGCTTGGTCAGGAACTTCCCGATGGGGGAAGCGGATTCACTGGGCTCGAGGAGTTCGACGAGGGAGTCGCCGGCGACGAGGCCGGCGATGTGGGCCCCGTCGGCGTCGTCGAGCGGCGTTTCCGGCAGGCCGAGGAGGTCGCGATAGAAGGGCAGGATCGCGTCGAGCGAGTCGACGGCGATCCCGATGTGCGCGATGCGGGTTCCGCGCGGAGTGGGAGCAGGCATGGACATTGGCGGCTCGGGAGGCGTGCGATGCGCACGGGTCGTCGTAACGTTAGCGCGGGGCGAAGGTGCGCGGCACCTCGTCCCCAGAGGAGCATAGGAAGACCGATGGCCAAGACGATGGCAGTGACCGACGATTCATTCGCGAGCGAGGTCGAGCAGCACCAGGGCCTCACGGTCGTGGATTTCTGGGCGACGTGGTGCGGTCCGTGCCGCATGATCGCGCCGATCCTCGAGCAGCTCTCCGAGGAGTTCGATGGGCGCGTGAAGGTGACGAAGCTCGATGTGGACGCCAACCAGCGGACCGCGATGCGCTTCCAGGTGCGGTCGATCCCGACCCTGTTGTTCTTCAAGGACGGGAAGCTGGTGGATCAGGTGATCGGCGCGGTGCCGAAGCCTGCGCTCGCGGCGAAGTTCGAGCAGCACGCCGCGTGACGCTGCGCGGCTGACGATGCCGCTCAACCGGGACGCGATCCGATATCCCGCCAAGCGGGTCCTGCTGCAACGGACCCGCTTGGCGTACGTGCATCTGCGCAACCTGCTCACGGATGCCAAGCGCGACCGCGCGGCGCGGGTCTCGGGGTACGTCGCCGTGTGGATGCCGGAAGAGCTGCTCGTCCTCTACCTCGAGGAGGGCGAGGTGGTGAACGCGACCTCGAGCACCGACGGCGTGCACTTTCACGCGGTGGCGATCAGCGAGGCGATCGGCCGCGTGCCCGCGTCCGCCGAGTATGGCAGCATCTGTTTTCACGAGGCGACGAACGAGCAGCTTGACCTGATGTTCGCGGTCCAGACCGGGGCGCCGCTCCCGTGGCCGCGCGAGCTGACGCCGACGGACGTCGATGCGCTGCTGGCATTCCTGTATGCGACGATGCACGACGGCGCGATCGAGATCGTCGCGGACGGCTGCGTGAACTTCGTGGCGATCGAAGGCGGCAAGCCGGTGCGGGGCTACTTCGTCGATCCGCGGCCGGGCGATGTCCTCGGCCATTTGCGGACCGTGATCGACGACCGGGTGCACGCGGCGGCGCCGAGCGTCCGCCTCTGGGGCGCCCCCGATGCGCTGCCGGCGCAGGCCTCGCCCGCGCTGATCCAGGCCTACCGCGAACTGCTGGGCGCGCTCACCGCGCGGCTGCGCCAGGAAGGGAAGGCCTCGGCGGACGACGTGACCGAAGGCGCGCGCCGATCGCTCGTCACGCGTCACCCGATGCTCGACCGGTTCTCTCCGGCGCATCCGACGCTCCGCGATCCCGTGACCGATGCGGATGCGCTCACGAAGGCGATCGCGGCGTGGATCGCGGACATCCTGTGGGCCGCGGCGCCCGACAACGTCTCGCCCGAGGACATTCTGCGCGACCTGACCGCGTCGCGCCGTCACATGTTCCAGTCGGCGGGGCTCTATGACGCGCTGCCCTGGAAGCTGAGCTGGTGAGCGCGCCAGGAGCGCGCGTCGCTGGCACGCTCCACATCGTCAGCACGCCGATCGGAAATCTGGGAGACCTCTCCCCGCGTGCGCAGGAGATCCTGGGCCGCGTGGCGGCGGTGCTCGCCGAGGACACGCGGCACACGCGCAAGCTGTGGGAGCGCTTCGGCCTCACGACGCCGCTGATCGCGCATCACGAGCACAACGAGGCAGAGGCCACGCCGGGGTTGGTCGCACGGCTGCTGGCGGGTGAGTCGCTCGCGCTCGTGACCGACGCGGGGACGCCGCTGCTCTCCGATCCGGGCGCGCGCCTGGTGCGCGCGGCGATCGACGCCGGCGTGACCGTGTCGCCCGTGCCGGGCGCGTCGGCGCTGCTCAGCGCACTCGTGGGATCAGGGATCGATGCGACCGTCTTCACATTCTTCGGCTTTCTGGCGCGCAAAGGCAAGGAGCGCAGCGCCGCACTCGCCGCGATCGCGACGCTGACGCACACGGCGGTGCTCTACGAGGCGCCGGGTCGGACGGCGGCCACGCTGCGCGACATCGAGGCGAGCGGCGGCGGGGAGCGCGGGTGCGCGGTCGCCCGCGAACTCACCAAGAGCTTCGAGGAGTTTCGGCGCGGAACGGTCGCCGAACTCGCTGCGTACTATGAGACGAACGAACCGCGGGGTGAGATCGTGATCGTGGTGGCCGGTGGGGCGGCCGCGCCGCTGGACGAGGACGCGCTGCGGGCGCGCGCGGCGGCGCTGCGCGCGGAAGGCCGCGCTGCGCGGGAGATCGTGCAGCTCCTGATGGAGGATGCGCGTGTGCCTCGCAACCTCGCGTACCGCCTCGCCCACGAGTGACGCGGATGCGCCGCGGCCCGTCGCTCGTGAGCCCGATCCTGGGCGCCGCGCTCCTGCTCGCCGCCGCGCCGGTCTCGGTCGCCGCGCCGACGGCCGCCCGCCTCACGGTCGCGCGGCTGCAGTACGACGGCGACGACTGGTACGCGAATCCGTCGAGTCTGCCGAACCTCATCCGCGCGATCCGCGAGCGCACGACGCTCGCGGTGGAATCCGAGGAGGTGCGAGTCACGCTCCTCGACGACCGGCTCTGGGATCATCCGTTCCTGCACCTCACCGGGCACGGACGGATCCGGTGGAGCGACGCGGAGGTGCGTCGCCTCCGCGCGTATCTCGAGCAGGGCGGCTTTCTCCACGCCGACGACAACTACGGGCTCGACGAGCACTTCCGGCGCGAGATCGCCAAGGTCTTTCCCGGCGACTCGCTCGTGGATGTGCCGCTCGACCATCCGATCTACCGGATCGTGTACCCGTTGCCGACCGGTGTGCCGAAGATCCACGAGCACGACGGGAAGCCCGCGCGGGGCCTCGGGCTCTACATCGGTGAGCGCCTCGTGGTCTTCTACTCGCACGAGAGCGACCTCGGCAACGGCTGGGAGGATGTCGGGACGTATCCCGAGGATCCGCCCGCGCTCCACGAGCAGGCCCTGCGGATGGGCGTGAATCTCTTCGTGTACGCCGTCACCAGCGCCCCCGCCCGATGAGCGCGCTGCCGATCATCGCGGCGGAGTCGCTCCGCATTCGGCGTGTGGCGCGGCTGGCGGCTGTCGCGCTGCCGGTGATGGTCGCGGTCGGCGTGCTCGCGGGCGGCGCGCTGCTGCTCGCGCGCGGGCGCTGGCTCGCGCTGCCCGCGTTCGTTCCGTTCGCGATCTGGGCCACGGCGCTGGCGCTCGCGGTCTGGGTCGCGGTGCGCAGCCGGCGGCTCCTTGAGACGGCGACCCCCGTGCACGTGGCGGCGGCGATCGAGCGGGAGCAGCGGCTGCGTCGTGGATCGCTGACGGGACTCCTCGAGGTCGCGCCCGCCGGCGGGCTGTTCGCGCGGATCGCGGCCACGGCGCTCGGCGAGCAGCTCTCGGCGGTGGCCGGACGTCCAGCGCCCGCGCACCACCATCGCGCGACGCGTACGCTGCTGATCGTGCTCATGGCGTTCGCGCAGGTCACCGCCCTGGCCGCGTTCGGCGCATCGGCGCGCGGGGACGGGTGGCGCGCGCTGCTGCGCCCGGTGGCCGCGTGGCGCGGCGAGCTGCTGCCGCCGCTCGTGATCGCAGCGGCGCCGGCGCAGGTGCTGCGCGGATCGCCCGCGGTCCTCGGCGTGAACGCACTCGGTCGGGCGCGCGTCGAGGTGCGGTGGCGCGCGCTGGGCGGCGCGTGGCGGGATTCGACGATCCCCGTGACGGAAGCGGGTCGCGCCACGTTCATCGTCGTACGAGCCGATGCCGACCTGCACGTGGTGGTCAGCGACGGGCGGAGCGCGACGGACACGGCGCGCATTGCGGTGGTGGATCGGCCGTTCCTGGGAGAGGTGGAGGTCCGCGCGGCCTTTCCCGCGTACCTCGGCCGCGCCACCGAGAGTCTGGCGTCGGACGAGTTGATCCGCGTACCCGCTGGCACGCGCCTGATGGTGTCGGCGCGGGCGTCGGAGCCGCTGGCGCGCGCCGCACTGCGCGGTGCACGGGAGGTGCGCGCGATGCAGGTGGACGGGCTCGGGGCATCGCTCGTGTGGGTTCCCGCAGCGAGCGACGAGTGGAGCTGGGAGGTGGATGGGGCATCGCAGCCGATCGCGGACCTGCCGCCGCCGCTCCGCATTGACGTGGTGCCGGATTCGCTGCCGCGCGCCGAGATCCTGGCTCCCGTGGGGGAGCTCTTTCTCGGGCTCGATGAAGGCGTGACGCTCGAGCTGCAGGCGGAGGACGACGTGGCGCTCGGCCGCGTGTGGCTGCGCAGTTGGATCGCGCGGGCCGATGGGCGCACCGACGCCGAGGCGGAGAGCACGCTGGTCTCCGGCGCCGTTGGGCGTGCCGAGGCCGCGTGGCGCGGACGGGCCGATGTGGTACTCGCGGGGCGCGGGCTGCGTCCCGGGGACGCACTGCTCGTCGAGCTGGCGGCAAGCGATCTGGCGCCCGGAGCACGGGTCTCGCGCAGCCGCCCGCTCCGCCTCCGCCTGCCGACCGCCGAAGAAGCGCGCGAGGTGGCGCGCGTCAGCGCGGACGCCGTGGTGGACGCGGCCGATGCCGCCGTGCGCGCGCAGCGTGAACTCTCCACCCGGACGGAGACCGAGGCGCGCACCCGCAGTGACCGCGGCACCGCGCCCACCGCCGCGGCACGCGACACGTCGGCCGCAGGGACGCTCAAGTACGAGAGCGCAGAGCGCGCGCGCGAGATCGCGGGCGAGCAGCGCGCACTCGAGGAGCGCGTGCGTGAACTGGAAGACTCGGCGCGCGAGATGCGCGACCGTCTCGCGCGCGCCGGCGCGCTCGACCCCGCGCTGGCGCAGCAGCTGGAGGACGCGCAGCGCCTGCTGCGCGAGGCGATGACGCCGGAGATGCTCCAGGCGCTCGAGCGGTTGGAGACGGCGAGCCAGGGGCTGGACGCCGACCGCACCCGGCAATCGCTGGCGGAGCTGGCGGCGCAGCAGGCGCGCATGCGGGAGGCGCTGGAGAAGAGCGCCGAGTTGCTTCGGCGCGCGGCGCTGGAAGCCACGATGCAGACGCTCGCCGATCGCGGTGAGGAACTCGCCAGCGAACAGCGCGCGCTCGCGGACTCCGCACGCGGCGATGCGCGCAGCGCCGAAGAACTCGCACGCGCGGCCGCGCTCGCGAGGCAGTCGCGCGAGCTGTCCCTCTCGGCGAACGCGCTCGCCGAGCGGCTGAACGCGGTGGACGCGCAGTCGGGCGCCGCCGCTTCGCGCGAAGGCGCCGCCGAGGCGCTGCGCGCGGCCGAAGCGCTGAACGACGCCGCGCGCAGCAGTGCGGCGATCTCGCAGGCCGCCGACGCCATGGAGCGTTCCGCCGACGCGCTCTCCCGCGCGCGGTCACAGCAGGTGGCCGAGTGGCGGTCCGCACTGACCGACGCGCTCGACCGCGCCGTGCAGGAACTCCTGCAGCTGGCGCGGTCGCAGGATGCGCTTGCGGACCGGGTGCGAGCGGACACGGCGCGCACGGCGATGCGGGGCGAGCAGTCGGCGGTCCAGCAGGGCGCGCTGGCCACGCAGGAACGGCTCAGCGAGCAGGCGCGGCGCAGCGCGCTCGTCACGCCGCGGACGCAGGCCGAGCTGGAGCGGGCGCGGCAGCGAGTGGCGCAGGCCACCCGCGAGAGCACAGAGGGTGGTCGCGGGCAAGCCGAGCATGCGATGCGCGAGGCCGCCGTGGCGCTGCGGCAGGCGGCGGCGCAGCTCACGCGCGACCGCGAGCGTGCCGCCGCAGCGCGCTCGGCGTCCGGGCTGCCGGAGATGATCGAGCAGATGCAGCAGCTCGCGCAGCAGCAAGGCGGGTTGAACAGCCAACTGCTCTCGCTCCTGCCTGGCGCGCGACCAGGCGGTGCGCCGCAGGGCCTCGACGCCGAAGGGCAGCGCGCGGCCCGCGAACTGGCGCGCGCACAGCGTGAGGTGGCGCGGCAGCTGGACGCCGTCGCCGACGCGGATCCGAGTGGACGCGCGACGGAGTTGGCTCGCGAGGCCCGCGCTCTCGCGGCGGCGCTCGACCAAGGGGCCGTCGACCCCGCGACCCAAGCGCGGCAGGAGCGCCTGCTGCGGCGGATGCTCGACGCCGGGCGGTCGCTCGAGCAGGAAGAGCGCGAAGAGAGCGGACGACGGGAGGCGCGCAGCGCACGATCGGCAGCGGCCTTCACGCCCGGCGCCGACGCGACGGATCGCGCGCCGCGCTTTGCGGCGCCGACCTGGGAGGAGCTGCGCGGACTGAGCGCGGACGATCGCCGGCTCGTGATCGAGTATTTCCGGCGATTGAACGCGGAGGTGCGGCCGTGATCGTGCCGCGTGAGACCACGTGTGCGCGTCGGCTGGGTCGGCTGGATCGGCTGCGTCGGGCCGCGGGGGCGTGCGCCGTGCTCGGGCTGCTCGCAGGCGCTGCGAGCAGCGCCGTCGCACAGGGCAACGTCTCGGGCGGCACACTCGTTTCGCGGGCCGTCGAACTGGAGCGCGCGGGCAAGAACGTCGAGGCCGTGGCCGCGTGGCGCGAGGCGATCGCCGCAGGCGCGGTGCTTCCGGGCGTACTCGGGCTCGAACGCGTGCTCACGATCCTCGGTGACGAAGTGGAACTGGTCATCGCGCTCGACACCCTGATCCCACGCTTCCCGGACGAGCCGCAGCTGCGCGCGGCGCAGCTCCGCACGCTGATCGCGCTCGGGCGCGATGCGGAGGCGGACGCCGCGTTCCGGCAGTGGCGCGACCGGCGACCGACCGATGTGGCGCCCTACCGCGACTATGCGCGCGTCCTGCTCTTCAACGATCGCACGACCAAGGCCGACACGCTGCTCGTGGAAGCGGGAGAGCGGCTCGGGGAGACGCGGGCACTACTGCTCGAGCAGGCCCAGCTGCGCGCCGCGCTCGGCCGGTGGACCGAGGCCGCCGAGGCGTGGCGCGAGACGCTGCGCGACCAGCGGTACTTCGAAGCGGCGGCCGCCTTCTCGCTGAGTCCGGCGCCGGCGGCCGCGCGCGACTCGGTGACGTCCGCGTTGTCCGCGTCCGGTGCTCCACTCGCCGCGCTGCAGGTGGTCGGCCTGCTCCAGATCGGGTGGGGCTCGCCGCGCGCGGGCTGGCTCGTGCTCGCGCCCCTAGGGCCATCCGACAGCGTGCTCACGGTCTGGGAGGCGTTCGCCGAAGAAGCCGAGCGCGCGCAGGCGTGGGCCACGCTGCGCGATGTGCTCGCCGCGCGGCAGCGCGTGCACCCCGACCCGGCGAACGGTCTGCGCGCCGCGCGCGCCGCCCTGCGCGCGGACGACGCGCTCGGCGCGCTCGAGTTGGTGCGTGGAGCGCGGCTGCCGCTCGTGGACGCCGATGCGCTCGGCGTGGAACTCGAGGCGCTCGCGCGGTTGGGGCGGGGCGCGGAGACAGAGGGCGTGCTGAACCGCGCGGCGCCGTTGATCGGCGCCAGCGCCGTCCGCAGCCACGCGCGGACGATCGCGTGGGCGTGGGTGCGCGCAGGTGACGTCGCGCGGGCCAAGCTCGCCCTCCGCGACGCCCCGTTGGATGCCGACGACGCGGTGGCCGGATGGCTGGCGCTCTACGAAGGCGATCTCAAGGCGGCGCGCACCGCGCTCCGCTATGGCGAGAGCACGACGCCCGAGGCCGTGAGTGCGCTCGCGCTCCTGGCGCGGACGACGGGGGAGCGCTCGGTGGCGGTGGGCGCCGCATACCTCGCACTCGCGCGCGGAGATTCTGCGGCGGCCGTGCGCGCCTTCGAGCAGGCGGCCGCTGAACTGCCGGACGCGTCGTCGCTGCTGCTGGCACACGCTGCACGCGCCGCGGCCCGCAGCGACAACGCGTCCCGGTTGTGGGCGAGACTGTTGGCCGACGCTCCGGGCGCTCCCGAGGCGCCGGAAGCGCTGCTCGAACTCGGGCGCGCCGCGACGCGCCGCCGCGACGCGCAGACCGCACGCATCCACTGGGAGCAGCTCATCCTGGAGTTTCCGGCGAGCGCGCTCGTGCCGCAGGCGCGGCGCGAACTCGATCAGCTCACCATGGACGCCGCTCGGCGGTCGCCGTGATGCGACGTCTCGCGCTGATCCTCGCCCTCGCCGTCGGCGCCTCGCGCGCGGACGCGCAGCACCTGCTCGTGCCCATGGACGACGCGCAGACCAATCATCTCAAAGCGTACGGCGTGACCTTTGCCGCGCTCGGCGACGGCGTGCGCAGCGAGTGGCTGCTCAACTACCGCGGCGGCAGCTTCCTGCTGCTGGACCTGCCGTCGCTCCGGCGCGCGGCGGCGCTCGCGGGGGTGCACACGGAGCCGGTGGACGCCGCCGCGTTGACCAGCATCCGCCGGACGATCGCTGAGGGGAACATGGATGCGGTGCCGCTGGAGAAGGCGCCGAAGATCGCCGTGTACACGCCGCCGCAGACGAACCCGTGGGACGATGCGGTGACGCTCGCGCTCACGTACGCGGGGATCCCGTACACGACCATCTGGGACGACGACGTGCTGAGCACGGATCTCTCGCGCTTCGACTGGATCCATCTGCACCACGAGGACTTCACCGGTCAGCAGAACAAGCTGTATCTGGGGTTCCGCGAGGCGCAGTGGTTCGTGCAGGCGCGCGAGCGCGACCTGCAGACGGCGCGGAGGCACGGTCTGGGGGACGTGGCCACGCTCAAGAAGGCGGTCGCCGAGGGGCTGCGGGCGTTCGTGGAGCGCGGAGGGTTCCTGTTCGCGATGTGTGGCGCCACGGAGACGCTCGAGCTCGCGATCGCCGCGCGCGGCGTGGACATCGCGGGGGCGTTCACGGACGGCACACCCATGGACGCGGACGCCGACGCGCGCCTCGACTGGTCGCGCACGTTCGCGGTGCAGGGGGCGCGGCTCGAGTTCGCGGGCGGCGTGAACGCCATGAGTGACATTGACGGCCATCAGGTGAACGTCCCGGCGAGACGGCAGCCGCTCGGCACCTTCACGCTCTTCGGCTTCTCCGCGCGCTTCGATCCCGTCGCGACCATGCTGGTGCAGAATCACCGGACCGTGCTGCGCGACTTCTACGGGGTGACGTCGTCGTTCTCGCGCCGCACCCTCAAGCCCGGTGTGACGATCCTCGCACAGGAAGAGGGCGCGCCGTGGGTGAAGTACATCCACGGTGGATTCGGGCGCGGGTCGTTTACCTTCCTCGGCGGGCACGACCCCGAGGACCCGCAGCACAACATCGGCTCGCCGCCGACGGACCTCGGACTGCATCCCAACTCTCCCGGGTACCGGCTGATCCTCAACAACGTCCTGTTTCCGGCCGCCAAGAAGAAGCCGCTCAAGACGTGAGCGGCGAGACCGGACGCCTCACACCAGGTGCGGCCGCGGCGATCCGCTCCGCGATCCGCCTCGCCGGCGGACGCGAGGTGTGCTTTGTCGCGACGGTCAACAGTGACGGCGTGGCCCAGACGGCGCGTGTCGCGGCGCGGGGCGATGTGTCGAGCGTGCTCGCACTCCCGGGATTCGCGAATCGCGGGGAACTGCTGATCCACAATCATCCGAGCGGACTCCTCGAACCGTCCGATGCCGACCTGATCGTCGCGGCCAAGATGCACGACGACGGGATCGGGTTCGCGATCGTCGACAACGAGGCCTCGCACCTGTACGTGGTCGTCGAGGTCCCGAAGCCCGTCGCGCCGGCCTCGATCGTGCCGGGCGATGTCGCCGCGGCGCTCGGACCCAGTGGCCCGATCGCGGAACATCTGGGGCGCTATGAGGACCGTCCGAGTCAGCGCGAGATGGCGCGCCTGATCGCGCAGCTCTTCACGCGCGGCGGCGTGGGCTTGATCGAGGCGGGCACGGGCGTCGGCAAATCGCTCGGGTACTTGGTGCCCGCGCTTCGGTGGGCCGCCGCCAGCGGCGAACGCACGGTGATCTCGACGAACACCATCACGCTGCAGGAACAACTCGTCGGCAAGGATCTGCCGTTTCTCCGCACCGCCATGAGCGACCAGCCCGTGCGATTCGCGCTGCTCAAGGGCTGGAAGAACTACCTCTGCCTGCAGCGGCTGGACCAGGCGCGGGCGCAGGGCCCCGTCCTCTTCGAGGACGACGCCTCGGCGGATCTCGCGATGCTCGAGCTGTGGGCGGAGCGGACGACCGACGGGTCGCTGGCCGATCTGCCGTCGCCGCCGCGCCCCGAAGTGTGGGACGAGGTCGCCGCCGAGGCCGACCTGTGCACGCGGCTCAAGTGCCCGCACTTCGACGCGTGCTTCGTGTTCAAGGCGCGTCGCGTGGCGGCGCAGGCTGACGTGGTCGTCGTGAACCATCACCTCCTGATGGCGGACATCGCGGTCCGGCGCGCGTCGGGGCGGTGGGACGAAGCCGCTGTGCTCCCGGCCTACAAGCGCGTGGTGATCGACGAAGGACACCACCTCGAGGACGCCGCCGCCGCGCATCTGGGTCAGAGCGTGACGCGGCGCGGGCTCGAGCGGCTCTTCGCGCGGCTGGAGCGGCGCGGCAAGGGGCTGCTGCCTGCGCTGGAACGGAAGCTGGCGTCCAGTCGCGATCTGCTGAGCGTCGCGAGTCTCGACCTGGTGACCGCACGGCTGAATCCGTCGCTGCTTGCGGCGCGCGACAAGGCTGCCGTGCTCACCGATCTGCTGTCCGAGTGGATGCGGACGCGCGGCGACTCCGTGGTGCGGCTGACCGAAGGGTTCGACGAGGACCCGATCTGGGCGGCTGGCCTGGGCGTGGCGCTCGACGATCTGCTCGCGGAGATCGAAGTGCTCGGCGACGGTCTGCGGATGGTGCGCGAACGACTGGAGACCGACGAGCGGCGCGCCGAGGAACTGGCGCCGCTGCTCAACGAGGTGCGTGGCGTGACGCGCAGGCTGCAGAACTCGGGGGACGCGTTGCGGGCTGCGCTGCGGCCCGGACCGGACAGCGCGCCGCGCGTCCGGTGGCTCGAGCTCAAGGGGGGCGACCGCAACGTGGGCGCGCAGGCGGTGCCATTGGATCTCGCGCCGGTCTTGCGCGAGGATCTGTTCCGGCGCGTCGAGACCGCGATCGTCACGAGCGCCACGCTCGCCGTCGGTGACGGGTTCGACTTCATCACGCGACGCCTCGGGCTCGACGACGAGGAACTGGAGCCGGTGACGGCCTCGCTTGCCTCGCCGTTCGATTTTCCGCGGCAGGCGATGCTCGTGATCCCGAGCGATTTTCCGGCGCCGAACGTGGACGCGCCCGGGCATTTCCGGCGCACGACGGAAGCGGCGGTGGATCTGATCACGTTCGCCGAAGGCGGCGTGTTCGTGCTCTTCACGAGCCACAAGGACGTGCGCGAGATGGCGCGCGAACTGCGCGCCCGCGGGATCGAAGGCCGGCATCCGTTGCTCGTGCACGGCGAAGCGCCGCGCGACGACCTGCTCCGGCGCTTCCGCGAACACGGCGACGCGGTGCTCGTCGGCACGGCGAGCTTTTGGGAAGGCGTGGATGTGCCGGGCCGCGCGCTGCGCGGGCTCTTGATCGGCCGGATCCCGTTCCGCGTGCCGAGCGAGCCGATGACGGCCGCGCAGTGCGAGGCGATCGAGGCCGCGGGCGGCGACGCATTCGCGGAGTACATGATCCCGCACGCCGCGCTCCGTCTCAAGCAGGGCTTCGGGCGCCTCATCCGTACGTCCGCCGACCGCGGCGCGGTCGTGATCTGCGACCCGCGCGTCGTAACCAAGGGCTACGGGCGGCGTCTCACCGAAGGACTCCCTCCGGCCACGCGACTGCAGGGGCCGTGGGTCATGATGCGCGAGGAGCTGGCGGCCTTCTACCGTCAGTCCGAACGCCCAGCGGCGGGGTAGATTGCGGGATGTCCGGACCGACCAAGATCATCTGCGTGGGCAGGAACTACCGCGCGCACGCGGAGGAGCTCGGGAACGAGGTCCCGGCGTCGCCGCTGATCTTCCTCAAGCCGCCGTCCGCGATCATCCGTGCGGGTGAGGCGATCGTCCTGCACGCGGGCTACGGGCGCATCGACTACGAAGGCGAGATCGGTGTGGTGATCGGTCAGCGCCTCTCCAAAGCGGACGAGGCGACGTGCGCGGCGGCGGTGCGGGGGATCGTCGCGGTGAACGACGTGAGTGCTCGCGACCTCCAGAAGAGCGAGCCGCAGTGGGTACGTGCCAAAGGCAGCGACACCTTCTGCCCCATGGGCCCGGAGAAGCGCGGCCCGGTGGACCTCACGGATCTCACGTTGGTGACCCGGGTGAACGGTGAGGAGCGTCAGCGGGGTCATACCAGAGACATGGCGTTCCCCATTGCAGGTCTGCTCTCCTGGATCTCCCAGGCGGTCACGCTCGAGCCCGGCGACGTCGTCGCCACGGGCACGCCGCACGGCGTCGCGCCGCTTGCGGCGGGCGATGAGGTCGAAGTGGAGGTCGTGGGGTGGAGCCGCGTGAAGAATCCGGTGGTGGGCGCGTGACGCCGCGTTCGCGCTTCAAGCTCCTCCCGCTCCGACGCGACGGCGACCCGCGCGCGTCGCTCGTCGCGGTCTTCATCCAGCTGACGCTGATCGCCATCATCGTGCCGACGCTGATCGTGCCGCTCGCGGTGGACTTCCTGCGCGACGACTCGGGGGGATCGATCGTGCCGGAGCGGATCAGCTTCCAGGTGCTGCTGCCCACCGACGGCGAGCCGGAGCGGCGGCCCGCCCGGGATGGCGGGGACGGACGTGAACCCGTGCCTGACGCCCCGCCGGTCGAACTTCCACCCGTGGTCGCGCCGGCGACGATCCCGACGCGCGTGCCGACCGCGCCCGCAGAGCCGCGAGATCCGGTGGGTGTCGGGCCGCTCGTGGGCAGCGGCGGTCCCGCGCAGGGCATTCGGCCGTCGTTCACCGATCAGCGCCTCTGGGTGACGCCGTCGCCGGTCGTCGTGGGGCCGATCGTGCCGCTCACGCGCGCGGACACGCTGCGCAACATGCTCCGCACGCGCGCGCTCGCCGTGATGGATTCCTTGATCAGCCTGCCGAGCGACGCCGGACGTCAGGGTGACTGGACCGTGGATCGGAACGGGAAGAAGTACGGGATCGATCCGCAGTTCATCCGACTCGGCAACTTCTCGCTGCCGACGGCGGTGCTCGCGATGCTGCCGCTGAACGTGCAGGCGAACCCGATCGCCATGGAGCGCGCGCGGCGGCTCAACTCACTCCGCGAGGAGATCCAGACGCAGGCGGCGCGCTCGATCCGGGACGACGAGTTCCGCAAGGCAGTGGATGCGCTGCGGGCACGCAAGGAACGCGAGCGGCGCGAGGCGGCGGGAGAGGATCAGCCGACCGCGCCCAAGGCCTCCGTGCCGACCAAGGCACCCGGCGACGCGCCGGGTCCGGACGGCCACAACTAGGCTTCGCGGCCGTCGTCCGCCGCGTCCTCGGCGGCGTGCTCGTCAGGATGTGGCATGGTGCGGCGGATGACCGCCGCGAGCGGTCCGAGCACGCGAAAGCCGTCGTCAGCGCCCAGCACGAGGTCCAGCGCGTCGCCGCTCGGCGCCTTGAGCACCACCGCCGCGCCGCGGTGCTGCAGTGTGCGCACGAGGATCGAGCGCCCGACGCGCGCGACCACCGGCGCGTCCTCCGGGATCCGCGCGTCGGGGTGCACGAGCAGCAGGTCGCCCTCGCGCACGGCGTGCGCGGGCGCGTCCTCACCCGTCGCCTGCACGAAGTAGGCTTCATCGGTCGGGATCAACGAGCGCTCCAGCGTGATGTGCCGCTCCACCACGCTCTTTCCCTCCGCCGTGAAGTGCACGACGGGCACGGGCTGTGTACCGATCGCCCCCGCGAAGCCCTCGAGGATCACGCCGCGCGAGCGGCCCGGCGCGCGACGCACGTACTGCTTGGCCTCCAGCGCGCGCAGCAGATCGGTCACCGTGCGCGTGGACGGAATGCGCAGCTGCCGCCCGATCTCGCGCACACTGGGTTGATACGTGTGCTCCGCGAGATGGTCGAGCAGGAAGTGCCAGAGCTTTCGCTCGACCGGCGTGAGTGCGGCGCGGGGGAGTTCCACGACGCCCGCTGCTCCTATGACGCGCTGGACATCGTGCCGAGCTGCGCCACCGCGCTCGCGATCCGCGCGAGCGTCCGTTCCTTGCCCAGCATCACCATCACCTCGAAGATCCCCGGCGAGACCGTGAGTCCCGTGAGGGCGACGCGGAGTGGCTGGAAGATCTTGCCGCCGCCCACGCCCTGCTGCTCGGCGAGCGCGCGCAGCGACGCTTCCATCGAGGCCGGCTCCCACACGTCGAGCGTGCGCAGCGCTTCGGCCGTGACGGAGAGGAGCGCCGCCGTGACGGCGGGCTCCTTCCAATGCTTGGCCACCGCCTCGGGATCGTACGCGATCGCGTCGCGGAAGTACGGTTCGGCCTGACGAACGATGTCGTCGAGGAGGCGCGCGCGGACGCGGAGCAGTTCGAGCAAGGCGTGGTACCACTCCCGACGCGACTCCAGCTCCTGCGCCGTGGCCAGCCCCGCCGCGACGATCAAGGGGGTGACGCGCGGTTCGAGCGCCGCGAGCGGGATGCGCGAGAGGTGCTGCCCGTTCATCCACTCGAGCTTCTTCGGGTCGAACACCGCGGCCTTTCGCAGCAGGCCCTTCTCGCTGAACGCCGCGATCAGCTGCTCCATCGTCATCACTTCCTCGAACTCGCCGCCGGGCGACCAGCCGAGCAGCGCGAGGAAGTTGACCATCGTCTCGGGCAGGATCCCCGTGTGCTGGTAGTCGCCGACGGCGGTGGCGCCGTGCCGCTTGGAGAGCTTCTTGCCGTCGGTCCCGTGGATCATCGGGAGATGCGCGAACTGCGGGAGCGGCGCCCCGAGCGCCTGGTAGAGCAGGATCTGCTTCGGCGTGTTCGAGATGTGGTCATCGCCGCGCATCACGATCGTCACGCGCATCGCGATGTCGTCCGACACCACGGCGTGGTTGTAGATGGGCGTGCCGTCCGAGCGGAGGATGACGAAGTCCTCGATGTCCTTGTTCGGGAACGCGATGCGGTCGTGGACCATGTCGTCCCACGCCGTTTCTCCCTCCGGGACGCGGAAGCGGATCACGCACGGCTCGCCCGCGGCGACGCGACGCTCGACCTCCGCCGCATCGAGGCGGTCACAGCGGCGGTCGTACTTGAAGGCGTCCTTGAGCGCGGCGGCCTCCTTGCGACGGGCCTCGAGCTCGGCGGGCATGCAGAAGCAGCGGTACGCGTGGCCGGAGGCGAGGAGCTTTTCGGCGTCGGCCTGGTGGCGCTCGAGATTCGCGCCCTGGAAGACGACCTCCTCGTCGAACTCAAGACCCAGCCACTTCAGGCCCTCGAAGATCGCGGCGGTGGACTCGTCGGTGGAGCGGGCCTTGTCCGTGTCCTCGACGCGGAGGAGGAACGTGCCGCC
>CAZGFE010000029.1:0-31042 GCA_964524665.1 uncultured Gemmatimonas sp.
ACTACATCCAGCGCGACTGCTTCGATCATCTCGACGCGCCGGTCATCCGCGTGCATCAGGCCGATGTGCCGATGCCATATGCCAAGACCCTCGAGAAGTCGGCCAAGCCGGATCTCGCCAAGGCGATCGCGGCGGTGAAGAAGGTGATGTATGTCGACTAACTACAGGTGGCAGGTGGCAGGTGTCTGGTATCAGGTAACTACCACTCAGGTGTGTCATGTCTACTAAAGTGTTCATGGAGGCGCTCTCGCCCACGATGGAGGAAGGGCGTCTCGTGAAGTGGCTCAAGGCCGAAGGCGATGCGGTGAAGAGCGGTGATCTGCTCGCCGAGGTCGAGACCGACAAGGCCGTGATGGAGTTGGCCGCGCGTGGTGACGGCATTCTCCGCAAGCGGCTCATTCCCGAGGGCGCGACGGCGGCGGTAGGTGCGCTCGTGGGGATCATCGCAGACAAGGACGAGGACATCAGCGCGCTCGCGGGTGCCGCGGCCGCGCCGCCGGTGGATGTACCGGCGCTGCCCGCCACGGGCTTCAACCCGGGTGGCGCTGCGGCGCCGCCGGTGAGTCCGGCATCCGCGCCGGTGGCAAGTACGCCCGCAGCGTCGGCGACCGCGCCGAGCGACGGCGGTCGCGTGAAGACCTCTCCGCTCGCACGGCGACTCGCGGGTGAACAGGGCCTCGATCTGAGCGCCGTGCAGGGCTCCGGTCCGGCCGGCCGCATCATCAAGCGCGACATCGAGGCCGCAATGGCCGGCGGTGGTGCGCGTGCCGGTGCGTCCGCGGCCGCCGCGCCGACCGCGCGCCGCGTGGTCGCGGGCGGGGCGGAGTACCACGACGAGCCGCTGACGCAGATCCGCAAGACGATCGCGCGACGATTGAGCGAGTCCATCGGCCCAATCCCGACATTCTACCTCACGGCAGAGTTCGATCTCTCGCGCGCATCGGAGCTCCGTTCTGCCGCCGCCGAGCTCGGCGATGCATTCAAGGTCTCGTTCAACGACATCGTCCTGAAGGCCACCGCCACCGCGCTCCAGCAGCATCCCGAGGTCAACGCGCACTGGCTCGGCGACAAGATCCGTTACTTCAGCGCCGTCCACCTCGGCATGGCCGTGGCGACCGACGACGGCTTGATCGTCCCCGTGATCTTCAACGCGGACCAGAAGCGGATGTCCGAGATCAGCGCCGAGGCCAAGGTGTTGGCGAAGAAAGCGCGCGAACGGAAACTCAAGCCCGAGGAGTTCACGGGCTCGACCTTCTCCGTCTCGAACCTCGGCATGATGCAGATCGATCAGTTCACGGCGATCATCAATCCGCCCGAGAGCGCGATCCTGGCGATCGGTGCGATCGAGGACAAGGTGGTGGTCGGCCCCGACGGCGGCTTCGAAGTGAAGAAGAAGCTCCGCGTCACGATGAGCTGCGACCACCGCGTGATCGACGGAGCGGTAGGCGCCAAGTTCCTGCAGACGCTGAGGCGCTTGATCGAGAACCCGCTTCTGATGGTCTTCTAAGATGATGTGAGATGGAAGATGAGAGATGACAGGAGGACGCAGTTACCTCACACCTCACATCTCTCATCCCCCACCTCCCTCCTGACACCTGCCACCTGACACCTGTCTATCCCATGGCAACCTTTGACGTGATCTTCCTCGGCGGCGGTCCCGCCGGCTATGTCGGCGCCCTCCGCGCTGCCCAACTCGGTCTCACCGTCGGCGTCGTCGAGCGCGAAGGCCTCGGCGGCACCTGCGTCCTCTGGGGCTGCATTCCCGCCAAGGCGCTCCTCGAGGCCGCGAGCATCGCGACCAAGGTCCAGAAAGGCGCGGAGTTCGGCGTCAAGGCGGAGAAGGTCACGCTCGACTACAGCGTCGCGATGAAGCGCTCGCGCAGCGTCTCGGCGCAGAACTCCAAGGGCGTCGAGTTCCTCTTCAAGCGCTCCAAGATCACTTGGATCAAGGGCACGGGCTCGCTGGGCGCCGGCAAGACCGTCAAGGTCACCACCGCCGACGGCAAGACCGAGACGCACACTGCGACCAAGGCGGTTGTCATCGCCACCGGCTCGCGCGTGAAGGGACTGCCGCAGATCGGGCTCGAGATCAACAAGACCAACGTGCTGTCGTCAGACGAAGCGCTCACGATCGACCACGCCCCGAAGACCATCGCCGTGATCGGCGCGGGCGCCGTGGGCTGCGAGTTTGCCGATGTGTTCCACTCGTTCGGCTCCAAGGTCACGCTCCTCGAAGTGATGCCGCGCATCCTGCCCGTCGAGGACGAGGACTGCTCGCTCGAACTCGCGAAGTCGTTCAAGAAGCGCGGGATCGAGGTCGTCACGGGCGCCAAGCTCGGGACGGCCAAGGTCGGGAAGAAGGACGTGACGATCCCCGTCGAGGCCGGCGGCGAGAAGAAGGACATGACGTTCGACGTGGTGCTCGTCGCGGCGGGTCGCGCGCCGAACGTCGAGATCGTCGGGCTCAAGGAGGCCGGCGTGCAACTCACCGAGCGCGGCTTCATCAAGGTCAACGACAAGCTCGAGACCACCGCCAAGGGCATCTACGCCATCGGCGACGTCGCGGGCCCGCCGATGCTCGCGCATAAGGGCTCGCGCGAAGGGCATATCGTCGCGGACCTCATCGCAGGCCACAAGACGCATCCGGTGAACTACGGGAACATCCCCAACGCCACGTACTGCCACCCCGAGGTCGCGAGCATCGGACTCACTGAGGCGCAGTGCAAGGAGAAGGGCCTCAAGTACAAGGTCGGCAAGTTCCCGTTCTCGGCGAACGGCCGCGCGCGCACCAGCGGCGAGACCGAGGGCTTCGTGAAGGTCATCCGCGAGGAGAAGCACGGCGAGATCCTCGGCGCGCACATCATCGGCGCGCACGCCACCGAGATGATCCACGAGTTCGCTGTCGCCCGTGAGAACGAGTTCACCGTCGAGGAGATCGATCTCGCGATCCACGCGCACCCCACCTTGAGCGAGGGCATCGCCGAAGCGGTGCTCGACTCGATGGGGAAGATGCTGCACGCGTGAGCGCGCACGCATTCAAGGCACAGCGCGCGTGAAGGAGTTTCTGGTGATCGACCTGGGCCTCCGCAGCTATGCGGAGGCCTTGTCGTTCCAGCGAGACGTGGCGGCCAAGCGGATCGCGAAGACCGTGGACCGCGACGTGCTCATTCTCGTTGAGCATCCGCCGGTCGTGACGCTCGGGCGCTCGACGAAGGCGGGGAATCTGCTCGCCACGGAGCAGGAGCTCGCCAAGCGCGGCGTCGAGCTTTTCGAGGTCGAGCGCGGCGGCGATGTCACGTTCCACGGACCGGGACAGCTCGTCGGGTATCCGATCGTGGATCTGACGGGGCACAAGCAGGACCTACACTGGTATCTGCGCCAGGTGGAGGAGGTGCTGATCCGCGCGGTCGCGCCATTCGGGGTGGTCGCGGACCGGAATCCCGGCAAGACCGGCATCTGGACGCGCGACCGGAAGCTCGCGAGCATCGGCGTGCACGCGCGGCAGTGGGTGACTTGGCACGGGTTCGCGCTCAACGTCACCACGGACCTGAGCTATTTCGATCTGATGGTGCCGTGCGGGCTGCCCGAAGTGGACATGACGTCGGTGGAGCGCGAGATGCTTGAGTTGAGTGAGAACGGCACGTGCCTTGCGCCGACGCCGTCGCTCGGCGACGACGTACGCGAGGCGACGATCGAGGCATTCGGGGCCGTGTTCGGGCGTACGCCCAGACCATCGAGAGACGACCTCGCCCCCTAACGAGACGGGTGCACGGCGCGCCGCAGCTGCCTCTCACGCCAGAGCGAGTAGATCGCGGGGATCACTACAAGAGTCAGGATCGTACTCGAGACCATCCCGCCGACCATCGGCGCGGCGATCCGCTTCATCATGTCGGCGCCCGTTCCCTGACTCCACAGCAACGGCAGCAGGCCCGCGATGATGGCCGTCACGGTCATCATCTTCGGTCGCACGCGCTCCACCGCGCCATGCTCCACGGCCGCATCCACGTCGGATCGGTCCCGAAGAACTCCGTGCGCCATTCGGTCATGGTACGCTTGATCAAGATACAGGAGCATGATCACCCCCGTCTCCGCAGCCACCCCCGCGAGCGCGATGAATCCTATGGCGGTCGCCACACTCGTGTGGTAGTCGAGCGCCCACATCAACCAGACGCCGCCAACGAGTGCGAAGGGGAGCGAAAGCATTACGATCGTGCTTTCGGCCACGCTTCGGAAATTGACGTAGAGAAGGAGAAAGATGATCGCGAGCGTGACGGGCACGACGACGCGCAGCCTCTTTCCCGCACGCTCCATCGCCTCGAACTGCCCGGACCATTCGACGCGATAGCCGAGCGGCAGATCGAGTCGCGCGTCGAGCATTGCGCGGGCCTCCGTTACGTAGCTCCCGATGTCGCGGTCCCGGACGTCGACGTACACGATGGTGTTGAGATACGCGTTCTCGGACTTGATGAGCGTGGCGCCCCGGGTTACGTCGATCCGGGCGAGTTGTGCAAGCCGCACCTGGGCACCCGACGGCGTGGCGACGAGCGCCCGCCCGATCGCCTCCGGATCATCACGCAGTTCGCGCGGATAGCGCACCAGCACCGAGTAGCGCTCGCGCCCATTGATGACCGTTCCTGCCGGCATTCCGCCGATCGCGGCCATCAGCGTCATCTGCACGTCATCCACGGTCATCCCGTAGCGCGAGGCCGCTTCCCGATCCACGTCGACGTCAAGATACCGGCCACCAAGCGCGCGCTCGGCGAAGACGGAGTTCGTCCCTGGAACCGTGGACAGCAGACCCTCGATCTGTTGGCCGATCCGCTCAAGCTCGGCCAGGTCGGGCCCGAAGAGCTTGATGCCAACCGGCGTCTTGATGCCGGTCGCGAGCATGTCCAGGCGGTTCTTGATCGGCATCGACCACATGTTCGCGACGCCGGGTGTTCTCACCATCGCGTTGATCTCGGCGAGTAGCGAGTCGTGGGTGACCCCCGGCCGCCACTCGCTGCGATCCTTGAGGATCGCAATGGTCTCGATCATCGACAACGGCGCCATGTCAGTGGCGGTCTCTGCGCGACCGATTTTTCCCAGCACCATCCGCACCTCGGGAATGTGCGCCAGCGCCGCATCGCGTTGCGCGAGGATCTGCCTGGCTTGTGCCATGCCGACGCCGGGAAGGAGCGATGGCATGTCCATGACACTGCCTTCATTCAAAGGCGGCATGAACTCGCTCCCGAGTCGACTCCACGGCACGACCGACACCAAGAGCACCGCCACGGCAGCACCGATCGTCGTCCAGCGAAAGCGAAGCACGAGGGCGATGACCGGCCGGTAGATGCGGATCAGGAACCGGTTGACCGGATTCGCCGCTTCGGGTCTGATCGGGCCGCGGATGAACAGTCCCATCATCACGGGTACGAGTGTGATCGAGAGGAGCGCGGCCGCGGCCATCGAGAGCGACTTCGTCCACGCCAGCGGCTTGAAGAGCCGCCCCTCCTGGGCCTCGAGCGCAAAGACCGGAAGGAACGAGAGCGTGACGATCAGCAGCGACACGAACAACGCGGGTCCAACCTCTTTGGAGGATTCGACGACAAGCGTCCAGCGGTCCTTCGCACTGCCCTCGTGCAAGTTCCGCTCCATGTGCTTGTGCAGGTTCTCCACCATCACGATCGCGGCGTCGATCATGGCGCCGATCGCGATCGCGATCCCTCCGAGGCTCATGATGTTGGCCTCGAGTCCGAGCGCGCGCATGGCGAGCAACGCCATCAGGATCCCGATCGGCAGCGTAAGGATCGCCACGAGCGCGCTCGACGCGTGCAGCAGGAACAGGACCGTCACCACGGCGACGATGATCGCTTCTTCCACGAGCTTCTCACGCAGCGTGTGGACGGCCGCCTCGATCAGACCTGACCGGTCGTAACCCTCCACGAAGGTCACGCCGGCCGGAAGTGCGCCAGCGATCTCCCGCATACGCGCCTTCACCCCCTTGATGACTGCGAGCGGGTTCTCGCCGTACCGCATGACCACCCAGCCCGTGACCACTTCGCCCTGGCCGTTCAAGTCGGCTATTCCTCGGCGGATCTCGGGACCGACCTGCACTGTTGCGACGTCACGTACGGTGACCGGCGTTCCACCGGGGCCGACGCCCAGAGCGACGGATCGGATGTCTTCGAGACTCGCGAAGCGGCCCCGACCGCGCACCACGTACTCCGTCCCACCCATCTCAAGGACCCGTCCCCCCACATCCTGATTCGAGGCTTGGACCGCGCGCACGACCTGCGCCATCGGGATCGCGAATCCCTCGAGTCGGACGGGGTCCACTTCGATCTGGTACTGCATCTCGAAGCCGCCGAACGACGCGATCTCCGCGACTCCGGGTACGGCGGTCAGGGCTGGACGCACGGTGAAATCCTGAAGACTTCGAAGCTGCGCGAGATCGAGGCGTCCTGACGTGTCGGCAAGGACGTACTGCATCACCCAGCCGACGCCGGTCGCGTCGGGACCCATCATCGGCATCACCCCGTCCGGCAGCTGGGCGCGGGCGCCGTTCAGATACTCGAGCACCCGCGACCTCGCCCAGTAGAGATCGACATCGTCCTCGAACACGATGTAGATGGCCGAGATCCCGAACTGGCTCATCCCACGCACGAAGCGCGTCCTAGGCACCTTCAGCAGCTCCGTCGAGAGCGGATACGTGATCTGGTCCTCCACCAGCTCGGGCGCCTGACCGGGCCACTCCGTCATGACGATGACCTGCACGTCCGACAGATCGGGGATCGCGTCCACGGGCGTGTTCAGCATGGCCCACACGCCGCCGAGTGTGACTGCGGCCGTACTCAGCAGCACCACGACCTTGTGACGCACCGACCATGCAATGATGTATTTGAGCATGGTCGATCACCTCTGCGGCGTTGCAGACGCGGGCGGCGTGCGCGGCATGCCCATTCCCTGCATCTCGCCGCCTCCACCCATCCCGATCATCGACTTCATCACTTCGGCGAGACTCGACTCGGAGTCCAGCAGGTACTGCGCTGACGTCACTACGCGATGACCCGACTCGACCCCGCTCAAGACCTCGACAAATTCAGCGCCGACCTGACCCAGCACGACCTCGTGCGGCATGAGCTCACCTTCACCCATGTCCACAAAGACGATCACGCGCTCGCCCGTGCGCATGGCTGCGGACGCGGGGATCGTCAGGGCGGACCGACGCGGTGTGGTGAGACGAACGGTCGCGTACATCCCAGGCTTGATGCGCCCAGCGGCGTTCGGGAGGGCGATGCGCGCCTTGATGGTGCGCGACGATGCCTGGAGCGTTGGATACACATACTGGACGCGACCGACGAACGACCGCCCCGGCATGGCGGCGAACTCCAGTGACGCCGCGGTTCCCTCGCGCACGCCGCCTGCCTCGCTCTCACGAAGCTCGACCTCCACCCAGACCACGGAGAGGTCCGCGATGACGTACAGCGTGTGCCCCGGCTGCACGGATTGGCCCCTGACCACGTCCTTCCTCGTGACCACGCCCGAAGATGGCGCGTGCAGCGTGAGCGATCGCCGCACGGCGCCGGAGCGCAGGATCTGCTCGATCTGCTCTTCGGAGATGTCCCACAACCGCAGGCGGCGCGTGGCCGTGGCCACGAGGTTCGACGTCCCCGCGGGAACCCCGGGCACGACGCTCTGATCCATCGTCCGTTCGAGCCGCTGCGCCACGAGCAGCTCCTCCTGAGCGGCGACCAACTCTGGCGAATAGATCTCGAGCAGCGGATCGCCCTGACGCACGGGCTGCCCAGTGAAGGCCACGTGCAGCTGCTCGATGAAGCCGCCGAACTTCGGCGTCACCTGCGCCACTCGCGTCTCGTCGAAGTTCACGACGCCGGTGGCGCGGATCCGGTCCTGGAGCACGCGGATCTCTGCTGTTCCGAACGTGATCCCGAACTGACGGATCTGGCTCTGCGAGAGCCGTACGGTTCCGTCGGCGCTCATGTTCATCCCAGCCATTCCTCCGGCGCCCATGTCCATGCCGGCCATTCCGTCGGCGCCCGCCATGCCGGGCATCGTCGCCGTTGCGCCATTCGGCGCGCCGTTCTCACCGGTCGCTCCGCGGCTCGAAAGGGCCGCCCACGTCGCCAATGCCACGAGCGTCGCCCCTCCAAGGATCCCGAACCAACGTCGCCTCGCGCCGCGCGATCCGTGGACGGTGTGGTCGATGGTTCCAGCGTTCCGTTGATTGTCTGTGCTCATCGGACGATCTCCTCGCCCGCAACTCGCTCCAGTTCCGCCAGTGTCTTGGCGAAGTCGCAGAGAACGCGGAAATAGTTCATCTCGTAGGTGAACAGCGTGGCTTGCGTGTCGAGCAGGCTGAGAAAATCCGCACGCCCGACCTGATAATTGGCCGTCGCGGCGGCCAGTGCCGCGCGGCCTTGGGGCAGGATGGCCTTCACGCTCAGTGCGAGCTGCGCGCGGTCCCGTTCAAGCTCGGCGTGGAGCCTTGCCACATCGGCCCGCAATGCATTCTCGCGGTCGTCGCGTTCAGCCTCGGCGGCGGCAACCTCGGCGCGCGCCTCTCCGAGCTGCTGAGCTTGCTTGCGACCGCGCTGGAGTGGTATGGGAATGGCCATTTGGGCGGAGAACATGTCGCTTCGTCCTTCGCGCTGGCCGTACGTGAACGCCACGTCGATGTCAGGCAGGTGCTCGCGTTGCGCGAGGTCCGCGCGCGACGCAAGCGCCTCCAGTCGCGCACCATGCGCACGGAGCTCCGGATTCCGTTCCCGCAGCATGGCCTGGAGTGCGTCAACTGCGGGCAGCGGAGAATCGGCCGCACGGGCACCGAGTGCCGCCGACTGGAAACGGATCGTGCCCACCGAATCTGCGACCGCCGCTCGCGCGACGCGCCTGGGGATCTCCGGTGCCGACACCGGCGTCTCGCTTGGGCGATCGAGCAGAGCGTTGAGCCGAGCGAGATCGCCGCGCCGCTGCTCCAACAGCGCGACCGCCTCCTCGCCCAACCGGGCGATCTCGACCCGCACGCGGAGGACGTCCTCCTGACCTCCGCTCCCCACGCTGTACCGCGCTTCCGTCACGCGCACGAGATCGAGCAGCAGGAGTCGGTTGCGTTCCACGATCTCGAGCGCACGATCCACGAAGACGAGGTCGTAGTACGACCTCTTCACCTCCGCCTCGACGCCGAGCCGAGCCGCCGTCAGATCGGCCTCGGCCGCCCTGACCTCGTGAGCAGCGGCGCGTGTGCGGAGCGCGATCTTTCCCGGATACGGGATCACCTGACCCACGCCGACCATTTTCATGGTCATGAGGTCACCGAATCCTGGGTCGCTGACGGGCACGTTCTGGACGCCCGCCATGAGCATCGGATCTGGGCGGGTGCCGGCGACGGTCGCGCGCGCCTCTGCCGCGCGAACGCGCTCGCGGGCTGCGCGAAGCCGTGGGTTGGCCGCAGCGGCCACGGCGACGATCGAGTCGAGCGAGGGTGCGCGAGCGTCCAGCACCGACACCGCGGGGCTCTCGATCCGTTGCGCGACCACTCCGTCGGTCGGGACAAGAGTGGCCAACACCACGGCGCACGCGCCGATCAGCCGCGCGAGCGGGCTGTCAATGATTCTCATAACTCCTCGGTAGCCTGGACTCGCGCTAGGCGGACCGGTTCAGGGTCGCGCGCGAAGTCACGTTCGTGCCGCGCTCACGGCGAGCGCGGTCATCGCCGCCCGTGTGGGCGGCTCAGGCTAGACCCGAGGAGGTCGAGGGAGGGGTGGAAAGCTCACGGACGCCGGCATCGACACAAGGTCGATCACATTCGCTGACGCCAGCGGTGTCATTGGCGCTAAGGTGACGGGCGCCGCAGGCAGGAAGCCAACGACGCAAAGCGCCGGGATCCGGCACTGCTCCGGAATCTCCGGATGGTCGCAGGGGGCATCATCGGTCGCCATCGCGCCGTCGTGTTCCGTCATTTGCATGTTCGGCGTGCCATCACCGGTGTACATCGCCGACCCCGACGATCCGCCGCCTTCCCACGGGCACACGGGAACCGCGCCAACCAGTGCAACCTGGACGGCGAGAACTCCGGCAACGAGAACGGCAGTACCACGGTGAAGCATCATTTGAATGTCGCGGGCGCGATGCCGAACGGCAAGTGGACTCGGCAACGCTGGGCACGGGCTGCACAACCGCTTGCCGCGGAGCTCCTCATAGCCGGGTCCGCTTCAGCAACTGGGCGTTCACCGCCACGACCACGGTGCTTGCAGACATGAACACGGCGCCTAGCGCTGGCGTCAGCAGAATGCCCAAGCCCGCCAGTGCTCCGGCAGCCAGCGGAATGGCCACGATGTTGTAGCCGGCAGCCCACCACAAATTCTGGATCATCTTGCGGTACGTCGCTCGTGACAGCGTGATGATGCGCGGGATGTCTCGAGGATCGGACCGGACGAGAACGATGTGTCCCGCCTCGACCGCCACGTCCGTGCCCGCACCGATCGCGATGCCAACATCGGCTGTCGCCAGCGCGGGGGCATCGTTCACTCCGTCGCCGACCATCGCCACACGGTGTCCACCTTCCTGGAGCTCCCGGATGTGCCGCGCCTTATCCTCTGGCAGCACTTGCGCGAGTACGTGGTCGATCTCCAACTCCGCGGCTACCGCCTCCGCCACTTCGCGCGCGTCGCCAGTCATCATCGTGACGCGAACACCCAACGCGTGCAACGCGGCGATCGCCTCGTGGCTCTCGGGTCGGATAGCGTCGGCGACGGCGAGCGCCGCCCGGACCTGGCCTTCGGCCAGAAGATAGATCACGGCCTGCCCCCGGGCCTTCGCCTCGTTGACCGTCGCCTGCAGGGTCGGAGGCACCGACGCCGAACGTTCGAGGAGAAGCGCGGGACCGCCCAACTCGTACGTTGCGCCGTCGATCGACGCCGCTACGCCGCGACCAGGAAGACCGCGCGCGTCCGAGACCGCAGGCAGCGGAACCCCAGCGTCGCGAGCGGTCCGCACGATGCCGCGGGCGATCGGGTGTTCGGACTGCGACTCTACCCCTGCGGCCACTCGCAACACCTCGTCGCGCGATATTCCGTCCGCGGTCGCGAGTGCGACCACGCGAAACTCGCCAAGAGTCAACGTCCCCGTCTTATCGAAGACCACGGAGTCGAGGAGTCGCGCCTCTTCCAACCCGCGGCGATCCCGTACCAGCAACCCGTGTCGCGCGCCGCGCGCCGTCGAGATGGCCACCACCAGAGGAATCGCCAGGCCAAGTGCGTGCGGGCACGCGATGACCAACACGGTCACCCCGCGCACGATCGCAACGTCAACCGTGGCACCTATAGACAGCCAGACAACGAGCGTGAGCGTGGCGGACGCGATGGCGATGAGCGTGAGCACTCGCGCCGCGCGATCGGCCAGAAGTTGCGCCCGTGATTTCGACATTTGTGCGTCCGCGACCAGCCGCATGATGCCGGAGAGCATGGTCCGCTCGCCCGTCCCGGTGACGGTCATCTCGAGTGCTCCATCCCCGTTGATCGTCGCAGCGATCAGGGGGTCGCCCACCCCGCGCTTCACCGGCCGAGATTCCCCGGTGATCACAGCCTCGTCAACGGCGCTCGACCCCTTTACGACTGTGCCGTCCGCGGGCACTCGTTCACCCGGACGAATGAGCAGACGGTCGCCCTCCTGCAGCTCACTCACCGGCACCGTCTCAGCGCCCCCCGTCGTCACTTTCGTCGCCTGGTCTGGCAACAGCGTCGCCAACTCTTTGAGCGCGCCCTGCGCCTGGGTGATCGAACACATTTCGATCCAATGCCCCAGCAACATGACGACCACCAACGTCGCCAGCTCCCACCAAAGTGGCTCGGCTTGGATCAAGCCGAAGGCCACGATCCACGAGAACACGAACGCCACAGAGAGCGCGAGCGAGATGAGTGTCATCATTCCCGGCCGTCGAGCACGCAACTCACTGCGGCCCCCGCGCAGGAAGATCAGGCCGCCATAGAGGAATACGGCGGTACCGAGAGCCAAGGGCAGCTGCTCGGAAAAGGGAAGTGCGGGTGCACTGTACCCGAGAAGCTCCTGGATATGCGTGGACCACACGACTACGGGAACCGTCAGCAGCAACGACACCCAGAACCGCGCCCGAAACATCTCCGAACTGTGTCCCGCGTGCTGATCGTGTGCGGCTCGGTGCGGCGCATCATGCGACGCTCGAAGAGGCGCCGGATGACCCTGATGCCCGTTCCCCGCATGGTGGCCGTCATCGGTGTGCTTGCCGTCGCGCATTGCCTTCCTCCCTAGCGGGATGCGGCTGCTTCCTTCCGTCAGGTCTGCCGTCGAGCCTAGGTCACCACCACAGTCTCAGTCCAGCGACCATCCGACGCTCGCCTGGCGCGTCGCCGGCTTGCCGGGCGATGGTCGCCGCGCGACCGTAGTTCCGGTCCCACACCACGCCCACGTACGGTGTGAACTCGCGCCGGAGTTCAACGCGCGCGCGCAACCCAAGGGATGCGTCGCTGAGACCGCGACCGAGTCCGAACTCCGCCTCGTCACGCAGCGCCACCGTAGACTCGAGGCGCGGCTGGAGCACCACGCGTTGCGTCACGAACATGTCGTACGATGCCGTGAGGTCGAAGGAGAGATTCCCGGTGGTGGTCAGGAACAGGGACGGCTCGAGCTCGAACCAACCGGGAGCCAGCCCTTGAAGACCAACGACGGCTCCGGCACGCGTGGCCGACGCCCCGGATGTGCGCTTCTGGTCCACGCGTACGCCGACTTGGGCATCCCACCATGCCGAAATGAGGCGGCCATACAGCAGTTGATACTCACCGAGCATCCCGCCGCCCACGGTCGCGCCACGTCCGCCGACCTTGCCCCACAGGCGGTGGATCGCCCCTCCGGTCCACCCCAGCAGGTCAAGGTCCACTCCGCGATCCGCAGCACTCGGCGCGTAGTCGAGCACCTCGGCCAACAGGAACGTTTCCCTGCCCCACGACATTCCCCCTGTCTCCGGGTGGCGCAGGGAGTCGGGTGCCTGTGCAGAGGCCGGACCCGCGCAGCACACGGCGAGCGCGCCGACGCAGCGCCAGAGCACATCATTCCGCATCGGCGTGGCCCTCGTGCCCGTTCGGCATCGCGCTCACCCGGACCTCGCGAAACATCCCGACCTCCATGTGATAGAGCACGTGGCAATGGAGCGCCCAACGCCCTGAGGCATCGGCGGTCACGAGGAGTGAGACACGCTCGGCTGGCTTCACGTTCACTGTGTGAACGCGGGGCAAGCGATCCCCTTGCCCGTTCTCCAACTCCATCCACATTCCGTGCAGATGCATGGGATGGTTCATCATGGTGTCGTTCACGAATGTGAGTCGAATGCGTTCTCCGTACGCCATGGGGATCGGCTCGGCCTCGTCGAACGGTATGCCGTCGATGGCCCAAGTGTATCGCTCCATGTTCCCCGTGAGGTGCAGCTCGATCTCGCGTTGCGGCGCACGCGCGTCGGGCCAAGGCTTCCGAGCGCGCAAGGCGCTCGGCGTCATCACGCGCCAACCGTCCTCGCCGAGTCCCGCGCCGGGTTCGCTCAGCCGACTCCGTATCTGCATCGGGACCATCGCATTCCCCACCCCGTGAGTGTCGGAACCGTGCGCCGTTTCGGGCGGCAGCGTCCCCGGCGCTCGAAGCGCGGACGCCGCGACGGCAGGCGGCATTTCGTGCCCTGCATGCTCCACGCTCGCGGGGGCGACTGGCGCGTCCTGCGAGGGCGCGTGCCCCATCGCCGCATGGTCCATGCCGGCCATCCCGCCATGCGCCATGCCCATGTCGGCCATCGTGAGTAACGCGCGTCGGCGGCGCGGGGGGATCGCCGCTCGCATCCCCGCGCGGGGCGCGAGGACCCCAGCGGTGTATCCGCTGCGGTCCATTGCTTCCGCAAAGATAGTGTATGCCCGGTCTTCGGTGAGGTCCACCAACACATCGTATGTCTCGGCGATCGCCATGCGGAACTCGTCGGTCTCGATGGGCTCGACCGGCTGTCCGCTCACTTCAACGACCGTCATCGGCACGCCAGGGACCCGGACGTCGAAGTAGGACCCTGCCGCTGCGTTGATGAAGCGCAGCAGCACACGCTCGCCGGGCCGAAAGAGCCCGGTCCACGGGGCCTCATCAGTGTCGCCGTTCAGCAGAAAGCTGTAGGTGGCACCGGTCAGATCCGACAGATCCGTCGGATTCATTCGCATCCCGGCCCACATCAGTCGATCAGTGATGGTGGACGAGAGGCCATCCGCCGCGACGTCGCGAAAGAGATCCGCAATGGTCCGGCGCTGGAAGTTGTACACGTCGGACTGCTTCTTGAGGCGCGACAGCACCCGATGCGGATCTTCGAAGGTCCAGTCGGAAAGCACCACCACGAACTCGCGGTCGTAGCGCGGGATTCCGGCCGTCGAAGGTGCCGCCGGCTCGATGACGAGCGCGCCGTAATGTCCCAACTGCTCCTGCAGCCCTGAGTGACTGTGGTACCAGTAGGTCCCAGACTGTCGGATGGGAAACCGATACTCGAAGACCTCCCCCGGACGAATGCCCGCGAAGCTCAACCCAGGCACGCCGTCCATCTCCGGCGGCAGGAGGATGCCGTGCCAGTGGATCGAGGTGTCCTCGGTCAGCGCATTGCGTACACGGATCACGGCCTCGTCGCCTTCGCGGAATCGCAGCACGGGCCCAGGGACGGTGCCGTTGATCGTCGTGGCGGTCGCGCGGCGGCCGTCCAGCCGCAACTTCGTCTCCGAGATGACGAGGTCGTACTCCCGCACGCCGCTCACTGTCGGAGCCAGTGGTGGCAGTCCAGACGTGGCCGGCGATCCGCGTCCTTGCGTGGCCGCGACGCGAGGAAGCGCCGCAGTGACACCCAGGGCACCCGCAGCGCCGAGGAATCGCCGTCGAGACAGCAATGAATGGAGATGAGAGTCGGTCACAGGTCGTCCTTGAGATCGGCCGGGTGTACGCTGCGAACGAGCCGGGCGGCTGACAGACGCGCACAGTTGGCGTTTTACGTAAGGTAAAATACGGAGCGCACTCGCCGTTGGCCATCCCCTTGCCACGCGGCGTTTACGGACTGTAAATTCTTCGCGCACTCGCCTGTCACCACCCTCACTCCCGTCACCGATGACCTCCCTCGTCCGCCGCACCGTCACTGCCACTCTGTTCCTCCTCCTTGTCGGAGGTCGTGCCGAGGCACAAGCACCAGCACACGCGCACGGCGGATCCGAAACCGCGCAGTCCACGGAGCGCGCGTCGGTGGTGCGCGCGCTCCAGTCCCTGTTCGCGGCAGCCGAGCGCGGCGACCTCGCCGCCCTGGATAGCATCTACGCCGGTGACAGCCTCCTCGTCATCGAAGGCGCCGGCATCAACCGTGGATGGTCAGACTATCGCGACAACCACCTTGCTCCGGAACTGAAGGAGTTCCAGAACTTCCGCTATCGTCCGTTCGAGATCGAAGCTCGAGTCGTAGGATCCGTGGCTTGGGCGACCTTTCGCTACGCGCTGACGGCGGATCTCCCGGATCGCAAGGTTGATGTTGTCGGACGCGGAACGGCGATCCTGGAGCGGCGCGGCGATCGGTGGGTCGTGCGCCTCACGCAGACGGCCAGTCGGGCGCGCCGGCCCAGTGACCCGCCGATGCCCTGAAGCGTCGGCGCGGCGTCTGCCACCCTTCAATTCGTATAGACTGTAGTCATGTCCCCTCGCGATCGTCGCGCCAGGTCGCTCAGATCTCCCCAGCTCCCAGAGACGGTGCGTCTCTCGGGAAGCGGTGTGAACACTGTTCTGGGCGATTTGGAGTCGCGCCTCATGCATCTGTGCTGGGAGGCCGAACGCGCCCTCACCGCGCGCGAGATCCACGAGCTGCTCGCACCTGAGCACGACATCTCGCCGCTCACGAGCACCACCGTCCTGAATCGCCTGGTCGGCAAGGGCCTGCTGGCTCGGACGCGGGTGCGCGGTCGACTGCGTTTCAGCGCGCGCCTCGATCAGGCGTCTTTCGTCGCAAGAGCGTCGCGACGAGCCGTGGAGGGGATCTTGTCCCTCGGCGCCGAGGCCGTTACGGCGTCCTTCGTGGATGTCCTCGCGGAGCGCGACCCGGCACAGCTCGAGGAACTCGCGCGGCTGATCAGGCGCAAGCGGCGCGAGCAGAGCCCCTGACCGCAGTGACGGCCCCGCGGACGGGCGACCGGCCCCCGCTCATCCGCCGTGAAGAGCGCCGGCGGCGCGTCCTCTTGCTGGGGATGGTGTCGCTGCTGTTGCTGGGAGTCGCGCCCGTGGTCGGCCACCACCTGCTCGGAGCGGTCGACTGGCTCACGGCGGACCAACGACACTTGGCAGTCCTTTGCCTCGTGGCGTTGCACCAATTGCTGGCCCCGGTGCATGCCTTCGCGCATTGGGTGCTGTATGCCGGGATCGGATACGCGGTCGTGGAGCGCGGGTTGGCCCTTTGGCGCCACGGGCGCGTCATGCGTGCACTTCCCGAATCGCGAGTGTCCGAGCACTCGCCGCTCTTCCAGGCGGCGATCCGAGCCGGCTTGCGGCCCGAGCGCCTGCGATCGGTGGCGGGGCTTCCGGTACCTGCGCTGACCTCGGGCTGGGTCCTTCCTCGCGTGATCGTCGCCGCTGACCTCGGCGACCGCCTGGATGGGGACGAGCTGACCGCGGTACTTGCGCACGAGGGCGTGCACCTCAGGCGCCGCGACCCCCTTCGACTGTTCTCGCTTCGGACCTTGGCCTCGCTGCTCTTCTGGCTTCCAGTGCTCCGGCGGCTCGCTGCCGATCTGGAGGACGAGGTCGAGATCACGGCGGACGATGTGGTCGCGCGGCAGTATGCGCTGCCGCTCGCCTCCGCCGTCCTGAAGTTGGGAGCCGGAACCGCCGGGACCGTAGGCGCCACGGTCGGGTTCCAGCGCGCGGACCTTCTTCCGCGCCGCGTGCGTCGGCTTGCCGGCGAGGATGTTTCCGCAACGACGCACACGTCCACGAGGTCCCTGTTGGCCGCCGCGGCCGCCCTGCTGCTCACGTGGAGCTCCGGGGTGATCGTTCTGCACCCGCTCAACGATCCGCTGGATCACGCGATGTCGGGACCGGCGCACTGCGACCACACGGACTTGACCCCGTTCGGTCACCTGTTCTGCCGCGGCTGGACCCTACGCGAGTGGAGTTCGGATCCGGAGTGTCCTCACAACGCAACGTCACTTTAGGGCTCGCCGCGCCCCTTGCGGCCTTCGGAGCGCTGTGAGCATATTTTACCGTACGTAAAATCCATTTCCTGTGAGTTGACGATGCGCCGTTTCCATTCCTCCGTAGTACTACTGTCCGCACTCTGGCTCGCGCTGCCCCTGAGCGCCGCGCACGCACACCCGCGACTCCTGCGTTCTTCGCCCGCCGCCGACAGCCGCGTGACCGAGGCACCATCCCAGATCGCGCTCACGTTCAATGAGTCGCTGGATCTCGCACTGACGCGCATCACGATCACTCGTGGGGAGACAGAGATCCGCCCCGACTCCGTTCGTCTGGCCGGCGGTGACCCCAATACGGTGACGGTGGCGTTCGGCTCGGCGCTCGCACCCGGCCGCTACACTGTGCGGTGGCAGGTGACAGGTGACGACGGACATCCCGTCCGTGGCGAGTTCTCGTTCGAAATTCTGGCGACTGGGAGCGCGCGAGGTGCCAACACACCCCGCTCGCCGCACGACTGATCCCGTGGACTCCGTTTTCGGGGTCGAGTCGCCGCTGTTCGTCGCGATCCGATGGGTGCTCTCGACGGCTACCATCGGATTGATCGGCGTTCTGGCCCTGCGCTGGACGGTCGTCGTGCGCTACGCTGGCCCGGACGGTACGCAGCTCCGAGCGGCTCTTGACGAACGGCTGCCCCGATGGATCGACACCTTGGGACTCATCGCGGTGGCGGCGACGTTTGCGCGTCTCGCGGCGCAGCACGCGGCCGTGTTCGGTTCCGATGCCGCGTTCACCCGCGATTCGGTCTCGGCGTTGCTGTTCCGCTCGGCGTGGGGGCGCGGGTGGTGGCTGGCCCTCGCGGCCGCGTTCACGGTGACGTGGGTGGCACCGCGACTGCGCCGCCGGACGCCGATGGCTTGGGGGCTCGCGGCCGCCGCGATCGGCTTGCTGGCTGCCTCCCAGCCGCTCTCGGGGCATCCGGCGGCGGCGGCGATCCCGGCGCTGGCGATCGGTACGCAGACATTGCACATCGTCGGCGCGGGAGGTTGGGTCGGGAGTCTGGCGGTACTCACCCTGCTGGCGATCCCGGTTGCCCGGCGTCTTGAGGGCGATGCGACCGGCGATGCAGATGCGCGCGTCGCGGCGCTGGTTCGGTCGTTCAGCCCGACGGCGCTTGCCTACTCCGCACTGCTTGGCGCCACCGGCATTCTCACCGCCTGGAACAACCTCGGGGGCGTCGCTCCACTGTGGGAGAGCGGGTACGGGCGCACGCTGTTGCTCAAGCTGGCACTCTTGTCAGTCGCGGCGGGCACTGGCGCCTACAACTGGCGCCGAGTGCTCCCAGCGCTCGGCGAGCCAGTCGCCAGCGGCCGCCTTCGCCGGTCGTCGCTGATCGAACTTGCGGCAGCGGTACTCGTTGTGGCGGTCACGAGCGTGCTCGTCGCGACGCCAATGCCCGGGGAGTAGCGCGGCGCAGCCACCCCCGGTCGCGACAGCGCCGCGGGTTCACGGGTGGAACTCGAAACTCATCACAGAGATGCGCCGACGCGCGTCGCCCGCAACAACGCTCGCTCCCGGTAGGCGTCTTTGAGAATCTGCAGGACGCTCCGCACGATAAGCACACAGATACCACCGGCGATGACAAGGTCGGGGATCCCCGACTTGGTCACGGTGACAAGCACGGCCGCGAGGATGACGGCGAGATTCACCTGCACGTCGGTCGCGGAGAATATCCACGCGGCGCGCAAGTGCACTTCTCCCCGCCGGTACCGCTTCAGGATCGCCAGCGACCAGACGTTCGCGCCCAGAGCAAGGAGCGAGATGCCGACCATCGGCAAGGCCTCGGGGGAACTGCCGTGCACGAGCGCCAGGGCGAGCTTGATGAGTGCTGCCACCGCGAGCGCGAGTTGCGCGTATCCCGCGCCGAGCGCAGCCCTCACCTTATGGCCGGCCGGCCGACCGACCGCGTACAGCGCCAGTCCATACACGACGGCGTCGGCCAGCATGTCGAGGCCGTCGGCAACGAGACCCATCGAATCGGCCATGACTCCCGCGGTGACCTCCGCAACGAACATCGTCCCGTTCAGGGCAAGCAACATCCGCAACGCGCGTCGTTCGGCGGTTGCCGCGATGGGCGCCGCGGTCGGCTCGGCGGCCGCAGACGTCTCTTTCACGAGCCGCCCATCTCGTCTGCACCGTAGCGCAGAAGGCGCAGCGCGTTCGCGATCACCACGAGCGTGCTGCCTTCGTGCACGACGACCGCGCCGCCAATGCCCACGGATCCCGTAGCGGTGGCCACCAGCAGCAGCGCGATGACTCCCAGCGAAACGTAGAGATTCTGCTTGATGATGCTCCGCGCCCGTCGGCTGAGGCCGATCGCGAAGGGCAACCGTCCCAGGTCATCACCCATCAACGCCACGTCGGCTGTCTCGAGCGCCGCCGCCGTGCCCGCACCGCCCATCGCGATCCCGACCGTCGCGTGCGCGAGTGCCGGCGCGTCGTTCACCCCGTCGCCAACCATCGCCACCTCTCCTTCCTTCGCCAGCTCCTGGATCGCCGCCACCTTGTCTTCCGGCAGCAGGCTCGCACGGACGTCGGTAAGTCCGACCGCATCACCCACGGCCTTACCCACACCGGCGTTGTCTCCCGTGAGCATCACGATACGACGCATCCCCAGAGCGCGAAGGCGAGCCAGCGTCTCTCGCACGTCCGGACGCGGTTCATCAGCGACACCGATCACGCCCAGCCAGCCGTCCCCCGTGGACGCCGACGACTCCGATCCGGCCGCCAGCCAACGTACGACCACGGTGGTGCGTCCGGCCAGCTCCAGCTCCGTGACCGCGGCGCGCACGGCCGTCGGAATGTCGGCGCCCACTTCCTCGAACATCAACAGCCTGCCCACCTCCACCGTCCCCCCTTCGAGCGTCGAACGGATCCCGCGTCCGGTCACCGACTCCAGTTCGCCAGTCGTGGGCACCGTGAGGCCGCGTCTCTCAGCGGCGGAGAGGATCGCGCGAGCCAACGGATGCTGCGATCGCTTCTCGACAGCCGCGGTGATCGCCAGCAGGCGATCCTCGCTCACGCCCTGCGCCGCCCGAACGTCGGTCACCTCGGGTTCGCCACGCGTGATCGTCCCCGTCTTGTCCAGCGCCAGCGTGTCGATGGATCCGAGCACTTCGAGATACGCGCCCCCCTTGATCAGCACACCGTGCCGAGCCGCCTGCGCGATGCCGGCCAGCACGGCGGCTGGCGTTCCGAGGGCGAGCGCGCAGGGTGAGGCCGCCACCAGGAGCGCCATCCCGCGATAGAAGGCGTCGCTCCACGTCCAGATGCCGAGCAGCGGTGGTACCACGATCAGCAGCGCGTCCGCCACGAGGACGATCGGGACGAAGATGCGCTCGAACCGATCAGTGAACTGTTGCGTCGGCGCCTTCTGCGTCTGCGCCGCCGCGACGAGCTTGATGACCCGATCGAGCGTGCGGTCTCCGATCATCGCGGTCACCTCGACGACGAGTGCTCCGTCGCCGTTGACAGATCCGGCAAAGACCTGCTCGTCGGGCGCCTTGTCCACGGGCACGCTCTCGCCCGTGATCGGCGCTTGATCCACCGCCGAGCGCCCTTCACGAACGATGCCATCGACCGGGATGCGTTCGGAGGGCTTCACGACGACGTGGTCGCCGCTCCGAACATCGGCGATCGGGACCACCATCTCCCCGCCGTCGCGCACCACGACTGCCGTCTGCGGCGCGAGTTCCGCCAGGGCCGCGATGGCGTGCCGCGCGCGTCCGAGCGCATAGTGCTCGAGCGCATGCCCGAGACTGAACAGGAACAGGAGGAGCGCGCCCTCCGCCCACTCGCCCAAGATCGCGGCACCGATGGCCGCGACGACCATCAACAGGTCGATGTTAAAGTGAAACGTCCCGCGGCGCAGATCGCCGATGAAGTGGCCGACGTTGTCCCGCGCGCCAAAGAGGTAGGAGGCCACGAAGAAGCTGATCGGCACGAACTCGAACCCGTGCGTAAGCTTTCCCACGAGCCACCCCGCCGTGAGAAACGCTCCTGACGCGAGGCTCCACACGAGCTCGCGATTGCGCGCGTACCAACTGCCGTCGGCGCGCGACGCCGTCGCGGCGGACGAGTCGGCCGGGGCATCGAGCGCGCGCATCCGATGCTCGATCGCCGCGACGTCGATGCGCCGACGGTCGAACTCCACCCGGGCGACCTGTCCCGCCAGATTGACGGAAGCCGCAGCCACTCCCGGCAGCGCGCGCAGTTCCGTCTCAATTCGCCCACCGGCATCCGGTGTTCCAATGGATCGGAACGGGACGACGATGTGTCCGTACCGGTCCGTCACTTTGGCCCCGGCGGCCAGAGCCAGCGCCGTGATCTGCGCGAGCGAGAGGCGGTCGGCGTCGTAGTGCAGGCAAAGCTGTGCCCCCGCGGCCGCAGCGATGCCCTCTCTGGCTTGTAGTTCATCACACGGGGCTTCGCCCGGATCGACAATGTGGGCGCTGTGCACTCCGCCGCGACGTGCCAGCAGCCGGACGAGCCGATCTACGCACGCGTCCCGCAGATCCCTCACTGCGGGCAAGAGCAGAGGAAGGTCCAGGCGGGTCGCCCGTACCTTCGATGGCCCTGACTCGGTGTCCGTTCCACCGCGTGGTGTCATCGGTCAGTCCCTCAGATGGGCGTGTCGGTCACACGACACTGGTCCCCTCCTCACCCGTGGCAATGCGCAGCGCCCGCTCCACGGAGACGACGTAGATCTTGCCGTCCCCCCGGTTCCCGGTGTGCGCCCCTTCGCGGATCGCGCTTACGACCGCGTCCGCCAAGCTTGCGGGCACCATCACCTCGACGCGGAGTCGCTCCGACGTGCCATACAGTGCCTCGGAGCTGGGGCTGTCGGTCGGTCGGCCCCGTCCAAAGCCCTTCACGTCAGTGAAGCTGGCGCCACTCAAGCCTGGGACACGGTGTAGCGCGAGCACGACCTCCTGCGCCATGAAGGGCTGAATGAATGCGATGACCATGTTCATTGGGGCGTGTCTCCCCCGAGCGAATCGGGTGTGAAAGGACGGCGCGCGTCAGCCTGCTGCAGCTGTTCGTCGTGCATCGCTTGTCGCCGCTCGAAAAGCATGTACAGCAGAGGCAGCACGAGCAGCGTGAGCAGCGTCGCCGTGAAGAGGCCGCCGATGACGACGGTCGCCAGAGGCCGCTGCACCTCAGCGCCCGCGCCGCTGGAGAGGGCCATTGGGATGAATCCGAGACTTGCGACAAGCGCCGTCATCAGCACTGGTCGGAGGCGCGTCATCGCGCCCTCGCGCACCGCCTCGTCGAGCGCTCGCCCGTGTTGCCGCAACTCGTTGATGTACGACACCATCACGAGCCCGTTCAACACCGCAACGCCGAAGAGCGCGATGAATCCGACGCCCGCGGATATCGAGAACGGCATCCCGCGGAACAGAAGCGCGAACACACCGCCCACGGCTGCGAGCGGGATCCCGGTAAAGACGAGCGCCGCCTGCCGCAGTGAGTTGAACGTAGCGAACAGCATCAGGAAAATGAGCAGGAGCGAGAGCGGCACGACGATCGTGAGCCGCTTGCTCGCGCGCTCAAGATTCTCGAACTGCCCGCCGAACTCCGGACGATAGCCGACGGGAAGCGCGATCACACCGTCGTCGAAGAGCGCCCGCACGTCAGACACGAAACCGCCGATGTCCCGCCCGCGGACATTTCCCTCGATGATGACCAACCGCGAGCTGTTCTCGTGGCTGATCTCCGCCGGGCCGTTCACCTCCTCCACGCGCGCCAGCGTCCCGAGCGGCACGCGCTCGCCGCTGGGCGCACTGACGAGAATATTGCTGATCGACGCGGCGTTCCGTCGAACCTCTGCGGGGAGCCGTACGGTTAGTGCAAAGCGACGCTGGCCCTCGAGCACCTGCGACACCTCCACGCCGCCCAGGGCCTCGACGACCTGCATCACGTCGGCCGAGTTGATGCCGTAGCGGGCCAGTTGCTCCGGCCGCACGGCGATCTGAAGCTGCGGCATCCCTTCGAGCTGCTGCGCCTTGAATCCGGTCGCGCCCTCAAGCTGCGAGACCTCCGCCACCACCTGCGCTGCGGTCTGGTTGAGCTGGCCTAGATCCTCTCCATAGATCTTGATCGCGAGATCGCTTCGCACGCCGGCGATCAGCTCGTTCACACGTAGTTCGATCGGCTGGCTGAAGCTGAAGACCAGACCAGGGATCCGCCCAAGAACCTCGGACATGCGAGCCTCGAGTTCGGCCTTCGTGTTCGCTTTCGTCCACGCCTCGGGCGGCGCCAACATCACGAAGATGTCGGAGATGTTCACGCCCATCGGGTCCGTCGCGATCTCCGGGCGTCCCGTCTTCGCCACCACATCGCGTACCTCATCCGGGAACTCGGCCAGCAGGACCTGTTCGAGTTGGGTCGTCTGGCGAATCGATTCCTCGAGCGAGACGCTCGGCAGCCGCAGGACCTGCACCGCGAACGATCCTTCGTCTAACCGCGGGATGAACTCCGATCCGAGGAACGGCGTGGCGGCGACCGCCAGTGCAAGCGCCGCGCTCGCCCCGAGCAGGACGCGGCGACCGTGACCGAGCGTCCACGCAAGCGCGGGCGCATAGATGGATTTCGCCTTCCGGATCAACCACACGTCCTTCTCTTCGATCTTCCCCTTGAGGAAGAGCGAGATCAGCACGGGGGTGAGAAGGAACGTCAGAACGAGCGAGCCGACGAGCGCGAAGACGACCGTCAGGGCCATGGGCTTGAACATCTTTCCCTCAACGCCTTCAAGCGTGAGGATGGGCAGATAGACGATGATGATGATGCCGATGCCGAAAAGGATCGGCCGAGCCACCTCGGCGCACGAGTCGAGCACGGTCTGAAGGAAGCTCTCGCCCGGTTTGCGATGGCCAAGTCGACGCATCGAGTTCTCGACCATCACGACCGAGCCATCGACCACGAGTCCGAAGTCGATCGCGCCAAGGCTCATCAGGCTGCCCGCGATCCCCACCTTCAGCATCCCGCTGAGGGCGAAGAACATCGAGAGCGGGATGGCCAGCGCGACGATCAACGCCGCCCGGACGTTGCCTAACAGGAGGAAGAGCACAGCGACGACGAGGATCGCGCCCTCGAGCAGATTCTTCTCCACGGTCCTGATGGTCCGGTTGACGAGCTCCGCCCGGTCGTAGAACGGCACAAGCCGGACGCCAGCCGGAAGTGTCGCTGCCGCTTGCGCGAAGCGCTCCTTCACGGCTTCCACCACCGTGCGCGAGTTCTCGCCGATTCGCATCATGACGATCCCCGTCACCACCTCGCCCTGACCGTCCTTGGTCACGGCGCCCTGGCGAATGGTCGAACCGATCACGACGTCGGCGACGTCGCTGACGAGCACCGGGGTTCCGCCGCGGCTTGACACGACAACACTGCGGATCCCATCGAGGTCCTGCACCTGCCCTACGCCACGGATGACGAGTTGCTCAGCGCCCTGCGTGATGTATCCGCCGCCCGCATTCAAATTGTTGGCCGCCACCGCGCCCAGCACTTGCTGCAGCGTGAGGCCGAACTGCACGAGCGCGTCGGGACGCACAAGCACTTGGTACTGCTTCTCGAATCCGCCGAATGCGTTCACTTCGGCGACCCCCTTCACCGCGCGAAGCTGCGGCGCGATCAGCCAGTCCTGGAGCGTGCGGAGTTCGGTGGCGTCGATGCCGCTGCCGGAATCCGCCTCGATGGAATACTGGAAGACCTCGCCGAGGCCGGTCGAGATGGGACCCATCTCGGGAACGCCGTAGCCCTCGGGGATCTGTTCTCGTGCCTGTTGGAGCCGTTCCTGTACCTGCTGCCGCGCAAAGTAGATGTCGGTGCCCTCGTCGAACACGACGGTGACCTGCGAGAGGCCGAACTTCGAGATGGAGCGGATCTCCTCGAGGTGCGGAAGCCCGAACATCGCGAGCTCCACCGGAAGCGTCACCTGCCGCTCGACCTCGGTGGGCGGCAACGCCGCCGCGTTGGTGTTGATCTGGACCTGGACGTTCGTCACGTCCGGCACCGCATCGATCGGCAGCCGCAGGGCGCTCGAGATCCCGACTCCGACCAACCCCGCCGTCAGCCCAAGAATGAGAAGCCGCTGCTTGAGAACGAATGCAATAAGTGACCGCAATTGGATCTCCGCGCGTGGTTAGTGACCGTCGGCCTTCAGCGATTCCTTGCTCAACTCCGACCGAAGCGCGAACGCCCCCGCCGTCACGACCCGGCTGCCTGGCGCGAGTCCCGACACCACGACGACGCGGTCGCCATCGATCGTCTGGCCGACCTCAACCTCGAGGAGGCGGAACTCCCCCGGTGCGTCACCAGGCACGAAGACGACCCGCTTTCCCTCGTGCATCTGTACCGCCGCCAGGGGCACGACCACCTGCGCCGCGCCTTGCCCGCCCACCTGGATTCCGGCTGTCGCGAACATTCCGGGCTTCAATGCCCCGTCCGGATTCGGGATCTCAACGCGCGCGCGCACGGTGCGTTTGGATGGATCAAGAATGTCGCCGACGTACACGATGCGCCCCGGAAAACGGCGTCCGGCGTAGGCCGTCACCATCACCGAGACCGACTGCCCTGCGCGGACCTGGGCGAGATCACGCTCGAAGATGTCCAGCTCGATCCAGACCTCGGAGAGATCGGCCACGGTGAAGAGCGTGTCCGCCGGCGTCGTCATCTCCCCAAGATTCGCGTCGCGCATCACGACCACGCCGGCGAACGGGGCGATGATCGTGAACTGCCCTCCGGCCCCGTGATCGTGAGCCGCACCAAGCACTGCCAGTCGGTCCTCGGCGCTGTGCAGTGCTGCCTCCGCGCGCCGAAGTTGCGCCTCCGCCTCCAACAGTTCTTTGCGGCTTGAGATGCCACGGTCCGCGAGACGTTGCTCGCGCGCGTGATTCTCCTGCGCGATCCGCAGCAACGCTTCGGCCTCCCGCTCTTCCGCTCGAATCTGACCGACCTCGACACTCTCGAGCGTCGCCAGCGCTTGGCCGAGCTGCACGCGTCGACCCACATCCGCTTCGACGGCAACCACACGACCCGACGAACGAGACCCAACGTGGCTCACCCGATCGGCGTCGAACGTGATGGAACCCGTGACCAGGAGCGTGCTGGTCGTGATCAACTCGACTTGACTCACGCGAATGCCACCCAGACGGATCGCCGTCGTGTCGAGCACGACGACTCCCTCCTCGTGGTGGTCGTCGGCGGCCTCTGCTGCGGACTCAGGATCCCCTCCGCTGCAAGCGGAAAGCGCGAGCAGGAACGCGAGTGAAGTCGTGAGCGTGAGCCGGCGACCAACAGCCCGTGCCGGAATTGAGAAGATCGTCATCGATTGTTCCTCGGTGAATCGAGAGTAGGCGAAGCGCGGTCAGGATCCTGCTGGCCGATCGTCCTCTCAGGTGAGGACCACGGCGCGAGCGTACCGATCGCAGCGTCGAGTCGGATCGCCGCCTCGCGCCGCGAAAGCCACGCGTCCCAGCGCGCGAACTCCGCGTCGAGCAGCTGATTGCTCAGGAGCAGCAGCGTGGGGAGGGGAATCTTTCCGGCGAGATACCCGACCTCGAGGAGCGTCGCATTCTCTCGCGCCGGACGCACGACGGCCGAGTCGAAGAGCGCCTCCTCTGCGGCGGCCCTCCGATACGCGCGCACCGCCTCGAAGACCTCGGAGCGCACCCGAAGCTCGGTCGCCCGATGCTCCAGCACGGCCCGGGCCGCCTGGGCCCGACGCTGATCCACGAGTCCTTGGCTGCGATTGAAGAGCGGAAGGCTCAGACCGATCGCCGGGCCGATCGCCAAAGAACCGTCGCCCGGCGCCCGCTCGATCGCCGCGCCGATCCGAAGCGTCGGGAAAGCTGATCGCCGCGCGAGTCTCGTGAGGGTCTCACCTTCACGGACTGCGGCGGCGGTCGCGGCGAGATCCGGCCGTTGCGCCAGAGCCCGCGCCACCAAGGAGTCCTCACTGAGCTCCGGGCGCGACGCCAGAAGCGCAGCGGTCGACCATCCATCGCCAGGCGTGTCGGCCACCACGCGGATCGGTTGGTGCGGTGCGATCCCGAGCTGCGAACGAAGTTCGAGCGCCGCGCTCTCCTCCACGCGTTCTGCTGTCAGCACCCGCGCTCGGGCGCGGCCCGCCTCGATCTCGGCGAGATTCGCTTCCATCGTGCTGATCTCCCCTTCGGCCAACTGGACCCGCACGGCCGCAACCAGACGGTCCGTGAGCGCGACCGCCTCGCGCGCCACGGCCACCCGGTACCCGGCCGCCAGCGTGCGATAGAAGCTCGCGCTCGCCAGCGCCATCGTGCCGCGCTCCACATCCCGAACGTCGGCGACCGTCCGAACCCATCCCTGCTGCCCTGCCGCCACGCGCAGCCCGCGCTGGCCAGCCCACTCAATGTCCTGTGAGAGCACTAGCTCCTGCGCCGCTCCTGAGCCGGCCGTGTTCCCCCGGACGGACTGGAGGGCCAGCTCGGGATTGAACGGGAGGATGCGCGCCTGCCGGAGTGCGCCCTCGGCGACCCGGGTCTCTTCTCGGGCACCGAGGAGCACCGGATTCTGCCGAAGCGCAAGACGTTGCACGTCCACGATGGACAGCGGCAGCGTATCTGCCGGTACCTGAACGTTCGCCGCTTGCGCGGACGCGGGCGGTGCCGCGCTCACGCTGGCGGCGATCATGGCCAGCAGGGTTCGGCAGCGCCGGAACAAGAGGCCGCGCCGAACGCGTGCCACGCGAGGGGCGACGGCGAGCGGCGGCCGTGGAACTCGAAGATGTACTGACAAGGTACCGCGTCTCCTGGATCGACCGCGCCGTGGGCCGGCAACGACTCGACCGCCACGCTGAGGCGTGGAAGGTCAGGGCATCGCGTCGTCGCGACAATTCGCAACGATCTCAGCTTCAACGGCGAGATGTGTGGGTGCTGCCGCCATGCGGCAGGGGCGCGGCGCGATCATGAACGCTCCGACCGCGTTGGTCGGGCGCTCGCGCCTTCGCGGAGTCCTAGGCGATCGGCGGTCGCAGAGGCTGATCGCCGCGACGGCTGGCAGGCGCACGTTCCGTCCGCGCCAAGGGCCGCGAGTTCCGGAGCCCAACGCCGTCCCCGACTGTCGGCACGTCCGAGAGCCAACCACTGTGCACGTGCACGCAGTGGCAGGCGTGCTGCTCGTGGCCAGAGCGCTCAGGCACCTTGCCACCTGTCGGCGGCAACGACGTAGGCGAGCCAAGCCCGGCACCCGAGGCGGCGACAACGGCCTCACCGGTTGGCGCATCGCCGTCGTGCGTGTCCGCGATCAGCCCCTCAGCCATGTACAGGCCGAAGGACAGCGCGAGGGCGCACGATGTGAGTCGACGGAACCAAGGAGAGCGAAGCCGCATACTGCAAAGCATAACTGAAGGACTGGCCGATAGCCAGCGCTCGCATCGGGCACCTCGGAGCTCCGAACAGGCCGCACCGCCGAGAGTCGGCCGCCGGTATCCCGCCGCGTGACGGGCGCCGAAGGACACTACCGACGAGACAGGATCAGCGGTTGCAGCCACGCGCGCTTGCCCGCGGAATCCACCACTCGCGCGCGTACATAACCCTCGTTCCCCACGATCCGATACGTGGACGTGAGCGTGTGTGACGTCGCGAGGATCCGGCCGCCGCTCCCGATGAACTCGGTGCGGTAGCGTCGGTCGCCGTCGAGCTGGATCGAGACGCGATACTCGGTCTGCGAGATCTCGTACGCTCGGAGCGTCACGCCGGTGGACGCGTAGAAGTCGCCGCGGCGGAGCGCCGCGAGGATCGCCGGTGCCGCCAGACTCTCAGCCCGCACCTGGATCCACCCGCGACCGGGTCGCGCGAGGTCGGCACGCTCGGCCTCGGCTGGACGCAGACTGTGCACGTCGTCCGATGCGACCGCGAAGATCACCTTGCCGCGCGTCAGCAGTGTGTCCCAGATGGCCTCGGCGGAATTCTTGAACACCCCCTCCTGGCTCGTGCCGCCCTCATCGTTGGTGAGCGGATGCCCGTTGAACACCTCCAGCAGCGACGAGTCCGGCAGCGCCGTGAGCTCGGCCGACGGCACGGACCAGCGGAAGTTCGGGTGGTTGGCCTGCACCACCCCGCCGCCGTCGCGAATGAGCGCCGCGTTCCGCCGGAACATCGGCCCGAGGCGCGTCCCCGTGGCGAGGCCGCCGTCGCCGAGCGGCAGGATCACCTGCTGCGTCCCGATCGCATTGAGGTGTGCATCGCGCACCCCGCCCGGGTGGGCGGAGTCCGCCACACGCTGCGTGATCTCTTGGCCGGCGATCGCCACGAAGCGCTACGGCGTCGCGTACAGCGCATTGAGCGGCGCCACATCCGTGACCCACTCGTGGTCGGTGATGACGACGAAGTGGTAGCCGCGGTCGCGGTACCAGAGCAGCACGGCGTCCGGCGGGCTGTCGCCGTCCGAGTTCCACGTGTGCGTGTGCGTGTTGCCGCGAAAGAAGCGCTGCGCGGCCAGTGTGCCTTGAGCGGCGCCCTGCGCCGCAGGAGGGGGCTGCGTCGGCCCCTGGGCGGGCCCCTGCGCGCCGAGCGCGGCGGGAGCGATGAGCAGCGTTCCGAGCACCAACACTCTTCCAACGGACATCTCGCGTTCTCCCAATGGCGGTTGCGTGAGAAGGTAGCCCTCGGCGCGCCCCTTCGGGATATATTCAGGGCGTGACCGAGCTCCCCCGCGCCTACCCGCCCCGCGTGCGCGAGGCTCCGCCGCGCCGGACGGTGGACTTCGCGGCCGAACTCAACGCGGCCCAATACCAGGCTGCCACACACCCGGACGGACCGCTCCTGATCGTCGCGGGCGCGGGCACCGGAAAGACGCGCACGCTCGTGTACCGCGTGGCGCATCTCATCGAGCGCGGGGTGCCGCCGTCCAGGATCCTGCTGCTCACGTTCACGCGCCGTTCCGCGCAGGAAATGCTGGCGCGCGCCGAGCGCCTCGTCGGCAATGCGAGCCGCAGCGTGCACGGCGGCACGTTCCACGGCACGGCGCACCGCCTGCTCCGCCGCTTCGGACCCGAGGCCGGGCTCCCGGGCGACTTCACGATCCTCGACCAGAGCGACGCCGAGGACCTGATGCAGATCTCGCGCGCCGAACTCGGGCTGGGGGACAAGAAGAAGCGCTTTCCGAAGAAGGCGACGCTCCACCATGTCTACTCGCGGCACGTGAACACGGAGATCCCCGTGGGGGCGATCCTCCGCGAGGAGTATCCGCGATTCGTGGAGTTCGAGGAGGAGTTCGCCCGCCTGTTCTCCGACTACACCGCCCGCAAACAAGCGCGCGACCTGCTCGACTACGACGATCTGCTGCTCTACTGGGCGCTGCTCCTGGAGACGGTCCCCGCGCTCGCTGACAAGGTCGCTGGGCTCTACGACCACATTCTTGTGGACGAGTTCCAGGACACGAATCTCCTGCAGGCGCGGATCCTCAAGGGGATGTGCCGCGTGCACCGGAACCTGACGGTCGTCGGCGACGACGCGCAGAGCATCTATGCGTTCCGCGGCGCGACCATCCGCAACATCCTCGACTTCCCGCGCGAGTATCACGGCGCGGCGGTGGTCACGCTCGAGGAGAACTATCGCTCCACGCAACCGATCCTCGAGGCGACGAACCTGCTGATCTCCCGCGCCGAGGAGCGCTACTCCAAGGAGCTGTACTCGCGGCGCACGGGAGGCGAGCGCCCCTGGCTCGTCACGGCGCAGGACGAGACGCAGCAGACGCGGTTCGTGGTGGACCGGATCCTCGAGCTGCACGAGGAGGGCACGCC